>CAYPJU010000082.1:0-27465 GCA_964411125.1 uncultured Bradymonadales bacterium | reverse complement strand
CGGTCCCCCACCGGCGCGAAGCGCCGGTCCCCCACCGGCGCGAAGCGCCGGTATGAGGCACGACCTGGAAAAGAGGGTCGACGCGCTGTTGGAGGACGAGCGCGGGACGATCTTTGGGGAGGGGACGTTCCGGGTGGCGTTGGTGTATCCGTCGCCGTACCGGGTGGGGATGAGCTCGCTCGGGTATCAGACGATCTACCGGATCTTGAATGGGATGGCGGACGTGGTGTGCGAGCGTTCGTTCTTGCCGGACGAGCCGGAGGAATACCGGACTTCGCGGACGAGTCTGTTCACGTACGAGTCGGGGCACGATGTCGCGGACGCTGACATCGTGGCGTTCAGCGTGGCGTACGAGACCGAGATCGTGGGGATGTTGGAGTGCATGGACCTGGCGGGGCTGCCGTTTCGAGCGGCGGACCGCGGGGCGGGGTGGCCGCTCGTGGTCATCGGCGGACCGCTGACGTTCTCGAACCCGCTCCCCGTCGCGCCGTTCTGCGACGTGATGGTGATGGGCGAGGGGGAAGAGTTGATGCGGCTGATCGTGGACCGCTGGCGAGTCGCGCACGACCGTGAGACGTTCCTGCAGGAGATGGCGCTCGTCCCCGGGATGTACGTCCCATCGATCCACGGCGAGCGGCTGATCCAGGTCGCGCAGGTCGCGGACTCGGAGCTGCCGGCGTTCGCGGCGATCCACACCCCGAACACCGAGCTCACGTCGATGCACCTCGTCGAGAACGCGCGCGGATGCCATCGGGGCTGCACGTTCTGCGTCATGCGGCGAACGACGAACATGGGGATGCGGACCGTCGCCCCCGAGGACGTCCTCGCGACGATCCCCGACGACGCCCGCCGCGTGGGCCTTGTGGGGGCGGCGACGACCGACCATCCGCAGATCCTCGAGATCGTGCGGCCGATCGTCGAGTCGGGCCGTCAGATCGGCCTGTCGAGCCTCCGCGCGGACCGGCTGACCGACGAGTTCGTCGAGCTCCTCGTCCAGGGAGGGGTGAAGACGCTCACCGTCGCCAGCGACGGCGCGAGCGCCCGGATGCGCAAGATCGCGAAGAAGGGGATCAAGGACGAGCACCTGCGCCATGCGGCGCGGCTCGTGCGCAATCACGGCCTCAAGCAGCTCAAGCTCTACATGGTGTTCGGGTACCCCGAGGAGACGATGGACGACATCGAAGAGATGATCGACTTCGTCGGCGAGCTGTCGCAGATCTGCAGCGTCGCCCTCGGAATGAGCCCGCTGGTCGCGAAGAAGAACACGCCACTCGACGGCGCTCCCTTCGAGGACTCGAAGTCGCTCGAAGCAAAGATGAAGGCGATCCACAAGGGGCTCGGACGCGAAGTCGACGTCCGAGCGACGTCGGTCCGGTGGGCGTGGATCGAGTACCAGTTGGCGCAGGGTGGTTGGGACATGGCCGACGCGGCGGAAGCAGCGTGGCGCGACGGCGGCAGTTACGGGGCCTGGAAAAATGCGATCCGCGAGCATCGCCAGGGGCGTGCCGAACTACGGCGCCCGGTCGACGACCGCGTGCGACCCGGCGCGCGCCTCGACTGACCCCCGCCGGGAGCTCACCTCACATTTTCGCTCGAGTCAGCGTCGGTGCGCTTCGACAGCGCCCGCCGGGCAAGCCGTGCGTTGGCGTCGCTCCCCGCGGCGACCTTCTCGAGGATCGCCCCGGCGTCGGGGTGGGAGATCCAGCGCAGCGTCCGGACCGCCCACGCGGCCATCTTCGGATCGCCGTCGGCCACGTAGGTCCCGACCGTCGCGGCGAGCTTCGCGTCGGTCGGATTCCCACCGAACGCGCGTCCCAGGGTGTACATCGCCAGCTTTCGCAGCTCCACGTCGAGCGACGTGTCCGCGGCCGTCGCCTCCAGAAACGCGCGCGTGCTCGCGTCCGGGTACGCGCTCAGGAGCGTGATCGCCCGCTGCCGCTGGTAAACCGAGCGGTTCGAATCGGCCGCGGCCTGCCGAAGCTGCGCGGAGGGGTTGTCCAGGGCTCGGTCCATCTGCACCCGAGTCGGCACCGCCTCGATGTTTCCGAGCATCCGGTCGAGCGCCGACTCGTCGGCACCCGCAGGGAGTGCGAGCGTCAGCGTCGCGGCGAAGAAAAGCGTTCCAATCGTCCGTCGCATCATTCGCCTCCGTCGTGTCGAACCCAGGGGTTGAGCCGCATGATGCGGCCTTGCTCGGTCGTCAGGACCGTTCCGGCGCCGCTGTTGAACATCAGCAGCGACTCGTCGTCTTCGGCGGTGTCCTCGATCGGATCGTGGATCCGCGGTCCGAACCCGAAATCGATCTCCGACGTGTGAAAGAGGCCGAGGTGATGCCCCATCTCGTGGCCGAGGACCTGAAACATCGGGACGTCGATGTTGTCGGGGGTCTTCAACGAGATCGCGACCCCGCTACGGAAAGTCCCGGCCGTCGACGGCCCCGGGACTCCGCCGGAGATACCGAGGATCGTCCCGAATCCGGCGCCGAAGCTCGAGATCAGCTCCTCGACGAAGAAGACGTTGAGCGCGTTTCGCGGCTGGTCCGCGGAGAGCGCGAAGAGCTGGTGGATGTCGCTCGTGGGAGAGTCGACGCTCTCGATGACGAGAAACTCGTCGGAGACATCGGTGTAGGTCACGACGCCGATCTCGATTCCGACCTGCTCGTAGAGGCCCCGCAGACCCTCAATCGCCGCCTGGAACTCGGGGTCGTCCTGAGCGCTGGCGGCGGTGAAGCCTCCAGCTCCGGTGAAGTGGAAGTTCACGTCGAGCGTACCGCTCGTCGGATCGGCGTCCGCCATCTTGGCGACGATGCTCACCTTCGGTCGCCCACCGGTCAGCGGCGAGACGCGAAAGCCCGACTGTGTGAACCCGTAGACCGAGATCGTGTGGGGCCCGGGGACGAGCGTCACGCTCTCGTTGTTCGGGAGGATGGTGGCGAACGTCGCAGCCGAAGAGGCGACGCGGTTGTCGCACGACAGGCAGAGCGACGGTGCGCCCTGGTCGGCGTCGACCCAGCCGTCCCTCACGACGAACTCGCCGTCGCCGTTCTGCCATTTTGCGAGCGTGTAGAGTTCCCCGGGATTCCCGGCGACGTTGACCACGACGGACACCGCGCCCTGGGGAACTTCGAACGTGATGTCCTGGCTGAGTCCACCGTCGACCTCGGCCTCCTGGTCGACGATCACCCAGCGCAGGTCCTCGCGTTCCTCGGGGGACCAAGACGTCATGTCGGGGTCGGAGCTCGTCCCCCCTTCGTCGGGGGTCTGAGCTCCAGCGTCCGGTTCGAGGTCCGTGCCCGAATCGACCTTCTCCTCGAGCTCGAACCCGCCATCGCCGGCGTCGGCGTCGGTCTGTTTGTCACGACCGCATCCGGCCGCGAGGAAGAGAATTAAGAACAGCGCAGTTGCCTGCTTCACGCATACCTCCACTTCAGGCGGCCCAAGGGATACCAATCGGGGCGCCTCGCTTCAATGCAGTGAGTGGAAACAGAGCCTCTGACGAGGGCGACAGCCCGCGTTTAGGAAGCGTTGCGGGTGACGGCTCGCGAGAGTTCTTCGTCGGAGAGGCCCGACGTCCCTTCGACCGTGATCGACTGAGACTTGTTGGTCTTGAGGTCTCGCGCGCTGACCGAGACGATCCCGTCGGTGTCGATCTCGAACGCGACCTCGATGCGAGGGCCGCCGGCGGGAGCTGCCGGAATTCCGGTCAGGTTGAAGTTGCCGAGCATCTTCGCACCGGAGGCCTGGTCGCTGTCCCCTTGTAGCACGGCGATCGACACGAGCTCCTGGTTGTCCTCCGTCGTCGTGAACATCTTCGTCTCACGGGTCGGGATCGAGGTGTTCTTGGCGATGATGGTGCTGAGGCGATTGCCCGCGACCCGAATGCCGAGGTTGAGCGGCGTGACGTCGAGGAGGATCACCTCGCGCACCTCGCCGCCGAGGATACCGGACTGGATCGCCGCACCGACGGCGACGACTTCGTCGGGGTTCACCCCCTTGGTCGGGCGCTTGCCGAAGATCTTCTCGACGCGTTCCTGCACGAGAGGCATGCGGGTCATCCCCCCTACGAGCAGCACTTCGTCGATGTCCGACTTCTGGAGGCCAGCGTCCTTGATCGCCTGATTGCAGGGTCGCTCGAGGCGCTCGACCAGGTCGTAGACGAGATCGTTGAGCTGCGATCGCGACAGTTGCAGCGACAGGTGACGCGGCCCTTCCTCGTCGACGGCGAGGAACGGCAGATTGATGTTCGTCTCGCTGAGGGTCGACAGCTCGCACTTGGCGTTTTCGGCCGCTTCCTTGAGGCGCTGCAGAGCCATCTTGTCCTGCGAGACGTCGATGCCCGTCTCGTCTTTGAAGCGCTCGAGGAGAAAGTCGAGGATGGCTCGGTCGAAGTCCTCTCCCCCGAGGTTGTTGTCCCCGCAGGTGCTCAACACTTCGAACACCCCGCCCCGCAGGGCGACGATCGAGACGTCGAACGTCCCGCCGCCGAGGTCGAAGACGACGAGGTTCGACTCGGTGTCTTTATTGTACCCGTAGGCGAGGGCGGCGGCGGTCGGCTCGTTGATGATCCGCCGGACACGAAGCCCGGCGATCTGGCTCGCCTCCTTGGTCGCCGAGCGTTGGGCGTCGTTGAAGTACGCCGGCACGGTGATGACCGCCTCGGTGATCTCCTCGCCGAAGTAGTCCTCCGCGGTCGCCTTCATCTTGCGGAGGATCTGAGCGGAGATCTCCTGCGGCGAGAACTCCTGCCCGTTGACGCCGATCCAGGCGTCACCGTTGGTGGCTTCGGTGATCTCGAAGGGGAGGGTTGCGCGCAGATGGTCGACGACGTCGGACGAGAATTTGTGCCCGATGAGCCGCTTGATGTCGTAGACGGTGCGCTCGGGGTTGATGATCGCCTGTCGCTTGGCCTGCTGGCCGACGAAGCGGTCGTCCCCCTCCGTGAATCCGACCATGGAAGGGGTAGTGCGCGAGCCCTCGCTGTTGGGGAGGACGATCGGTTCGCCCCCCTCGATCACAGCTACACAGGAATTCGTCGTACCGAGGTCGATACCGATGATCTTGCCCATCTCAGGTCCTCAATGGAATTGAAGGGCCACACTACGCCACACTTCTCATTTTTTGAACAGGCCCTTGAAGAGCCCCTGATCCTCGGGCTCGCTCGCCTTTTTCTTGCCCGCACCGCGCTTCTCCGCGAGGCGGACTTCGCGTTCGGCATCCCGCGACGCCGGGTTGAGTTGGTGCGCGCGCTTGAACATCTTGTAGGCCTCTTCGGCCTCTCCTTTGGCCTTCAATACGTGCCCGAGGAAGAGGAAACCGTCGGGCGCGGCCTGCTTGTTCCCCTTGGAGAGGGCGTCGCGCAGCATCGCTTCGGTCTCCTCGATCAGGGACGGATCCAACATGAACTTCGTGTAGGCGTAGAAGATCATGGTGGCGGGGTCGGAGGAGTCGAGCTCGTATGCGCGTTTGAACGCGGCGAAGGCCTCTCGCTTCCGCCCCTCTCGGTAGTGGCCGTAGCCCTTTCCGAAGAACTCCTTGGAAGGGGTGGGGGCGTCGGGATGCCCCACCTTCTGTGCCCGCTTCAACAGCTTGTCGAGCTTCGCCTGCCTCTCGTCGACGGGTTCGGGTTCGGGCTCGGGGGTCGATTCGGCCGCCGACGCGGCGTTCGCTCCCGCAGAGCTCGTCTCGACCAGCGAGTCTGCGGCAGAGCTCTCCTCGGACGCTTCCGAGTTTCCACCGTACGTGCGCAGGCGGCGACGGGCGCTCTGCTTCTTGCGGAACCCCGACAACATCGCGAGCTTCTCTTTGACGTCGACCTCTTCCTGCGAGTCGTCCTCCGGTTCGCTCTTCGAAGGGCCGGCGTAACGAGGCGTGTCGAGCCGCTGTCGGCCGGGTGCCTGGCGGTTGGGCTCGTGCTTCGGCGCCGGCGTGCTCTTCCTCTCCGACCGGGTGTCGTTCGACGCGCCCGCCCCCGCGGGCGGCGGGACCGTCTGTTCCCCCTCGATGCCGAGGAGGTCCTGGTACGCCTTCTTCACCAGAATGAAGATGTCCTGGGCGATCTCCTTGACCTCTCCGGTCGTGTTTCCGCCGTAGACGTCGGGGTGATGTTCTTTCACGAGGACGTAGAAGCGGTCACGGACCACCTTTTTCCCGCACCCTTCCCACACCCCGAAGATCTCGTGCGGGCTCTGTGCGCGCAACTTTCCGCGCAGCAGGGAGAGCTCCACCTCCAACTTGGTCCGCTGCGCCGTGTCCCCCGTCGCGCGGTACGCCTTGGTCTTCTCGACCTCGGCACGCCCGACCTTTTCTCGCGCCGCGCGAACCTCGCGGCTGTAGTTGATCGCGACGCCGAGCAAGCCCGACGACTGAAAGACCATCACCATGTCGGTCTGCATCGCGAAATATGCCGCGCGAAAGCCGTCGGTGACCTTCGCCCCCAGGCCGGAGAGGATGGTCTCCCAGTTGGTGATCCCGTCGACCTGCAACATCACCTGCTGGAGGATCGGAAAATCGTCCAACTGTTCGCCGCGCTCGCTCCAGAGGTTGCTGAGGACCGGATAGCGCCGCATCACGGGGCTCATCGTCTCGGTGATCGTCCCCTGGCGGGCGTGATCACGGCACCCTTCGGCGATGAGCGGCAGCATCGGGCGAGATTCTCCTTCGACGTCATCGGGGGAGAAGTCGTAGTGGCCGTGCGACCAGGAGAACGCCGTCAAGAGCTCGGAGGCGGGCTCCCAGTCGCCGCCCACGACGAGCTCTCCGTCCCGGATGCCGAACTTCAGCACGTGGGTCGCGTACTTCAGCTCGAGAACGCCTGATTCCTTTCGCTGGAAGAGGGTGTAGAGCAACCGAGAGAGCGGAACGTCGACGAGGCTGCCATCGGCGGGGGCGGGAAGGTCGATCTCCTCGCGGGCCAGCCGGTCGGTCGAGATCGAAGGGTCGTCGCGGTTGGAGACCGCCCGTGCCGCGAGGTCGGAGCGCAACTGTCGGATCTTTCGGTCGAACGCGTCGCGTCCCTGCTTGAGGTCGACCGCTTCGACGAACGAATCGAGCTGGTCGACGAGCTGCATGGCGTTGGGGTCGGGTTGCCGGAGCAAGAGCACCGTCGCCCCGCGCTCCTGCCCCACGACGCTGTCGATCGTCACGAACGTCTCGTTGGGCTCCCCGTGCATCAGCGCATGGTCCACGAAGACGAGCGAATAGACGTGTTGGAAGAGATCGGTTTGCGCGGCCGCCAGCGTCGACACCACGGTGACGCGGTCGTCACCGGGGAGGTTGGACTTGAGCGCATCGACGAGCCGAGGCTCCGCGCTCGCGACGAGGATCGACAGCGGCATGGGTGCCTTCTACAGACTCTTCAACTGGTCGAGAACTTCGCGTTTGGTAGCGGGCGGGACGTTCCCCTTCGCCTGCGCCATCTCGAGGAACTTCGTGAACGACGCGCGGGCGTCGGAGCGCTGTCCGAGATCTCGGTAGAGGTATCCGAGCCGTTTGTAGACTTCGGGGTCGTCGTACCCGTACTTGATCGCGAGCTGAAGCCGCTGAGCAGCCTCCTGCCGACGGTCGGTGTACAGAAGCGCCATCCCGAGCTTGTACTGCGCGTCCGGCTTCTTCGGCTCGCGCTCGAGAGCCTTCTTGTAGTTCGTGATCGCCGACTCGTATGCCTTGTCGCGGAAGTCGGACTCACCCATGGCGAGCTGTGCTTCGACGCTGTCGGGCGCGAGCTCGAGGGCGCGAGCGATGTCCTCTTTGCCCTCTTTCGAGTAGCCGAGGCGCGACAGGAGCCGTCCGCGGTACACGTAGACCATCGGGTTTTCGATCCCGTACGCGGGGTCGACGGCCGTCGCCTTGCGGTACTCGTCGAGCGCCTGCGTCTCGCGGTTGAGCGCCTCGAGCGTACGCGCCATCAGGAACCGGTAGTCTCCACGGTCCGGCTTGTAGTCGAGGACGTGGCGGAAGATCCGCAGCGCGTTGTCGTGGTCGCCACGCTCGAACGCGGTCCGGCCGACGAAGAAGTACGCGTCGTGATACCTCGGGTTGAGGTCGTAGGCGCGCTGGAAATCGGACTGCGCGGTGTCGAAGTTGCCGCGGTCGAAGTGGATGCGTCCGCGGATGAAGACGTACTCCTCGTTCTTCGGGAACGCCTCGATCACCTTGTTGATCTCGTCGATCGCGCGGTCGTAGTCCTCCGCCTGCCGGTAGGCGTCAGCCAGATAGGCCGAGAGACGAACGTCCTGAACGCCCTCGCTGCGAGCCTGCTCGAGCAACGCCCGCGCCTGCTCCTCTTCCTCTGCCTCGAGCAACAGCTTCGACAACGCGAGTCGCGCGGGCCAGTGGTTCGGGTTCCGGCTCAGCGCCTCTCGGTACCACTGCTCGGCGAGCGGACGATTGTTCGACTCCTTGTAGTAGTCGGCGACCTGGGTCGCGACCGCGGCGTCGATGAGGCTCGGATACGACACGATCGTCTCGATGTGCGATTCGGCCTTCGGAATGTCCTTGTCCTGCAGCCACGCGAGCAGCGCGAGCGTCGCGTGTGCCGTGAGCAGTGTCGGGTCGATCTCGACCGCACGCTCGAGCGGCTTGCGCGCATCGGCAAACGCATACCGCTTCATGTAGAGCTGCCCGAGGTAGTACGGGAACTGCGGATCCTCGGGGAACTTCCGCTGCCCCTCTTCGAGGGTCGCGACCGCCTGCGGCCACTGCTCGAGCCCGATGTGCGAGCGAACGATCCCGAGCATCACCTCCGGGTCGTCTTTGCCGAGGTTCTTGTTCGTCGTGAAGAAGTTGAGCGCTTCTTTGTACTTGTGGGCCCGCTCGTACTCTTCGGCGAGAGCTCGGAGAGTGTCCGAACGGCTCGGATCGATGGTGAGCGCCTTGGTGAACGATTCGATCGCCAGATCGGTCTGGCGCCGGGCCACATGGACGAGCCCGCCGTAGTGAAGCGCCCGAGCGTTCTCGACGTTCGACGCCTCGCTCGAGAACTCACCGGAGACCTTCTCGAGGCGGTCGATGGCGTCGTTCAGGTCACCGAGCTCGTAGTCGACGACTCCGAGCTCCACGAGCGAAGCGATGTGTCGCGGGTTGAGCTCGACGGCCTTCTTCAGCGCTTCTTTCGCCATCTTCCGGTCGCCAGACAGATGGGCGAGGCGCCCCTTCCAGTAGTACGGGGATGCGGCGGACCCGTCGGCCGCGATCGCCTTGTCGAGCGCAGCATAGCCGCGCGGGACCAGGCCGTTGAAGTCGTCGGTCTGCTGCTCCTCGGCCTGTTTCTCGGGCGTCTTCTCGGCGGGGGGGGTCGGCTCCGAGGGGGCCGCTTCGTCGCCCCCCGCTTCGGCCTCACCCTCGGCCGGCGCAGCCCCTTCCTCGGGAGCCTCACCGCCCGCGTTCGTGCCACTCGGCGCTTCCTCGTCTCCCGGGACCTCGAGCGGCTTGAGCGGGGCGGCGACCGGTTCGGGCTTCGACTCCTCGCGCGTCGCCTTCTCGGCGAGCACCGCTTTGGTGTCACCCATCCCCATCGCCAGGTTGGCGAAGAATGCGTGTTCGCCGCTCGCGAGCGGTTCGAGATAGCCGCGCGCCGCGTCGGCGTTGCCCGCCTGCGCCGCGAACGCCCCACGTCCGAGCGCCTCCCAACCGTCCTTCGCGCCGTCGAGCTTCTTGGCGAGCGCCTCGGCCTGTTTCTTGACCTCGGCGTTGGGGTAGCGGGCGAGCATCATGGACTGCAGGTAGAGCAACTGACCGTCGCCCCCGGCCTGCGCGCCCTTGCTGTCGGTCAGAGGCGCGTAGCCCTTGTAGGTGTCGAGCTTCGCGAGATCCGTCGTGAGTCCTTCCGGTCCCTTCTCGGCGACCGTCTCCACGGTCTCCTCCCCGTCGCCGAGGAATGTGGTGACGGCGTAGTAGCCACCGCCGATCAGCGCCACGAGGAGCACGATACCGCCCACCATCGCGAGGGATCCGCGGCGTGCATCACCATCTCGCTGCGCCGGGGCGTCGGCGGCCGCTGCGGGCTCGGCGGGCTCGTCCCGTCGGATGCCAGCCGAGGCTGGCCGAAACGGGTCGTGTTCGTCGAGCACCGGGGCGGTGCTCTTCGGTTTGGGGGCCGGTCGGGGCTCGATGTCGAGGAGGTCGTCGCCCCAGTCCTGGGCCGCCGAAGATCCACTCCCGAGGCTCTCCGCCGCCGACGGCTCGTCGCTGAAGAGGTCGTCGCCCCAGTCGTCCTCGGCGGGGGCGGGGTTGTCGTCGAGGAAGCTGAAGCCGGCGTCGCCACCGAGGAAGTCGCCGCTCTTGTTGCTGGCGCCCGGGCTTCCGAACAGGTCGTCGCTCGCCTCCGACGGCGAGCCGAAGAGGTCGCTCTCGCTCTCGCCGACTCCGAGGCTCTGCCCGGGAGGGGGGTCACCGAAGATGTCTCCTTCGGAGGCCGGCGAACCGAACAGGTCGTCGTCTTCGCGCGCCGCCTGCGGAGCGCCGAAGAGATCGTCGTCCCCCTCGGAGCGAGGGGAGCCGAAGAGGTCGTCGTCACCTTCGGAAGCCGGCGAGCCGAACAGGTCGTCGTCGCCACCGCGGCTCGAGTCGCCGAACAGATCGTCGTCATCCCCACCACGGCTCGAGTCACCGAACAGATCGTCGTCGTCGTCTCCGAAGAGATCGTCGCCGAGGTCGGGCTTGGGGACGGGGAGGGGAGCGCTCGTGCCCGCCGGCACGGGGAGCTCGCCCTTCGCCGTGGGCAGGTCCGCCTTCGTCGCCGGCAAGTCCGCCTTCGCGGCGGGGAGGTCGGCTTTCGGGGTCGGCAATCCGCCCCCTTTGGGGGTCGGCAGTCCGCTCGATCCTTTCGGCAGCGGCAGATCGCTCGCCTTTCGAACCGGGAGGCCGGCGCTCGACGTGCTCGACTTCACCGCCGGGAGTTCGGGAGGCGCCCCCGGCTTCTTGGCCGCGGGGAGCGACGGTGGCTTCGCTTTCGAGGTCGGAAGGTCGGCGTCGTCGTCCCCACCTTTTGCGGCGGGGAGATCGGCGCCGGGGTCACGCGTCCACCCGATCTGGGTCGCGCGCGGGTTCTCGACGTCCATGTTCGGCAGCGGCTTCTCCTTGATGTGCTGCGAGAACGTGGGGATGTCGACGAGCTGCTCCCAGCTCGACTTGTCCGCCGAGACCGCAGCGTCGGAGCCGAGCTTCCCGGAGGTGAGCATCATCTTGATGGCGTTGTGGTCGAACGGACCGAAGACCTTGCCGGTGCCCCGTTTGACATAGAGCTTCTCGGCCTTGATGGAGTGTCCCCCACCGTCGAGTACGGTCCCTCCCCCGACACGTTCGGAAGTGGTCGTCTGCCCGTCGGGGCTGACGCTGAAACTCTTCGAACATTTGGGGCAACGCATGTTGAGGCCCGTCGCGGGAATCCGCGTCGGGTCGACGTTGTAGTCCGCGCCACAGGCAGGGCAGGTGATGTTCATCGCTTCGTAGCCTCGCTACCGTGATTTGTCGCTGATCGAGCGTGAGCCGCAGCTTAACGCCGGGGCGTGGTCGGTGGCAAGCTATTGGCGCGCTGTGTTGCGGTTGGGGCTACAGAGTCGTCAGGAAATCGACCAGCGCGCGTCGCTCTTCGACGGTTACGTTCGTACCGAATTCGTGACCGGGAACCCGTTGGATGCGGGCGGGCTCGAACAATTCGTCGAGGGACCCGGTCCGACCTACGTGCAGGAACTGAGTCCGGTCCCCCACGCGGTACAGCGACGGAACGCGGTACGTCCCCGTTCCGCGCATCGTCGACTCGCCGACCGCCGGGTCGGTGCCGACCGAGGCGATGGCGACGGGGTCGGAAGCGCCACCATCGGTGGCGTGGCAGGCGGAACATTCGCGCTCGAACACCGCGGCGCCGGGGTGCTCCAGATCCGGCTCCGTCGGCAGCTCCCCGAGCGACCAGAGGTAGTAGGCGAGCGCCACGGCGACCTCGCGGGGCGGCCGCGCCCCCTGCTTGGCCGACGTAATCAGGAGCGTCTCGATCCGCACCGCCAGGGCTTCGGGGGAGTTGTGAAGGGTCGCTGCCCAGTGCAGACGGCGCTGGTAGCGGATCGGGCGGAGATCGGTGATCGCTACCGGGTTCACCACTCCGTCCACCGTGACGTCGACCACCCCGGGGCCCCAGTCGGTCCCGCGCCCTCCCAGCGAGTGGATCGCGATCGCGCTCCGGTCGATGCGAGCGTTCGAGCGGCCGTCGACCACGGCACCGTCGACGACGGATGCGTGACAGCTGGCGCACGTCGACGCTGTCGATTCGGCGCCGTCCGGCAACCGAACACGGACGAACCCACCGACGCGGCCGTCTTCGGCCCGCCAGAGCCCGAGTTCGTCGACCGATTCCTGCGAGTCGTAGGCCGAGGTCAGCGACGAATCGATCGTGAGCGGGTACTCGTGGAACGCACGCTCGCCGAGCTCCAACAGCCCCTCGCGGGTCCATTCGAACGCGTCTTCGTCGAACACCTCCTGGAACGCCCCCGGCGTGCGGCGTCTACTGTCGTCGACGATCGCCCCCACGTCCCCCATCGTCATCGGGCGGACGGCGAAGTTTCGGACGGGGAGAGCATCCCACCCGACATCGCCGAGTCCGTAGTTGGCCAGTCGAAGCTGGCTGTACCCGTTTTCGGGGTTCACGAGGCTCGCCTCGAGAATCTCACGCCGGAACTCGGCGTCGTCCACGAGCAGCGGCCCCGATTCGAGAAGGTCGCCTGACGCCTGCGGAGCCTCGGTTTCCGGGGTCGGCACTCCGCAGCCTGCCAGCGCGAAGACGAGGAGCGTCAGGTCCGCTGCGCGCGCTCTCATCCTACGCATTCGTTGGTGCTGCACGCCCAGTGGCCGCGCCCTTCGTCGTAGGCGCAGTAGCCGCCCTGGCAGTCCTCGTCGTCGATGCACTCGTCGTCGCACGTTCGGCAGAAGTACGCGACCGTCCCGTCGAAGTGGCCGCAGTCACCCAACGTGGGGCTGCAGAATCCCGTGGGACAGTCGGCGTTCACGAGGCAATTGCCCCCCATGCATCGGTTCCCGTCGCTACGGAATCCGCCCTCGCACTCGCACACCTTCCCGCCGCAATCGTCCGCCACGAAGCACTCGTCGTAGGTGCAGTAGGCGTAATCGCGGTCCGAGCCGCACCGCCCGTTGTTCCCATCGGTGCAATCCTCGTCGGACGTACAATCGCCGAATTCCGCGGAGCCCCCGTTCCCGGGATCTCGTTCGTCGTCGCACATCGCGTCGGCCGGCCGATGCACTTTCGGCGCTCTCGCGAGGCAGGTGCTGGTGTCGGGCGGACCGTTCGCGTCGGGCGTGGCGCTCGCATCTGGCGTCGTGCTCGCGTCGGGGACCGTGTCCGCGTCACGGGTGCCGCTGTCGCGGGACCCGTCGCCTTCAGGGAAGTTCCAGCCCTGGTCCCCTTCCCCTTCGACGCCCGTAGCTTCCGTACACGAAGAAAACGTGAGCAGCACAACCAGTGCTGCAGACCGTCCAAATCGTCTGGTCATTTCGAAGACCCTCCCTCACGGCTGGGCGACACGCCCCATGAACAGGAGACGCCCGGTCGAGTCGTGACGCACGGCGAACAGGAAGGGTCGGTCGAACCGAACCTCGATCGCGTTCGCGCCCGCCCCGAGCCCGTCGTCGTCGCGGTCGCCCGGATCCGGCGACCCGGTCGCTTCGGTGCCCGCCTCGTCGAACAGCAGCCTGCTGCGATGATGGGCGTCGGCTGGCCGCGTGCCGTCGAGGAGGGCGGGGTATTCCGCATCGTCGAAGAGCGTCGCGAGTCCGATCGAATCGGCTACCCGAGCCAGCGATACCCGCCCCGAAACCTCGATGCGCGGGAACGCCAGGTCCACGGTTGCGACCGTCCCCTCTTGCACCAGCCGGTCCAACAGCTCGGGCTGCAAGCCCGCCTCGAACGACTCGATGTCGTCGGGGACGACCGCGATGAGCGAGAAGTCGCCCTCGTACGGCATCACCACCGCGTCGAAGTCCGGGCCGTCCGTCACGCGAAGCTCGGCCGTCGTGTGCATCATCGGCAGTTGCACGTCCGCCTCGCTCCCCCGAAAGACCTCGTACGTGGTGTTCGCCTCGTCGAACCCTCCGAAACCCCAGGGCGCGGCGAACCAGGTACCGTCGGTGACCACGAACCGCGTCGTCTCGTCGACCGAACGCGGGGCGAGCGCTTCGGTCAGCCGGCCCCCCGTCTGTTCGTTGTACCAGTTGTTGATCGCGACACGCGCCTCATCGGGATTTTGGAAATCGACGAGTCGAACCCGCTGCCCCAGGTGACGTGCCAGCGTGTCCACGAAGTCCCCGTCGACCTCGATGTCGTTCTGGGCCCACACCGCACCGACCATCTGAAACGAGCTGACCTGTCCCTGCTCTTCGAGCTCGAGGTCCTTCGCGTTGAAAGACTGGTAGATGTCGGCCCCGAGGTATCCGGCCAGCGCCGCCTCGATCATCGCCGCCGTGTCGGCGTCCGACGCCGCGTGCAGTACCACCAGGCTGCGCGCGATCCCGTGCGGAGCGAACACGCCGTTTCGTCCCCCCGCCGCCACCTGCTGGTAGACGGAGAACGCCAGGTCGGCGTCCGAATCGAAGTAGCTCTCCGAGTCCGGCGTCGGCTGCATTCCCTCGCCGGAATCGTTGTTCGATGCGTCGACCGGTGGGGCCGCGCCCGGATCTTCCTCGGCGCCCGACCCGTTGTTCACCGAATCGGAGGCGGGCTCGTCGCGCTCCACGTCCGTATCGAGAACGTCGTCTCCCGCGGCGGTCGAGGTCCCGAACTCGGGGCGGCCGCAGGCGACCAGAAAGAGGGCGGCCAGCAGCAGGATCAGGTTGGTGGTTCGTCGAAGTTTCATACGGCTCTCTCGGTCATCCTAACCGTAGAGCAGCTTCCATGCCACGAATCTGCCCCCGCCGGATTCGCGGCGGACCTCCCCGCGCGGCGCCGAGATCGGAGACCGACCGTCGTCTCCGACCTCCCCCCCGAGCCGTCAGATTTCTGAGGAGCGAGGCGCCGAGCCTCAGATATCGGTCACGAACTCTTTCACCACCGACCAGTAGCGGTCGACGTCACCGGGAAAATCGTTGTGGTCGGCATCGAACCACTCGAGCCGGCTCGCCTCCGAGGCCGATGCCAGCTTGCGTCCGTGTTCGGGACGCACCAACGAATCGTGGTCCCCGTGCATCACGAGAAGCGGCAATCCGGGATTGGCGGCGATCGTCCCGATCGTGTCGTACGGATCGGCGATGAAGCCTCGAGGCACCATGAACGCCGACGCGATGTCGGCGACCGACGTGAAGGTCGACTCGAGGATCAGCGCCGCCGGTGGCACGCGGGCGGCGAGCGCTCCGACTGCGCCACCCCCGAGCGATCGGCCGTGGTAGATCACGCGCTGTGGGTCCACCTCGTCTCGTGCGTCCAGCCACGAGCGGAAGGCGACGAAATCGGCGGTGATCCGCTCCTGCGTGGGATCCCCCGCCGACCGTCCGTATCCCCGGTACTCCGCCAACAACACGCTCACGCCCATTTCGCGATAGGGCTGCATGAACTCCGGCCAGTGATCGATCAGCTCAGCATTTCCATGCGCGAAGATCACCCCGGGGCCGGGTGGACCGTCCGTCGTCCGCGGGAGAAACCAGCCCTCCACCTCTCCCTGTGCGGTGTCGACCGTCATCTTCTCCAGCCCCGACACTCCCGCGCCAGGATCACGCGCCGGCATCGCATAGCCGCGGGGGTAAAGAACGGAGCGGAGAATCTTGTCGAACATGGGGCCTCCGTGGGTGGATGGAACGAGAGATGTATCACGAGGGCGTTCGGCGGCGTAACACCCGCCTCCGCCGCCCCCGTCACGCGCGGTGGTGAGCGGTCCCTTGAGGCTCGAGTGTCACATGCGGCATCGATGCCATGAGGGGTCGCGTTCAACCGCGCACGGCCGGGCTCCGTAACCCCTTGTAACGGTTGGATTTGGAAACGTGGCATGGTTCCTGCGTCGGGTGTGGGCAGATGTGCGACGATGTGTGACAACCGGAGAATGAAGATGCAGAAGACGTGGATCCTGTTTTTCTCGATCACCTTCGCCATCGGCTGTGGCCAGGGCGCCGTCGGCGTCGACGGGATGGTCGGTAGCGTCCAGAGTTCCATCGTCGAAGAGACGGAGGTCTTCTACGTGACCGATGGGCTCGGCCTCGCACGCCTCGAAGCGGAGCGACCGTTCGACAACGTCGATTTCCACGTCTCGCTCGCAGACGCTCAGATTCGCGCCTTGGACGCGAGCGGCGAGGTCGTCGTGGACTGGGCCGACGTCTCGACTTTCGTCGACGACGAGGACCCGGCCGCTCACGAGGGGGTCATCGAGCTGCCGCGTTCCGCCACGGCGGTGGAACTGCGGATGAACAGCGAGGTCGAATTCGCGCGGATCGTCGTCGGGGCCGGAGAGCCTCACGCCCACGAAGGAGAGCTGGAGATCCCGGAGGGGGCGACGACGACGCTCGCGGCCCACTCGGGGCGGTGGGTACCGCCGAACAGCGTCGTCAGCGCCGGCAACCAGCAGCATCTGCCTTACACCGGGGCGCCGAGCCGCTGCACCGGGTCGCTCTTGCCCGGCACCCGGGCGCTCGCCGAGCATCTGAAGGCGAAGTTCCGAGGCGCGGTGAGCTACGGAGGGTATGCCTGCCGGGCCAACACCGCGAACGCCGGCGAGCTGTCGGTCCACGCATCGGGCCGCGCGATCGATCTCTTCGTCCCTCTCGACCGAGGTCAGGCCGACAACGACCTCGGCGATCCCATCGCGCACTACCTGATCCAGAACGCACAGAGCCTGGGGATCGAGTTCATCGTGTGGGACCGCACGAGCTGGGGCGCGCATCGACCGGCGCCGAAACACCGGTACTACTCGGGCCCCCACCCTCATCACGACCACCTGCACATCGAGCTCGCGCCGTGGGCGGCGTCGGACGGCAACGTTTCGGTCGGCAACGCGCCGCGTGGCTACCTGGACGCCGCGAACTGCGGCGGCATCGCCGGATGGACGCAAGACCCCGATGCGCCCGACGCGGCCCTCGACGTGTACGTCTCGATCGGTGGCCCCGTCTTCACGCAGGGAGCGCATGGCGCGAACGCGCGGGCGAACGAACATCGCCAGGACCTCTGCTCGGCGATCGGCTCTTGCTCCCACGGGTGGTACACCAAAGTGCCGCACGGTCTGATGGACGGGGTGGCGCGCAAGGTCTACGCCTACGCGCACGACGCGACAGGCGGGCAGAGCGCCGAGCTCTTCGGAGCGGGAAAGACTCTTCGGTGCGACCCGCCGCGGTTGCCGTACGACGGCAGCCAAGCGGTGAAGCGGCACGTCACGAGCCCCGAGTCGTTTCAGGCGTGGGGCTTCCAGTGGAACGACATCATCAAGGTGAGCGACCGCAAGCTCGAGTCGTTTCGAACGGGCGCCGCGCTGCCGCATCGGCCGACCCTCGTGAGCGACGGGCCCCCCGTCTTCGTCATCGAAGGGGGCGTGAAACGCCACGTTCCTAATCCTCGCGCGCTGCACGCGTGGGGTTTGAAGTGGGGCGAGGTTCGCCCGGCCGCCACCGGCAGCTTGCACACCGGCCGGCCGCTGGAGCAGCGCCCGTACCTCGTCCAGGGGAGCGGCCCCGCGGTCTACCTTCTCTGGCCGAAGTAATCGGCGCGGCCACGTCGGGAAGGGGACCTCGACCCGTCCCCGGTGACGGCGGCGGCCAGAGCCCATCCAAAAATGAGCGCCGCCATCGGGCGCTGCCCGCCGCGCGGTGACCTGTACCCCGTCCTCCTTCCGTGAAAGAATGGCCGCGACCTGAACGGGTGAAACAATGAGCATTCTTGCGTTTTTTCGTGGAAAGGGAGCGAGCGGATACGGGTGGGCCTCGACGGCCGAGGAGGTCACCGAAGGGGTAGATCTCACCGGCAAGCGCTATCTGGTGACGGGCTGCAATTCGGGGCTCGGCCTCGAGACGATGCGGGTCCTGGCGATGCGCGGTGCGACCGTCGTCGGGTCGGCGCGCACCGAGGCCAAGGCGCGAGAGGCGTGCGAGAAGGTGGAGGGTGACACCGTCCCCGTGACGTGTGAGCTCGTCGACCCCGCGAGCATCCGGGCCTGCATCGACACCGTGCGGAGCCACGGAGAGCCTCTCGACGCGATCATCGCCAACGCCGGCATCATGATGCTGCCGAAGCGCGAGGTGCTGTTCGGCTGCGAAAAGCAGCTCTTCGTCAACCACGTCGCCCACTTCATCCTGATCGACGGCCTCATCGACACCCTCGCCGCCGACGGGCGCGTCGTCTGCGTCGCGAGCGAAGGGCACAACTTCGCCCCGAAGCAGGGGATCAAGCTCGACGACCTCGCCTACGAGGACGGCTACAAACCGATCCCGGCATACGGCCAGTCGAAGCTCGCCAACATCCTCTTCGCTCGCGAGCTCTCCCGCAGGCTCGGGGACTCGGAGCGGATCGCCGTGGCGCTACATCCCGGGTCGATCCCGACCAACCTCACTCGCCATTCGAAGGCGATGGAGTTTCTGTCGGGGCTCTTCGCGCCGCTCACCCTCAAGACGATTCCGCAGGGCGCTGCCACTCAGGTGTGGGCGGCGGCCGTCGCCGAGCCGAGCCTGATCGACGGCGAGTATCTGGTCGACGTCAACGTCGGCAAATCGTCGCGGCACGGTCGCGACATGGACCTCGCTGCGAAACTGTGGGATGCGACCGAAGCGGTGGTGCGGACGATCGATTGAAGAGGGCGAGCAGCCGGTGGGTCGAACCGGCAGGGGGCCGATTCACCCGCAGCCGCAGCCGCGGCCGCATTTCGCGGCGACTTCGGGACGGTAGTAGCGGTCGAGGAACTCGGGGGTGAAATGCTCCTCGGCGATCTCGGGTTCGACCTCGAGAAAGCGCTGAATCCAGTACTGGAGCACCGGGGCCTGCGAACGACGGGCTCCTTCGACGACCAGCCGTGCTGCGGTCTCGCGGTGGTACGCTTCCCACAGCCTCGCGATCGCCTGGTCCCAGCTCGTCGCCGGGTCCGCGTCGCTCGCCTCGATCTGCTCGACCAGCAGCGTCACGTCCCCCGACGCAGCAGCGTGGGCGGCGACCGCCGCGACGTCGGCACCTCGTCGAAACAAGCGGAGAACCGCGATGGCGGCGACGGCGGCGAAGGCGATGTAGATCCAGGTGGTCATGGGGAGCAGGATGCCTCATCCTCCCCTTCCAATTCAAGCAACCACCTTGCTCGCGAGCCCCCCGCGCGATGTCGCGGAGCACCGAACGAGGCATCCGGAACCGGCCGGTGACGAGGAAGCATGAACCCACGGACAGACGATACGCCCCGCCCCCGCTGGTCTCGATCGTCGAAGGTCGCCCTGGCGCTCCTCCTCGTGCTCGCCGGCCTCCTGGCGGCGAGCGTCTTTCTCTTCGGCGAAAGGGTGAAGCATCTGCACCCGTGGTGTGAGGATCGGGTGGACCCGGAAACTTGCCAGGTTTGCTGCGACGAGATGGCGTACCGGCACTGGGAGGTCGAGACCGTGGGGACCACCACCAGGTGCGTCTGTTACTGACCGAAACACGCCCCGACGTTACAGCCAGTGGCCCATGCCCACCGATCGCTGAACGGGGCGCCACCACCCGAGGCGGCTTCGAAAAAAAAACGCCGTATTTTTAGGTTGTTATCCCCGATTTGATCCCGTAGATCGATCCCTCATTCAGAGATAGTGAAGTCCGAGGTCAGGCGGTCCGCATTCGGCGGGTGGTCTCGGTACGTCTCGTGACGCTTTTTCCTTCAGGAGAACGACATGATCCGATTTACCCGACACGCCACCCTCAAGAACGCTTCCTACGTCCCCAAAGCGCTCGGCTGGGCCACCGAATTCAACGCGTACTTCAACGACAACTACGACGTCGAGCTGCACTTCGGGATGGAGCTCTTCGGCGCGAACCGTCTCTTCTGGTACGCGGACGTCGACGAAGTCGCGACGCTCGAAGAGATCAACATGAAGATCATGCAGGACACCGACTACTGGGGCATGATCGAGAAAGGAAAAGAGTTCTGGGTCGACGGCTCGCTTCAGGACGAAGTCGTCAAACTCGTCGGCTGATCGCACGCGGCCGCCCGGAGCTCCGAACGGCCTCGGCCAGGACTCCGGGCATCGTTCGCCCCCCCCATCATCGGCTTGACTTTGCGGGGGCTCGCGAGCACAGTTGGCAACGCTGCGGGCGTAACTCAGTTGGTAGAGTACTAGCTTCCCAAGCTAGCTGTCGCCGGTTCGAGCCCGGTCGCCCGCTCTAAGGCCCGTCCTCAGGACGGGCCTTTTTGCGTTCTCCCCCCTTCGAACCCGCACCGGGTGGTGTTAGACTCGACGTAAGGGGATGTCCCACAATGCGAAATTCATCCAGATTACTTTCGTGCCTGTTGCTGGCCGGGTGCGGAGCCTCGACCCAGCCCTCGGATTCGACGACTCCTACCGTGGCCGATGAACCGGCCGTCGAGGTCGCCTCCGAGGAGCAGCCCGCCGATGCCGGTCCAGCGGACGGACCCACGGAGGCCACGGATCCGTGCCCGTCGGTGATGACCCCCGTGGCGGTCAACGAGTGTGCCGCTTCGCAGGCTGGCTACGGCCTGACGAAGCAGAATCCACTCGAGTGGGGCCCCCTGGGTGGTTCTCGCGGGCAGCTCTGGCGAGCACGCCTGGCATGCCCTGACGGCAGCCGGCCTCTCGAGGTCGAGCGCAGCGGAAACGTCGGGCCGGTGCCTTCGCAGTCTCCCGCGGCTCCCGGGGCTGGTGAAAAGCCCGCCGACATCGTCGACGCGTGGTGGATTCGCTGCGGGGGTGCGTCCGAAACGACGCAGGTCTTCTCCAACATGTACCGGTGCGGCAGCCACTGTCCGCCGTCGGGATTCCAACTGGTGCCGGCGAGGGCGGCGCAGCTACTGGTCGACGCCAAACAGGCCAACAAGGAGGGGCAGCCGCAGCGGGCGATCGAGCTCGCCGAGGAGGCGGTCTCCCTCGCACCCGACTTCGAGGTCGTGTGGTCGCGAGCGGCGCTGATCCATCACGTCGCGAAGAGTCCGGACAAGGCGATCGAGTACAAGCGCAAAGCCTCGGCGATCGCTCCTTTCAACCCGTCCCACCTTCTCGACCTCGGCTACATGCTGTCCAACCAGGGCAAGTACCAGGATGCCCGGCCGATTCTCGAGAGAGGACTCGAGGCCTCCGAGAAGGGCAGTAAGTCCTGGGCTGACGCGCTCTGCATGAAAGCCGAGGTCGACCGAAAACTCGGGGACGAGGAGCTCGCCGACGCACAGGCGGACGAGGCTTGCAAGGCGGGCGAGCAGCGCTGTTGCGAGCAGCCGTAGGAGCGGGGAGAAACACGGCAGGCGACGTGGTTTTCTCGGCTCTCACGCGGTCGCCCACCCCACCAGGGCCTCCGCGACCTCTATGGCGTGGGTCGCTTGCAGGTTGTGTGACTTCGCGTCGATCCGGACCCCCTCGACATGGGGGCCGCAGGCGATGATGCTTTCGGCCACGGCCGGCTGGATGGCGGGGTCTCTCGTCGCCCAGAACGAGAGCGTCGGTTTTCCGAGCTCCCTGAGCAGCTCGCCGAAGCGCGCCGGCTCGTAGGCGGCTCCGAGACGAGCGGCGTAGACGAGCTCGGCGTCACCGATCCGCTTCGAAAAGCCGACCTGACGAGCCAGTGGTCGCCCCAGCCCCAGGACCGCCCGGCGGGCGAGCGGGTGCAGGTCCCCCAGCGCGTTCATCGCGCGATAGAGCCGGGGGAAGTTGCCGCGATGCTGGATGGGCCCCGAGGAATTCACGAGCACCAGGCGCTCGATCCGGTCCGAACGCGCGGCGGCTTCGAGGGCGACGGCCCCTCCGAGGGAATGGCCGAGGACGATCGCGTCCTCCAGCCCGAGCGCGTCGCAGAGCTCGACGACGACCGTCGCCAGCCCGGAGTAGCTGGGAGCGTTCGGTCGACGAGGGGCGCTCGCGCCAAATCCAGGCAGATCGACCCTTAGCATGCGCAGCCGGGAATCGATCGCGGCGTCCAACCAGCGAAAGTCTCGGGACGACGCCGGAACGCCGTGAAGCGCGATGACGGGAACGCCACTGCCTGTGTCGGTGTGGTGCACCTCGTGGGTCTCCCCCTCGAACGTGAGACGCGTCGTCTGCAGCTCCGGGTCGAGCGGTGCGTCCGGTTTCATCGTGTCCGTCGTTCCGGGTGGGTTCGGATCAATCAGCGAAGCTTTTGGTGGCGGCGCGGAGCGCCGCACGCTCGCGCGTGCGGTGACCGGCCGCTTCGCGGCACGCCGGCTCGCGCCGGCAAGGATCGCGTGGAGTTGGCGTCGGACGTGCGCTCGATGCACGGGGAGCGTGCATGCAGTGTACTCGGCGCCACGCGCGCGATCGTTGGTACCCCTCGCATCGTCGGCATTCAAGCCGAACCCGCCCGGCTCTCCTCTCGACTTCGTGGTGGAGGACACGGTTCGGCATCGACCAGCCGATCTCGACCAAACCAACCTCCTGACGACATGAAACCGGAACTCAGTACGAACTGAAAAATCGTAGCTCTCCCGCCTCCGTCATCGCTCCGGGCGTCGTCGGTACGTTCGGATTAGCTCGTCGCGCGAGAACTCGCCCAGGCTGAGGCAGTACGCCGCAAGGTCTAGAAATGCTCCCCGACGGCTCCCGATGCCGCCGTGCGAGAAAAGGCGACGTCTGATCTGCCTCGTCGTCAGCCCTCGCGACGCGCCATCCGCGATCCGCCCCCGCAGCATCTCCATGAAGCGTCGCTTGTCCGCGAGACATTCGCTCGGATCCCGACGAACGACCACCCCGGGGACGTCCGGGATGTCCTCACGCAGGGTGAAGATGTGACCGTGCCCGGTGACGAGGACCTCGATGTCGAGGCGTTCGAGGCGCTTCATCGACGCTATCCATGCGATGCTGTCCACGTCCGCGTTCGGGGTCGTGAAGGTCTCGGAGACGAACGCGTCGCCGGCCAGCAAGACCTTGTCGACGGGATCGTAGAGTACGATCTGGTCATCGCAATGTCCGGGCGCCGCGAACACCTCGAGCGTCGTCGTCCGGCACGACAGCCGATCCGTGAACGACTCCATCACCGCCTGGCAGGGCCTCGGTTGTCCGATGACGAGTCGACGGGGCAGCGAGAGATTCGGGGGATCACGCAGCGCCGCTTCGCAGCTCGGGTGACACCAGATCGGGGCCTCCACGTATTCTGCTGCCGCGGCGACGTTGCCAGCGTGTTCCTCATGCCCGTGCGTCGCCAGCACACCGTCGATCGACCGCGGTGGCAGACGGTCGAGGTGCCGGCGTAGGGACCTCCTCATCGCCGGTCCGCCCGGGTCGATGAGGTATCCGTCGTAGCGAATCGTCCAGAAAGCTTCGCCAAAGACGAGCGGAACGAAGTCGGCCAGCGCGCCGCCGAGAAAATACACCTCCATCTTTCCGTCGAGGAAGGTGAAGCTCCGCCGTCGCGTCACGACGAAGGCGAGGAGGTTCGAGACGAAGCCGGCGATCGCGGCCCACAGCATCGCCGGCAGGTGAGCGAGCGCGACGGCGAGGCGCATCGGTCGAAGGAGTTCGGGAGAGCGCGAGCCTTTGTCGATATCCATCGACCCAGACTACGGCGCGAAGGTCACGATTGGGTCGTGGCCCTGGTCCAATTTGAGAGCAACTTTGGAGCCGAGCCATCCCCGCGCCAAACTCACGCGCTGTGAAGCTCGAACCCATCGCAGACAATCGGACAACCCCTTCTAGGGGACGTCGGCATACGCGGCGCGGACCCAATCGATGATCTCGTCGGCCGACTCGAGCGTCGTCGCGGAGCTCGGGTCGTGAAACCGAAGCTCACCGGCGGTCCGCACCCAGGGCACCTGGAGCTCGCAGAGAACCTCCCGCACTCGGCGCGCCGCGGGATCCGATTCGTTGCCCCGTAGTTCGACCAATCCGTCTGCGGGACGGCTCGGTCGAGCAAACGCGCCCCGCCCGAGGCGGAGCATCGAGGCGAGTTGCGAGGTCATCACGAAACTGCCTCCCAGCAACCATGTCGGCACCTTTCCATCGCCGTAACTTCTGTAGAGGTGCTCCACGATGTCGGTGCTCTCGAGCATCGCGACGTCGTGGTTTGGGTCGACCAGGAACGGAAACTGAACCTTTCCGGCGAGCTCCTCGGCCTCCGGGCGAAAGCGCGTTCCACCGACCGGGCACGGCCGCACTTCTACGGTGAGCCCCAGATCGGTGACCGCTTCGCGAACGCGCCTGCACATCGGGCAGCCCTCGTACTCGTACAGCACCAGATGTTTCTCCTGTCGGGCCTGTTGGCGAGGTTTTCGGGCGCGGCCGGAGCGCGCCACCGTCGCGAGCCAACTGGTTGTCTGAGCGATGGGCATCATGGTCTCCTCTGTTTCGCTTCGTCTTTTCCAAAGGTACGGATGTCGCTATCATTCGCCAAAATCATATTTCTCAACATTTTAATTAATGCGGCTCATATGCATCGCCACAGCGTCAATCTGAACCTGCTCGCCGCGCTCGACGCGCTTCTGCAGGAAGAGCACGTCGGCAGGGCAGCCGAGCGCGTCGGCGTGACCCAATCGGCGATGAGTCATTCGCTGCGGCAGTTGCGGGAGCTGCTCGACGACCCGTTGCTGGTGCGCGACGGACACCGGATGGTGCCGACACCACGCGCAGAGTCGCTGGTTCCGCTGCTCGAGCGTGGCTTACTGGCGCTGGATGCCGTGTTGCAGGCTCCCCAGGACCCGAATCCGAGCGGGTTCACGCAGCAGTTCACCGTCGCCCTGCAGGACATCCCGTCCGCTATTCTGCTGCCGAGCCTTTTCGAGCGCATGCAACGCGAGGCGCCGCTCGCCTCACTCGCCGTGGTAGCGCCGTCTCCGACGTTGGGCGACGACCTACTCCACGGGCGCACCCATATCGCGATGGTCCCCCCGTTCGCCGCGCCTCGCGGGCTCGTCACTCGCATGTTGCCCTCCAGGTCGGATGCGGGGTGGGTCGTTGCCGGCCGTACCGATCACCCGGCGCTACAGGGTGAGCAGTTGACGCTCGACGACTACTGCGAGCTCCCCCATGTGATGGTCTCCGTGACCGGCAGGGGTGGAAGCTGGGTGGACGAGCTGCTGGCCGAGTCGGGGCGGGAACGCCGGATCGCGCTGCGGCTTCCGTACGGGCTGGCGTCACCGCTCCCCCTGCTCTCGAGTGACGCCGTCCTCACCGTCCCGGAGCTCGCCGCCCGTCACTTCGCCGAGCTCTGGCCGATCACCTGGACCCGCACCCCGTTCGAGGGCCCCGCACCGAGCGAGATGTTGCTCGGGTGGCACGGACGCTTCGACACGGATCCGGCGCATCAATGGTTCCGCGAGCTCTTCTTCGAGGAAGCGAGCACCGTGTGACGCGTCTCACCGGTCCGACCCACGTCGAAACGTTTCGACGTTGCACGCTTGATGCACAGTGGGTGTGCATCCAGCGTACATCGCCCTCCCCCGTCAGACCGCGCCAACCCTCGCATCACCAGTCGTCGCGCCGATCTCCGGATTGGCCCGCGGCTTGCTCTTTTGACGGGTGGATCGCCCTTCGGGGCCGAAGACGAGGATCGAAATGAAGCGCTGCGTGCTGATCGTGTCTGCCGTCCTGGTAATGTCGACGCTGTGGCCTTCGGTCGCGCCGGCGCAGGTGCCGCCCGGGCGGGTCGTGGGGGAGGTCGCCGCGGGGGTCGGTGGCGGCGTCGCGGCCGGGGGGCTGGGGTTGGTGCTCGGGACGGCCGGCGCGCTGGCGCTGTCGGCCGGAGATTTCAGTCCGGTCGCGCCGACGACCGGTGCGATCGTGGGTGCCGCGGCGGGTGTCACCCTGGGGGTGTTCGGGGCGGGACAATCGATGGGCGCACCCGGGACGCTGGGCGAGGTTGCGCTGGGGACGTTGGCGGGTGCGACCTTCACGGCCGCCACGTGGGGTTTCGCGGCGCTGCTGGCGAAGCCTGCGCAACGTGGGAACTGGATGCACGGTGCGTTCGTCCTGCTGACGGGCTGCGCGCCGCTCATTGGGGCGGTGGTCGCGATGGAGACCCCGCCGTGAGAAAGCCCTGTCCGCGATGAGCCGAATAGAAAGAACAGGATTCTTTCGATCGCTCGGTTCGCGCTCGTAGCAATCTTCGGGAATATGGAACCAAAGACTCGTTAATAACGAATCGTTCAGCCTACTGTTTGACAATTACGAATCGAGTTCGGAGACTCGACGGCGTCGTGCCTCTTTTCCGGAGACGTCCATGCGTGAATTCAAGAGCATCCTGTACGCCAGCCACTCGACCGCGGACGAGACCGAGGGTCTCAAGCAGGCGCTCAGCCTCGCTCGTAACAACGACGCCGCGCTGCGCGTGCTCGTCGTATGCCCTGCCTTTCCGAAGCACCTCGAGGAGTTTCAGGAGAAGCACGAGGCGGCGTTGCTGGAGCGCGCTCGCGAGTCCGTCGCGAAGACGCTGGAGGAGCTCGATCTTTCCGAGGATCGTCTGGAGATGAAGGTCGAGCTCGTGGCCGACGAGAAGCCCGCGGTTCGCATCATCCGCGAGGTGCTGCGCGAGCGGCACGACCTGCTGATCAAGGAAGCGGAGCTTCCCGGGCGCGGCGAAGGCTTCTGGGCGATCGACATGACGTTGCTCCGCAAGTGTCCTTGCCCGGTCTGGCTGAGCCGTCCGATCGAGCGACATCGCGAAGAGATCCGCGTGGCAGTCGCCGTCGATCCTCAGCCTCGCGACGACGAGGGGCGTGCACTCGCCGTGAGCCTCATCCGCACCGCGCGCTCGCTCGCCGCAGAGTTGCAGCGGCGCTCTCGACGTGATCGCGTGCACCGACTATCCGCACGAGTCCTTCCTCCGCCACAGCCCGTGGGCAAACGTGGCGGCGTCCGAGGTGGAGGAGGCGATCGCGCGTGGGGCCGAGACGAGCCGAAAGTCGCTCGATGCGCTTCTCGCGGAGGCCGGCACTGAGAACCAGAATGTGCACCACCTCCATGGGCGGGCGGAGACTGCGATTCCAAAGTTCGTGGAAGGCGCCACGGTCGACGTCCTGGTCATGGGGACCGTCGCACGCCGCGGGCTCTCCGGGATGTTGCTCGGAAACACGGCCGAGAACGTCGTTCAGGCGCTCCGCTGCTCGCTCATCGCCGTGAAGCCCGCCGGCTTCGCCTCACCCATCAAACTGTAGCCGCCCGCAGTGTTCCCGCCCGGGCTCGTCAGTGCGACGGCGCGGAAACCGGAGACATCGATTTTCGCCCCCGGCGAGGATGCGAATCACGGTGCTGGCTGGCTCAATCGGTCTTCCCAGTTGCGAACGGAATCGTTCGAGTCGCTGCCGAGCGTCGCCCGGCGAAGCAGCGCATCGAGAACCCAGCCCAGGCGCCCCGAGTGCGGGGTGCCGGGTGC
>CAYPJU010000081.1:0-28506 GCA_964411125.1 uncultured Bradymonadales bacterium | reverse complement strand
ATCGTCCTGTCGGGAAACGGCCGCGCGTTCTGCGCGGGCTACGACCTCGAGGTATTCGCGGAGGCGCCGAGGCCCGTCCCCGGATCCCAGGAGATGCCGTGGGATCCGATGGTCGACTACCGGCTCATGAGCGACAACACGCGCTGTTTCATGAGCCTGTGGCGCGGCTACAAACCCGTCGTCTGTAAGGTGCACGGCTATGCGGTGGCGGGCGGCAGCGACATCGCCCTCTGCTGCGACTTGGTGGTCATGGCCGACGACGCTCGCATCGGTTACCCGCCCGCGAGGGTGTGGGGATGCCCCACGACGATGATGTGGGTCTACCGTGTCGGGGCCGAGCGGGCGAAACGGATGCTGCTGACTGGCGACACGATCGACGGCAAGGAGGCCGAACGCATCGGGCTGGTCACCCAGTCCGTGCCGGCGGACCAGCTCGACGACACGGTCGACGCGCTCGCGAAGCGCATGGCGAGTGTCCCGCTCAACCAGTTGATGATGCACAAGCTGGTGGTCAACCAGGCGTTCGACAACATGGGGATGGGTTCGACCCAGGTCCTCGCAACGCTGTTCGACGGCATCGCACGGCACACGCCCGAAGGGCTCGCGTTCAAGGAACGCGCCGAGTCTGTGGGTTTCAAAGAGGCCGTGCGCGAGCGCGACGCGGGCGAGTGACCGCGGTCACCGAACAGCGGGAGTCAAATTGATCGACGGACGCGTCAGCGCTACCGCCTGCATCGTCGCCGCCGCTCGGGCGCTCTGCGAGCGGGACGACTTAATCCCGGCGTTCTCCGACCCGTGGGTGGAACGTCTCCTCCCACGTAGCTACATCGCCGCCCTCGACCGCCGAGCGCTCCGCGTGCTGCGCGCATCCGCTGCCCTGTTCGGCTACCGGACCCTCGCCATCGACGAAGGAATTGACGAGGCGAGAACTCCCGAGCACCAGCTCGTCCTACTCGGCGCGGGGCTCGACGCCAGGGCCTGGCGACTCGAAAGCTCCGAGGCGCTCGACGTCTTCGAGGTCGACCATCCCTCCACCCAATCCTACAAGCGTCGCAAAACAGAAGCCCTCCCCCCGCGCCCCCGCCTGCGCTGGGTCGCCGTCGACTTCACCCGCGATTCGCTCGCGCAGAAGCTGCGCGAGGCCGGCTTCGACGACGATCGCCCCACCGTCTGGGTCTGGGAAGGCGTGACGATGTACCTCTCCGAAGCCGACATCCGGCAGACGCTGAGCGTCATCGAAGAACTATCCGCAGCCGGCTCGCGACTGCTCGCCACCTACATTCGGCCGGGTGCGCCGCGAAGCCTCGTCGGCGCCGGCACGGCGCTGCTCGGCGAACCGCTGGGCTCCGCGTTTCGCCCCGCGGAACTCGCTGCCCTCCTCGCCGAGTACGGCTTCGACGTCCGCCGCGACGAGAGTTCTCGCGAATGGCGACGACGCTGGCCCGCGCGACGCTGGCTCCCCAATCTCTTCGCGAGCGTCGAGCGACTCGTCACCGCCGACGCTCGTTAGTCGTTCCCCTTCGAGCTCGGCCAGAAGACGTCGTCCACCTCGCATCCCGCCTGGTTGTTCGGATCACAGGTCCCGAATCCATAGGCCGCCGCGCACCCGTCGTTTCGCCTCACCGGTCCCCCCTCCTCGCGAAACAGCTTCGCGAGGGTCCGACAGTTCGTCGTGTTTCCGTCGTCGCAGCTCGAGCGCAGCACCGCGACCGCCTCCCCGACCGAGTCGTCGTCGCCGCGCGCAATCAGCGCGTCCGACAGTTTGGTGCAACCCCATGCATGGCCGAGCTGACAGCCGCGTCGGTACGCGGGGACCGGGTCCTCACCCGCCCGGGCGAGCGCACTGCCCCACATCGTGCACGACACGGCGTTCGTCTCGGCGCACTCTTTCTCCCACTGATGCGTCCCGGAGCTCCCCATCCCTCCGACCAGGGACCCCGTGAGCCCCGTCATCTCGATCTTCGGCAGCGAACTTCGGCTCTGCGCCATCAGATGGCCCGCTCGCGACCAGCATGCGCGCGCGTCGCCCGCCGCGCACGCCTCCATGGTGCCGACATCGTGCGCTGCGAGACCACGCTTCGGTAGACAGATCTCCTCCAGACCGGTCGTCCCCCCATGTAGACGGGCCGCCTGCATACAGCCAATCGGACCGCCGTTCCGGCACGTTTCCACGTACCCGTCCAGCCCGTCCGGGAGCGCGACCGACGCCGCAGCATGGCACGCGATGCCGCTGCCGACTGCGCACGCATCTTCCCACTGCCGTACCGCGGCCTCGCGGTCGCCGGCCGCAAAGGCGAGCTTGCCGAGCGCGTAGCACGCGTCCCCCTCCTCGCGGCGACATGCGGCCTCGTACACCGGCACACATCGTCCCGCCGGAGCGTAGGTTTCCCCCATGCACTCCTCGACGGTCGGCTCCGCGACCGCCGGGGCTTTCGGTCTAGAGGCCGCCGCCCACGCCGCCTTCGTGGTCGTGCAGAGCCGCCCTAGGTCGTCCGACCACCCCTCACGTAGCTCGACGAGCTGCTCCTGGTACTCCCCTCCCCCCTCATGGTCCTTCTGCAGCGCCGCGCGCGCCTTGTCGACCATCGGCCGCGCCTGGTCCGCCAGCGCCGAACGAAACGCGGTCCCGACTTCGGCCGGCATCGTGGGCGACGCCTCGATCGTCGCGAGCTCGCATCCGAAGTTCAGGTAGAGCTGCCCGACCCTGAGGTGCGCGTGCGCCCGAGCGACCGGGTCTTGCGACGTGGCGAACGGTTCGTAGTCCTGCTCCAACTCCTGCAGCCCCCGCACCTTCTTCTCCAGCGGCTCTTTGATTGCAGAGGCGTTCACCCCGATCTCACTCGGCAACGCCGTCTCGGCAATGTAGGCGGCATGCTCGGCGTCGAGCCTCAGAAGCGCCTCCTCGTCGTCCGACAGGGGCGCTTGCGATCGCGTGGGGCTCGCCGAACACGCGGTGAGACCGACCATCACGATGGGGATCCAAGGGTTGTTCACGACCGCTCCTTGCAAGGGTTGACGCCACGGTAATTGAGGCGGGGTTTTATACCAACCGGCCCGCTTCCCCCCCTCCATGCGAGCGATGCGAGCCGGTTGGCCGCCCCCCCGACGTCCCTACGTTCGCTTCATGACAGTTCGACCCTCAGCCGCGATCGCGCGCACCCTCCTCGTTCTCCTCGCCATCGTCGTGGTGCTCACCGGAGCTTCGGTCATCGCGGGGCTGGTCGTGGTCGACACCGCGTGGGGCCGTGAGAAGATCGCGGAGAAAATCGAGGCGAACGTTTCGGAGAAGATCCCGGGCTCCCTCACGGTCGGCGAGATCCAGCACCTCGAGCTGTCGTGGCCGCCGGGAAACGTGAAGGCCGACATACGCGATGTCATCTTCGCCGACCCGGAAGGCCGCGTGGTGATCGGCGTCGATTTCGCCGTCATCGACGCGAACCTCACGCAGGTACGTGACGGGGTGGTCCGCTTCCGCCGCGCCGACCTCACGGGTTCCACCCTCACCCTCCACGCCGCGAAGGACGGACGAACGTCGCTCGAGAACACTTTCTCGCCGCCGAAGGACGAACGGACCGAGAGCGACGACCCTCGTTCGATAATGCTCGACCTCGAGGGTATCCACTTCGAGGACCTCACGTTCAAGGTCATCGCGAAGACCAACGTGGTGATGAAAAACCTGACCGGGGTCGTCGACGTCCACCTCGGGAGGACCGGCGGCGTCGAGGTCGACTTCGAATCCGACGGGACCGTCGTGCAACCGAAGTTCTTCGGCGACTCGATCCGGATCGGCAAGGCGACCGGAACGATCCGCGGCGGGGAGCGGGAAGTCCTCGACGTCGACCTCACCGCCCGGTTTGGGGAGAAAGGTCGACTCGACGGGAACGTGAAGTATCTCAACCCCGCGAAAAGACCGGTCGTGATCCACATCGACGTCGAGGGGAGCGCCCTCGACCATCTCAAAATCTTCGCGGCGAACGTGAAGACCCACCTCGGCGACCAGGTCGAACTCCACACCGACTGACCTGATTTTCCCTGTTTTTTCCGTGCATTGCATTCGGTCGCCGGTTAAACCCGCGACGTCCTTTCACAATCGTATCGGGAGAATGCAATGTTCGGGATCAACTGGAGATTTACCATCGCCGCCGCCGCCGCCTCGGGACTCGTGGCCTGCGGAACCAACAACGGCGAGACCAACAACGGAAGCAGCAACAACGGGAGCAGCAACAACGGCACGGTGGCGTCCAACAACGGCACCGCCGGGTCGAACAACGGGACCACGGCCGGGACCAACAACGGAACCACCGCGGGGACCAACAACGGAACCACCGCCGGCACCAACAACGGCACCACCGCCGGAACCAACAACGGCACCACCGCCGGAACCAACAACGGCACCACTACCGGCACGGCGTGGACGATCCGCACCCACACCTGCGTCGGCAACCGAACCGACGCCCTCTGGTGCGACGACATGAACACCTGTTGGGTCGGCTGCGGCACGACGACCAATGGCGAAGGACTCTTCGGGACGACCGACGGCGGTCAGGCGTGGTCCGCCGCGACGACGACTCCGGCCAACTTCTTCGACACCGGGCGCGTCAATTCCATCTCGCGAAGTGCCGACGGCAACCTGTACATCGGCGGTACGTTCGCGAACTCGGCGGCGGTCGTGGCGCTCGACGGCGCCGGCGCGCTCACCGAAGTCTTCACGCGTAGCAACCAGATCGACTTCAGCTTCACCGTCGGGCAGTTCCGTCGCAATGCCGACGGTTGGGCCATCGCCGAGTCGGCGACCGGCACCGGCATCGTCTACCGCGAAGGGGACGACGCCGAGCCGACCGACAGTTGGTCGACCGGCTACCAGTTCTGGGCCGACAACGAGGCCGACGACGTCCCGAACGGGGTCCAGATCCTCGACCTCGAGACCTACGACGGCGGCTTCTACGGCGTCGGAAGCCTGATCAACCAGCCCCCCACCGTCTTCCTTCCCGACTGGACCGCCGGAAGCTTCGACTTCCACATCGTCCAGCTCGCCGCGGACGGCCTCGGCGCCTACGACGGCGAACTCTGGGGGATCGACGTCGACGCGGGCGGGATCGTCGTCGGCGGCGTGAACCAGGACGCGGACCAGGGAGTGATCTACGCCATCGACCTCGCGAGCGACGCGACCGACCCGTCAGCGTGGACCATGACCGACGTCAGCAGCGTCATCCCGAACCAGACCACGTGGGTCACCGACGTCTGCCGCGACGACCAGACGATCTACGCCGTCGGTCGTGAGAGCTCCGAGGAATGGGGCTTCGTCCTCATGTCCAACGACGGGGGCGCGACGTTCAGTGACATCACCCCTTACGAAATGAACGGCGAAAGCCCCCTCCCCGACGTCAGCCGCTGCCAGATCGTCGACGGGACCCTCGTCGTCGCGGGAGCAGGCGGACTCTTCGCCACCTACGAGTGAGCATCTCCCTTCAGCTTGCGAGGCCGGGCGTCGAGAAACGCCCGGCCTTTTCTTTGCCTACTGGCAGGTGTTGTTCGGCTTGCAGTTCCCACTGACGCAGTGCCCGCCGGAGGTGCACGGCGAGCCGGCACCGCCGGTCGTGCATGTCCCGTTCGAGCACGTGTAGAGGCAGTCGAACTGGTCGACACAGACGTCGCCGGCGCCGCCGCTGCTGCAGGTGCCGACCTCTCCGGAGTTGGCCGCGCATCGGCCGCTGTCGCACATCGAGTCGTGCCCGCAGGGGGAGCCATCGGCGCCGGTAGTGCAGACGCCGGGGTCGGCGCTCGACACCGGACGCGCGCAACGTCCGCTCGCGCAGTCCCCGCTCGCGAAACATGCGTCGCCCGGCGCCCCCGCCGAACACGCGCCGTACGACGACGTCTCGTCGGGCCCGCAATACGGTGCGGCCGCCCCACAGTCCATGTCGTCGACGCACGGAGAGCCCACCAAACCGTCGCTGCAGACGCCGGCCGAGAACGATCCCCGCGCGCACATCCCCGAGGCGCACTCGCCGTCGCCCGAGCACGAAGTCCCTTCGCTTCCGTCCGAGCACACGCCCTGCTCGCACGACATCAACAGACAGTCGTCGTCCACCCGGCACGGTGAACCTCCTGTCCCGTCCGTGCATACGCCGATCGAGTTTCCGTTCGACGTGCAGACCGCCGAGGCGCACGTCGCATCCGACAGGCACGGCGCGCCGAGCTCCCCCGTCGTGCAGAATCCCGAGGAGCACGTCCCCGCTGTGCAGTCCGCGTCGCCAGCGCACCCGGGGAGCCCCTCCGCGCCGCACTCGCCCAACGTGTCACCCGCATCCTTGATGCACGCCCCGAACTGGCAGTCCTCGCCGTCCACGCAACCCGCCCCGGGCGCCCCGTCGCGGCAGTAGCCGAGCGTGCTCGAACTCCGCACCACGCAGTACCCCGTCGAGCAGTCGCCGTCCGCAGCACACCGCGACTCGGGCGCGCCGTCGGTACACAACCCCAGCCGGGTGGTGTCGAGCTGAGCGCACGTCCCCGACGTGCAGTCCGTCGGTGCACCGCACGGGTCACCCACCCCGCCGGCGCTGCAGACGCCGTCGGAATCCGGCCCGTCGCTCGGGATCGCGCACGCTCCTTCCTTGCAGTCCTCCTGGTCGTTGCATTCCGAGCCGAGCTCGCCCGTGACGCATTTGTCGATCGCCCCGACGTTGGCAGCACACGAACCCGAATCGCAGTCGCTGTTCTCGTCGCACGGGTCTCCCAGCACTCCTGCGACGCACTCGTCCGTCCGCCCCGAACACCGCCCGCTGGCACACTGCTCGTTCCCGTCACATGGATCGCCGAGCGCGCCCGTGGTGCACGTGCCGCCTGGGTCGCCGGTGCAGAATGCGCCGCCGAGGCAGTCTGCGTCGCTGCCGCACCGCGAACCGACCGAACCATCGGAGCACTCGCCGATGCGGAACGATGCGGCAGAACGGCGGCAGATTTCCCCGTCGACGCAGTCTGCCGGGGTGATGCAGGGGCTCCCGATCGCGCCGTCGCTGCACTCTGAAGTCCCCGAGCCGTCGTTGCAGAACCCGCCGGAACAATCCGCGTCGGAGCTGCAGCTCTTGCCTTCGCTGCACCACCCGCCGGACAGGCAGTTCCCCGACGCGCAGTCACCATCGTCTGCGCAGCTGTTGCCGTTACCGCCCGACCGGCATCGCGCAGATTCGCCCGTCCCGACACAGAACTCGCCGCCGGACGACCCGGCACAGTCTGCATCACTTCGGCATTCTCCGGTCGCTTCACGTTCGCATCGATTGCCGCGGCAGACGCCGTCGTCGATGCAGTCTGCGTCTTCCACACACGCCGAGCCCACGCGACCATCGAAGCATTCGCCCTGCCCGTCCTGCACGACGCACCGCCCGGCGCTGCAATCGGCGTCCGTACTGCACGCCTGGAAATCGATGCAACCGACCGCTTCGCTCAGGTCCGCCGCACAGACGACGTCGCAGTCGGCGGCGACGACGCAGCCGGCATCGGCAGCGCCGCACCCGACCAGCGAGACGGGGAAAGGATCACAGTCGCAGCTGAAGGCCGTACAGCCCGTCGAGGGGCACGTGCTGCCGGAGTACTCGAACCCGAAATCGCCGCACCATTCGATCTCCCGTGGCTCCGGCTCCGTCCCCAGATCCGTCTCCCCCCCGGAATCGCTCGCGGCTCCCCCGTCCACGACACTCCCCGCATCCGGCACGATCTTCTTCGGCGAATCCTTCCCTCCGCAGGCGACGAGGCAGAGGGCGAGCACCGACAGCGCTGTTTTGTTCTTCATGAAAGACCTCCGTCCCACGATCGTCGGCGATCGAAGGGCCGGCGGCAAGCGCACACCCCGAATCGTCAGGCGATGTCAGCGCTCGTCTTCGCCCTGTCGAAGGCGGTGCATCCGAACGCGATGCCACAGGGAGGCGACGGTGAAGAGGGCAAGAACGAGCCCGAACAGGGGAAGCGACCACGCCTCCGCTCCGACGAAGTAGAGGCCCAACATGTCGAGAATCTCGGCGAATCCGAGGCTGAACATCAGGCCGAACGCGACGAAGAGCGTGCTGAGACCGACGAACCGCGCGTGGACCTTCGGGGCGTTCGATGCCTCCAACGATGCGATCCCCCCGCCACGCTCTTCGTCCTTCGCCATTATCTCTCCTCGTCCACCGGCGGACCTGGCCCATCCGCCCATCCGCCCGAGTCGTCCTCCGCTTCGTCTACGATGGTCGTCAGAAGACGGTGGTTTCGCAACGTGGTCGCCACCACCGCCAACCACGCGATCCCGGGCAGGCCGACCACGCTCCAGAGTACCGCGGAATTGAACAGCTCGCGCCCGAGCACGGTGCTGAACGGCGCCAAGAGCATCGGGACGAGTGCGAACGTCGTCGGAATGCCGAGCGCGTACGTCAATGGCAGGAGCAGCAGCATTCTCCCACCATTCGACCGAAGGTAGCTCCGACGAAACTCGAGGTGTGTCACCGGCTCCCAGTCGGGTCCCGGGCTGCGGGGGCCGAAAACCCGACCCCGCCGTCTGCTCGCTCGCTCGCCGATCGGAACCGTCACTGCATTTCGATAGTCGCCCATAGCTCCTCCACTCATCCGTCGAGTCTGAGCCTACAGGTCCGGCACGCATCGTACCGTCGGGATGTTTCGAACGAGACAGTGCGGTTGTTCGAATCGAGCCCCGATGACTAACCCTCGACTGCGGCCTCGCTCGGCGCGCGCGGACCGAAGAGCATGATCGCGAAGGCGATGCCCCCACTACATAGGCCGACGGGCCAGCCAGCGAGTCCGGCGAAGTCCTCCAGACCCGCGACCTGATGGACGAACCACACCGTGGTTCCGATCGCCATCGCCGCGAGTGCCGTCCCTTCGCGGCGTGGGGCAAGGTGAACCCCCAGCAACAGCGGGGCCAGGAGCGACACGAGCCCGAGCTCGTAGCTCGATTCCAGAAGCGAATACGCGTTCTCACCCAGGAGGGCGACACCCACGGAGATTCCGCAGATCAGCGCCAGCGACAGGCGGTTCATCTTCAGCGTGTCCACCGCCGGGAAAGCGCGATGCAGGACGTTCTCCGCAAGGGTCGTCGCCGGGGCGAGCAACGCGCTGTCGATGGTCGAGAGGACGGCGCTGATCAGCGTGATCGTGAAGACGACCGCCATCGCCGGCGTCAGGAAGAGATGCGCCAGCAACGCGATCGTCCCTTCGGCGTGATCCTCGGGGAGGATGATGTCGCCGGCGAGGCCGAGCAGGAGCGGCAGCGTACCGAACGACACGTAGAGCACCCCACCGGCGATGCACGCGAACTGCGCGACGCGCTCGCTACGCGACGCGAACACCCGCTGCATCAGATCCTGCCCGGGAAGATTCCCGAACGAACCCGCGATGAACAGGCCGAGCCAACCCACGAACCCGGCGAGTGTCTCGGTCGGGATCAACGCCAGCTTTTCAGCCGGCGTCTCCGCGACGACGCGCCCCAGCCCCGAGGTCAGAGTCCCCTGGCCGAGCTCCAGCAAGAGCGTCCCCGCCATCACGACGAGCCCGAGCAGCAGCAGGCTGAGCTGCACGGCGTCGGTCACCGCGACCGCCCACATCCCCCCCGCCAGGGTGTACGCGAGGCCCACTGCGGCCACGAGCACGATCCCGGCGTCGAGCGGTATGCCGAAGAAGATGTTCAGAACCCCGGCCAGCGCCACGAACTGGGCCGCGATCCAACCGAGAAAGGCCGGGATCGTCAGGAGCGCCGCCAACACCTCTGCCCTGGGGCCGTAGCGCTCCCGAAAGAAGTCCGCGACCGTCAGAAGCTTCATCCGCCACAGCGGTCGTGCGAGCAGCAAACCGGCGAGGATGAGGCACACCCCCGCCCCGAACGGGTCGAGCCCCGCAGCCTGAAGCCCCGTCGCACGAACCTCGTCGGTCGCCGCCAGCATCGTCCCCGCGCCGAACCACGTGCCGACCAGCGTGAAGGTCGCGAGGCCATAACCCAGACGGCGACCGGCGACCACGAAGTCCTCGGCATCCGTCACCCGCGAACGAGCCCAGAACCCGATCGCGAACATCACCAGAACGTAGAGGACGAGGCCGATCCCGACGGGAACGGCGAGGCTGGTGTCGGTGGTCATTTCCGACAATTGTCCCGAACGGCGTTCTCCGGCAACTCCAAACTTCTGCGCGTCGGCGGCTCCGGCTCGCGCGTGACCCTGCGTTTTCGGCAAGGAACGGACACGTGGTACCTTGTGCCGATGAACGGTCGACTTCCCGCAATCATCATACTCGCCATCGGCTGCCTGCTCGGATGCCCGAAAGGCCAGACCGACGCCGGAAGCACCCAGCCCGTGCCCGCCGGAAGCTTCCAGCCCATCGAGGGCTCCGGAGTCGTCGAGGCCGGCAACAACCCCGATACACGGGTCCTCGTCCACGACGAGACCATGCAGAAGTACTGCATCGTCGCTCCCCACGACGCTCAGGTAGACGTCGGCGACCGCGTCCAGTTCCGCGGCAAGGGCCAGGCGACGCTGCCACTGATGGGAGAGAACTGCATGCGGCTCGACATCGAGATGTTGAAGAAGACCGAAGGCCGTTAGTCGAGGGGCAGGACACGCCCGACTTCGGACGCGCCGAGCGGTGACGGACCTCGTTTCGCCGGTGCCCGACGCGAGCACAAGCTGCTTCACTCCGTGTCGATGCCGGCTCGGTGGCGCGGAACCGGCTGACCGCGTAGGCCAACCAGAGGGCAAAGGGAACCAGCACCTTCGCCGGGACCCATGCATGCTCGACCAGCGCGTAAAACGCCAGCGTCACTTCGGACGCGCCGGCGCCCGGTGCGCCGATCGCCACCGCGGCCATCTGCATCAGCAGCATCACGGGCAACGCTCCGAAGTAGACGAGGTGGAGCGCGAGCAGCAATTTCCACCAGTACTGACGGAGGAATGTGCCGATCGACGGGGTTACCGCGACGGCGGAGGAGTCCGCGCCTACGGCGACCTCGGTCTCTGTTTTTCGTGCGTTGTCCACGGTCACCTCTTCGCAGCGACGAAGAGACCGTAGCTGAGCGTACGAGGACAAACTGCTGGGAAGTTCGCGGCTGGAAGCCGCTGCTCCAAAGGACACGCGCCCCCGCTCACCGCTTACCGCTTACCGCGCACCGCGACGGTTCAGCCGGGCGCGCAGGACCTCGAGTAGCGGCGCACCCGGGGCCCCCGGCGAAGTCCGGGCGCGGAGGCTGGCGACCGGGTCGCGCGCTTCGTCGACCTTGGCGGCGGCGACGTAGGCGTCGCGGAACGGGACCCCCGACGCGACCTGCTCGAATGCGACGTCGGTGGCGTACATCTCGCCCGAGATCGCGCCGCGGGTCGCGTCGTCGTCGAACTCCAGCGCCTGCATCAGCGCCTCGACGAGCGCGAGCGCCGAAAGCCCATGGCGGACTGCGCGGATCATCGGCGGCTTCGTGTTCTGCAGGTCGCGGTGGTAGCCGCTCGGTAGCGACAGCGTGCTCTCGAGCTCCACGCGGGCACCGGCGACGACCCCGTAGCTCGCGCGGAGCAACTCGACGATGTCCGGGTTTCGCTTGTTCGGCATGATCGACGAACCGGTCGTGTAGGCGTCCGGCAGCTTCACGAACGCGAATTCGCTGGTCGTGAACAGGCTCAGGTCCCAGGCGAGCCGCCGCACGTCGAGGAGCGCCTGGGCGACGACGCCGAGCACGGCGAGCTCGAACTTCCCGCGCGAGTTCTGCGCGTAGATCGGGTTCACCTGCATCCGCGCGAAGCCGAGCGCGGCGCCGACCGACTCGCGGTCGAGGCCGAGGTTCACGCCGTACCCGGCCGCGGTGCCGAGCGGGTTCGCGTCGATCCAGTCGGCGGTCTTCGCGGCGAGCGATGCATCGTCGATGAAGGCCTCGGCGAACGCGGCGAACCAGAGTCCGACGGACGACGGGACGGCGCGCTGCAGGTGTGTGTAGCCGGGCATCGGGTCGAGCATCGTCGGCTCGGCGCGGTCGAGGCAGGTCGCCGCGATGTCGCGGCAGTGGCGCGCGACTTCGCCGAGCGCGTGCTTCAGGTAGAGGCGCGTCGCGACCAACACCTGGTCGTTACGGCTCCTGCCGGTGTGCACCTTGCGGCCGACCTCGCCGAGCCGTTCCGTCAGCTCGATTTCGATCGCCGAATGTCCGTCTTCGAAGCGGTCGTCGAGGACGAACTCACCCGACTCGAACCGACCGAGCAGCGCGGCGAGTTCGCCGTCCAGCGCGCTGGCTTCGTCGGCGTTCAGCACGCCGATTCCGAGCAGACCGTCGACGTGAGCGCGGGTCGCCTCAATGTCGAACGCGAAGATCTCGCGGTCCAGCACGACGTCTTCGCCCGCCGAGAATGCCTGGATGCGCTCGTCGACGGTGCTCCCGCCCTTGTCCCACAGCAGCTTGCTCATCGGTCGCCTTCGTCCAGGATTCCCGCGAATTCGTCGAGACCGCCCAGGATGTTGAGGTTCTGGATCGCCTGCGTCGCCGCGCCTTTCAGCAGGTTGTCGATCGTCGCGACGAGCGCGACGTGGCGGGCCTGCGGGTCGTAGGCGAGCCCGCCGACGTAGGCGAAAGGCGTGCCGGCGACGTCGCGCACCTGCGGGACCGCCTGCGCGTAGTGCAAAAGAGGCTCGGAATCGAACGCCGCGCGGAAGCGCTCGTGAAGCTCGCCGAGCTCCACCGCCTCGCGCAGCGTAGCCGAGAGCGTCAGCGAAATGCCGCGGAAGAACGACGCGACGTGCGGCATGAAGTGCACCGCGTGCCCCAGATGTCGGCCGATCTCGCGCTCGTGGCCGTGGCCCGATAGCGAGTACGGCATCAGGTTGTCGCGAAGCTTCTCGGGGTCGTTGCGGTCGTTCGGCGTCGTGCCCGCGCCGCTGTACCCGGACACGCCGAAGACGCGCGGCGCCCCCTCCAGGAGGTCCGCGATGGGACGAAGCGCCAACTGAGCGCCCGTCGCGTAGCAGCCGGGGTTCGCGATGCGCCGGCTCGTCGCGATCGACGCGCGAAAGTGCTCGGGCAAGCCGTAGGCCCAGGCGTCGTCGAAACGGTGGTCCGCGCTCAGGTCGACGACCGCGACCGACGCATCGAGCGCATCGACGTAGGGCCGCGCCAGGCCGTTTGGCAGCGCGAGAACCCATGCGTCCGCCTCGTACGCGGCCAAGTCTTCGGGGGCGAGGTCGGCGAACTCGAGGTCGCCATCGAACGCGAACTGCGTGTCGACACGCTCACCCGCCCACTGCCGCGATCCCGCCGCGACCAGCTCCATCGACGGATGGCGCGCGATCCGCGGCACCAGCTCGGCGCCGGTGTGCCCGCGCGCTCCGACCAATCCGATCCTCATGCTTCCTCCCTCGCGACCAGCGATTCCGGCAGCGACAGCGCGTACTCGACGCACGCACGCATCGCGTCGTACTCCTCGATTCCGTACCAGAAGACGACCCAGTCGCCCGACCGGAACGTCCCGTCCGCCTGACGGAAGTACCACGAGTTGATCGGGTTCTTCGCCCGCGACCGCCAGAACAACTTCGGAAGCTGCTGCCGCATTCGGTACCACATCGAGGCGCCCAGGCCCTCGCCGCGCGCCTTCGGCGTCACCGCGAACTTGTCGAGGTACGGCGCCGGGCCACCCGTCGTGATGACCGACGTGGCGCGGTACGTCTCGGTCGTGAAGACGCGCTGCACGTCCTTCTTGTCGAAGTAGCCAGCGTCGAGCTCTTTGCCGAAGCACGTCTCGAGAAGTTCGCGCAGCCGTTCGCGATCGATTCCTTCCCACGAGTCGTGTTCGACGACGCGCTCGCCGCGATGGATGAAGCTGCCGGCGCCGCGGTGCGTGAAGAGCTCGCGCGGCATGTCGCTCGCGCTCGTGATCGAAACCGACGACGACGCAGGGAGCTTTTGCAGCAACGCGTTGATCTCGCGAAGCTTCAGCCGCATCCCGGCGTTCACCCACTCCTGCTGCATCAGCGGCTCGTAGTCCTCGGTGAGGTTGATGGAAGGGATGATCCGCCCTTCCCCATCCAGGAGCCCGCCCGTCGGCGTCAGGAAGATGATCTTGTGCGGCTCGCCGGCGATCGCGAGCTCGCGCGCGGCGACGTCGGCGTTGATGTTCACGATCTGACCACTCGGCGTTTCGCCGAGGCAGGTGAGGATCGGCAGGTGACCCGCACGAATTGCGGCGCTCACGACCTCCAGATGGACCTTCGTGATCTCGCCGACAAAGCCGAGCCGCCGGTCTTCGACCAACTCCGCTTCGAAGACGCCGGTCGTGATCGGCCGCGCCCGGGTTCCCATCTCTTCGAGCGCATCGACGAGCCGCAGGTTCTCGCGCATGAAGACGCGCCGCGCGACCTCGAGCGTCGCGGCGTCCGTGACGCGATGCCCGTCGATACGCTCGGTCTCGATGCCCGCCTCGTCGAGCGCGTCGTTGAGCTGCGACCCGGCGCCGTGAACGACCACCGGATAGAGTCCGAGCCGCTGGATCAGCGTCAGCGAAGACGCGACCACGTCGAGCTCGTCGCGCAGGAGCCCGCCACCGATCTTCACGACGGCGAACTTCTTCTGGTCGACGCTCGAGAAGTGCTGCAGGTACTGCTCGACCTCGTTCGCCTTGCCGATCGTCTTCAGCAAACGAAGGAACATTTCGCGGTCGTCGATCATCGCAAGGACTCCAGAATCGAAGAATAGGCACTCGCCGCCCGCTCGAGCTGCTCGATGGCGACCCACTCGTCGACGGTATGGGCCTGGGCAATGTCGCCGGGGCCGAAGACGACCGTGGGGTATCCGGCGTCCGAGAAGAGCGCGGCCTCGGTCCAGAAGTCGACGGGGCCACCGAGCGGCAACCCCCAGGCGGCGACCTGCTCGCGGACGACAGCATCGTCGCTGCCCGGCGCAGGGAGGCTCGGGGCGACGAAACCCGGGCTGATCGTCGCGCCGTCGGGTGCTCCTGTTGCGAGTTCGTCGAAGAGAGGCCCTCCGTCGACCCCCGGCAACGGTCGAAAGCCGAAGCGCACGCTGGCCTCTTCGGCGATCATGTTCGGCTTCACGCCCCCTTCGATACGCCCCAGGTTGAGCCGCATCCCGCGCATCGAACCGAACGAGTCGTCCTCGTGGCTCGCGGCGACGTCGAGCGCCGACGCACACCAGCGCACCGCGTGGTGCACGGCGCTGTCGCGGTCGGCGTTGCCCGACGACGCGTGACCCGGTCGCCCGCGAAAGCTCGCCGTTCCGGTGAAGATTCCACGGTGACCCGTCACAGCGCGCGCCTCCGTCGGTTCCGCGACGACGACCAGCTCGAACGGAAGGTCGCCCTGGCAGAACTCCCGCACGCAGCGCGACGACCCATGCTCCTCGTCGCTCGTGAAGAGGAGCGCGACGGGCGCCTCGGGATCTCGTTGCAGGGCGGCCAACATCGCCGCGCTCGCCCCTTTGATGTCGCATGCGCCGAGGCCGACGGCGCGGTCACGATCGATCCGCAGTTCCCATGGGCTCCCCGTGTACCCCTCCGCGGCAGGCACGGTGTCGACGTGAAAATTGAACAGGAGCTTCGGTGCCCCGCGCGTCGCGAACAAGCTGACGCAACCCTCGCCGTGGTCGGTGATCTCCACGTCGAACGACGGGCCGAGCGCCTCGCCGAGGTAGACGAAGAGTTCGTGGCCCTCGGTGATGTCGCGCGGCGGGTTTTCGGTGCGGAACGAGACGAGCGCCTTCAGATGTCGAAGGACGTCGTCACGCATCGCGCCGCCCGCGACTGACCTGCGCCCACAGCGCCGAGCTCATCCCGTACAGCTTGATGAACCCTTCCGCCTCGGCGACGCCCCAGTCGGCCGACTGCGCGTAGGTCGCGCCCTTCGCCCGCAGGATGTTCGGCGAATCGACCGTCACCGCGTGGACGACACCGCCCGAGGTTTCGAGCGTCACTTCTCCCGTCACGCGGCGCTGCGAGCTTTCGAGGTACGCTTCGAGGTCGTCCTTGAGGGGGTCGTAGAAGAACCCCTGATAGACGAGCTCGACCCATTTCTGCGCGACCAGCTCCTTGAACTGGTTCTGCCGGTTGGTCGCGACCGCCTCCTCGAGCGCACGGTGAGCAGCATGAAGGGCGACCAGCGCCGGGGCCTCGAAGACAATGCGGCCCTTGAGACCGATCGTCGTGTCGCCCGTGTACATGCCGCGTCCGACGCCGTACTCCCCCAGGCGCGCATTGAGCTGCTGCAGGATCGCCGGCCCCGACAGCGCTTCGCCGTCGATGTGGGTCGCGACTCCCTGCTCGAAACGAACCGTGACGCGGTGAGGCTCACGCGGCCAATCCTGCGGCGGGGCCGTCAGCTTGAACGTCCCCGACTCGGGCCGCTGCCAGTCGTCGACCTCGGCACCGGACACCGTCACACCGAGCACGTTCTCGTTGATCGTGTAGCGCGACGTCTTGCCGCGCACGTCGTAGCCATGCTCGATCAGGTACTCTTTCTCGTAGTCGCGGACGTTGTCGACGTCGCGCTGGATCTCGCGGATCGGCGCGAGAATCTCGTAGTCCCCGATCGCGCGAACCGTGAGGTCGAAACGCACCTGGTCGTTCCCCATCCCCGTGCAACCGTGCGCAAAGAACTTCGTCCCGAGCTCGTCCGCCAGCTCCAGCGATTTCCGCACGATCAGGTATCGGTCCGAGCAGAGCAGCGGATACTGATGCTGGTAGAACGCTCCCGCGCGAATCAACGGGACGACCACTTCCCCCCAGATCTCCTCGCCGGCGTCGGCCGTCACGTGCTGCACCGCGCCGAGCTCTTTCGCGCGTTGCTCGATGTAGGCGCGCTCCTCGTCGTCGACACCGCCGGTGTCGCAGAAGAGCGTCACGACGTCGTAGCCCTGCTCGATGAGGTAAGGGACGCAGAAGCTCGTATCGAGCCCGCCGGAGAAGGCGAGGACCACTTTCGGATTGCTCATGACTACTCCTCGGTCGGCTGGCCCGTCAGCGCCAGCATCAGTGCTTTCTGTACGTGAATGCGGTTCTCCGCCTCGTCGATGATCATCGACCGCGCGCTGTCCGCCACCTCGTCGGTCGCTTTCACGTTGCGGCGCATCGGCAGACAGTGGCTGAACCACGCGTCGTTCGTCTTCGCCATCTTCTCGGCGTCCACGATGAAGTGTTTGTGCGCGTCGCGGATCGGCTTCTCGGCTTCCCAGTTTCCGAAGTACGGCAACGCCCCCCAGCTCTTCGCGTAGACCACGTCCGCACCGTCGTACGCCTCGTCGATGTCGTGCGTCATCTGGAACGTCGCGCCGTTCTCCTCGGTGAATCGCCGCGCCGCGTTCATGTAGCGCTCGTCGAGGGCGTACTCCGCGGTCGGACACAACAGCGTGACGTCGAACCCGAACTTCGAGGCGATCAGCAGCCCCGAGTTCGCCACCGCCGTGTTCAGCGGTTTCGGATGGTAGGTCCACGTCAGGACGTACTTCTTGCGGTCCGTTCCGCCCAATCGGTCCTGAAGCGCCATCATGTGCGCCAGCTCCTGGCACGGATGCGTGATCGTCTCCATGTTGATCACCGGCACCGTCGCGTGCGCCGCGAACTGACGGATCACGTGATCCGTCCGATCCACCGACCAGTCCTGGAACTTCGGAAACGCGCGGATCGCGATCAGGTCGCAATAACGCGACAGGACCCGCGCTGCCTCACGCACGTGTTCCTCGGGGTCACCATCCATCACCGCGCCGTCCTCGAACTCGATCGGCCACGCGCTCTTCCCCGGCTCCAGCACGATCGCCTTGCCGCCGAGCTGCGACATCCCGAGCTCGAACGAAGTCCGCGTCCGCAACGACGGATTGAAGAAGAGAAGCGCGATCGACTTGTTTCTCAGGTCGTCGCGAAACGGCTGCTCACGGATTGCGCGGGCAGCGTCGAGCAGCTCCTGCAGCTCCGAACGCTCCCAATCCTCCGTCGTGATGAAATGTCGCATCTGAACTCCGATCCATCCGCCCCGCGTCGGCGAGGAGGGTGGCGGAGACTAGGAGCGCGGGGGCCCAGTGTCAACGGTCCGACGGTCCTCAACACCGCATGAAACGGTCATTTTGCCGACACTGAGCAACTTCCGTGCAACCGATGTGTCGCCCGGCCGGAGACGAATTCCGCATTTCTTCGGAGTCTGCTCGGGATGCCTCTCCTCGGACGCCGTGCGGAATCCCGACCTCGGCAAGGACTTCGACGGCGCCTGCCGCTGCCCCACCCGCGACACCGAGCGCTCTTCACGGGGCGCCCAACCTCTGACGCGCGCACGAAGGCGGTCCGCGGCGTGCGGTTGACGTGAGCGCGGCGAACGGAAAGAATTCGCCATATTCGCTGGAGAAGACCCATGGAACTCAGAGTCATTCTGTTCGCCACGACGCTCGCCGTCGGTTGCACGGTTTCTACCAAAGGGGGCGGCGACGAGCCCGACCTGCCGCCCCTCCCCGGCGCGTCCGCCACCGGAAGCGGCCACGTTCAGGACCGTGGTGGCTCCACCTCGTCCTCGAGCGGCACTGGATGGTTCGGCGGCGGAAGCGGTGGAACCGGATCCGAAGGCGGCGGCTCGATCCCCGGCGGCGGAGATCCGTGCGCTCAGGTCATCGCAATCACCGAGAATCAGTGCGGGTTCCCCGTCGACTCCGACAGCGCTTCGGACTGCGGCCCCGAAGACTACGACACCGCCCAATGCATCATCGACTATCCCGGCGAGTGGTGCAGTTTCCTGAACGATGTCGGAGATGATCCACCAGACGGTCCCCTCTTCGACTGCCTGGCCAACTCCGGTGGGATCACCGTCGAGCCCGATCCGCAACCCGATCCTCGAGAGCCCGATCCCGTCGAGTTCAACAACGTAGTCAACAACGACTTCACGCTCTGCGACCAGGCGACGATCATCACCGAAGATTACTGCGGGTTGGACGTCGGCGGTGAATCGCCAGAGTGCGACATCGAAAACGAGTACCTCTCCGAGTGCGTCGTCACGTTCCCGGACGCGTACTGCGAGTTCCTCGACGATCCGACGATCGAAAACGACTTCACCGACTGCTCAGACGCCTTCTGAAGGCGGCGTATCTCTCTCATTCACGCAACATCGGGGGGAAAACTTGTCCTATACCAACCTCAATCTCGCCGAGATCGTCTACCGGGTGATGACGAGTCATCGCGGCTGGGCGGTCGAGGATCTCAAGGCGAAGCTCGGCATAAAGGACCGTGCCTATCGCAAGTACCGGCTCCGTCTCCAACAAGACTTCACGCATTTCCTGGGCCGCGACGGCTCGCGGCTACAGGAGGTGACCGATGGAGACACCAGGTACCTCCGGCTCGTCGACCTGCGCGAGCACGGCTGGAGCGATGCCGATTTCGTCGCCCGCGTCGCAGCGCTGCACTTCGCGTCGCGCCTGCTCGGTTTCGCCCGCGGCACCGAGATCGGCGACGCCATCGAAGCCTTCCTCGAAGACTTCCGACACACCCTGCGTGACCGCAAGGAGATCCTCACCGAAGTGCTCGGCAACGCCGACCGCATGTTCTACGAGATCCCCGACGCGCCGAAGGATTACGCCGACAAAGGCGAGATCATCCACGACATCGTCCAGGCGATGCTCCTGCATCGAAGGATCGACGTCGACTACGACAGCGCCTCCCTTCGCGGAGCGTGGAAGATGACTCTCGAACCCCTCACCCTCGCCACCCACCGCAGCGCGCTCTACCTCTTCGCCAGGGCTCGCGGTTACGAAGACATCAGGATCTACGCCGTCGACCGCTTCATCTCGGTCGCGCTGACCGACGACAAGTTCGAGTATCCGAGCTCCGTGAAGTACGACCCCGACACGTACGTCTCGGGCGCATGGGGAGTGTTCCGGGGAGATGGCGACGGGACGCACGAGTTCGAGCTCCTCTTCGCCGACAAACGCTACCTCAAGATGTTCCTGCAGGAACGTCGCTGGCACGAATCCCAGCAGTTCGAAGAGCTCGACGACGGGCGCCTGCGCATGACCTTCGAGACGACGTCGGACCGAGAGGTGTGGCCGTGGATTCGCGGTTTCGGAGACGACGTGGAGGTCGTCGCTCCCTCGCAGCCTCCCACCGAGGCCTGACGAGATTACGCGCGCAGGCTACTCCTCAGGCGAGCCTTCCGAAAAACTGCATCGGCCCGACTCACACACGAGCGGCGGCGTCTCGATACAGTCGTACGCACACGCGCGGCCGCCTCGCTCGTAACGAGACACGAGCTGAGCCGCCTTCTCCATCGCCGCTTCTTCGTGCTCGGCGGCAACAGCCGTGTGACAGCCGAGCGGGCACGACGGATAGATCGCGACGCACTCGTCGGCGTCCTCGCACGCATTGTGCTCGGAGACGAATTCCTCCCACTCCTCGCCGACCTTCTCTTCGCTCGCGCCGCAGCCAAGCGCAGCCACGAACCCTGCGATCATCAGTATCCGCACGCTCATCCTCGCTTCTCGAACGCGTGGATCTGCAGCGGGGCGAAGTTGCCGACTGCCGGCGGGAACGCCATCGACAGGAATCGTTGGAGCTTCGAGTTCCGTTTGAAGTCGCGCCAGCGAGTCAACCCCGGCTCGAGCACCCGCGACACGAAGTAGTGGGTCGACAGGTAGTTCGGCGGGAACTCCCAGTCACCGTGCTCGAACGGCACCAGGTCGTCGCGGTCGTAAAATCCTTCGGTCAGGTAGAGGTTGTGGTGCGCCGGAGGAATCGGCGCCATCTCGAACTCCTCCCGACCTTCGTTGAGCTCGTCCAGTGGCTCGATGAAACACTCGATGAAGAGGAGCGTTCCGCCCGGACGCACGGCCGCGACGATGTTCTCCAGCGCCTCCTTCTGGTGCGACTCGTCGAGCAGGTTGATCAGCACGCGCTGCACGTAGAGGCAATCGAACTGCTCGTCGCCGTGAAAACCCTTCTCGCGAATGTCACCGCCACGCACCGTCACTCGGTCGTTGTCGCGGAAGCGGCTCTTGGCGAGGTCACAGAGCTCCGGCGTGTATTCGATCCCGACGAAGTTGCGGTCGTCGAACTTGTCGGCCATCACCTGCAGCGAATATCCGTTGCCGCACCCGATGTCACCGACCCGTTGACCCGGACTGCTCGCGAGCCGCACGAACTGCTCGATCGCTTCGGTCTCGCGCTGACGAATCAGTTGGTCTGCCATCGTGGACGTCGCCGCGAGGCCTTCGCTCTCCGCCACCGAAGCGTAGTGCTCTTTGATTGTCTGATCGTATTCGCTCATCTGAAATCTCTCCGAATTCGGCAGCCGTGGTCGAAAGCTCACGGTCTACCGCAAATGTATGGGGGACGACAACGGGAGCGGATAGCTTCTGCACCGTCGGCCCGAAGAAAAGCACGTCATCGAATGAACGCGAACGATTGCTCGTTGATCGCCGCGAGCCGACCGTCAGCCGTCCAGATCTCGCGGCGCTCCGACGTGTAGCCGTCCACCGATACCGGGCTCTCGCATCGCACCAGGAGCGGCTCGTCACTCGGAAGGTCCGCCAGGTGGTGCAGAAACTGCAGCCGGCTCGTCACCGTCGCGAGAGGCCGGAAATCGGTCTGCACCGTCAAGGGCACCGGCCAGATCGCGTCGGCCGTCGCGGCCACCCGAGCAGCGTCCCACACCCCCGCGTCCCGAGGACGAGACCAGCACACTACCGAACGCGCGCTCGAGCCCGAGTACGGGAATCCGTAAACAGGCCAGAAATGCATCCTCGCCGTAAACTCCGGTGCCGGGGGCGTCGGCATGACGGCCTCTTCCAGCTCATGCCAGGAAGGTGCCTCCGGAGCCGACACGTCGCACCAGTCCGCATCGTCGACCCGCCGTGCGCCGAAGAAGCCGAACGCATGGGTCTTCACCTCGCCCCCCTGCACCAAGGCCGCCGTCATCGCCGTCGTCTTGCTCCCGCGCCTCACCACCTCGATTCGAACCTCCGCGACCCCAGGCGCCAGCGGACCACACAACATCGCCGAAAGCGTTCGAATGCGCTGACCCTCCGCCTCCCGCTCCATCGCCCGAATCAATGCCGCCTGCTGCAGCCCCCCGAACGTCGTACGGCCGTTTCCCCACCCTTCCGGCACGTCCCAGCCAAGGGTTTCACCCCGCATCTCCGGCTCGCTCACATCGAAGAATCTGGTCGACATTTCTCCTCCACGTGACTTTCATGTGGGTGCGCACACACTTACCCTCCAGCGGTCGAACTCTGCAATCTGGCTCTCGAGGTTCCCCTTCCGAAGTAGTGGTCATGCCGAACCGTATTTTCGCAGTCCTGTCGTTCTTGTCGCTCGCCGCATTCGCGACTCCTGCCGCCGCATTCGAGGTCGCGCAAGAGGGCTCGTGGACCCTCCACGTAGGGGGGCTCGCACGGCTGGGCTGGGAAGTCACCGCTGACGACGCGGGCGCCGAACAACGTCCCTACCTCCAGTCCGCCCGCCTCGTCGCGGGCGTCGACCACGCCGACCTCGGCAACGGCTTCATTCAGATCGACGCCGCCTCTGGAGAAGCGAGGCTTCTGGACGCTTTCGTACACCTGCGCCCCGTCGGCGACGAGATCGCGATCCGGGTCGGCGTCTACCGCCTGCCGACCACGCTCGATTTCCTCGTCGGAATCCCCGCCATCCCCTTCCGTAATCGCTCCCTCATCGTCAGCCGCACCCACCCGCGATTGCTCGGGGCCGAGCTCTTCTCGGACCTCGACTTTGGCGAGTTCGACCTCGTCTGGCGCGTCGGATTCTTCGAGGCGACCGGCGCCGAGCGCTTGCTCCTCCCCGACGGACGCGGCAACTTCCTCAGCGCGCACGTCGGCCCCAAGTGGGACTGGGGACTCTCACTGCACCTGAGCTATCTAGGCCTCGTCGTCGGCGACAACGACCTCATCCCCGATCCCGAGTTTGCCGATGAACCCGAGCCCCCCTTCATCCAGCCCGTGACAGACCCTCACGTGATCGACGTCGGTATCGCCTACCGCGACGCGATCTGGGACCTCACCCTCGAGGGGCTCGTCCTCCCCAACGAGGCGGACCAGTCCGACGTCCTCGACTGGGGCGCCTACGCCCACGTCACGCGCAACATGCCGATCGGCAGATTTCGTTGGGCCCCCGGTCTTCGCTACGGCGTGCTCTCGGACGACGAGGTGTTGACCCACCGGGTCACTGTGGGCGCCAGCTTCTTCTTCGCTGGCCACAACCTCAAGCTCATGCCGAACTACGAGCTCATCATCGACGACGGAGAGCTCGCCCACGTCGGATCAGCAACGCTCCAGGCCGCGTTCTGAACCCGACCAGCATCACGCAATCGGTGCCTCGTCGTCCGCGATGCGGCGCAACTTCTCTGCCCGCGTGAACTGCTTGAACGCCCACTCCGCTTTCGATGCCGACGAACGACACTCGTATTCCCACTGTACGACGAGCTCCACCGGTCGTCTGCGGCGCGTGTAACGCGAACCCTTCGCCGTACTGTTGTGTTCGTGAACTCGGCGTTCCGGGTCCGTCGTGATCCCCGTGTACAGCGACCGGTCCGAGCATCGGACCACGTACATCCACCACCGTGTCACGGGGACCTCCGCGCCACTCCGCGAATCGTCGGCCGAACCAACGACACCGCTTTCCGCATGCTCTCGCGACGGCACTCCACGATCTCCAATCCCGCACCGACGATCGCCGATTCCGTGTCCCGGTTCAGGTGGCAGCCCCGCGCGAACCGCGTCCAGAAAGGGTCCAGGCGGTCCTGCCACCCGCGACGCGAACTCCCCGTGGGGGCGGCGACGTGCTCCATGAAGACGAACCCACCACCCGGGCGCAGCACACGCCGAACCTCGGCGAGCGAGCGCCCGACGTCGCCCACCGTGCAGAGAACGAGCGTCGAAACGACCCAGTCGTAGCTGCCGTCGTTTGCCTCCAGCCGTTCGGCCGACCACGGCACCACCCGCAGTGACGGCCGGTCAGCGACCCGCTCTTCGAGCAGCGCGCGCATGTTTGGATCGGGCTCGGCGAGATCGACGATCGTTCCCTCCGCGTACAGATCTACGTTCGCCCCCGAACCGGCGCCGATCTCCAGCACCGATCCCTCCAGCGAACCGACCAGCTCCGCGCGCCATTCGGCGAGGCAAGCCTCTTCGGTCTGCCGCATGAAGCGATCGTATCCCTTCGCGAAGAGCCACGACCAGACCCCGGCATCGTGTGTATGAGTCTCGGACATGCCCAAAGACTGAAGGGGACGCGAGATCCCGTCAACCTTTCGGCGACGAACCGAAGGGATGACCCCGAACCGCTCCTCAGTCCTTTTGCTGGCGGTTCTCGATGACGAGGATCCACGGCTGGACGATCAGCATCCAGAACGTCGGCTGATCGCGCTCCCACCGCTTCAGGTCTTCCGCCGTCGGGCGGGCCAGGCTCCCCAGCTCCAACCACTCCTCCACCCGCTCCGTTTCGTCGCGGGCGAGGGCTTCCCCAACATCGACGAGCTCCAGACCGTGCACGATCACGACACGCGCGACGTGCGGGCGAATGCCGTCCCAGGGGGCCTCTTCCAGCAAGTCTTCCTCGAGTTTCTCGCGCAGCTCGTTCGACATGGGTACTCCGTCGCTTTCCAGGCATGTCGTCGCGAGCCTATAGCCCGAAAGACGCCCCCATGTGAAGAAGGACCACACGCGAACCCCTACGCGAAACCCACGCCCCTTTCGAACATCGCACCCACGTGGACAAACCCCTGACGCGATGCGAGGTATCGATGAGCTACGAAGTCGAAATGTTTCATGATGGAGACTGCGCCCTCTGCGCCCGAGAAGTTCGAATGCTGCGCCGACTCGACGCCGGGCGCGGGAAGATCCGCTTCACCGACATTGCCGCACCCGGCTTCGACGCGACGGCCTACGGGATGACCCAGGACCAGTTCATGGCCCGAATCAAGGCCCGCAAGGCCGACGGGACCTGGCTCGACGGGGTCGACGTCTTCCGGGCGCTCTACTCCGTCGTCGGTTTCGACCTCGCAGTCCGCGCGTCCCGGCTCCCCGGCATCTCGGGCCTTCTGGACGTCGGATACGACCTCTTCGCGAAAAACCGCCTGCGACTGACCGGACGCTCCGACGCTTGCTCTTCCGAAGCGTGCGATTTCGAGCCGACGTGATATTCCTCTCGGAATGATTCGCAGGTTCAGCGCATACGGGTTTCTGAAAAACCAGCGGTACTTCGAACCGTTCCTCATCCTCCTGCTGCTCGACAAAGGCCTCGACTTCTTCGCGATCGGCCTGCTCGTCGCCGTCCGCGAAGTGACGGTGAACCTCACCGAGATCGCCTCGGGAGCGCTCGCCGACGTCTACGGAAGAAGGGCGTCGATGGTCGCGTCTTTCCTCGCATACATCGGAAGCTTCCTCGCGTTCGGGCTCGCCGAACACGTCGTGGTCCTCGGCCTCGCCATGGTCATGTACGGCATCGGCGACGCGTTTCGAACGGGCACCCACAAGGCGATGATCTTCACGTGGTTGCGCCTGGAAGGACGAAGCGACGAGAAGACAGAGGTCTACGGCTACACCCGTTCCTGGAGCAAGATTGGCTCGGCGGTGGGCGTCGTGATCGGAACGATCCTCGTCTTCGCGCTCGACCGCTACGAACCGGCGTTCTTTCTCGCCATCGTGCCGTACCTGTTCAACATCGCGAATGTCGCGACCTACCCTGCTGCGCTCGACGCTCGGGGCGGGGAGACCGCTTCGCTCGCCGCCTTCTGGCGACGGCTTCGCCAGGGGATCCGCACCTCGTGGGAAAAGAAGCCATTGCGCTCGCTGTTGGTGGAGTCGATGGCGTTCGAGGGGAGCTTCGCCGTCGCCAAGGACTACCTGCAGCCCGTCCTCAAGGCGCTCGTCCTCGGAGCAGCGGTCTTCGCATTCACGCAGAACCTCGGCGAATCGCAACGAGTCGCGCTCCTCGTCGGGCCCGTCTACGTCATCCTCTTCCTGCTCTCCGCCTGGGCGAGCCGCCATGCCGGTTCACTCGCGCGCCGGGTCGGTGACGAGCGCAGCGCGTCCAAGGTTCTCTGGTTCGTCTTCGCCGCAGCCTTCGGGACACTGCTCGTCGCCTCCCTCGGCGGCCTTACGGGCGTCCTCGTCGCCGTCTTCGTGCTCCTCTTCGTCCTGCAGAACTTCTGGCGACCGATCCTCGTCTCCCGCGTGGACGAACACACGAGCGACGAGGACCAGGCCACGGTGTTGTCGGTCGAGCACCAGGCGAAGACGGTGGCGGCGATGTTCCTCGCACCGACGGTCGGTTGGGCGGTCGATTCCACCGGATCCTTCTGGCCCGTGGCGGCCGCCGGCCTCGTCGCCTACGCTGCGGCAGCAGGTACCCGTACCCTCTGGAGTGACCGATGAAGCGCTTTCACCTCTTGCTGACCGCGGTCATTTCAATCGGAGCTTGCGAAGCCCCGAGGACGGCGAACTCTCTTTCGACCGAAACGCCACCCGATGCGTCGACGCCCTCGTCCCCCAGCGACGCTCCCGCAGCCGAGCCGCTCCTTCACGTCACAGAATTGGCGACCGACCCCGACGATCGGCGCGTCGCCATCCTCCTGCACGGCTATGGATCCAACGAATTCGATCTGATCCCCCTGGCGCGCCGGCTCGGGCTTCGCGGACCCGTCGAGTCCTTCGTCGCTCCCTATCCCGCCGGACGAGGCCACGCCTGGTTCGGCATCGACTTTTCCGCCCCTCCCGAGTCACGTTATGACCTCACCCAGTTCGAGATATCGATCGAGCGCGCGGCGGTCAGTCTTCGCGAACTCGGGGCGACACACGCCGGACACGAACTGGTCCTCGTCGGCTTCAGTCAGGGGGCAATGATGACGATGGCACTCGCCGCACGTCATCCCGAGACCTTTGATCGGGGCGTCGCGATCGCGGGCGCCCTCCCGGACGATCTGGAATTCGTCGACGGAGCTCGCCCATCTCTCCTTCTCGCGCACGGGACCGCGGACAGGGTGGTCGGCCACGAGCGCGGCCTGGAGGCTCGGGAGACTCTACAACGTGGAGGAGTTCCGGTAACCTTCCAGTCCTACCCGGGGACAGGACATGCAGTTGCCCCGGCGATGATAGAGGACGCCGCCAGGTGGCTGGAACAGGCTCGGTGACCCCGGTCACCGAGAGGGGACGAGAAAGATGGCAGGTCAGAGCGAATCATGCCGAAGTCGAACGGGGGAGTTCCTGTGGGAGTACGACACTCGAAGAGAAGCGGTCCGCTCTCGGGAGCCCGCGGCGATGATCCTCCGAGAGATGGAACCCTACGAATGCCTCAAGTGCGGTAAGTGGCACCGTCGCCCTGCGGGGGAAGCCGATCCGATCCCACAGGACGTCCTCTGCCTGCACTGCACCGGGCAGAGCGGCATGCCCAAGCAGTCGTACGCGACGCTGGATGACGCGACGCGGGCCGCGCGAGACGCGCGGCCCGGTCTGGAACTCGGGGTGTACGCCTGCCCGCACGGCAGGGGATATCACCTCACTAGCACATGAGAAGATCCGTGCGGTCGTAGAGCACTCGCACGCGGGGCGGGCGACGATGACGCTCGGGGTGGAGCAGCGTGTCGACGAGCTCCATCTCGATTTCACGGGCGAGCTCCATTCCGTAACCCTCGACCAGCCCCTCCAGATCCCACGGCAGCTCGTCCGGCTCCACGCATCCCATGATCGCCTCCAGACTCCCCGGCGCGACCGCGCTCGCGAGCTGCTGGTTCCAGAGCGCCTCCGGCGCGCCTTCGCACTCGAGGTACAGCTCCAGCCCCAGCAGTGCCCATCCGTAGAGCCACGGCTCGATGGGTCGAACCATCTCGTCCAACCGTACGAGTGACGCAGTGCAGTGCCGCCACCGGAAAAGCTGATGTTCGGGCTCCTCGAACGACGGGTGGTCGGTCCACTCGATCTCGGCAAAGAACAGCATCAGCAGCGCGACTCGCATCGCGTCAGCGCGCTCCACTTCACGACGATCACCGGACGTCGGCGCATACTGCGTGTCCCAGACGAGCGAGAAGTCACCGTCGGCGAAGAAGATTCGCTCGAGCAAAGCCGTCGCCCGCCCCGGAACACCGAACTCCCGCACCATCTGGACGACCTCCTCCTCGAGCCCCCACATCGCCAGAATGTCCAGCGGATCCGCGTTGGCGCGATCGTTCGAGCGGGGAGGACCATATCCATTCATCATCAGATCAAACATTTTCACTCCTTGAAGACGGGACCGAATTGTCCCTCGCTACGTTTTCGGCCACCTCCGACTTCCGTTGCGAAAAAACCCGGTTTTTCGATCCCCAGGCAGCGCTCGTACCACCGACGATTCGCAGATCCCGCGGATGAGTACGCCGATCGGCTCTCGGCAGAGCCCCGCCTTCGGCCCGTGAAATGAGGCCGAGCGTCCTCCCTCGTCACTTTCTTCGCAACGCTCGCCGGCCGCTGCCGATAACGGAGGGACGGCGATGGTGCCGTCCCTGACCAGAGGCACCGATGACCGACGCGAAGCT
>CAYPJU010000080.1:0-30432 GCA_964411125.1 uncultured Bradymonadales bacterium | reverse complement strand
CTTCCAGCCCGACCCATGCACGCGCGCGGATGCGCCAGATCGCTGGACGGGCTTCCAGCCGCGGACCTGTTCAGTCGAAGATGACCGCGGTCACCAGAGCGACTTCTACAGGCGAACTTCCCCTCGGTTCGAGTCCCTCCACGTATCGCCGCAGCCGCTGCGGCGCGTTGGTCTCCAGGAGAGCTTCGAGCGACCTACGAACCGCGATCGACTGCGGACGGAGCAGTCGGTCGCGCAGCGTCTCACGTTCGGGGACGTCCTCCAGCGCGACCCACGCCGCGACCTCGACGTCGTCGAGGGAGAGCGCGGGCGGACTGAGCCTCGCAGCTTCGAGGTGCCCGATTTTTCTCGCAATGACCGCGGTCATCCAGGCGGGCGGCTCTACCCCCTCGACCTCTGTGGTGTCGTGAACCAACTCGGCGAGCGCTTCGACGACCACTTCGAGGGAGACCACCCCTCCCGCGGAGCCCACGCCGAAGAGCCATGGACGCCTGCGTCCGTCCTGGACGACCTCGGCGAGCCCGATCGCCGCGAGTCCGGGCAAGGGGGAAGAGCCGGCGCGCCAGCACCCCCGGACGTGCTGGCCGGGGACGGCGAAGGCGTGCGCGAGATGGTCGAGGTCGTCCAGCGGGCGGAGGGGATCTGCAGCCTGCGGCGTGCGACGGAGGACCGAGTCCATCGGAACCGCGGCGTCGTCGGTGGCGTGAAGCTTCTCGTCGAGGCGCCTTCGCATCCCGAGGCTGTCGTTCCACACGCTCGGTCGCGGAAGGTAGACCGTGACCACGTCGTGCCGGCTCCCCGGCCTCACGAGCCGACCGATCCTCTGCTGAACGGCCACGGGAGTATACGGGAGGTCCACCAGAACGACTCGCCCGCAATCCTGCAGGTTCATCCCCTCCGAGAGGCAGTCCGTCGCGACGAGAACGTCTAGGGATTCGTGCGGTCGGTACGACGCCCCTTGCGAGCGCGGAGCGAACCGCCGGACCACCTCGGTGCCAGTCGTACGCCCGAGCCCGGTCGCTCTCGCTTCCGACCCGGTCACTACCCCTACCTTTGCCCGCGGACCGAGCGCCGCGACGAGCCGCTCGTACAGCCCGATCGCCGCGTTGCGGTAGCTCGTGAACACGAGGAGCTTTTCGCCGTCTGCCGCGAGGTCCGCGACTGCGGCTTCACGTCCCGAGTTTGCCTGAAGCAGCGGCTCCAGGCGTCGATCGAGCCCCAGCAGGATGTCCAGATCTCGCCGAACCGCCTCGACCTCGTCACGCGAGGAGGTGGGGCCCGACTCGAAGAGAAACCCGAAGACCTGCTGGTCGGCGGCGTGCGCGAACGAATCCCGAAAGTCGGCGCGCGTGAGTCGGCCACCGGCGCCGACCGCCTCGAGCCAGCGTCTGTGGTACGCGATCAATTCACCGAGGCCGGCCGAGAAGGCGTCGGGCCCCGACTCCCAGAGGCGAAGGACGTACTCGATGAAGAGCCCCCGCGGCCAGTCTTCCAGAAACGCCGTGTTCTCCATCCGACCGAGCTCTCCCTCGAGGTTCGTCCAGAGCCACCCCTCCGCGTCGCTCGCCTCGTAGGTGAGGAGCTCGAGCCGGATGCCTGGCCGGTCCCCAAAGCCGCCGTCAGACGGACGAATTCGACGGACGACCACCTCCCGGAGCAGCTCCTCGAGCGTCCGACCCCCACTAGCCGCAAGCGCGAACGTCGTCTCCAGGTCGTACCCGGTCACCCTCGCCACGTCGGCGTCCTCCACGAAGAGTTCCAGCAGACTCCGCAGATCGTCGGTCGCGTTGACGACCGGTGTCGCGGTCAACAGGAGCAACGGCGCACCGAGCGCTCGCTCCAGGCGCGCTCGACGCTTCGTCCTGCGGTTTCGAAATCGGTGCGCTTCGTCCACCACGAGGAACGCCGGTGCAGTCGTCGTCGAGTCGTCGCCTCGGCTCAGAGCGCTGTGGGTGACGAACCGTACGGCGTCACGGGCGAAACCGGCCGCTTCCGCCGCATCTCTCCACTGCCTCAGTGTCCTCGACGGGACGACACAGACCACCGGCCCCCTCACGCCGACTCGTCGGAGCCGGGTCGACCATATCCTCGCCACCGTGAGTGCCACACGCGTCTTCCCGAGCCCGACGTCGTCGGCGAGGAGCGCCCCACCCCACGACTCGATGGTCGCGACGAGACGGTCTACCGCGCGGGCCTGAAACGCGGCGAGGTCCAGACCTTCGAGGTCTTCGCGTCCGGGAGTCGCACCCTCCAACAACCCACGTGCAACTTCGCTGACCGTGGTCATTTCGCGCCTCCCGCGATGGGAGAATTCAGTCTCGGGCCGAGCATGAACTTCTCGAGAGTTCGTTCCTGATCTGCACTGAGCGGAGCACGGGCCCCCTCCCGAAACCCCGATCGCGCCGCGGCGATGGGGATCGGGAGCATCCGAAGGAGCCACGAGAAGTGACGGCGCCAGCCGCCCCGTGCCCGCTCACCCAGCGCGTACGCGAAAGCCCGCGCGGTCGAGCTGTTGAGCCATTGGGCTAGATTGTGGGCTGCGCGGGGCTCTGCGCATGGGATGCAATACACGGTGTTGAGCGGGACCTCGTCCCCCTCGAGGACGGTCGCTTCGAGGTGCGGTCCCATGTCGCGCCAGACGACTTTCGGCCCGAGCAGTTCCGGGCGTACACGGAAGACCTGCCAGGGGGGGAGGGCGGCGTCGTGATCGGAGCGCGACTCCAACCGGGCGAGGTGCTCCCCGAAGTAGTTCCGAAGGACCGCGGGCACGTCAGGTAACGGGCGTCCGGAAGCGTCGTAGCACCAGAGGATTTCGAGAGCTTCTCCCTCACCGAGGCTGCTCCCGCTGACGACGCGTCGCACGAAGGGCCGGACCTCGGGGCCGAGCTCGTCCTCGAATCCGCCGGCCGGGCGCAGGAAGAGGTCGTTCGCGCCGGTGAAGATCCCGCGCCGAGGAGCGAATCCGGTCACCGCGCCGAGCGGGACCGTCTCACCCACCGCCTCCAGCGCATCCATCACTTCGGGAGGCGCGACGAACCACGGCGCTCCCGGTGTTCGTCCGGCGGGCAGCGCGTCGCTGCTCACCCGAAACTCCCGACATCCGGTGCCCCGCCAGAGCCGGACCTGCGTCGGCGACGAGCTCGGCCGTTCGCGACGCACGTGGAGGATGGCCGGGTAGGTCGTCGCTTCGAAGAGCGAGCGGTCGGCGTCGGACAGGTCCTCCCACGCATCGATTCGATGCTCGGCGAGGACTCGACGTAGCGACGCGCCGTGCAGACTCCGAAACAGCTTTGCGGGGACGAGGGCGGCGAGGACTCCACCGGGCGCGAGAAGCTCCAGGGAGCGCTCCACGAAGAGGGCCGACAGGTCGGACTGCGTCCCGAACGGCGCCCGGATACCGAGCTCCCGGGCCCCCTTCCAGAGCTCGTTCGACGCAGAGCGATAGCGAGCGGTGTGAAGCCGTCGCGACTCGCGACCGACCCGGTGGGCGCGGATCCACGGCGGGTTGGTCACCACGACGTCGAAGCCGCGCCGGGCCACCTCACCGAACGTTCCGGCCCACGCGAATCCGCTCGCACGGCGGTCGTCGTCGAGGCTCGTCATCGCTTCGTCGAGCTCTCCTAGCGCGGCTTCGATCCCTGCCGCCGCCCGTCTGCACTCAGGGTCGGGCCGGCACTCTCCGAAGAGTCCCTCCGACTCCAGCGCTGGCCGCAGCGCCTCGCGGCGGTCGAGCAGCATGCGCCGCCTCCCCTCGAGGACCTCGCGTTGGAGTTGTTTGCGAGCTGTGTCCAGGGACGCCCGGACGATCAGTTTCTCGGCTCCATGCGCGACGAGATAGCGATCCTCGAGAAATGCGTGATCCCGTTCGGCGGAGCGGATCCTGACCGCGGTCTCCGCGCTGACGACGGTAGTCCCAGCGACCGTGCGGGCGACCACATCCCCCGGCTCCACGAGCGAATCCCCCGCGACCACACGGTGCGAGAGGTTCGGCAGCGGCTCGACCGCGTCCCCCGGTTGCAGGGAGCCGAGGAGCGCCAGCCAGAGCCGGAGCTCGCAGAGGCGAATCGCCGTCGGGTTCGCGTCGACGCCGAAGAGGTTGCGGTGCAGGATCGCGCGCGTCGACGCCCAGTCCACCCGCCCTCCGAGCTCTTCGCGCCACCGGCGCAGCACCGTGAGTGCCTCCAGCACGAACGCCCCGGTCCCGACCGCGGGGTCGAGGATCGTGATCTTCGCCAGCGCGTCCGACAACGCCCGTCGGATCCCCGGATCGGTCGGGACCTCGTAGGGGGCCAGATCGTCACGGTCCACCATCGCACCGAGCCTGGTGGTCACCGCTCGCTCGACGATCTGACGGACGACGTCTCGCGGCGTGTAGAAAGCCCCTGATTTGCGCCGGTCGTCACCGTACATCAAACCCTCGAAGACGCGTCCCAGCATCTCCGGGTCGACGACCCGGGCCTCGTCGCACCCCTCGGGCTCCGTCGCCGTGAAGTGAAAGCGATCGAAGAAGCCGTGGAGGAGCGCCGCCCACGTGGCGTTCGACCAGCCGACGTCAGGCCATGCACGCTCGACGGGGGTCGGCTCGAAGAGGCCACCATTGAGGAAAGGGATCGCGCCGAGCGCCTTCGCCTGCGCGTCACGCTCTTCGTCCGGGGTGTTGAGGACTCCGAAGAAGAGCGGCCGCAGCAGCCCGTCGTGAAACGACTCCCCGTCCTGCAGCGAACCGTGCAGGCGTCGGCTCAGATAGCGCGGGTCGCCGTCCAGGATGCCCTTGCGCTGCAGAAAGTAGAGGAAGACCACACGAAGGAGCGTCACCAGCGCCACGTCATGACGTTCGCGGGGCGCCGTCGGTCCGTTTCGGATCGAACCGACCAGCTCGTCGAGCGCTTCGCGGAACCGCCCGAAGAACTCCCGCGTCAACCCCTCGTGATCGAGAACCTCTTCGTAATGGGCGCGGTAGCGCGCCGCGTCGTCGCTGTCGACCGCGACGATCCGCGAGGTGGACAGCGCACGGACCTGATCCAGCCCGACGGGGTCGGGGTGCTGCCGCGAGATCTCCATCGACCGCACGAAGGGCCGACCGTCTGCTCCTCGCCCGACGTGCGCAAAGGTGATCTCCGTCTCGTCCACCCAGACCCACAACGTCGTGACGACCGGGTTGCGTCGCGCCACGGCGATCGCCATTCGGCGCCGCGTTTTCGGGTCGAGTCCCCGCGCCTCCAGGATCCGCAGGCCTCCCTCGGCCACCAGCGCCGTCACGCCTTCTACGGGCTCGCCCTCGAAGCCCCACGCGGCGAGCCCGGCGGGGGGAATCGGGACCGGGTGGACCGTATGACCGAGCTCTTCGAGGAGCTCGGTGGTCGCACCTTCGCCGAGCAGGTGCGTCAGTGAATCGTTCGTATCGACAATTTCCATTTCATTGACCTCTTCGGGGTTGAATCCAGCGAGGTCGTTTTCGGCCGCGGGCCGCTTCCGTTGCGTACTTTTTTCGGGGCGAGCGGCTCGGCCAATCAGAATGCGGTCCCGAGGGTTGTCTCCGTTTTTCGGAGGAGCACCTTTCCCGTTCGATCTGTCGAAAAAATTGCGGTTGTCCTACATCCGCGTACACCTGAGATCTGCCACGGAAGGCGGACCCACCACCGGGAGACACGGATGTCGAACGTCTGGATAGAAATGCCCCTCGATGCGCTCTCGTTTGCGCTTCAGCTCGCCGAACGCGAGCGTGAACAGGCAAACCGCGCGAAGTCCGCCTCGATCATCCGGCGGTCGCCGACGGCCGCGCCCGTAGCCGTGACGAAAGGCGAGCGAGCCACCGCGGGTCCAAAGATGCAGTCTTCGGTCGGGGCCGGGGCGAGCTTTCGGGGTGTTCGATAGAACGACCTCCTCGGCCCTTTCGCCCCTCGGGGTTCCGCTCCCAAGTTTTGGCGGTATAGTCGGAACATGCGTATCCCGGCTCCCGGCGAGACTTTTCAGAACAAATACAAACTACTCGAGACCGTCGGCAGGGGAGGGTTTGCGATCGTCTTCCGTGCTCGAGAGATCAGCACGTCGCGCGACGTCGCGGTCAAGGTTCTCCTCCCCGGCCCGCGAGGCTACGACTTCACCGTCTCCCGACGCTTCCTGCGAGAAGCGAGGCTCCTCGCAGGCCTTCGAGATCCGCACACGCTCACCCTCTTCGACTTCGGTGAGACAGCCGACGGGCTGCTCTACATGGTCTCCGAGTACCTGTCGGGCGGAGACCTCGCCTCGTTGATCCGAACCCGACGAGGCCTCGGCGAAGCCGTCGGGGTTCACGTCCTGCGCCAGCTCTGCGGCTCGTTGGGGGAGGCTCACTCGGTCGGAATTCTGCACCGCGACATCAAGCCAGCGAACGTGCTCGTCGCTCCCTACATGGACGATCCCCACCGGGTGAAGCTGATCGACTTCGGCATCGCGAAGCCGCTCGAGACCGAGACCGACGCGTTCACCGTCACGCAGACCGGCGAGGTGATCGGGACGCCCCGCTACATGGCGCCCGAACAGATCTGCGGGGCGCCTCTCTCGCCGGCCTCCGATCTCTACAGCCTGGGTCTGCTGGCTTACGAGACGATCGTCGGTCGGCCTGCCGTCCCGGGTGACGATCCGCGTGACATTCTGGTTGAGCAGCTCGCCGAAACGCCTCTGCGGCTCGACGGGCTCGAGGGGGTGAGCGGACCCGTTCAGTCCGTCCTGCGGCGAATGGTGGAGCGGGATCCACGCCACCGGTTTCAGTCGGCGTTCGACGTGCTCGATGCGCTCGAGGCCCGACCGGCGCCCGATCCAGCGGGCAACTCGGCGGAACGGGGCGGGAGCGCCGGGGCTCGCCCCCGACGTGCTTCGACGACCAAGGTCGCTCTCGTAGTCCTCGCCGTGGGCGTCTTGTGCGCCGTCGTGTTCGGAGCACTCGTGTATCGTCTGGCCACACCCCATCGCCACGCGCCTCGCTCCGCGGAGCCGCCTGCGCCGTCTCGGTCGGTCCATGCGGCGGCACCGCCACAAATCGCCCCACGAGCCGGCGCCCTGGCTCGAGACGACATCGCCGACGTGGGTGGCGCACGGGACGTCGCGACCGGCCACGACGTCGGCACGGACATGGCGCCGTCCGCCGGGACGTCCGGCTGCGACCAGCCACCACGGACGAAGACCAGGACCTACAGCGTACCGCTCCGCTCGATGCGCCAGTGGAAGACCCACGCACCGTCGAAATACGACGGCACGGTCCCCTATCCGGTCGTCCTCGCGTTCGACCGCTCCACGGTGACGGGGGAGAACCTCCTCCGAGAGTTTCGCAGCCTGGCCGGCGATGGGGAGTTTCTCGTCGTCGCGCCCACTACCCAGGACGGTATCGCCCCCTGGGTTGCGTCCGACGACATGGAGCTCGTGCAGCACGCCCTCGAGCACACCCGCCAGAACTACTGCGTCGACCCTACCCGGCTCTACGCGGTCGGTCAGGGCATCGGCTCCAAATTCCTCTCCGAACGGGTAATGTGCGAAGTCCCCCTGTCCGCCGTCGCGCTCGGCGCGATGTGGATCACCGATCAGAAGTTCGCCTGCGAAGACCCCGGTGTGCCGCTCATGTACATCATGGGCACCGAGGACAAGTGGCACCCCATCGAAGGGGGGAAGGCGTGCAACGGGCGAGAGACATTGTCCCATGAGCAACACAGAGAACTCTGGCGACGACGCCATCGGTGCGAGGGAAAGGCGAAGACGTACTCGAGGCTCGCCACCGGCCGCTGCGAGACATGGGACTGCGAGACGCCGTACTTTCACTGCACCGTCGACGGTGGGTACTTCTGGAAGCACACCGGCACCGACCTGCAACTCCTCTGGTCGGCGTGCATGATGGGCGCCTCGCCGTACCCCTACGGGCAGCGGATCTGGAAGTTCTTTCTAGAAGAAGGGCGCGATCTTCCCGCGGAGGCGCCCGAGCACCAGCAATGACGAGGCCGTGCCTTTGCGGCAGGGGGAAACCTCTTTATACTCCGCCCGCCTCAGCAGGGACGCCTCGTGTGGAAACCAGGGACCAAGTTCATCAGCGAAGCCAACCGTGACCTCGGCGCCGGCGTAGTCATCGCCGTCGATGGACGGTTCATCGACGTCTTCTTCCCCGATGCAGACAAGCAGATGCGTCTGACGCCCGAAGCGGCGCGAATCTCGCCGATTCGCTTCGTGCGTGGGGACGAGGTGCGGGTCGACGACGGCGAGCCGACCCGGATCGTCGCGATGCGCGGCCGGATGGTGAAGCTCGAGGACGGGTCGATGGCGGACATCGATTCGTTGTGGCCCGTCGTCCGCCGCGAGACGCCCGTCGACCGCTTGATGAGTGGCCTCGTCGACGAACCCGAAGAAGTTCTCAACCGCGTCGACGGCCAGCGGCTGCTGCGCTATCGGCGACGCGGCGACGTCGCTTCGATCGTCGGGGGGCGGGTGGAGCTCTTCGAGCATCAGATCGACACCGCGGCGCGCGCGATCTCGCACGAGTCTGTCCGCTGGCTCCTCGCCGACGGCGTCGGCCTCGGGAAGACGGTCGTCGCCTGCATGATCGCCTCGGCGCTCATCCGAATGGGGCGCGTCGAACAGGTGGTCATCATCACCCCCGACACGCTCACCGTGCAGTGGCTCGGGGAGCTCTATCGCAAGTTTCATCAGGTCTTCGTCCACATCGACAAAGAGCGGTTGGCGCACGTGCGGAGCGACTTCGGCCGCGAGACGAACCCGTTCGACGTACACCGAATGGCCGTCGTCTCCGCCGAGCTGCTCGCCGCCGACCCCATGCTGCTCGCCGCGCTCGGCGCGGCCGACCCACAGCTCATCGTCGTCGACGAGGCGCACCGCACCATCGACGAACGCATCGGCGACGTGGTCCTGCCGACGGTCGAACAGGCCGAGCACGCGCTCCTGCTCACGGCGACGCCCTTCCTGGTCGGAAGGGAAGGGTTCGGGCGACTCGCGGCAGCGCTCGGTCTGGAGCTCGAGACGCGTGAGGAAGCGACTGTCGTGCCGGGCGTGAGCGCGGTTACCCGCGACGACCTCCTCAGCTTCCCCGTTCGCGTTCCGCGACCGGTCGACATCGACGACGGGCCCCGGGATCTCGAGGTCGAGGACCCACGCGTGCGATGGCTGCTGGAGAAAGCCGGGGAATGGAAAGACGCCGACGAAAAGGTGCTCGTCTTCGTCGACACCGTCGACCGCGCCAAGAAGCTGGCCGCCACCCTCTCCCGCGAACTCTCGCAGCGAGTGTTCCTGTTCCACGAGGAGATGGGGACCAAGGCGCGGGACATCGAGCTCGCTCAGTTCCGGCTCTCTCCGGTGACGTTTCTCGTGTCCTCCGGAGGAGGTAGCGAGGGCCGAAACTTCCAGTTCTGTGAACACGTCGTCCACGTCGATCTCCCCGACGACCCGGTCGTGCTCGAGCAGCGGATCGGCCGCCTCGACCGCATCGGGCGCGACCACGATGTCCCGATTCACTACTTTCGGCGCGAGGGAGCCGGGGGGCGTACCGCTCGAATCTACGAGCTCGCCGGCCTGTTCGAAGATGCGACGGTCGGCTCGTCCCCGGCGATGGCTCGGCTTCGAGAAGTCGTCCGTGACCCGGAACGCGACGAAGCAGAAGCGACGAGGATTCGCGGTGACGCGACGTCGGACCGCGGCGAGTGGATCTTTCCCGACTCCTTCCAGCGAGACCCCGAGGCGAGTGTTCTCGACGCCATCCCCGCTGACCTCGACGAGACACTCGAACGCTTCTGCGTCGAAGCCGCCGAAGCGATCGCGATGGACGTCGCCGTCAAGGAGTCGGTTGGAACCCACTACTTCGAGTATGGGGGCTCGGTCGAGGTCGAGACGATCCCCGGGCTTCCGGTCGGTAGCCGTTTTCTGGGCACGTTCGACCGCCGGCTCGCGATCGAGAACGAAGCGCTCGACTTCTTCGCGAACGGACATCCTCTCGTCGAGGGCCTGCTCGACGAGCTGGGCGACAGCAAACGCGGGCGGGTCGGGGCGCTGAAGCTCTCTCGCGAGCGAACCGATGGGCTCCTCGGCCTCTACCTGCTGATGCTGGAAAAGCGAAACGGTGGGGAGCGCCCGCGGCTCGTCCCGCTGATGCACGGAGGGGAGGCCGATCCGGACTCACTCGAAGACGAGGCGGCAGCTCAGGCTCTCTACGACGAGCTCGACATGGGGATCGCCCTGACGCCCCAGCGAACTTTGGAGCTCACCCGGAAGCTCGAAAAACACCCCGCGATCGGTTCGCTCGACACTTCCAGGGTGGCCCAGGCGGTGCTCGTGGCCGTCGCCGAGTAGTGTCTCACCGCTCGGGGGCCGGGAGCTGCACCCCCTCCTCCTTGAAGAAGCGCCAGATCCGGTCCCCGTACGGGTACGGCGATCGATCCATCTTGCAGCCGGAGAGGAGGAACTGGAGCTCGGTGCCGGTGTAGCGCCAGTGGTACCCGCCGGCGACCGTGCAGTGAACGTACTTCGTGTCGCAAGTCCAGGTGTCACAACGCCCTTCGGGCAGGCGCGAATATTCGATGACCTCGCCGTCGCAGCCGTACCGTTCCTTCCACATTTCGATGTGGCCACTGTGAGGTACCGTTTCTTTGCCCGTGCAGTCGTCGCCGCCGTCGACCGGGTGCCATTTGTCCTTCACCCCCATGAGGTACATGAACGGGGCGTCGGGGACTTCGCATCGCGGGTGCATGTTGCGGATCGCCGTCGCCCCCATGGCGATCGCGGAGAACGGAACTTCGCACACCAGTTTCTGGGCGACGAAGCGCCCGGCCAGCCCCTGAGCCACTGCGTAGATGCGCGACTCGTCGATGCAGTAGTTCTGCAGCGTGTGCTCGAGAGCGCGCTTCACCGTCTCCACGTCCGTCGCCGATTCCCACGGGCTGAGGCCGGTCTCCGAGATCGGGCCGACGACCACGAACGGCTCCTGGTTCGTCATGTCCCCGAACTCGTCGAAGACCGAAGTCCCCGTCATCATCGAACGGTCGAACGCCACGATGAGGGGATAGGCGACCTCCGGCCGGTAGTCGTTGGAGATGTACGTCCGCCAGCGACGTCGCCCATCGGGGGGGAGGATGACGGAGTGCTCCTGCGATCGCTTCCCCGGCACCAGATGACAACCCTCGGATGGGCGCGCGTCGGGAAACGCTCCGACGACCTCGGGCTCGGGGAGGGGGCCCCCCGCGTCGGACGCTCCCGAGTCGGGCACCAGGACTTCGACCCCCGATGGCGGGCCGGTGTCCGGCGTGGGTACGTCGACGGCGGCCGCCGCGGGAGCCTCGGCGACGACTTGCATCGGCGGCTCCGGGGCGGGTTCCGGCCGCTGATTGCTGGACCAGATCGCGTGGACCAGCCCCCCCACCGCGAGGAGCGCCACCAGCAATCCTCCCGCGAGGAGCACCTTCGTCGTCGTGTCGAACCCGCCCTCTGGCTCTTGCTCTTGCACGGTGACGGGTGGCACGGCCGGGTACTCGGGCGGCGGCGCGTCGCCATACAGAACGTCGAGCACCTCTTCCGCCGTCCGAAAACGGGCTTCGACACGACGCTGCACCATTTTGCGGATCACTCCCGCCGTGAAAGGGGAGACGTCGTCGAGATGCGGGAGAAAGAGCGGCAGGTCCGCGAGCTGTTCGATCAGGATGTCCCGCGCCGTCTCGCCACGTACCGCCCGCTCACCGGTCATCGCCTCGTAGATCACCAGGCCGAGGCTGTAGATGTCCGAAGCCGGCGTCAGCACTTCTCCACAGCTCTGTTCCGGCGACATGTAACGGGGCGTCCCCACGACCGCTCCCGTGCGCGTCACCGTCAAGGCGTCGGAACGTTGCGCCAGCGGTTTGGCGATCCCGAAGTCGATCAGCTTCACCCGGTACTGGTCGTCCATGTAGGGATCGAGGAGAATGTTCCCCGGCTTCAGGTCGCGGTGCAGAACTCCGGCGGCATGCGCCTCCGAGAGCGCTTCGCAGAGCTGCCGGAGCATGTGCATCGCGACGTCCTCACCGAGCCCGCCGTACCGACCGATCATCTCGGCGAGGTCCCCTCCCGCCAGATACTCCGACACCATGTAGAGCAGCCCCTCGGGGCTTCGACCGAAGTCGTACATCGTGACCGTGTGAGGGCTCCGGAGCTCGGCGAGCAGGCGCGCTTCCCGCATGAACCGCTGGGAGATCGAGATGTCGTAGCCGTCGTTGTCGGTCGGCAGGAGGATCTTCACCGCGACGTCGCGCCCCATCACGATCTCGGTCGCACGAAAGACGATCGCGAACCCACCGCGCCCGATGCATTCCTGCAGCGCGTACTTGCCGAGGAACGTTTGACCGGGGAGGGGAAGTTGCATGGGGGCTCGATTCCGTATTGCGGAGTCGCCTCCGCGTACCCGTGGCGCGGAGCTCCGTCTCCGCGCTGGTCGTATCTAAATGACCGTGGTCATCAAATGCTAATTCGGCTTCTCTTCCGATGGAACGGCGCTCTTTCCACCCTCGATCACCGTGAGCTTCGGACGCGGCTTCTTCGGTTCGGGTTCCGGCTCGGGCTCGTCACTCTGCGACGCCAACCATCGGTAGACGGACTGACGTTCGAGCATGATCTGCTCGGCGTGGGTCAACTCGCGGCGGGCGGGGGTCGCTCGGAACCGCCAGAACAGGCCGAGAAACACGACAGCGCTGACCAACATCACGGGGACGGAATCGCTGCCGTCGAACCAGAGCAACAGCGCCGCAGTCGCCATCCCGGCCAGGATGATCTGCCATGCACCGAATTTCGGCTGCCCGTCCATACGTCCCTGCGAAGTCGTCGACCAACCCTACCGGGCAGACGCCTCCGACGCCACGTTCGCGTTGCGCGGTCCGACTGAACTCCCGCCCGCGCATTTTTTGCGGCGGCGCCGCGACGAGCGCAACGCTTTCGTTTTCGGTGGGGACGAAAACCTCGCCTCCCCCGCGTGGCGTAAGCACCAGAAGCCATTTGCGATGAATGGTACGGAAGTTGAAATCGGCCGGTTCGCGTAATTCGCGTGACCGTGACTCGGGCGCGGGGACGATTTCGACGATTTCGACGAGGAAGGCATGGCAGAGAGAGAAGAGCTCGTGGTCCGGCTCGATGAGGTGGGCCGCGACGACATCGAAAAGGTCGGAGGAAAGAACGCGTCCCTCGGGGAGATGATCCAGAAGCTTCGAACGGCGGGTGTGTTGGTGCCGGGCGGGTTCGCAGTGACCGCTGCCGCCTACCGGTTGTTCATCCGGCACAACGACCTGTCGGGGCGGATTCGCACCCTCCTCGACGAGCGGGATTCCGGTGCGCGGCTCGCGGACACCGGCGAGGCGATCCGGGGCTTGTTGCGGGCCGGGGAGCTCCCACCACCGCTCATCGACGCGGTGCGGAGCTACTATGCCACCGTCTTCGATTCCCCCGATCAACCCGTCGCCGTCCGTTCGAGCGCGACCGCGGAGGATCTGCCCGAGGCGAGCTTCGCGGGGCAGCAAGAGACGTATCTCAACGTCGTCGGTCCAGACGACCTCCTCGACGCGGTGCGCGATTGTTTCGCCTCGCTCTGGACGGACCGCGCCATCACCTACCGGGAGCACAACGGTTTCGCGCACGAAAAAGTCGCACTCTCCGTGGCTGTCCAGGCGATGGTTCGATCCGACATCGGCGCCGCCGGCGTCGCCTTCACCATCGACACGGAGAGCGGTTTCGATCGCATCGTGTTGATCAACGGCGCGTGGGGCCTCGGCGAGTACGTAGTGAAGGGGATTGTGAATCCCGACGAATGGCGGGTCTTCAAGCCGTTGTTGGAGGGCGATGCGCGCCCCATCCTGAGCGCTCGGCGCGGAGAAAAAGAGCGAAAATTGGTCTGCGAAGCTCGGGGAACTGCCGATGCCGAAACGACCGAGGAGGAGCGCGGTCGTCTGGTCCTCGACGACGACCAGGTGCTCCACCTCGCTCGCTGGTGTGCCACGATCGAGAAACACTACGGACGCCCTATGGACATCGAATGGGCGCTCGACGGAGAGACCGGCCAGATCTGGATCGTTCAGGCCCGTCCCGAGACCGTGCAGAGTAGGACGCACAATCCCGTGCATTACCACCTCACCGGGACCGGTGAGGTGCTCGCCTCGGGCGTCGCCGTCGGGAGCGCGGTGGCGACCGGTAGAGCGTTCGTGATGGAGTCGATGGCGCAGGCCGATCGCTTCGAAGACGGCGGGATTCTCGTCGCGGAGATGACCGACCCCGATTGGGTTCCCCTCATGAAGCGTTCGAGGGGGATCGTCACCGAACACGGCGGACGCACGAGCCACGCCGCGATCGTCAGCCGCGAGCTCGGGATCGCCGCCATCGTCGGGGCCCCGGGGGCGACCGAACGCATCGCCGATGGTTCCACGATCACCCTCTCCTGCGCGGAAGGGGAGACCGGACGAGTGTACGCCGGGGCCGTCCCTCACGAGCGTCGCGAGATCGACCTGTCGTCGTTGCCCGAGCCCGCCACCCGTCTGATGCTGAACGTGGCGGATCCGGACGCCGCCATGCGCTTCTGGAACCTTCCGGTACGGGGCATCGGCCTCGCACGGCTGGAGTTCGTCATCGAGCACGAGATCGGCGTGCATCCCATGGCCCTGCTGCATCCCGAGGTGCTCGACCCCTCGGAACGGGCTCGGATCGACGAACTGACGGCGCAGTACGAGACGCCGTCCGACTATTTCGTACACCGCCTCGCGTCGGGCATCGCGAAGATCGCGGCGTCGCAGTGGCCGGACCCCGTTGTGGTGCGGACCAGCGACTTCAAGTCGAACGAATACGCCGACCTACTCGGCGGGCGAACGTTCGAGCCACACGAGGAAAACCCGATGATCGGGTTCCGCGGAGCGTCCCGTTACCACCACGATCACTACCGGCCTGCCTTCGAGCTCGAATGTGCCGCCTTGAAGCGCGCACGCGAGGAGATCGGCCTCGACAACGTCATCGTGATGATCCCGTTCTGCCGCACGCTCGAAGAGGCCGACGCCGTCCTCGAGGTGATGGCGGACGCCGGCTTGAGGCGCGGCGACAGGGGGCTGAAGGTCTACGTGATGGCGGAGATCCCGAGCAACGTGATCCTGGCCGCCGAGTTCGCCCGGCGGTTCGATGGGTTCTCGATCGGCAGCAACGACCTCACGCAACTGGTGCTCGGTATCGACCGAGACAACGGGTTTCTGTCCGACGTGTTCGACGAGCGTAACCCCGCCGTCCTGCGGTCGATCGAAACCCTCGTACGAGTCGCCCACGAACACGGTTCTACGGTCGGCATTTGCGGACAGGCCCCCAGCGACCACCCCGACTTCGCCGAGTTCCTCGTCGACATCGGGATCGATTCCATTTCACTCAACCCGGACAGCGTCGTCGACGTCGTTCGGCGGGTATACGAGCACGAACAGGAGAAAACATGACGAAGAGATTCGAAGGGAAAGTTGCGATCGTGACAGGTGGCGCGAACGGCATCGGCCGTGCTGCAGCGTTGCGGTTCGCCGAAGACGGCGCGGCAGTGATCGTATCCGACGTGGACGCCGATCATGGCGAGCAGGTCGTTCGGGAGATTCGAGCTGCAGGAGGGGACGCGAGTTTCGTGCACACCGACGTCACGTCGGAGGCGGAGATTCGAGGGCTGGTCCGCCAGACGATCGACCGTTTCGGGCGGCTCGACCTCGCCTTCAACAACGCCGGCTGGGAGGGCGAGATGGCTCCAGTCACCGAGCTCCGGACGGAGGTTTTCGATCGCGTCATCAACATCAACTTGCGCGGTGTCTGGCTCTGCATGAAGTACCAGCTTCAGCAGATGATCGAACAGGGAGAGGGCGGGGCGATCGTGAACATGAGCTCCATCGCCGGGATGCAGGGGTTCCCTTTCGCGAGCGAATACTGCGCGTCGAAGTTCGGCGTCCTCGGGCTCACGAAATCCGCGGCCCTCGAGGTGGCCACTCAGGGAATCCGCATCAACGCCGTATGTCCTGGCATCATCGACACCGCGATGATCACTCGCGCGACGGGCAACGACCCCGAAACGCTCAAGGGCTACACCGCGATGGAACCCGTCGGGCGTATGGGCCGACCCGACGAAGTGGCGGCGTTGGTCGCATGGCTCTGCAGCGACGAAGCGAGCTTCGTCACCGGGACCGCGGTGGCGGTCGACGGAGGGGTGACGGCCGGCTAGCGGGTCGGAGTCAGTTTCGGGACGAGCCATCGCGCGGAGTATCCCGCGATTTCGACCGTGGTGGACCCCACGTCTTCGTCGCGAAGAAGGTCGTGGAAACCCTGCCCCCCCGACCGTCGGAACGGTTCCGGGAGATGGTCGAGCCGAAACTCGTGCGGCTCCCGGTCGAAGTTCGCGACGACGATCACCGCCTCGTCGTCGGCGCCGCGCGTGTAGGCGAGCAGGTGCTCGTCTGGAAACTCGAGGACGACGCGGTCGTCGCGGTCGGTGAACGCCGCGACCCCACGTCGGGTCCGGATCAGGTGGGTTAGCCCGTCGAAGATGCGCCGCGCGGGGCTGCCGGGAACTTCGCGTCGAGCGCGATCGGCGTCGTCGAGACGAGGCCGATGAAGCCATCGCGCGTCCGACGACCGATGGGGGTCCTCGAGGTACGAGTCGTCGTTGAACGTGCCGAGCTCGTCGCCGTAGTACAGGAGCGGGATGCCGTTGAACGACATGATCACCGCATGAAGCATCAGAATCCGGTCGATGGCGAGGTCGATCTCCGCCGCGTCGCCGCGCTCCATCGCCGCCTCGAGCCCCACCAGCGACGCGAGACTCCCCGCGATACGCGCGTCACCCGATTCGGGGTTTTCGCCGAAGCGTTGACCTCGCGCGTCCGACCAGTCGTGAACGCCGGTGAAGTAGTCGAGGAGAAACCGTCGATGGGCCCACGGGTCGTAGCCGGCGCGGACGATGTCCGCATCGTCGAAACCGAGACCGATGTCGTCGTGACAGCGGAGGTAGTTGAGCCACGTAGATCCGCTCAGCTTCACGGGCAAGTGCTTGATCCCCTGGCGCAAGAGCTTCGCGTTCTGCGTCGCGACCCCGTCCCACAGTAGCGCCATCAGCGTGGCGTTGTAGGCGATGTCGCATTCCCGAGCGACGACGGCGTCCTCGCCGAAGTACTTCGCGATCTCGGTCGGGGCGACGATCGCCTCGGCGACCAGCAGGAGCCCCGGCGCCGACACCTGGCAACAGTCCGTGAAGAGCTGCAGCAAGAGGTGGGCTTCGGGAAGGTTCTGGCACGCCGTGCCGAGCTGCTTCCAGATGAACGCCACGGCGTCGAGCCGGAGCACGTCCGCGCCACAGTTCGCCCAGAACAACACGATGTCGATCATCTCCACGAACACCGCGGGGTTTCGGTAGTCGAGGTCCCACTGGTAGTCGTTGAAGACCGTCATCACCCAGCGCTGTAACTCCTCGTCCCACGTGAAGTTCCCCGGCGCCGTCTCGGGGAAGATGCTCGGCATCGTCTGCTCGAACTGATCGGGAATCTCACGGTCCTCGAAGGTGTGGTAGTAATCCCGATACTTCTCCTCGCCGGCGCGCGCGGCCTGCACCCATTCGTGCTCGTTCGACGTGTGGTTGATCACGACGTCCAGCATCAACAGCATCCGCCGCTCGTGCATCCGACGACCGAGCTCCTTTACCTGTTCGAGCGTCCCGACACGCGGATCGACCTCCCGAAAGTCACTCACCGCATAGCCGCCGTCGCTCGCCCCGGGAGGACACCGCATCAGCGGCATCAGGTGTAGTAGATCGACGCCTAGCTCCTCGAAGTAGTCGAGCCGATCGCGGACGCCCTCGATGTTCTTCGCAAAACCGTCGGTGTAGAGAGCCATCCCGACGAGGTCCGGTTCCAGGAACCAGCCCGGATTCGCCTCGCGCTCCCGGTCGCGATTTCGCATCCTCTCGGGGCGTTCGCGGTAGCGTTTCGCGAGGACTCGGACCAGCCCCTCGAGGGAGGCGTAACAGTCGTCCCGGTCGCCGTACAGCCGCACGAAGAGGTCGTGAATCGCGTAGAAATTCGCCCCGAGGCGGGTGAGGAAGACCCGGTCGGCGACGGGGCCATCACTCTCCGTGAGGCCGTCGAGGATTCGGTTGAGCTTGGCATGGGCGGTCGGCTCGTACATTCAGCGAGTCCCTCTCCATCGTGTCGCGAAGTCGTCGTACATCTCGCGGTCCGGGTTCGTAGCGCCGCGCTGGGCGACGATCCTCGACGCGAACTGTTGCGCGCGCTCGAGAGTGATGCCGATGCTCCATCGGCGCAACCGACCGAGCAGCAGCACAGCCGTGAACGCATCCCCCGCGCCGACGGTGTCGACGACCTCCCCCGACGGCTCGGGGGCGACTCGGACCTCGTCGCGAGCGTCCACACACAGAGCTCCTTCTTCCCCTCGCGTGAGGACCACCCGATCTACGCCGGTCTGTTCGCGGAAGGAGCGAACCCGAGCGAAGAGATCGCCGCCGGTGGTCCGGGCCTGCGCGTCGAGCACCGGCAGCTCGCCGTCGCTCAACTTCACCGTGGTGACGCCCTCGAGCCAGTGCAGCACGTCGTCTCGGTCCCACCACGGTTCCCGCAGATTGACGTCGACGACGATGGCGTCGAAGGGGCGGGTGCGCAGCGCTTCGAGCGCCTCGCGTGAACGGCCTCGCGCGGCCAGCGTCCCGTGGTACAGGAGCGCGCCACCGGCGACGTCGATTCCGGCCGGGTCGATGTGGTCGTACGCCTGCTCGGGTTCGATCGTGTAATGAGGTTCTCCGCCGCGGGTCGACACGGTCACCTGTCCGGTGGGGTGCGTCGGATCGGTCTGCAACCCTTCCAGCCGCATCCCCCAACCCCGCATTCGATCTCGAACCTCTTGGCCGAGCTCGTCGTCGCCGACCCGGCTGACGAACAGCGGAGCCTCCCCGAACCCGGTCAGGTGCCAGGCGACGTTGAAGGGTGCGCCGCCGAGGACGCTCAGCCCGTCTTCGAAGACGTCGAACAGCACCTCGCCGAAGATCACTTGCTCGTCCCTCATGATTTCCTCCGTCGCCGATACCAGTCGATCCCTTCGAGGACCCCGGCGAGGTAGTTGCCGTTCCTCCCTTCGAAGCCCCCCTCGGCGAGGTACAGAAGTTCGGAGCATCCCGAATCTGCCGAGCGTTCCGTGGCCTCGGTACGCACGGAGTCACTCGCGTTCGCGACGAGGATTGCGGGGATCGTGCTGACCAGGACGTCGAGGTCGTTGCCGCTGTCGCCGGCGAAGATCGTTCGATCGTCTCCGAGCTCCAGCCGCTGCTGTAGGAAACGGATCGCTCGAAGCTTCGACGCGGACTCCGGAAGCACGTCGACGAGGCCCACCCCTTCGGCGGTGTCGACGCTCGTTATCACGCGGTATGCGATGCCGGTCGGGGCGAGCGCTCCACGGATCGACTCCTCGAGGTCTCGAGGGTCGCAATTCAGCGGGGTGAAGAAGCTACATTTGTAGGGCTGCTGGTCCTCGGGTGGCTGCGCCACGAGCTCCTCGATCCCGGCCAGCCGACGCTCGATCGCGGCGCGATTGATCCCCTCCCAGTCTCCTCCGATCCTGGCATGCCACTCGTCGACGAGCTCCCATGCCTCCCCGCTCGGTCGGTAGATCGAGGCCCCGACGTCGGCGACCAGGAAGTGCGGGTGGGGCAGACTCCACTCTTGCATCGCGCTCCGTGACTTCGCGAGGCTTCGGCCCGTCACGTAGGCGAGCGTCACGTCGGGATCGCGCAGAAGGGCGGCGAATGCTTCCCTCGAACCCGGCGCCTCCGGCTCCTCCCCGTTCGGAAGGACGGTGCGGTCGAGATCACAGCAGAGGAACAGCGGTTCGGTCACGCCGGCTCCTGCTTGGCGCGGGCCGAACGCGCGGGGAGCCGGTCCCGGAGGGTCTCGACGAAATGGCGGGCGTGGGCTTCCCACGAGAAGTGCTGCTCGACTCCCGCGATCCCCGCACGAGACATCTCGTCCCAACGTTCGTCGTCGAAGAGGACCGAAGCAATCCCCTCGGCGATCTTCTCGGGGTCGAGTGGGTCGACCAGAACCCCGTGCCGGCAGCGCTCGATGATGTCCCGCGGTCCGCCGTCTTCGGTCGCCACGACCGGCAGTCCGCACGCTGCCGCTTCGATCAGCGTCAGCCCGAACGGCTCCGTCAGCGCGGCGTTCACGTGGACGCCCCGCGACGCGGCCGCGAGCCTGTAGAGGGTCGGAATGTCGTCTCCCGAGAAATCTTTCGGGTAAGCCACCTTCCCGTACAGGTCGTGACGATCGATCGAGACGAGCAGCTCCGTGAGCACGTCTTCGGTCTCCCCCTCCATCTCCTCGATGTCGTCCCGCGTCCCCGCGATCACGACGAGGTTTGCCCGCTCCGGCAGCTCCGGATTCGCCGCGAAAGCCTCGACGTGGGCGATCAGATTCTTGCGCGGATCGGGGCGCGCCAGGACGAGCACGATCGGCCGGCGAATGTCGGTGAGAAATCTACGAAGCTCCTCCGCCACCGCGCCGTCTTCGTCGACCGGCCCGGGGTAGAAGCAGTCGAGGTCGGTGCCCGGCGGGATCACGAACTTCGACTCGGCGTCGCCGTTCTCGTACATCCCGTACTGCTCCTCCACCTCCTGGCTCGTGCTCGCGACGACGAAGGTCGCCTGCCGTAGCGCTTCCTCCTCCGCCTCGATCCGCTGGGAAATCTTGTACTGCTGCTCGATCGCGTTCCCGGCGAGCCCATTCGCCAGCAGGCGCTCGCGCTTCACCCGCCCGAGGGAGTGCCCCGTGAAGACGAGCGGGACCTCGAGCCGCTCCGACAACTTTGCCCCGACCCACCCCGCATCGGCGTAGTGCGCATGGATCACGTCGGGCAGGCGAGGTTGGTCTCGCAGATGTTTCTCCGCGTTGTCGACGAACTCGTCGAGATGCTCCCACAATAGCTCTTTGCGGATGTAGTCGCCCGGTCCGGCGTCGACGCGCACGATCCGGGCGTCCTTGCCGATCGGTTCGATCGGCTTTGCGTAATCGGCCGCGACGTTCGGATCCTCGATCCGTCGCGTCAGCAGGTCGACCCGCTCCACATCCGCGCGATCGCCCAGCGCTTGCGCGAGCTCGACCACGTACCGCGTCTGCCCCCCGGTGTCCGCATCCCGACCGAGCTCGAGGTCACTGCCCCGAATGAGCCCGTGAACACTGATCATGCAGATGTAAGAACTGTTCTCGTCCATTGTTGTCGCTCGTGCTCCCGGTAGGACGCACGCGTGGATCGCGCGCGCGTCGTTCGACGTTGGCTGAGTGGGAAGCCTGCGCACGAGCGAGCAGAATCAAGGAAACGATCCCCTGGCGTGCTGCTGAGAGAGGAGCCGAAGCCGTCGCATCGACGCTCGAGGGGGGGGCAGGACGCATGGTCGCTCGGAGGTGCCCGAGCGGCCGCGTCAGTCCGGGAGAATCACTCTTTGGAGTGTGCCAGCCGAGCTTGAAGGGAGATGTCGTCGACCCGCTTTTCGAACGGGTTGCTGGCGAGCGCATTCCAGATGTAGCGGCCCATCGCGACGCGAAACCCGTCCACCGCGTGGACCACCGGTTCGGGGCGTCCGAGCAAACCGTGCCAGAACACCTGCCTCACTACCTCGGCCGTCTGCTTCCAACCGAACAGGGAAGGCATCTGCAGCACGATGTCCCGGTAGTCGAACTTGTCGAACCGTTCCGCGTGGATCGCGCTGTCCCAGCGTGTGTGAAGCGTGACGCACAGGTCCACCGGCCACAGGCAGTGCCACATCATGTCGGGAATGAACAGGATCTCCCCGGGGTGTACGCGACCGACGTAGGGAACCACCTCTGCCAGCTTCGGGTGCTGCGCGAAGTCGGGGTTTTTCGGATCGGTTCTGCTCCACGTCGGGATCAACGGCACGGGCTCCAGGCTGCGCGTCTGGCGCCAGTCCACGAAGAACACGTCTTTCCGCCCGTACAGTCCAGCGACCCAGGCCTGCCTGTGAATGTGCAGGCCGATCGAGGCTCCGGGCGCTCCGATCCACAGGTCACCGCTCTTCAGGTCGGGATGGACGTCTTCGAAGATCCGTAGATCGTCCTGCTTCACCGTCGAACGCTGAATCGCCGTCGCGTACGAAGGGCGCGGCCGGGACGAGTCGCCGACCACCTTCATCATCTCTTTGAACGGCATCACCGTCGTGTGCCCGGTGGAGTACCGCTCCAGCTCCGGACCGATCGGTGGGAGATCCTCGTAGACGCGTACCGGGCTCGCGTCCGCTGCCTCCACCAGCTTGCTCGGTTCGAAATCCGCCAGGATTTCTTCCGAGATCGCGTTCTCGATGATGAACGGAGTCCCCGAACGCACGAACCCTTCCATCGTCGACGGGCTCGGGTTCGTCAGACGCGGAACGTCCAACTGGGATGGCCATTCGATAGCGGGCAGGCTCTCGGTCTCAGAACCCCCCGCGGGTACCACTTCGTGATTCATATGGGCGTACCTTTCGGACCCTTCGTGTTTTCGTCCGAGTTGTGTGCCGAGATCTTCTCCCTCAGAGAGTCTCACTTTCGGTCCGCATGTCAAGACAGTCATTCGATGCCAGTGAACTCCCGACCCGTAGAGTCTGCCTCACTCTCGTCGAGTTTTCCTCCGGCGGGCTCGTCCCGGTCGGTGGCGTGGAGTGCGATGGTGTTTTCATCTCGCTCGCGGTTCCGCTCCGGAGAGCATCCGCCTAAGCTCCCGAGTTCGACTCGAGCAGCCTCCGGCCTCGCGGAGAAAAGCGCCTGGTGCTCGTCCCCCCACGGACAGAACGCCTTCTAATCCGAATTTGCTCCGAACCGGTATCAGCAAAGTATCGGGTCGGACGGCAAGCTCGGCTAGACTGTCGTTCAAATCGTTGTAACGATGAGGACCTCCACGAGGACGCCATGACCGAGCCGCCGTCTGACAATTCGGACCGGGGGGACGACGCCGTGAGCCCGGAGCTGCGACCGGGGCTCGGGGTCCTGCTCTCGCGGGGGGCCCTCCCTGCCGTCGCCGGCATGTTCCTGCTCGGCCTCGCGGTCACGATCTTCCAGCTCTCGCGGAACCACCAGATCCTGGTGGAGCGTACCGCGCTGCAGCACGCCAAAGTCTACTCCGACACGCTGCGAAAGTTCCGCGGCCTCTACAACTCCGAGGTCGTCGAGAAGGTGCGCGAACAGGCACCGAACGTGAAGATCACGCACGACTACCTCACCGAGCCGAACGCGATCCCCCTGCCGATCACGCTCAGCCGCACGCTCCAGGAGAGCATCGCGCTGCCGGCCACCGAGACCAAGGTCTACAGCCCCTTCCCGTTCCCGTGGCGAGTCGCCGACGGAGGGCTGAAGGACGAATTTGCCCGTGACGCGTGGAAGGCGCTCAACGATGACCCGGAAGAACCCTTCTATCGAATCGAGTCGTACAACGGCGTTCGCTCGCTCCGCTACGCCCAGGCCGAGCGGATGGAGGACGGCTGCGTCACCTGCCACAACGAGTACGCCGACTCCCCCAAGACCGACTGGCACGAGGGCGACGTTCGCGGAGTCCTCGAGGTCGTCTACCCGATCGAGCAGGCCGAATCGTTGGCCGAGGGTAGTGTCTGGGAGACGCTGGGCATCCTCAGCCCGATGCTCCTCCTCGCCCTCGCGATGCTCGGCCTCACCAACGATCAGTATCGCCGCTGGAGCCAGTCGCTCGAGTCGAGGGTGCGGGCGCAGCAGCGCACTCACGTCGCCCTGCAGAAGAACAAGGCCCGCTACCGGCGGGTCCTCGAGACCGCCCCCGACTTCATCATGATCGCCGACCGTCAGGGGATCATCGAATTCGTGAACCGCACCAACGACCAACACTACGTCACACCTCGAGAAGGTTCTTCGGCGTTCGACCATCTGACCAGGAAAGACGCCGACGCGATGCGCGACGCCATGGAGCGTGCGCTGGCGACCGGCGAGGTCTGCTCGTTCGATACCTCGATCGTCACACCGGAGGAGGAGCGCTGGTTCAAGAGCCGCGTCACTCCGCTCGGCAGCGGCGAGGACGACAAGGTCCTCATCTTCTCGACCGACGTCACGAGCGAGCACCTGGCGCGCCACGCGTTGGAAGAGAACGCCGACTTGCGTTCCCGGATCGACGCACAGACTCGCGAGCTCCTGCGATCCCGCATGGAGCTCCTCAGCAACCAGCGCAGGCTCATACAGGTCCTCGAATCCCTCCCCCTCGGCGTGCTCGTCCTCAACCCCGAGGGGCACACCGAATACGCGAACGATAACGCGGTCGAGCTCCTCGGCGACCGCGTCTTCAGCTCCATCTGGAGCGGCGGCCGAGGCGACGCCGCGTTCGAGACCACGAGCGGAGAGCCCTACCCGATCGACGAGCTCCCCTCCGTCAAGGCGCTCCGCGGCGAGACGGGCACCGTCATGGACCTCGTCCTCGCCGACGAGCTCCCCACCCCGCTGCTGGTGTCGGGGGCGCCGATCTTCGACGAGGACGGCGAAGTCAGCCTCGCCATCGTCGCGATCCAGGACATCACCGAGCAGAAGCGGTTGGAGCGGCAGGCCGACCAGGCCCACCGGATGCAGGCCGTGGGCCGACTCGCTGGCGGCGTGGCCCACGACTTCAACAACCTCCTCACCGCCATCGTCAGCTTCGGCGCCTTCGCCCTCCGAAAGATCGGGCCCGAGCACCCCGGCTACCGCGACGTCGAACAGATCCTCGCCGCGGCGACCCGCGGAGAGAGCCTGACCGCTCAGTTGCTCGCCTTCTCGCGGCACCGACCACAAAACGCGCAGATCGTCGCCGTCAACGATGTCATCGAGAGCGTCGACGCCATGCTGCGCCGGCTGCTCCCCGTGAACGTGGAACTCGAGATCGGCGTCGGCGAGGGCATCCCCAACGTCAAGCTCGAGATCGACGCCCTCGATCAGGTCGTCGTCAATCTCGCCGTCAACGCACGCGACGCGATGCCCGACGGCGGCAAGATCCGGATCGAGACCGCGCAGGAATCGATCGACGAGGAGTTCGCCACGCGAAACGAACTCTCGCTCGACCCCGGCGAGTACGTCCGAATCTCGGTCTACGACGAGGGGGGCGGTATGAGCCCCGAGACCCTCCGTCACATGTTCGACCCGTTCTTCACCACCAAAGGGCCCGGGCGCGGCACGGGGCTCGGCCTCGCGACCTGCTGGGGCGTCGTCCAGAAGGCGGGTGGGGCGATCCGCGCCGAGAGTGCGCCCGGAGAAGGCACCGTCGTCCACGTTTACCTCCCCGGAACGCCGGAGGACGCCACGCCCGACACGACCCAGAGGCTCTCCCCCGCGCGCGGCGGGACCGAGCGGGTCGTCGTCGCCGAAGACGACGATTCGGTCCGCGAGCTCCTCGTCCAGGCCCTCGGCGACGCCGGCTATCGAGTCCTCGAAGCCGCCGACGGCGACGAGGCGTACGACATCTGCGAAGTCTCGCAGCCCGGTAGCATCGACCTTCTCCTCACCGACGTCCTGATGCCGGGCCGAACGGGCCCCGAACTGGCGAAAGCGGTGGGGCCGATGCAGCCCCGCATGCGGGTGATGTACATCTCCGGCTACTTCGACGAGACCTCGCTCTCCGCCGAAGAAGGGGCATTCGAGCTATTGCAGAAACCGTTCACCCCGGAGGTCCTCCTCCGGCGGGTCCGCGAGGTCCTCGACGCAGCGGCCGCCGACGCGGATGGACAGGGGGCCGAGGCATGAACCGAGTCCTCGTGGTCGATGACGAACCAGACGTTCTCGCCGCGGTCCGCGGCGTGCTCGAAAAGTACGGCTTCGCCGTCGCCTGTGTCCCCGATGCCGAACGGGCCATGGAGGAGGTAGGTGCGTTCGCCCCCGATCTGATCATCCTCGACATACTGATGCCGGGGACATCGGGCAAAGAGTTCTGCCTGGAGCTGCGCAAGACCCGCGACGTTCCGATCATCTTCCTGTCCGGGCTCGACTCCGACGTGGACCGCATCGTCGGTCTCGAGCTCGGCGCCGACGACTATCTCACCAAGCCGTTCCACCCAGGCGAACTGCTCGCCCGCGTTCGCGCCGTCTTGCGTCGCACGGCGCGCGCTCCGCGCGTCGAGCCGCGTCGCGACGATTCCGACGCCGAGCTCATCGAACATGCCGGAGTCTGCCTCGATCTCGATCGACACGAAGTACGCGTCGGCGACGAAGTGCTCGACCTGACGAAGACCGAGTTCGAGCTCCTCAAGACCCTCATGCGCCGTCCCACCCACGTCTGCAGCCGCGACGAGATCATCCGGTCCGTCTACGGGCCCGCGACCTACATCAGCGACCGCACGATCAACAGCCACATTCGCCGCGTCCGCAGCAAGCTGGAAGAATGCGGCATCGATCCGATTGAGACGGTGCGCGGCGTCGGCTACCGAATGGTCGATCCGGGCTGACACCCTTTGGATGCAACCAGATTTGCGCCGAATGAGGTGCAAAACGGTACCTCGTCTCGACCGCCGCGAAACCTGGACCCTCTACACTCCGACGTGAACCTACCTGGTGGAGGTGAACGTGAAACGGTGGATCGGTTTTCTAATTGTGATCGTGTGGGCCGCGAGTGGTTGCGCCAGCACGACCTGGGGCTATGAAGCGGTCACGGCCGGAGAGGCGTCCGACTGGGTGCTCGCCGGGGACGCTACCGCGAAAGCGGAACTGGCGCCCGTCGACAGCGAGTATCCGCTCGCAAGCTTTCCGGCTGCCTGCCATCGAAAGGAGTGCGTCGGACCCGCGACCGACCACCACGACCTCTTGCAGCGCGCCGCGTTCGCACTCGCCGCGAGCAAAGAGCTGTTCCGGCTCTTCGACCTCGCCAGCACCGACGAGAGCTTCGCGCGCCGCTTCCGGCAGTCACAGGCGCTCGCGCAGGGCCGTCTCGCAGAACTACAGCGTCACATCGACGTTACCGAGGCCGCGCTGCGGGACCTGGAGGTCACCGTCGAATCTTTCTCGGTCGCCCGCCGACAGCTCGCCGACGCCGAAGTGTTTCTCGCTCGCGCCGAACGTCGCATGCGCGACAGCCGGCTCTACGGACCGCTCGCCTGGGGAGGCTGAGCCGGGGAGGGCGGGCTTCCAGCCCGACCCATGCGAACGGTGGGCGGGCTTCCAGCCCGATGTTATCCGCGCTTTCCTCGCCCGAGCTGCGGCCCGACGTGGACGAACAGGAGATCTCCGATCGCCAGCGCCACCTGGGAAGCGGTGAACGTCCCGAGGAGGATCCAGACCGAAGCGTCGAGGTACACCGCCCCGAACCCCGCCGCCACGAAGTAGAGCAGCGCGGCGATCACCGTCCATCGGTCGAGCAGCGAGCCGATCAGGAGCGCGCTGGCGCCGAACACCACGAGATCGAACACGGGCGCGAGGCGCGGGTCGGCGCCCGAGAGGCCGATGACCACGTGAACGGCGACCGTCGAGATCGTCGCAGTGATGTACGTCGTGACGAACTGGCGGCTCACGCGGTTCGCGAGAAGCTGATCACGTCGATACAGGACGAACGCTCCCCCGATCGCAGTCGACACGACGACGAACGCGAGCAGCGCCCAGTGCGACGCGAACCAGCCGTAGTGCCAGGCCGCTACCGTGACGAGCGTCCAGATGACGCTCGTCCCGAAAAGTCCGCGGGCCCGGGCGACAGCGTGCAGCGTCAGGTCTCGCTCGAACCGTTCCTTCTCGAGCTCCCGGGCTGCCGACGCGAGTCTTGCGGCTTCGCGCTCGAGCGCCACGATCCGCGACTCGGCATCGTCGGGGGGTGAATCGAGCAGAACCAGAAGAAGGCGCGCCGCGTGATGATGTCCTTCCTCGATCTCGTGTTCGAGCATCTCGCCGAGGACCTCGTCGCGACCCTGGCGGGCGCGCGGGTTTTCCGGCCAGGCGGCGAGCGCGGCCTCGTAACCGTATCGCGCAGCCTGAAACGCTGCGTCGATCGTCTCGGACGGAGCGCCCGCGGCGATCGCGCCGCGAAGCTGCTCGGCTGCGCGGTCGGCGTCGTCCGAGATCGCGGAAGACTCGCGATGTCGCAGAAAGGTCGCGACCGCCTGTCGGAGCTCGTCCGCCGATGTGAAGCGCTCCGCGGGGTCGGCCGCCATCGCTCGATGGCAGATGCGCTGGAGCCCCAACGGCAGGTCGCCGTAGTCGGCGGGCTCGGAGCGATAGGCGCTGAACATGACGTCGAACAAGCTTCGTCCGCCGTGGGGCGGGTCGCCCGTGACGATCTCGTGGAGTAGGGCTCCGAGCAGGTAGACGTCGGTCCGCTCCGTCAGAAGCGTGCCGTCGCCGTGCACCATCTCGGGCGCCATGTAGGACGGCGTACCGACGACCTCCCGCGACTCCGCGGCCACGGGGAATCTCTCCTCGGTCGGGTCGAGCGACACCGCGATCCCCCAGTCGAGGACGTAGACCTCCCCGAACCGCCCGACCATGACGTTGTCGGGCTTGATGTCGCGATGCAGGACACGCCGCGAATGCGCGAAGTGAACTGCGTTGCAGACCTGCATGAAGACGTCGAGGTGGTACTCGAGGGGGTCGGCGACGCCGTCGGGAACTGCGCCAGACTGAAGCACGTCGGTCCACACCGTCCCCTCGATCCGTTTCATCACCAGCGTCGGGTACCCGTCCGCGTCTTGCCCCAGCATGTAGATCGGGACGATGTTCGGATGCTCGAGCGAGCCGACCAGGAGCCCCTCGAGCAGAAGCTCCTGCGCGTGGCGGGCGTCGCGTCGATTGTCGGAGACTTGTTTGATCGCGACCTCGCGGTCGAGCGCGATCTGCCGCGCGCGTCGGACCACGCCCATCCCGCCGCGACCGATCTCCCCCAGCACCTCGAGCTGCGCGTGCTGGCGTTGGGTCGAAACGAGGTGCGGCAGAACGCTGCGCCGATCCGCGGCGAGCTCGGCCGTCGTGGGGCGGATTGTCTGCGTCGCCCCGAGCGTCATCGTGCGCGCCTCGAGCGACCGGGTGTCCCAGATCTCCTCGAACTCGCGCCGTGCGTCGCTCCGCTCACTCATGCACGCATGGTAGTGGTTGCCTCGAGTTCTCCCAACGCGAATCGGGTAACGAGACGCGGCGCCTTCGAGCGTGCCGCTACCCGCGCATCACCGCTCGATCACCCCCCAACCGTTTCCACCCGACACGAAGATGCGCTCCGGCTCGACCCGCACGTTCGCGAGCTGCGGAGCCTCTGCCGCCCATTGAAGCTCCCAAATGCTGCCGTCCCACGACGCGTAAATGCCGTCGTCGCCGACCGCGACGACGTCGGTGCTGGAGGTTCCGTGGACCGCGTAGAGATCCGCGTCGCAGTCGATCGTTTCGACGTTCCATCGGGATCCGTCCCAGTGCGCGATCGTGCACTTGTCCCCGACCGCCCAGACGTCGTCGGGTGCCGCGCCCCACACGCCGTTCAGCCGGCCCGTGAACTCACCGAAGTCGACCTGCTCGGGAGCCCATGCGCTGCCGTCGAAACGCATCAGCTTCGGCTCGAACGCTCGGGGCGCCGAGGTCGACTTCGACCCCACCGCGAAGCCGGTCGTGGACGACGTCATCCAGACGTCGGTGTAGAGCCCCTCGGGGGCCTCCCATGTCTTCAGTCCTTCGGCGAACGAAAACGACATCGCCTTCGTGCCGACCAACCACCAGACGTCGTCGACCTTCGAGAGCGCCGCGAGCCCTCGTCCGACCTCCTTGCTGTCGCGAACTCCCCCGTTCCACCAGACCAACTCCTCGTAATCGATCGCGAACACCGTATCGGTAGACGTCGCCGTGGCGTCCCTGAGGTTTCGCGGAACGCCTTCGAGTTCGGTGACCTCGGTCACCGAGCCGTCGGACAGCACTTGAACCCCTCGCGAAGCGGTGACGACCACCAACTCGTCGGGCGAAATCCGCTCGAACGCGACCGCGTTTCCCGTCCCGGTCGGCGTCCAGGGCGTGCAGCGATCGAATTCGAAGGAGGTCGTCTCCGTCACCTCGCCGCCGTCGACCGAGGCCGTGATCTCGCACGGTCCTGCTCCGAGGGACCGGACTAACATCGACGCCGCCGGGTTCGCAGGGCTGACCGTGGGAGAGTCGATCGTGACCGACTCGATCCCCGCCGCAAAGACGCACGTTTCCGGCGTCGAGGTCGTCAGGGTCACCGGCAGCCACCCCTTGCACGGAGCAGTCGGCACGCCGTCGAACGACAGCGAAAACGTCAGCCGGCCGTCGCAACCGATCTCCGTGCTCTCGAGGTTCAGAGCATCGACGTCGCCCGGCTCCGCCACGACCAGCTCGAACGACAGGTCGGGGTCCGCCGACGATGTGATCGGATAGGTGCCCGGAGCCTCGGGCGGATCGATTCGAAACCGCCGCAACCCCGACTCTTCGATCTCGAGCTCCCCGACGT
>CAYPJU010000079.1:20493-30577 GCA_964411125.1 uncultured Bradymonadales bacterium | reverse complement strand
CGACAACGATTGACCCGCCCTCATACCCGTGTTAGGTAGGCTGCGCCGCGAGGCACCGAATTCGGACGAGGCGCAGATAGCGCGGGAAGAATCGGAGTTTGGCGGACGTCGATCGAGACGGAGAACCGAATGGAACCGTCAGACCCGAACGACTCGAAAACGGAGAGCAGTTCCCTGAAGAAAGCCGCCTACGTGGGGGCGATGGGGTTCGAGTTCGCCGGAGTCACGATCGGGTCGGTGATGCTCGGAAGTTTCGTCGACGCAACGTACGGAGTAGGACCGTGGGGGACGGTCGGCTTTCTGGCTGCCGGAATGGTGGCCGCTGGCTGGCACGTCTACCTGATCGCCAAACGGTTCCTGCTCGAAGACGAGGAGTAAGACATGGCGATGCTCGCCCCGAGCTTTGTATACGGCGTCATCAACAAGTCGCTGATCCTGGGGGCGCTCGTCGCGCTGGTTGGTTTTTTCTCGGTTTCGGCGGGTTTCGCCGGGGCCGTATTGATTGGCACGCTGATGACGGCGGTCAACATGCGCACGGTGGCCTGGGCGATGAGCAAAATGCTCGAAGCGGGCCGCGAAGGTAAGACGGCATCGGCCGGATGGTCGCTGCTCCTCGCCGTGAAGATGCTGTTGTTGATCGGTTCGATCTGGGTGCTCGTCGCATACGTGAACGTGAACGCAGCAGGGTTCGCGATCGGATTCAGCTTGTTCATGCCGGCCATTGGATGGCAAATGCTCGTGGCCGCTCCTGAGCGGACGGACTCCGGAAAAGGACAGAAGTAGACATGGCCGATTACACGTTCGCCAATTTCATCCCGGGCTTCGCTCACCAAGAGCACGAAGGGTGGCACCATCTCGGACCGATCGATCTCTATTCGCCGGTCATCAACGCCAACGGTCACGTGACGCTTTCGCACGTGGTCTTCGGCGTGGTGTCGGCGGTGCTGATCGTGATCCTCGCGATGGTGGCGAGGCGCAAATACTCGAGCCGCGAGACGGCACTGATCCCGGAGCCGAGGTTCTCGATACGGAACTTCTTCGAGATGGTGTTCGACGCGGTGTACAACATGATGCGGGACATGATGGGGGAGAAGCAGGCGCTTCGTTTCTTCCCGCTGATCGCGTCGCTCGCGATCTTCATCCTGGTGTCGAACCTGATGGGGCTGGTCCCGGGTCTGATCCCGCCGACGCAGAACCTGAACACGAACATCGGGCCCGCGATCATCGTCTTTTTCGTCTATCACGCGGCCGGTCTGTTCGAGAACGGCTTCGGCCACGTCAAGCACATGATGGGGCCGGTGCTGCTTCTGGCGCCGCTCATCTTCGTGATCGAGATCATCGGTCACATCGCCCGTCCGATCAGCCTCGGGGTTCGTCTGACGGGCAACATGACGGGGGACCACATGGTCCTCGGCGTCTTCGCATCGCTAGCCGACGGGATCATGGGCGTGCCGTTTCTGCTCCCGATTCCGTTCCTTTTCCTGGGGCTGTTGGTCTCCGTGATCCAGACCCTCGTATTTTGCCTGCTGTCGTCGGTGTACATCGCACTGTCGGTGGCTCACGAAGAACACTGAGTAACCCTTGTTTCTCTCCACCGCGCAGCGACCGAGGTCGGCGGTGGGACCCTACGGAGGATTCACCATGAAGAAGTCTGCAATCTTTCTTTCGACGTTCGCGTTCGTCGCTCTCTGGAGCACCCTCGCCTTCGCACAGGGCGGCGACGCGGCTGACAACTACTTCACGATGTACAGCTGGTTCGCTGTCGGCGCCGGTTTCGGCATCGGCGTCGCCGCCTTCGGTGGCGGCATGGGCCAGGGCCGCGCAGCTGCTGCGGCGCTCGAGGGCATCGCGCGCAACCCGACCGCATCGGGCAAGATGTTCACCCCGCTCATTCTCGGCCTCGCCCTGATCGAGTCGCTGGTCATCTACGCGCTCCTGATCTCGTTCCTCATCGTCAACAACATCGACATGACGGTCCTGCAGTAATCCTGCGGCGGCACGAACGAATCGAAGCCCGGGCATCGCCCGGGCTTTTTTGTTGTCTTCAGATCGCTTCGTTGCGCCAGACGAAGTAGGCGGAGCTCCCCTCGGGGTCGAGGCACCACGGGAAGTAGCCGTCGGCGAGGAGCACTTCGATCCAGGGACGCTCGACGGCTCCGGCGACGATCTGCTGGAGCAGTGCCTCGGGTTCGAACGGGGGCCGAGGGGTCAGCGGCGCGCGGACGACGGCCCATTTCATGCCGTGTTGTTGGGCGCCGAAGGTGTGGAGGAGGACGTGAATCTTTCGCACGTCGGCGATGGCGAGCTCGGGTGCGATCCAGAGGCCCGCGCCGACGAAGGCGTTTGGAGTGCCGGCGGCGAAGAGGTCGTCGGAGGCTCGGAAGACGGGGCGCTGGAGGTCGGGCTCGATTGTTCCGCGCGTGGTCGTGGCGACGGCGACGATCCGGTGGTCGAGTTCGACGACGGTGGTGTCTTCGTCGAGTTTCGCCGCCGTCGGCAGGGCGAACGCCGCCTCCGACCTGCGAAGTGTTTCGATCGCCCGTGCGTCGGCCCTCTTCGCGCTTCGAGTGCGAAGGGTGTGGATGGAGGCCCACTCCATGGACACCGTAGGTGGTTCAGATCGTTCAATCATCGGCAGATGAGCCGGTTTGGCGAGCGGCCGTAAGCTTGCATGGCCTAGATTCGTGTGTTTAAAATGCGCGGTGGCAAGCTATACCCTACAGGTTCGTTCGCAAAGCCTTTCGGGGAGCGACCCACATCGAGCTCAGCCGGGGACGTCTGCCCGAGGTTCGGGGGATCGTTCGCCAGACGCACGCCGCGAGGCGACACGACTATGACCAAGCAATCCATTCGGCAGTCAGCTCGTACTGAGGCGTTGGTGGAGCCTTTTCTTCGATGATCGTTCAATGTCCGTCGTGTGAATCGCGCTACAGGATCCGGGAGGAAAACATCCCGGCGTCCGGTGGCAAGATCCGTTGCCCTTCGTGCGGCCATGGGTTCGTGGTCTATCCGGAGAGCGCGAAGGCGCCCGAAGTGGACGATCGCACGAGTGTGACGTCCCGGGACCAGATGGAAGGGATCCTCGGACAGATGAAGAGCGGTGGGATTCCAGGGTTCGGCGGAGCCGAGGAACCCTCGGAGGCCGAGGACGACTACCAGGCGACCCAGATTCACACCGGCGACCTCGATCAGATGCGAGCAGAGCTCGCAGCGCAGGCGGAGGAAGATCCCTTCGGAAACGACGGGACGGTCGAGATCCAGAACCCGATGGCGATGTGGGCGGACGCGCAGGAGGCGGTCGAAGCTTCGAAAGCGCGAGCCGCGGCTGCGCGCGAGCAGCAAGCGGCGATGGAGTCGTCGCTGCTCGAGTCGAGCGATCCGACGAACCTGATGAATCCAATGCCGGACGACGTGCCCGAGCTCGACCCCCAGACGGCAGCCCAGCTCTTTGGCGGTGGACCACCGCAACCTCCGGGACGCCCTTCCGGCCCGCCGCCCCAGCCGTCGAACGGCTTCGCTCGGGGCCCGTCGGCTTCGGGCCTTCACTCCGCCCAGCTCTTCGAGGAGAGCGAGGGAACCGATCCTTTCGGGGCGACGGCGGGGATGCCAGCCGCGGGCGGACCCGGGATGGGTGGACCGCCTCCGGGCGGACCCGGGATGGGTGGACCGTCTCCGGGCGGACCCGGGATGGGCGGACCGCCTCCGGGCGGACCGGCCCCCGCTGGCGGTGGACCGAACCCCGACCATCCCGGCCCCTGGAAGCTGAAGACGAGCATCGGGCTGACGTACGAGTTCGCGGACACCAAGTCGCTGCGCAACTGGATGTCCGGCCGCGAGGAGCTCGACGGGTACGAGCTGTCGCAAGGGGACAACAACTTCTTCCCGCTCGACCAGTATCCGCAGCTCAGCCGTTCGGCTGGTCGGCCGATGCAGCCGTCGGGCAACTTCTCGATGCCGTCTCAAGGGAGCGGACTGAATCCACAGCCCCCGAACCTGGCCGCGGGCCGTCCCCCATCGGGTCGCCACCCGGCGCACGAGTCGGGCCTCAATCCGCCGTCGATGTCGACGCAGGTCCCACGCAACGCGACCGAGCGGGGACCGCGCGTCTCGAACGAGTTCCGGCCCCCGTCGCGCAATTCGAAGGCCGGCCTGATCATGTGGCCGATCTTCATCTTGCTGCTCCTGATCTTCATCCCGCTGGCGCTGCACACCTTCAAGGTTGTGGACCTCGAGAAGTTGATTCTGCAGGACATTCTCGGGCAGGCACCCGACACGCCCACCACGCCGACGAACCCCACCCCGGCGGCGAACGCCCAGGGGGAAGCGGCGCCCGACCTCGACCCTACAGATCTCGCCAAGCAGCAGCGCCTCGAGGCGGACCGCCTCATCAAGGACGCCGAGCGGCTGATCGAAGGAAACAAGCTGCCGGCCGCGCGTGACAAACTCGAGTCCACGCAGAGCCTCGTCCCCAACGACCCGGTCGTCTACGAGATGCTCGCCGACGTGCACAGCCGACTCGGCAATGCAGACGAGGCGACCAAGGCCGAAGAGAAGGCGAAGGAGCTACGCGCCGCGATGCCCGCCGAGGCACCGGATGCGGGAACCACGGACTAAGCGCGCGTCGGCCACAACCTATGGACGTACGCTGTCCCCAGTGTCAGACCCTCTACGAGCTCGACGACCAGCAGGTCGCCCGCGGCACCGTCACGCTCAAATGTAGCCAGTGCCAGCACGTCTTTCGGCTCACGTCCGACGACGGCGTGGGGGAGAACGTCCGACGCTGGATGATCCGCCGCAAGAAGGTGGGAGACATCATCTACCTGACGACGTTCGGGACGCTGCACGAACGGATCCTCAAGCAGGAAGTACGCCGCGAAGACGAGATCTCGAGGACGGGGTCGAGCTGGGTGTCGCTGGGCGACGTCCCGGAATTCGGGCCGATGTTCCAGGTCGTCGACTCGATCTCGCAGATGGACACCTCGTCGGCCGTCTCGAGCATCGCGATGCAGATGGAACCGGCGGGTTCGGTGGAACTGACGGCGCCCGGCGTACCGTCGGCGCGCGAGCGCGTCCGCACGGAGATCCAGTTCGACTCCGCCCCGAAGCCCCCGAAGCTGCGGAGCATGCGGACCGAAGACATCACCCAGAAGGTTGGCCCCATGGGCCCGCCACCGCCGGGTGTCGATACCTCCGACGACGAAATGCTTCCCCCGCCGCCACCTCCGCCGATGATGGAGACGGGCCTCGAAGAGGGGTCGTGGACGATGGAGACGAGCGGTGCTCCACGAGCGTACGAGGCACCCGTGGCTCGTCGCGGAGGCGCGGGGGGTGTCATCGCCGTGCTGCTCGTGCTCGTCGCCGCGGGGGGTGCCGGATACTACTTCCTGGGGATGGAGCCGAAGGAGGCCGACCCCAAACCGGTAGCGCTCGGGGAGCCTGAGGGCGAGGGAGACTCGAACGAGGCCCCCGATCCCGTGGCGCTCATCGGAAAGGCGCGCGACCGCGCGCTCACCGCAGCGCGGCTCGAGAACGACGGCATCTGGACGATGTGGCACGATCAGGCGTCGCGTCCCTTCTACGTGGCGCTCGACACCGCGTACGCCGCGGCCGACGCCGCGAGCGCCGTGGTCGAGGTCGAGGACGTTCTTCGCGACGCGCGGATGGCGTTGGAGAATGGCAAGACCGCCGACGCGAGCCGCAAGTTCCGCGAGGTTCTGGCCCGGGAGCCGCGAAACGCGGAAGCGATCTCGGGGCTCGGTTGGACGCTGCTGGCGCAGCAGGAGACGCGCGAAGCGGCGCTGCATTTCCGGCGTGCCATCGACGTGGACCCGTCCGTAGGCGACGCGTACATCGGGATGGGCACGGCCCACCGTCAGCTCGGTGAACCGAAGGAAGCCTACGACGCCTACGACCTCTACCTGGGGCGGTTTCCAAAGGGGCCGAAGGCGTCGATCGCCTCGTACCAGATGGAACAACTACGTAAGCAGATCGGGACGCCGTGACGGACTGGATTTTCTACTCGGCCAGCTCGAAAGTTCCCACGGTGGGGGAGTATCTGCGCGGAATCCCGAGCCGCCGGAACCTGCGGCTCGAACGGATCTTCGAAGACGCGGACGAATCGACGGTCGAGGCGGTCCGGGCCGCCGAACTCCTGCTCGGGCTCCATGTCGCCCTGCGGCTGACGAACGATCCGTCCGGTGTCGTGCAGCTCCGGGTCGACGAGATCAATCCAGCGGGGCGAGCGGAGTATCAGGCGATCGTCTTTCCGAGACAGATGAAGCGCCCCGCTGCCGAGCAGTTGATGGTCCGCACCGAGCTCTCGCTCGCCGAGCGGGCGGTCGCGGCCGGCCATCGCGAACTGGTCGACGACGCCCTCGCGGGCCTCGAGGCGTGCTTTCCGGGCGGGGTCGCTCACAGCCCGATGAACGGAGCGCTGATCGAGGGGTGCCAGATGCTTCATGCCCTCGACCCGGAGAAGCGTCCGTGGAGCCACATCGACGCACGCTACGACGTCGACCCCGACTACCGAACTTACCTCCTCCACCTGTTCGAGAAGCTCCCCGACGGGGTGAAGGAGCTGATGTCCCCGGCCGAGGCGAGCATCTCGTTCGCCGGCCGCGTCCGCGCCGACGTCGAAGGCCCGGCGCTCACCGAGGCGCTCAAGCTCCTCAATTACACCGGCAACTACGCACGTGGAGGGTACCTTCGCGTGCGCGAGGCGGGGCGATGGAACGAGGTCGCGAAGTTCCAGTCGCACGTCGCGGCGCTACCACCCGGCTGGGCGACGACGACGCAGTCGAAGGGTGGCGAGGATTCGGGCCGGATCAGCGGGATGTTCTCGCGATGGTTCGGAAAGAGCTGAGTCAGCTCCGTTCCCGCGAGCGCAGCGCCAGGCCGACCGAGAAGACGAGCGCAACGAAGAAGACCGACAGGAGGATGTAGCTCAGCCCGAGCCACGTCTCCGCCGTACCGAAGAAATGGTCGAGGGGGTTCGGCGGCGGGGGTGGTGCCGGCAGTCCCGGCGCGACAGCGCGCGGGAGATCGGCCGCCGTGAGTTCGTAGGCGTTCGCGACGTGCTCGGCATGCAGCACCCCTTCGAACGCCCAGCGGCTGATGATGACGTTGGAGGTCGCCGCGACCGGGAACGACATGTTGTCGATCGGCATGATCGCGCCTCCAAGGATGATCTGTGGGATCAGGAGGAGCGGCACGGTAGCCATCGCCGCTTCGCTGGTGCGGACGAGAGCCGACAGGAGGAGCCCCATCCCCACGCCGCCGAGCGACGAGAGCCACAGGATGCTGAGGTGGATGAGCGGGTTCCCCCAGAAGTCGAGCACGAAGTACGTGAGCGACAGGAGAACGACGCACTGCACCAGGCAGAGCACGCCGAGGACGGCGAACTTCGAGAGCACGTAGGCCGAGATCGCGAGGTTCACCATTCGCTCGCGCCGGTAGACCGCCTGCTCGGCGACGATCTCGCGGGCCGCGTTCGAACACCCGAACCAGATCGCGGAGACGACGAGGAGGAAGAGCGAGAACGGGGTGTATTCGAGCCGGCTCATGACGCCGCCTGCCTCGGAGACGAAGACGGCGTCGAGCAGCAGCGCGATGATCGGCGCCTGGACCATCAGGATCGCCATACCGATGCGGTCCTTCACGCGGATCGCGAAATACCGCCGGCACAGCGTCATCCACTGGCGCACCGAGAAGGTCGGCTTCTTTCGCTCGCCCGAAACGCTCACGGCGACGCCGCGCCGGTTCTTCTTTCGGTCCTCGACGAACTCGTCGAAATACTTCGACGCCCGGTAGCGCGAAGCGAGGCTGCTCATCGGTTCGCCGGCGCGCTTCGCCTTCATGATCTGGTGCATCACCGAGCCGGGGTCGGCGAGCACGGCGTCGGCCTCGGGGGTGTTGGGGGGGAGGTCGGGATGAAAGTACTGCAGCGACTCGGGGTAGGAGGGCCCGTAGAAGACCTCCTGGCCGTCGGCGATGTAGAGGACGTTGTCCATCAGCCGATACGCCTGGAGCGACGGCTGGTGCAGCGTCAGCAGGATCGTCCGGCCCCCGTCGGCGAGCTTGCGCAGGATCCTCATCACGTTGAGGGCGTCTTCGGACGCGAGCCCCGATGTCGGTTCGTCGAGACAGAGCAGGCTCGGTTCGGTGAGGAGCTCGAGGGCGAGGTTCACGCGCTTTCGCTGCCCGCCGGAGATGCCCTTCCGTTCGGGGGTGCCGATGCGAAGATCGGCGGTCTCGGCGATCTCCAGGTCCTCGAGCACGTCGACGATCCGGCGGTCGATCTCGGCGTTCGTCGTGTCGGGCGGGAGCCGCAGTTTGGCGGTGTAGTAGAGCGCTTCGTAGACCGTCAGCTCGCGGTGGATGATGTCTTCCTGCGGGACGTAACCGATCGCGCCGCGGTAGCGGTCGTAGTGGTTCGAGAGATCGTCGCCGTTGAGGAGGGTGCGCCCCGACGAAGGCTTCAGGTAGCCGATCAGCGCGGTGAGGAGCGTCGTCTTGCCCGACCCCGACGGCCCGAGCAGCCCGACGAACTCGGTCGGGTAGGCGATGAAGGAGATGCCGTCGAGGATCGCCTTTGGGCCCTGGGAGGTTCGCACCTCTACGCGAAGATTGTCGGCGTGGAGCAGGACGTCGCCGCGATAGCTGCGTTGGATCTGCCCGCGATCGAGATCGAGCCGGATCGCGTAGGAACCAAAGCTGATCGCCTGTCCCGACCGCACGAGGGTGGGCGCCGAGATCCGCACACCATCGATGAACGTGCCGTTTGCGGACCCGAGATCCTCGATGAGGAAGCCTTCGCCTGTGCGGACGATGCGAGCGTGATGGCGCGAGATCTGCGGAGCGTCGAGGACGACGTCGTTGTCGATGCCGCGCCCGATCGTGACGATCTCGCGGTCCATCGGCAGGGTCGTCGTCCCCTGTGTCGCGGTGTGGTCGGTCGGTGCGTCGAAGCCGACGTCGACGAAGTCGGCGAGTCGCGCGACGGGGAATCGGTAGCTCCCGAAGAAGAGGACGTCGGCACGGGTCACGAAGCCGGTCTCGATGCGGTTCGAGCGGTCGTTGATGTAGGTTCCGTTCGCCGAGCCGAGGTCGCGGACTCGCCAACCGGCTCCGGCGAACATCAACTCGCAGTGATGCCGGGAGATCTGCGGCGCATCGAGCACGACGTCGCAGTCCCCTTCGCGGCCGAGCAGGATCGGCTTCAGCAGCTCCGGAGGTACCGAGAACGCCTGCGTCTGGTTGCCGACGGCCCCTGACACCTGTGCGAACTTGTCGGTGATCTCGCGACCGAACTGCAGCTCGTAGCTCCCGAGCCCGATCCGGTCGCCGGGCCGCACCCTGGCGCGCTCGATCGGATGCCCGTTGACGAACGTCCCGTTCGTCGAATGAGCGTCGGAGATGACGTACGCGTCCCCGACCTTGTGCACCACGCAGTGAAAGCTCGACACCTGCGGCATCGGCACGACGAGGTCATTGTCTTGCGAGAACCCGATCCGGATCGCCGGCGCCGTAGCGGGGGGCTCGGGCGCGGGCTCCGGCTTCGGAAGGGTAACCTCGTTGACCCCGCTGCGGTTGAACCCGCTGCTCGTCGGTGTCCGGTGGTCGATGCGATCCTGAAACCCGCTCGGGTCGGTGACCCGCCGCTGCATCTCCCTGAGCCCCGGCGGCCTCGCCGTCCGAAACCCGTCCGCCCTCGCCCGTGACCCGTCGATCTTCGTCTCGTCCGCGACGTAGTCCTCCGGATTCCGCGCTACCTCCGGATAACGCGGCGTCAACGACCCCGCATGAAGCTCTGGCCGCGTATTCTCCGCCGTCGGCGACAACGCCGGAAGCGTCAACCCACAAGCCCCACAAACGATCTCATCGTCCGGATTGGCCGCACTACAATTGGGACACACAGACGCCATGCGATGACCATAGCACCACAGGGGAGCGGCGCGAAGCGCCGCTCCGCTGTGGCGCTATGGTGGGGGAACGGCCTGCGGCCGTTGGGGGAACGGCCTGCGGCCGTTCCCCCCGTATGCAGGTAGCGGCCGAAGGCCGTCTACCTGCACACGAAACCGACGTC
>CAYPJU010000079.1:0-20393 GCA_964411125.1 uncultured Bradymonadales bacterium | reverse complement strand
CCCCCGTATGCAGGTAGCGGCCGAAGGCCGTCTACCTGCACACGAAACCGACGTCGCAGAATTGGCCGCGGGGGCAGTCGACGGAGTCGAGGCACTGGACGCAGGTGCCGGCGGCGCCGCAGCGGGGAGCGGCGGCGTCGGTGCAGTCGGCGTCGGTGGAGCAGTCGTTGCAGACGTAGGTGGTGGCCTGGCAGACGCGCTGACCGTTGCAGTCGGTGGTGTCGACGCACTGGACGCAGACGTTGTCGGTCGCCAGACAAACGGCGTTGCCCATGCAGTTGCCGTTGGTGCAGGCGGGAAGGCAGGTGCCGGCGGACGTGAGACACGCTTCGTTGGCGCCGCAGTCGGCGTCGTCGATGCACGAGACGCACTGGCTGGCGGCGTTGCAGAGCTCGTCGGTGCCGCAGTCGAGGCTGCTGGTGCAGCCGACGCACGCGGAGCTGGTCGGATCGCAGAGGGGTTCGAGTCCACCGCAGTCGGTGTCGGCGTTGCACTCGACGCAGGTCAGCGACGTCGGATCGCAGAGAGCTGCGTCGTCGGGGCAATCGGCGTCTTGCAGACAGGCGGCGCACGTGTTGGTCGTGGTGTCGCAGAACGGCGCGGCCGCGTCGGTGCAGTCGGCGTCGTCCAGACACGCCACGCAGGCGGTACCGCCGTCGCAGATCGGGGTGGCGCCTCCGCATCCGTCGACGTCGGTGCAGACGACGCAGACGGACTGGTCGCAGACCGGCGTCGCCGTCGGGCAGTCGCTGTCGGCGGCACACTCGACGCACGCGTTCTGGTCGCAGACGGGCGTCGCCGTCGGGCAATCGGTGTCGGCTGCGCACTCGACGCACGCGTTCTGGTCACAGACCTCGTTGTTCGGGCAGTCGCCGTTCGCCTCGCACTCGACGCACGTGCCGATCGAGGAGCAGACGTCCTGTCCGGTGCACTGCGTGGCGTCGACGCATTCGACGCAGGCGCCCGTCGTCGTGTTGCAGGTCGGCGCGGCCGCGTCGGTGCAGTCGGTGTCGGTGTTGCAGGAGAACTCGCAGGTGTTGCTGGCGGGGTCGCAGATCTCGTCGGCGGCGCAGTCGCCGTCGTCGTCGCACTCGACACAGGCGCTGTTCAGGCAGACGGGGGCGTCGGTCCCGCAGTCGCCGTCGAGGACGCATTCGACGCACGCGTAGGTGCCAGTATCACAGACGGGGGTCGCCGCGTCGGAGCAGTCGCCGTTGGCGAGACATTCGACGCACGCGGTGCCACCGAGGCACAACGGCGTGCCGCCCGAGCACCCGGCGGTGTCGGTGCAGACCGCGCAGGCGTTCTGATCGCAGACCGGCGCCGAGGCGGGGCAGTCGGCGTCGGCGTCGCACTCGACGCAGGCGCCAGCGAGGCACACCGGAAGCTGGTTGGTGCAGTCGCCGTCGTCGACGCAGGCGGCGCAACTGTTGGTCGCCGTGTCACAGACGGGGGTGGCCGTCGGACAGTCCGCGTCCGCGACGCATTCCACGCACTCGGCTCCGCCGTTGCAGATGGGCGTCGGGTCCATGCATCCGTCGGTCGCCGTGCATGCCACGCACTGCTGCGCGTCACAGAACGGCTGGTCGGTGGGGCAGTCGGCGTCGGCGTTGCACTCGACGCACGTCCCTGCGGCGCACACGGGCGCGTTGGGGTCCTGGCAGTCGGCGTCGACCACGCACCGTACGCAGTTGTAGTTGTTGGGGTCGCAGAGCGGGCGGCCACCCGGGCAGTCTGCGTCGACGAGACAGTCGACGCAGTCACCGAGGGGGCTGCAGAAGGGCAGCGGATTCGAGCAGTCGAGATCGCCCGAGCATTCGACGCAGCGGCCGACATTGGCGTCGCAGAACGGCAGGTCCGCCGGGCAGTCGGCGTTCGCCTGGCAGGTCGCCACGCAGGCGTTCATCTGGCAGATCGGCGTGTCGGTCGGACAATCCGTGTCCGCGGCGCAAGCCACGCAGACGTTCTGGTCGCACACTGCGAAACCGGTGCCGGCGCAGTCCGCGGCATCGTCGCACTGCACGCACTGCTGGTTCGCGCAGATCGGGGTCGCGGGATCGCCGGTGCAATCCGCGTCGGTCGCACAGTCGACGCAGACGTTGTTGTCACACGTCCCGCCGTTGCAGTCGGCGGCGTCGTCGCACTCGACGCAGGTGTTCCCGGCGCAGACCGGCGTGGGAGCGGCACAGTTCGAATCATCCGCGCACGCCACACAGACGTTGTCGGAGCACACCGGCGTCGCGCCGGAGCAGTCGGCGGCCGCCAGACAGCCGACGCATGTCCCGTCCGCCGGATTGCAGACGGGCGTGGCGCCGTCGCACGTCACGCCGGCGCACGGGTCGGTGTTCGTCGTGCCGTTGTTCGTCCCCGCCGTCGTCCCGTTGTTGGTACCGATGGTGCCGTTGTTCGGTGCCACGGTCCCGTTGTTGGGAGCGGTCGTGCCGTTGTTGGTCCCGGAGGTGCCGTTGTTGTCCCCTCCGTCGGCGGTCCCGTTGTTGCCGGCATCGACGTCGCCGTTGTTCTTCCCGTTGTTGCTGCCACCACTGCCGCAATCCCCGCAGCCCGCCATCGCGGCGCACACGAGGAGATGCAGGGCGAGATTCGTCGCGCGACGCATACCCTTCTCCGTTCTAGATTGAATGCTTGGAGAACATCGTAGTCCGCAACCGACCGTCCTCGCAACGAAAACGAGCAGTGCATGCAGGACCGCACCGACTGGCTTCTTCTCACCCCTGCAGCAGGCCGTAGACGCGCTCGGCGAACCAGAAGAGCGCGATGGCTCCGATCGCGACGCAGAGCCCGACGACGACTTTTCGCTCCCACGGTTTGTCACGGATCCAGGCTCGCGCCGGGTAGGCGAGCGCGACGATGCCGAGCTGACCGAGCTCGACGCCGACGTTGAAGGCGAGGAGCGCCGGGACGAGCGCATCGGTCGGGAGCCCGACGTTGTCGCGCAAGACGTAGGAGAACCCGAACCCGTGCACGAACCCGAGGAGGAAGGTTGCCACGTACGCGATGCGCGGATCGTCCCGGCTCATCAGCGCCTCCGCGGCGACCCACGCGACCGAGAGCGCGATGATCGGCTCGACGATCGACGCCGGGACCGCGACGAGATCGAGCGCCGAGAGCGCCAGCGTCACGGAGTGCGAGATCGTGAACGCGGTGACCACGGTCAGGAGCTGGCGAAGGCGCACCGACAGGAGCACGAGGCCGAGCACGAAGAGGACGTGATCGAGGCCGATCAAGATGTGGAGAATCCCCTCCCACACGTAGCGCCAGAACGACTCCCAGCCGGAGAAAGATGCCACCGCCTTGTCGACGCTCACCGTGTAGGTCGGCGTTTGCGTGTTGAACACCGTCGCCGTCACGTCCCCCTCTTCGCCGACCTGGATGCGCCCCAGATGGCGGTATCCGCCGGGGGTCTCGAGCATCGCGCGGTTCGCGAGCTCGACCTCGCCGAGCGGGCCCTCGCAGTTGAACGCCTTGAGGAGCCACACCTCGTTCCCCGCCGGGCTCGCCTTGCGTTCCGTCACCTCGCACGGCGCGCCGTCGTTCGAGACCGTGACGTTTCTGTCGAGGTACGGCTGAATCTCCGGCCACTTCTCGGCGAGCTCTTCGCGGGTCCACGGGTGCTCCTCGGGCCCGTACCCGAACGCGCCGTCCCCCGCGTCGATGATCGGCATCGTCAACAGCGTATCGACGACCGAGGTCTCCGGACGCACGTGGACGACGAAGACGCTCTTCCCCGTCTGGTGGGCCGCGAGCGGGAGCGCCAGCCCCAGGGAGAAGCAGAGGGCGAGCGCGGCGAGGACGAGGTGGAAGATTCGGTTCACGGTTTCAAAAACTCCCGGACGATGTCGAAGAGGACGCGTTGCCCCCACCGATAGCCGATCTCCGGGACTCGCTCGTCGACCCCGTGGAACATGTCGGAGAAGACGATGCCCGAATCGGGCGGCAGCATCAGCGGGGCGCACCCGTAGAACTTCGTCCCGAGGCGGCTGAAGTATTGTCCGTCGGTATACCCGGGGATCTGGTAGGGGGTGACGACCACCTCCGGAGCGTACCGACCGACGACGTTGGTGATGGTACGCAGCATCGGGCTCTCCGGATCCCGCATTTCGACGGAAGGGGTCTCACTGATCACCTCGATCTCGACCGCGTCGTCGTCGATGACGTCGCGCATCTGCTGGAGGAACTCGGCGGTAGTGAAGCCGGGGAGGACACGACCGTCGAACTCGCAGGTCGCCTCCGACGGGATCACGTTTCGCTTCTCGCCGACGTGCATGATGGTGGGGGATACGGTGTTGTGCAGGAGCGCGCCGAAGCTCTTCGACTGCGACTCGGGGAGCACCTTGTCGATGACGAGGTCGGCGAGCCGGCGGTCTTTGAGCCGGCCGAGCACGAGCTTCTCCGGAAGTCCCTGCGTGCGCGCCAGCGTGTCGAGAAATCCCGCCATCGTGTCGGTGAGGTGGTAAGGCATGTGCTGCGAGCCGAGCCGCTCCACCGCACGACCGAGGCGCACGATCGGGTTGTCGCGGCGGGGCATTGCGGCGTGTCCGGCGGTGCCGCGCGCTCGCAGGCGCCCCTCCACTCTCCCCTTCTCGGCGGTCATGATCGGCATGTACGTGACCTTGCCGATGTTCAGCCAGAACCCACCGACCTCGCCGAGCGCATACTCCGACCGCACACGGTCGGGATGCTCCTCGACCAGAAACCGCGAGCCGAACGCGCATCCCTCCTCTTCGTCGGCGACGCACGCGACGATGACGTCGCGGTCGCGCTCGACGTCGTGGCGGGCGAGCAGCTTCGCGACCATCACGCTCATCGAGACCATGTTCTTCATGTCGACCGCACCGCGGCCCCAGATGCAGCCGTCAGCGAGCTCGGCCGCGAAGGGGTCGTGCTGCCAGTCCTCGCCGCGCGCGGGGACGACGTCGGTGTGTCCGGTCAGGAGCAAAGGCGGTTTGGGGGCCTTCGTCGTCGCTGGCAGGCGCACGACGAGGTTTGCCCGCCCTGGGGCGCTCTGGACGACCCACGGTTCCAGACCGTCGGCACGCAACGTCTCGGCGAGGTAGTCGGTGGCGAGCACCTCGTTGCCGGGTGGGTTGGTGGTGTCGAGCCGCAGAAGTCCGCGGAAAAGCTCGACCGACTCGTTCTCGATTTCGTTCCAGTCCATGGCGCGGCATGGTAATACACCACCCACCATGCCTACGACCTTATTCGACACTGTCGCGGTGCTCCTCGTGATCGCCGCCGTCTTCGGCTACCTGAACCACAAGCTGATCAAGCTGCCGTTCGCGATCGGCATCATGGTCGGGGGCCTCTTGAGTTCGTTCCTCGTGATCGGCGCGGCCCACCTCTACCCCGGGATCGTCGTCGACGAGCTGGCGCGAAGCGTCCTGTCCGACATCGACTTCGCCGAAGCGCTGATGCACGGGATGCTGAGCTTTCTGCTCTTCGCGGGAGCGCTGCACACGGACATGGATACTCTGAAGCGTTGGGCGGCGCCGATCCTCACGCTCGCTTCGGTCGGCGTGTTGATCTCCACCTTCCTCATCGGTTTCGCCGCTTACGGGGTCTTCGCGATGGTCGGCGAGCCGGTCGCTCTCCCCTACTGCCTGGTGTTCGGCGCGCTCATCACGCCGACCGATCCCGTCGCGGTCCTCGGCATCATGAAGGCTGCCGGAGCCCCGGAAGACGTGGAGATCAAAGTCGTCGGCGAGTCGCTCTTCAACGACGGGGTCGGCGTCGTCGTCTTCTCGGTCCTCGTCGCGATCGCGGCGGGCGGTGCGGGCGCGCACGGCTCCCCCGACGTCGCCGGCGTCGCGATGCTCATTGCGCAGGAGGTCGTCGGGGGCGTGCTGCTCGGCCTCGGCGCCGGCTACCTCACCTACCTGTCGCTTCGGACCCTGGATGAGCCCAACCTCGAGGTCCTGATCAGTGTGGCGCTGGTGATGGGGATCACGTTCCTCGCGTTCCAGGTACACACCTCGGCGCCTCTCGCGTGCGTCGTCGCGGGGCTCTTCATCGGCAACCACGGGCGGCACGAGGCGATGAGCGACGACACCGAGAGCGCGGTCGACACCGTCTGGAGCTTCATCGACGAAGCGCTGAACGCAGTCCTCTTCCTCCTCGTCGGCCTCGAGATGTTCGTGATCGACTTCGAGACGCACTACCTCTTCGCCGCTCTGATTCTGGTGGTGCTCAGTCTCCTCGCGCGCGGCGTCGCCGTCTTCGTTCCGATGCAGCTGCTGGCGCGCAAGCTCGAGTTCCTCCCCGGCACGAAACGGATCCTGTGGTGGGGCGGCATCAAAGGGGGCATCTCGATCGCCCTCGCGCTGTCGCTGCCGCCGTTCGAGGGCCGCGACATCATCCTCGCCGTGAGCTACTCGATCGTGATCGCATCGGTGCTGCTGCAGGGACTCACGATCGGAACCCTCGTGAAGAAGTTCGCGTGATGGCGACGACGACGTTCGGCGGCGTGCCGGAACACTTCAACCTCCCGTGGGAGCTCGCGATCGCGGACCTCGCAGACGAACTCGACGTTCGCTGGCGCGAGTTTCCCGACGGGTCGGGCGCGATGGCTCGCGCGCTCGGCGACGGGAGCATCGGCGTCGCGATCATGCTCACGACGTCGACGCTCAAGGCGGTCACCGGGGGACTCGAAGCGCGCATCGTCGGCACACACGTTCCCTCTCCGCTCCGGTGGGGGATTCACGTCGCCGCCGAGTCCGACATCGCCACGGTCGACGAGATTCGGGGACGCTCCATCGCGATCAGCCGGCAGGGTTCTGGGTCCCACCTCGTCCCGATCGTCGATGCGATCGAGCGCGGTTGGCCGCTCGACGAGCAGTCGTTCGTCGAGGTCGGGACGCTCGCGGGCGCCGAAGACGCTTTGCGAAAGGGCGAGGCAGACGTCTTTTTCTGGGAGCAGTTCATGACGCAGCCGCTGGTGGACCGCGGGGTCTTCCGGCGCGTCGACGTTCGACCACCGCCGTGGCCGTCGTTTCTGGTGGTCGCGCGCGACGACGCCTCCATCGAAGACGACGAAATGCTGCGGCTTCTCGCGCGGGTCGACGTCTGGTGCCAGAAGCTCGCCGCGGACCCGAAGGCGACGGCGGCTCGCATCCACGAGCGCTTCGAGATCGACGCTCCCGAGGCGGAGCAGTGGATGGAGCTGACCGACTGGCGAACTCTGCCGTCCGTGTCGCGCGCCGCCCTCGAACGCGCCTCACACTATCTGAATGTCGCGTTCGGAACCGAAACGCCGCCCCCCGAGGCGCTCGTCGCACCGAGCTGCACGCTCACTCCGTAGGCTTCACGAACTTCAGCGTCATCCGGTCGCTCTCGCCGATCGCCTCGTACTTCGCGCGGTCGACATCACCCAGGCGCAGGCTGGGCGGCAAGGTCCAGACCCCTTCGGGGTGGTCTGCGGTGTCTTTCGGGTTTGCGTTCACCTCCGACGCCTCGACGAACTGGAAGCCCGCCTTCTCGATGTCTTCGATCACCATCGACTGCGACATGTAACCCGTCTCGGCGGCCTGCTCGCGCGTCATTCCCTCGGGGCCGCGGTGCTCGACGACGCCGAACGTCCCGCCCGGCTTGAGCGCCTTGTATGCGGCCGCGTAAACCTTCGCGTCGTAACCCGCCTTGACCCAGTTGTGGAGATTTCGAAACGTGAGCACCACGTCGACCTGGTTCTCGCCGAAGTCGAGGTTCTCAGGATCGATGTCGATGACGTTCACGGCCCACCCATACTTCGTGAGGTACTCGTCGAGCCCCGCGCGGGCCTTTCGGAAGTACTCGCGCTCGTGGTCGGCGGGAAACGCGGTCACGTGCAGCTTTCCTTCGGCGAGGTACGGGGCGAGCACATGCGTGTACCATCCGCCGCCCGCCCAGAGCTCGAGCACCTCGTCCCCGGGATCGACGCCGAAGAAAGCAAGCGTCTCCGCGGGGTGCCGGTACTGATCTCGCGCGCGCTCCGCCTCGGGACGTCCCTCGTGCTGCAACGCGGCCTGCATCGGGTCGACCTCGGGTTCGGGCGCGGTCGTCTCGGTGGTTTCGGTCTCGACTGGCGGGGGGGAGTCGGGAGCCGGCTCGCTCGACTTGCATCCGGCGGTGGCGACGAGGAGAGCGAGGAGGATTGCGTGACCTTTCATGGTGTCTCAGCCTTTGGGAGTTTGGCGGGAGGGTAAGGCACGCTCTCGACAGCGGCAACGTAGGCATAATGGAAACGGTCCGTTGCGTGACCTGAGCCGGTGACGGACGAGGACCGAAGCGCGCCTCCGACGCCCCTGCGCAATCCTGCGCAATATTTGCGCCACAAGGCTCCGTCGCGCGTTTCTTGCGCATCAGAGGGGACGACCCTCTCGGCCCAACGCCCCCAACCCCGCGGCATACGGCACGTTTTGCGCCTTCCGATCTCTGGCCAACATCTTGCTAAGCCTGTGAGAATCGATGGACGCGTTGCGTGATGAACGGTATGTGGAACACTCCCAGAACGTCTTCTCGGGGCGAGACCCGAGGACGGTACCCAAGTCCCCGGGCTCGCGTGAGCGACAGCTACTTCTTCGAAGAACTCAAAGAGTATGTGGGCTTCGACGACGACGTGGGGGCTCGCCTGCGTGAATGCGCCCCCGTCGCGCGGCCCCACGTCTCGGCGATCGTCGATTCCTTCTACACGGCGCTCGAAGACAACCCGCGGACCCGCACGATCTTCGAAGGTCCCGAGCAGATCGAGCGTCTCCGCCGGACGCTCGAAGTCTGGTTGATGGAAGGGCTGGAGGGTCCCTGGGACGAAGCCTACTTCGAGAAGCGACGGCGCATCGGCGAGGTCCACGTGCGGGTCGGCTTGCTGCCCCACTTCATGGGGGGCGCGATGAACGTGATCCGACGGCACCTCCTCCGTGTCGTCTGGGAGGCGGACGGGTTCGGCATCGACCACGCCGAAGCGGTGGAGCGGCTCCTCGACCTGGAGCTCACGCTGATGACGCAGAGCTACTGGGACTCGATGATGCGCCACAAGCTCGAGCTGCCGCTCGCGCTCGCGTCCGGCCTGGCCCACGAGATCCGCAACCCGCTCAACTCGATCGGCCTCAACCTGACCCTCCTCGAACGTCGTCTCAGCAAGCTCGAGGAGAGTTCGCTGGTGCAGATCGTCGACACGGCGCGCGACGAAGTGCGTCGCATGACCGGGCTGACGAGTGACCTCATGGACTTCACCAAGCCGCTCGAAGTGGAACCGACCTGGGTCGACGCCACGAGCTTTCTCGGCGAGCTGCGGCAGTTCGAAGAGGCGCGGCTGGAGGCGGCGGGCGTGGAGGTGGAGCTCGATGTGCCGGCCGGTGCCGAGCTCTTCGCCGACTCCGACCGGCTTCGTCAGGCGATCCTGAACCTCGTGGCGAACGCCGTCGAGGCGCTCGAGGGAGAGGAAGATGCCGGCCACATCATGATCTCGGTCGCCGAAGAGCCGCGAATGACCACCGTCAGCGTCTGCGACGACGGACCCGGCATTCCGCGCGAGGTAGCCCACAAACTGTTCGATATCTTCTTTACTCTCAAGGCTTCCGGCACTGGCCTCGGTCTGCCGATCGTGCGAAAGATCGTGGAAGCCCATGGGGGGACAATCGAGCTCGACGCATCCAGAGGAGGCGCGTGCTTCGTCATACGACTCCCCCGACCCCCACGCTCTACACGATGAATCAACCGAACCCCCGACATCGCGCGCCCCGCATTCTCGTCGTCGACGACGAGCAAGGTGCCCGGCAGGCCCTCACCGCGCTGCTTCGCGACGACGGCTACGACGTCCGCGACGCCCCCGACGGATTCAAAGCCCTCGGCGTCTTGCGGGAATGGACGCCGCACGTCCTGCTGACCGACATCCGGATGCCGTTGATGGACGGGCTCGAGCTGGTCACGCAGGCGCGCACGGAGTTTCCCGACATCGCCGTCGTCGTGATGACGGCGTTCGCCTCGGTCGACGTCGCGGTCGACGCGATGAAGCTCGGCGCGGACGACTTCGTCACGAAGCCGCTCAACTTCGATGTCGTCACGATGATCCTCCAGCGGGCCGTTCGCCGGCTCGAGATGCAGCGCGAGCTCGAAGAGCTGCGCGCCGGAAAGTCGGGCCGGGCCGACACGATCATCGGCAAGAGCGAGCCCCTCGAGGAGGTCCTGCGGATGGCGGACCAGGTCGCGACCTCGCGCGCCACCATCCTGGTGACCGGCGAGAGCGGCACGGGCAAGGAGCTGGTCGCGCGACGGATTCATCAGCAGTCGGAACGGGCCGCGAAGCCCCTCGTCTCGATCCACTGCGCGGCGCTACCCGAGACGCTCCTGGAATCGGAGCTCTTCGGGCACGAGAAAGGGGCGTTCACCGGCGCGGCACAGATGAGGCGCGGGCGCTTCGAAATGGCGGACGGCGGCACGCTCTTCCTCGACGAGATCGGCGAGATCACGCCCGCGACGCAGGTCAAGCTGCTTCGGTTCCTCCAGACGCGCGAGTTCGAACGGGTGGGCGGCAACCAGACCCTGAAAGTCGACGTCCGGATCGTCGCGGCCACGAACCGCGACCTCGCCCGCGAGGTGCGGGAGGGCAACTTCCGCGAGGACCTCTACTACCGGCTGAACGTGATCAACATCGAGACGCCTCCGCTGCGGGTCCGGCGCTCGGACATCCCGTTGCTGGTGCGCCACTTCGTCGCGAAGTACGCCGCCGAGAACGGCAAGGAGATCCGCGAGGTCGACCCCGAAGCGATGGGTGTTCTGGAACATTACGACTGGCCGGGGAACGTCCGCGAGCTCGAGAACGTCGTCGAGCGCGCCGTCGTGCTCGCCGATGGACCGACCCTGCGTCGCGCCCACCTCCCCGCCCAGCTTCGCGGTGTCTTCGGAGGGGCCAACGCCGATCTGAGAATCCCCGGCTCGACGCTCGCCGACCTGGAACGCTACGCGATCATGGAGACGTACCGCGCCACCGGCGGCAGCACCGCCGAGACCGCCGAGATTCTCGGGATCAGCCAGCGAAAGGTGCAATACAAGCTGAACGCGTACCGAGAAGAAGACGAAGGGTGACGTTTCGGTGACATCTTCCGTTCGTCCTTTTCTTCGCCGTACGTACCGTTGAAAGTGTCGCAAACCGAGGGAGAACCATCATGACGATCCTGGCCGCAACCGACCTCTCCGACCACTCGCGCCCCGCCGTCCGCTGGGCCGCAAGATACGCGTCGCTGCATGACGAGCCTCTCGTCGTCGCCCACGTCGTCGACGACCTGGGGGACCAGGAGCTGTGGAGCGCCCTCTTCGAGACCCCCGACGAGATCCACGAGAACGTGCTGCGTCGCGCGACGGAGGCGACCAAGCTCTTCGCGCGCGAGACCTTGTCCGACGACGACACGCCCGACGAACGCAAAGTGCTGGTCGCGGTCGGGCCGGTCGCCCGCGAGATCGAGCGGTTCGTGGACGACTTCGGCATCGATCTGCTCGTCGCCGGGACGACGGGCCGCGGCGCGGTCCAGTCGGTCCTCTTCGGCAACACCGCGCGCCAGCTCAGCCAGCACCTGTCGACCACGACGATCTTCGTCCCGCAGGGCGCGCCGATGCCGCCGCCGCAGCGCATCGTGTGCGGCGTCGACCTGTCGCGCTGTTCACGCCGAGCGCTCGAATGGGCGCAGACGATGGCCCGCCGCACGAACGCCGATCTGACGGTCGTGCACGCACTCGGCGTGTCGGCGCTCTCCCCCGACTTCGAGCCGACCGCGAACTACATTCCGAACCTGGAGATTCTGACGGAAGACCGCCGTTCGACGATCCAGGAGTTGGTCGACGCCAGCGGCTATTCCGGGCGGGTCGTCATCGACCAGAGCTCCCCCGCCGAAGCCCTGCGCTCGGCCGCCGAAGCGCACGACGCCGACATGATCGTCCTCGGCACCCACGGCCGCGGCGCACTCGGGCGGCTGGTGCTCGGCTCGGTCTCGACACGAATGCTGCGCAATCCGAAGTGTGCGACGGTGATCGTGCCCGGGCCGGCGGAGGGTAGCGGGTAGCGGGTAGCGGGTAGCGGGTAGGGGCTTTCGGTGGCGCGAAGCGCCCCCCGCGCGAAGCGCGGCACAGCCCCGGGTGCAGACGCCGCAGGCGTCAAACCCGGGGATCGGTCGCACGACCACCCTGCGAGCGACAGCGAGCCGGTCGCCCCCTACCCCACCCGCGCGGAAGCAGCCCCGAAGCGACGCCACACGAGGAGCGAGACGATAGCGATCGGCCCGAACATGAAGAGAATCGGGACCAGCCACGCGAACACCCGAACCATCGCTGCGACCGAGGAGACGACGACATCGCCCGAGTCGCTGAAGGCACGTTTGATCGGCGCAAGGCGGTCCACGGTCGGTTCGGCGGGTGGCGTGGCGTAGACCGTCAGCTTCACGGTCGACATCGCCTCGCTGGAGCGCAGTGCGTCGCGGCGTCCTTCCACCATGTCGGCGTTCATCTGAATGCGTTTCACCTGCTCGTGCACCTTCAAGATCTGGTCGAGCGACGTCGCCTCTTCCAGGAACGGGCGGATGCGCTTCTCGAGGTCGCGCTCCGCTCGGAGCTCCGCGTCGAGGTCGATCCATTTGTTCGTGACGTCGGTCCCCGTGAGCTGCTCGTTGAGCAGCTCGCCGTTCTTTCGAAGCGCATCGAGCGTCGCGTCGTAGCGGGCGGTCGGGACGCGCGCCGTGAGCTCGGCGCTCGATTCGGTCCCTTTCTGCTGCACCGTGCTCGTGACCACGAAGCCTCCCGCGCCTTCGACGCGACGCCCGAAGTCGATCGCGACCGCCGCTGGATCGTCCGCCTGAAGCGTCACGTTCGCGGTCTTCACCACGAGCCGGCCGTTCGCGTCGAACTCGCCGCTCGACGCGCTCGATGGCCCCGGCAATGCCGATGCGTTGAAGTCGGTGGTCAGCAGCAACGCCCCCTCCTCGACGTTCGTGGCGAGGGGCGTGCCCAGGTAGATGTGGAGCTCGCTCTCGAGGAGCGGGTTCGGGGGGAGGAACTTTCGCGGCACCCTCTCGGTGGTCAGGCGATCTTTCGTGAGCACCGCCCCGGCGTCGAGCGACCTCGACGCCTTCACGACCTCGACCCGGTCGGCCACGAGCGCCTCGTGCTCGTCGTCGAGCTGTTCAGCGTAGGTGTACAGCCCGCCGGTGGCGAGCAGTGTGGCGATGACGAGAACGGCGAGTCGAAAGCGTTTCATGGAACCTCCGGGGGTTTGGGTGACGATCGGAGGCTACGTGACGCGGTTGCAGCGGTGGGTGACGGGCGGTCCAAATGTCGTGGAGGTTTTGTGTAGCGGAGGTAGGGGAGGTGCAAACGCCGCACGCTCGCGCGTGCGGTGACCGGCTCGCTTCGCGAGCACGCCTGCTCACGCAGGCAGCGGCAGCGCCGGAGCACCGCCCGTTTCCGGCTCGCTTCCCGAGAGCGCCTGCTCACGCAGGCAGCGGCAGCGCCGGAGCTTCGCCCCCTTTCCGGCTCACGGGGTGCGGACCTCCGCGCCGCGCCCCCTCCACGCCCTCGACCGACGCCGCCCGCGTCAGCGGGCATCCGCCGCGTAGCGGCGGTGTAGCCCCGTGCGTAAGCACGGGGTTGGGTGGGGCTCATACGTGAGGTAACAGCGCGTCTACGGTATCGCGGGCGTCGCCGAAGTACATCCAGGTGTTCTCGCGGAAGAAGAGCGGGTTCTGGACGCCGGCGTAGCCGGTCGACATGCCGCGTTTGAAGACGACGACGCGTTTGGAATCCCACACTTCGAGCTGCGGCATGCCGTAAATGGGCGATGACTCGTCGACCAGCGCCTCGGGGTTCACGATGTCGTTCGCGCCGATGACGAGCGCGACGTCGCAGCCGTCCATCTTCGGGTTCACCTCTTCGCGCTCCAGCACGATGTCGTAGGGGATGTCCGCCTCGGCGAGGAGCACGTTCATGTGGCCGGGCATGCGACCGGCGACTTCGTGGATGCCGAAGTAGACCTCGCATCCGTTCTCCCGCAGTTTGCGGGTCAGCTCGCTGACGGCGTGCTGGGCTCGCGCGACCGCCATGCCGTAGCCGGGGATGATGACGACGCGTTTCGCCCGCTTCAGAGCGTCGCCGACTTCCTCGGCCTCGGCCGCATAGACCTCGCCCTGGTCGACCGCTTCGCGCGGGGCGGCGCCCTTCTTGTCGCCCGTGCCGAAGCCGCCGAAGACGACGTTCCAGATCGAGCGATTCATGCCTCGGCACATGATGTAGCTGAGGATGGCGCCCGAAGATCCGACGAGCGCGCCGGTGACGATCAACAGGTCGTTGCCGAGCATGAAACCGGCGGCGGCCGCAGCCCAGCCCGAATAACTGTTCAGGAGCGAGACGACGACGGGCATGTCGGCACCGCCGATCGCCATCACCAGGTGGATGCCGAGGATGGCCGAGATCGCTGCGTTCACGTAGAGCAGCGTGAGCGCCATCTCGCCGTGGTGGCCCGCCTGGACGAACATCGCGCCCATGGCGAACAATCCGACGACCATCACGAGGTTCACGAAGTGGCGCCCCGGGACCAGAAGCGGCGAGCCGCCGATCGTTCCGCGCAGCTTGGCCCACGCGATGATCGACCCGGTGAACGTGATCGCGCCGATCGCGATCGCGACGAAGATCTCCACCATGTGGATGTTGGCGGCAGCCTGCGTCGCGGCTTCGGCCGGAGCCAGGAACGTAGCGAATCCCACCAGCACCGCGGCGAGACCGACGAAGCTGTGGAGGATCGCGACGAGCTCGGGCATCGAGGTCATCGCCACGCGCGATGCCGCCGCCCAGCCGATCGCAGCGCCGACGGCGAGGGCCGGCAGCGCCCAGATCCAGGCGAACTCCAGGCCCTGGGCGAACGTGAGGAGGAGCGCGAGCCCCATCCCGATCATGCCGTAGAGGTTGCCGCGGCGCGCCGTGCGCTGCTGCGACAGGCCGCCGAGGCTGCGGATGAAGAGGACGGCTGCGATGAGGTAACCGACGGTCAGGAGCGTATCAGGCATCGGAACCTCCGCGGAACATCTTCAGCATCCGCTGCGTCACCAGGAACCCGCCGAAGATGTTGATGCTCGCCACGAGAATCGAGGCGACGGCGAGCACCAGCACGGCGGTCTGAGCGCCCGCGAGCGCCTGAAGAATCCCGCCGATGATGATGATGCCGCTGATCGCGTTGGTGACGCTCATCAGCGGGGTGTGGAGCGCCGGAGCGACGTTCCAGACCACCTGCCATCCGACGAAGCAGGCGAGCACGAAGACGGTGAAATGCTGCACGAACTCGGGGGGAGCGTAGGCGCCGATCGCCAGCAGCAGCGCGAGCCCTAAGCCGGCGCCGACCGCCTGGGGGACCTTGCTCGGTGGCGGCTTCGGCTTCTTCGTCGCGACCTCCACCGGCGCGGGCTCCTCCGCCTTCTTCGGCGGGGTCGGCTCGAGGCGCGGAGGGGGCCACATCATCTCGCCGCCCCGCAGCACGAGGACACCACGCACGACGTCGTCCTCATCGTCGATGACGAACTCGGCGTCGGCGTCGGCCTTCATCAGCTTCAGCAGGTTGACGACGTTGCGGCCGAAGAACTGGCTCGCATGCGCCGGCAGGCGGCCGACGAGGTTCGTGTAGCCGATGATCTGGACGCCGTCGTGCTCGACGATCTCGTCGGGCCTCGTCAGCTCGCAGTTGCCGCCCGCAGGAGCGGCGAGGTCGACGATGATCGACCCGGAGCGCATGTTCTCGACCGCCTGTTTCGTGATGAGCATCGGCGCTGGTTTGCCCGGTACCATCGCCGTCGTGACGATGATGTCGGTCTCGCGCGCCGCCTCTTCGAAGAGATCGCGCTCGGCCTGGATGAACGCTTCGCTCATCACCTTCGCGTAGCCGCCGGCGCCCTCGCCCGACTCTTCGAAATCGAGCTCGAGGACGGCGCCCCCGAGGCTCTGGATCTCTTCTTTGACCGCCTCGCGCGTGTCGAACGCCTTGACGCGCGACCCCATCGACGACGCGGTCGCGATCGCTGCGAGCCCCGCGACGCCGGCGCCGATGACGAGGACGTTGGCGGGCGGGGTGGATCCCGCCGCGGTGAACTGCTGCGACATGTAGCGCCCGAAGCCGTTCGCGGCCTCGACGACGGCGCGGTAACCCGCGATCGCCGCCATCGAGCTGAGCACGTCCATCGCCTGAGCGCGCGAGATGCGCGGGATGCAGTCGAGCCCGAACACCGTGGCGTTCTTCGCCTGTAGCTTCTCGAGCAGCGCTTCGTTCTGGGCGGGCCAGATCATCCCCAGCAGCATCCCGCCGTCCGCCAGCAGCCCGACCTCTTCGTCGGTCGGCGGCCGGATCTTCACGACCAGGTCGGCGTTCCAGACAGCGGCGCGGTCGACCAGCGTCGCCCCCGCTTTCTCGTAGCTCGAGTCGCGAAATCGCGCCCCGGCGCCGGCGCCGCGCTCGACGACGCACTCGAATCCGAGAGCGGCGAAGCGCTCGATCGTCTCCGGGGTGGCCGCGACACGCGTTTCGCCGGGATCTACCTCACGAGGAATCCCAATCTTCATGCGTACGTCCCAATTGTCGAAGTTGCCCCAGAGGTTTACCACACCCGCGGCGGAGCGCAGAGCACAGAGCGCGAACCGAACGCCTGCGCCTCACGGTTCGTCGAGGCCCGGCCGCATTCCGTGACAGCGACTCCGCGGGCCGGTACAACCCGAAAGTGCCCCGACGCGAGCCGGCGCGCGATGCGAGGCGACAGGGAGTGACGATGGCGAAGAGATACATCGGGCTGGGCGCGGGGGGCCACGCGAAGGTGGTACGAGCGGCGATCGAGGCATCGGGGGATTCGGTCGGCGGCTGGGTCGTCGCTCCGGCAGACCTCTCCGACGCCGTGGACGTCCTGGGCACCGACGACGACCTTCCGGGGCTGGCGGCATCGGGGTGGGAGTTCGCGTTCGTCGCGATCGGGATGGTGCGGGCTTCGGGCGCGCGCGCCCGGCTCATGAAGCGCGCCGTCGATGCCGGGTTCGAGCTGCCCCCGATCGTCCACCCGCGCGCCATCGTCGCGCCGTCCGCTCGAATCGAGGCGGGGGCTCAGGTGCTCGCGGGCGCGATCGTCAACCCCGACGCCGTCATCGGAGCGGGGAGCATCGTCAACACCGGTGCGATCGTGGAACACGACACGGTCGTCGGACCCTACGCGCACGTGGCGCCCGGCGCGGTCGTCGGCGGGGACTGCGTCGTCGGGGAAGGCTCCCACGTCGGCATCGGCGCGACCGTGATCCAGGGCGTGAAGATCGGAGCTGGCGTGACCGTCGGCGCGGGCAGCGTCGTCATCGCCGACGTCGACGACGGAAAGACGGTCGTCGGGGTACCGGCCAGACCCCTCTCGGCCTCGCGATCGTCGACCTGACCCGGACTTAGCCGCTCGCAGATTCGACCCGCGCCGTTTCTGGCGTAGGAGCCCCGTCCGATAGTACCATGCCGCCATGGCGCAGATGCCCACCCCCGGAACGCTGTTCGAGAACAGATACCTGATCGACTCCTTGATCGGGGAAGGGGGGTTTGCGGCCGTCTTCAAGGCGCGCGACGTCCAGACGCAGCGCATCGTCGCCCTCAAGATCCTCATGCAGGGCGAGGAACACTGGCAGAAGGGGACGAAGCTCCGCCAGCGGTTCGAGCGAGAGGCGAACCTCCTCGCCGGGCTGCAGAACGAGCATACGGTCCGCCTCTACGAGTTCGACGAAGCCTCGAACGGCTCGCTCTACCTGGTCTTCGAGTTCGTCGACGGCATCGACCTGCACGACATGCTGGAGCAACGCGGGCCGCTCGAGGCGAACCGGGTGAAGCAGATCCTGATCCAGGTCTGCTCCGCGTTGCAGGAGGCCCACGAACGCGGCGTCCTGCATCGTGACATCAAGCCCGCCAACATCATGGTGTACCGGCACATGCACGTCGGTGACCTCGTGAAGCTCCTCGACTTCGGTATCGCGAAGTCGATCGAAGACGACGGCGACGAGAGCACGGGGCTGACGACAGCCGGCATCGTCCTCGGAACGCCGCGCTACATGTCGCCCGAGCAGATCTCGGGGTCGCGCCTCGAGGCGACGAGCGACATCTATTCGCTGGGGCTCGTCGCGTTCGAGCTGCTGACCGGAGCCTCGCCGATCGGCTCCGAGAGCCGGTCGGGGATCGTTCGTGAACAGCTCGCGCCTGTCGCGTTCGCGTGGCCGCGCGACGTCGTGGTGCCGCGATCGATGCGGCGCGTCATCGACAAGATGCTCGAGAAGGACAAACGCGAGCGGTACCAGAGCTGCGCCGAGGTGATCGCGGATCTTCAGTCGGTTGAGGGGCTCGGGTCGACGAGGGAGCGAGCTCCGCTCGGGATCGTCGTGGCGCTCGTCGCCGTTCTCGCCGCGCTCGGTGCGATCTACTTCCTCAACGAGAGCGGCACGTTCGCCGGCGAGGCGGAAGGTGCCGAGGAGGTCGCCGAGGTGGCGACCGAGCCCGTGGTGCCGACGCCCCCCGCAGCAGAAAGGGAAGAGCCCACCGAGATCGATGTCGATTCGCCCCCACCACCGAAGGCGAAGGTCGAGCCGATCGCAAAACCGCCGCCGAAACCAAAAGACACGCCGCTCGGCGACGACGAGAAGCCGAACATCACCAAACCGCCGCCCAAACACGTCGAGATCGAGACGATGAAGCTGAAGTCGTTCGCGGTCGCGAAGTCCGTCGCCCTGACTGCCTACATGTCGCAGGACTACAACAAGATGATCGCCGCGTGCCGCGAGTGGGCGGTGGAGAAGTCGTTCTGCGCCCGGATGCTCGGCGAAGCGTACCGCGGAAAGGGCGACGTCATGCGAGCCTGCTACTGGTTCGATACCGTGAACGTGCGCGAACACGGGCTGGAGTGCCCGGACCGATAGGTCAGGGGCCGAAGACGCGCGTCACGAAGTCGTTCGCGAAGACACCGGCGGGGTCGAGCTCGCGCCGCAGCTCGCAGAAGTCGTCGAACCGCGGGAAGACCTCCCGCAGATGACCGGGGTCGGCGTGGAAATCCTTCCCCCAGTGGGGGCGCCCGCCGAGCTCGTAGGCGATGTCTTCGACCCCCTCCAGGTACGCCCGCGCGTCGCGCCCGTCGGGGGTGTACGCCCCGAACTGGCACGAGTTGCGTCCGTACGACCCGCTCAGCCAGTTCTCGTCGGCCCGGACGAACCGAACTTCGTTGATGAACCCGACCGAGTAACCGCCCCCCTCCACGAGGGAGTGCACGCGGTCCATCACCTCGACCGTGTCGTCGACGTGGATGCCGTACTCGTTCTCGAGGTGCGCGGGCGGCATCGCCAGCGCCAGGCAGCGGTCGTAGCGGTCGACGCGTTCGTAGGCCTTGAAGTAGCTCGCGCCGACGAGCTTGTTCAGCGTCGGCACCGCCGAGGGGATCTTCTGCCCGATCCCGAGGATCGCCCCGAAGACGCGGTCGTTCATGAAGCGGTCGAGCCGTTGTTCGAACGCGCTCGCCGGCTGCCGGGGCCGCGTGGTCTTCTCGTAGGTGTAGACCTGGACCATCTCGGTGTGCGGGAGCCACCAGAACTTGACCCGTGAGTGCGACTCCCAGAGCTTCTGCGCCTGGTTGAGCGCCTCGTCCCACGGCAGGGCCCACGACCGCTCTTCGATGTCGTAGGCAGCCTCGGCCTGCAGGGTGATCTGGGTGATGATCCCGAGCGCCCCGACCCCGACGCTCGCCGCGTGAAAGAGGGCCGGCGCGGTGTCGGGATCGACGTCCATCAGGGTCCCCTGCCCGTTGACCATCCGAAACCGCACCATCTGGGTCGGGAGCGCCCCGTGCGCCAGCCCGGTCCCGTGGGTCCCGGTCGAGATCGCCCCCGCGAGGCTCTGCTCGGTGACCGACCCGAGATTGTCGAGCGCCAGCCCACGCACGTCGAGCTCCTCGATGAGGTCCTTCAGCCGGATGCCGGCCTGCACCGTCACCTGCCGCGTCGCGTGGTCCACGTCGAGGACGGCGTCGAGCGCGTCGAGGCTGAGCATCGTGTCGCGGCTCGCCGCCACGTCGTTCCACGAGTGGCCCGCCCCGACGACCTTCACCTGCCCCTTGCGCCGGTACGCCTCGCGCACGATGTCCGCGACCTCCGATTCACTACTCGGGCGCAGGAACCGCTCCGGGGTCACCTCGACCGTCCCCGCCCAGTTGCGGAACGTCGTAGAATCGCGTCCGAAAATCGCCATTCGTCAGATTTAGCATGGTTTTCGTCGCCGCCACAGCCCGAGGGCCGCTCTATCGGTGGAGCGGCGTCCCCGCCGCTCTCGGAGCGCGAAACAAGACTCGGTGGAGCGGGAGAAACAAGACTCGGTGGAGCGGCGTCCCCGC
>CAYPJU010000078.1:0-31818 GCA_964411125.1 uncultured Bradymonadales bacterium | reverse complement strand
GACATGCTCGGCGAGATCGTCTGGGAGACCTTGGAGCCGCTCTACCGCGAGAAGAAGTACCGTGAGTTCGTCGATGCCGTCGCGGCGCTCGACCTTCCGGAACACGATGACCAGTATTACAGCCAGGGGCGGCTCGAGTACTTCGTCGGGATGTCGCTCGCCGCCCTGAAGGATTCGGAAGGTGCCGCGGGGAGCTGGTCTCGCGCATGGACGAAGTATCCGTGGAGCTTTTACGGATACATGTCTCGAATGCGCATCGTCGCGGCCGGCGGCGCTCCGCCGCCGCTCGATTCGCCGCCGGTGGGGGCGCGCCCCGTGTGGCTGGATGGTCCTCGCTGGAATGCCGGCGGGCTGGGACGGCTGAGCGAACGCAGCATCGAGTTCGCCGCGGCCTACGCGGGGACGGTCGCCCAGAAATCGGACGACGACAGGTGGCGGGTCGCGTATGTCTACGACCGGGCAGGGCGCTATCCCGTCAGTCACAACATCGTCCGTCGCCGAATCGCCGGTCGACCGTGGGGCGAGCCGCTCGATGCCCGGGGAGTACAATGGTCCCTCGCGTGGCCCGACCCTTTCGGTGAGCTGGTGGAGGCTGCGGTGGTCGCGGAGACCGAGCAGGCGGGCGAGCGTCACGTCCTGCCGGGGCTCGCACGCGCGATCATGCGGGAGGAGTCGTCGTTCATCCCCGACATCGAATCGTACGCCGGCGCGCTGGGACTCATGCAGCTCATGCCTCGTACCGCGCTCGGCCACGACGACGACATCGACGGTGCCGCGACCCCGGAGCGACTTCGTACGCCCGATGTCAACGTTCGAGTCGGCGTCGACCACCTCTTCTGGCTCGGCAAACGATGGGACGGGCATCCGCTGCTCATCGTCGCGTCGTACAACGCCGGGTCCGGTGCGGTCTCGAGCTGGTTGCGGACCCTCGCCAACGACGACCCGGCGCTCTTCATCGAAGACATCCCGCGGCTGCAGACGCGCGACTACACCAAGCGCGTGATCGGCAGCTACGCGGCCTACGAGTGGTTGTATGGGGAAAAGGTGCTCGACCCGGCGGTGCTGGAGCCGGCGCGGAAATGACCGTTATTCTTCGACGCGCGCGATGATGACCGTGATGTTGTCGGCGCCGCCGTTCTCGTTCGCCTTCTGAACCAACAGCTCGCAGAGCTCTTCAAGGTCTTCCGAGGTCTTCAGGAGCTCGGTCAACTGACGGTCCGGCACCATGTCGGTCAGCCCGTCGGAGCAGAGGATGAAGAGGTCCCCTTCCTGGAGTTCGCGGAAGGTGACGTCGACCTCGACCTCGTCGGTCAGCCCGCAAGCGCGCGTGATGACGTTCTTGTACGGGAAGTGCTCGACGTCCTCCTGAGCGAGGATGCCCATCCGGACGTATTCGTTGGCGAGCGAATGGTCTTCGGTCTGCTGTTGCAGCTTGCCGTCGCGAAACCGGTACGCTCGGGAGTCGCCGATGTGCGCGAGGTAGACGCCTTTCTCGGTGAAGAATCCGGAGACGATGGTCGTCCCCATGCCGCGGTAAAGTTCGCTCTCGCTCGCGGCGGTGAATACGGCGTTGTTGGCGAGTTGGATGGCCCGGATCAGCCGGTACTCGTCGACGGGGCGGGGGGTCCCGTCGTCGTCGACGACTTCCTCTCCATCGGCTCCGTCCAGCGTTTCGCGGTAGAACTCGACGATCGCCTTGATAGCCATGGCGCTCGCGACTTCACCGGACCGGTGACCGCCCATTCCGTCGGCCACGACGCAGAGGGCTTCCTCACCGTCCGAGAGGTAGAAGTCGTCCTCGTTGTGCTCGCGGGCACTTCCAACATCCGTCATTCCGGCGCAGACGAGTTTCATGAGGACGTTCCGTAGTGGGATAAGGCAGGTTCCAACATACTGCCCTGTCGTGGGGGAGTATAGAAAATGGCGCGTACATTGGGCAACACGAGAAGCGAGCACAAATCACGTACGTTTCCAGACGTTCCCCCCCGGCAGCTTCCTCGCCGCCCCGGCGAGCTGCAGCTCGAGGAGCAATGCCGCCGCCTTCCCGGCATCCACCCCCCCGGTGCGAATGACTTCGTCGACGTGCATCTCTGTGTCCATGAGGGCGAGAATCTTTCGCGCCTCGTCGCTCACGCCGACCAACGGACGGTCCATCGACGTTCCCGACGTCGATCTTTCGCGGAGGCCGAGCGCATCGAGGATGTCCGCCGCGTTCGCGACGCAGGTCGCATTCTGTTGGATCAGTCGGATGCAACCCATCGCGGTCTCGTCCTCGGGGGAACCGGGAAGGACCAGGAGAGGGCGCCCGAGATCGAGCGCCGCTCGGGCCGTCAACATCGTGCCGCTCTTCTCTTTCGCGCGGACCACCAGAACCGCGTCGGAGAACGCCGCGATGAGCCGATTACGCCGATGAAAGTGGTAGCGGCGGACTTTCACGCCTTCCGGGTACTCCGAGCAGAGCGCGCCCCGCTGTGCGATCTCGGCAAAGAGGTCGCGGTTTCGCGCCGGGGAGGGCGCCGAAAGCGACGACGGGAGGAAGGCGACGGTCGACCCGCCGGCGTCGAGCGCCGTTCGGTGCGCCCACCAGTCCACCCCGATCGCGCCGCCGCTCACGATCGTCAACCCCGCCTGCGACAGCTCACGAACGAGCTTCTTGGTCAGCCGCACGCCCTCCGCGTCGACTGCCCGCGATCCCACCACGGCGAGCGCGGGCCGATCGGCCACCGGCAGCTCGCCGCGGACGAAGAGCACCCCGGGAGTGTCGAGATCCAGGAGCCCGGGCGGGTATCCGTCTTCGAACGGCACGATCGCATCCGGGTCGTCCTCGGGGGCCCAGGACTCGACCGACCCGTACTTCCGGTGGTCGCCCTGAGCCGCTTTCCAACGCCCCACCGCCTCGCGGCGCGCCTTTTCCTTGTTTCGTGTCGATAGTTGTTCATGTTGCTTCGTCATCGGTTCACCTCCACCCCCGTTATCGGGACGTCGGCTCTTCCGTTGCGAAGTTTCTCGGCGACGGCCCCGAACCCTACGTCTGGTGCGGGCAACCGGCAGTGAACTTCGAACGCCAACCTCGGTTCTCCCGTCACGCGATTGACAGAGATCGCCCCGCGGAGTACCGCAGAGACGAGCCCTTTCCGTGAGAGACATGTTGAAACGCCACCTGATCGCGCCGGGGCCGACCCCGGTTCCCGAGTCGGCACGCCTCGCCATGGCTGCCAGTCTGGTCCACCACCGTGGTCCCGCCTTCAAGGAGATCTTCGGCGAAGTGCTCGAAGGCCTACAGTGGGCCCACCAGACCGAGGGGGACGTCCTCGCCCTGACCTGCAGCGGAACCGGCGGCTTCGAGTCTGCGATGTCGACGTTCACGTCCCCCGGCGAAAAAGTCCTCTTCGTGAGCGGCGGGAAATTCGGCGAGCGATGGGGCGAAATGGCGTCCGCGTTCGGCATGGAGGCGGTCGAGATCGCCGTAGAATGGGGCCAGCCCGCAGATCCCGAAGCGATCCGCGCCGTCCTCCAAGAGCACCCCGAAGCCGCGATGCTCACGATCTCGGCGAGCGAGACATCGACGGGCGTTTACCACCCGATGGAGGCGATCGCCGAGGTGATGCGGGAGTTCCCCGACGTCCTCTTCGCGGTCGACGGCATCACCGCCGTCGGCATTCACCCGCTGCCGATGGACGAGCTCGGGATCGACGTGATGGTGTCGGGATCGCAGAAGGCGTTCAGCATTCCGCCCGGGCTCGCCTTCGTCGCCGTCAGCGACAAGGCCTGGCGGCGCGCCGAGACTCACGGACATCCACGCTATTACTTCGACCTCACGCGGGAACGCGCGAAACAGCGCGCCGGACAGACCGCCTTCACCCCCGCCATCTCCCTCGTCATCGGGTTGCAGGACGTCCTGAGGTCGATGCGCGAGGAGGGGCTCGAAGGGATCTGGGAACGACACTCCGCGCTCGCTGAAGCGACGCGCGCCGGCGGAGTCGCCGCGGGGATGACCGTCTTCCCCGCGCGCCCGGCCCACGGTGTGTCGGCCCTCTCCGTCCCCGACGGCGTCTCCGCCCCCGAGCTCGTCGCGCGGCTGCGCGACCATTACGGGATCACCGTCGCGGGAGGACAGGAGCAGCTGAAACCGCACCTCGTCCGTATCGGACACATGGGCCATGCAGACCGTTCCGACGTCGTCGTCGCCCTGTCGGCGCTCGAGTCGGCGCTCGGGGACCTCGGGCACGTAGTGAGCCCCGGCGCCGCAGTCGGCGCCGCCCTCGAAATTCTCACCAACCACGGGATCTGAAATGAGCACGACCGTCGTCATCGGAGCGCAGTGGGGAGACGAAGGAAAGGGGAAAGTCGTCGACATCCTCGCCGCAGAGGCCGACTGGGTCGTCCGCTTTCAAGGCGGCAACAACGCCGGCCATACACTCGTGATCGGGGATGAGAAGACAGTCTTGCACCACATCCCGAGCGGAATTCTCCGCAAGGGGACAAGATGCGTGCTCGCCTCCGGGGTCGTGGTCGACCCCCGGGTCTGCTGGCGCGAGATCGAGGCGCTCGTCGACCGCGGCGTCATCGACGACGACCAGCAGTTGACGCTCGGGTCGGAATGCTCGGTCATCATGCCGTACCACCGGACCCTCGACGTGGCGCGAGAATCCGCCGCGCGAGGAACCAAGATCGGCACGACCGGTCGCGGCATCGGTCCCTGCTACGAAGACCGTGTCGGGCGCAGGTCCGTCCTGCTCGGCGACCTCCTCGACGAGGAAGCGCTGCGCGCCAAGCTCGAGAGCAATCTCTTCGAGAAGAATGCGCTCGCTCGCGCCCACGGCATCGACGAACACTCGGCCGACGACATCCTCGAGGAGTACCTCGGATGGGGGGAGAAGCTCGACCCCTGGATTCGCGAGGCGAACAAGCTCGTCCGCGACGCCGTCTACGACGGAGCCAACGTGCTGTTCGAGGGAGCGCAGGGAACCTTGCTCGACGTCGCCCTCGGTACCTACCCCTTCGTCACTTCGAGCCACACCGTCGCGGCATCCGTCTGCGTCGGGACGGGCCTCGCTCCTCGCGATCTCGACCACGTCGTCGGGATCACCAAGGCCTACTGCACCCGCGTCGGGGAGGGGCCGTTCCCGTCGGAGCTGCTCGACGAGACCGGTGAGGAGTTGCGACGGGCGGGGGCGGAGTTCGGCTCCACCACCGGCCGCCCCCGGCGCTGCGGGTGGCTCGACCTCGCTGCGCTGCAGTTCGCCGCGCGGGTGAACGGAATGACCTCTCTCGCGATGACCAAACTCGACGTGCTCTCCGGCCTCGGTACAATCCGAGTCGCGACGGCCTACGACGACCCCGAAACCGGCGAGCGTTTCGACGAACCTCCTCACGACTGGAGGGTACTCGACCGCGTGAAGCCAGTGTGGGAAGACTTCGAGGGGTGGAAGGCAGACATCACCGAGGTGACTCGCTTCGAGGACCTGCCGAAACCGGCGCAGAAATTCGTCGAGGGCGTCGAGGAGAGAGTCGGCGTCCCCATCGACATCGTCTCCGTCGGCCCCGCCCGGCAGGCGACGTTCCAAAGATAGCGGGCCCGACGTTCGCAGAGCGACCACATGAGTGAGGAAGAAAAACCAGCCGAAGGCCACGACGAAGAGTCGTTCGCCTACGAGACCGAGTACGAGGCCGAAGGGTGGGAAGACATCCCCGAGGAGGAGGCATCGCGCCTCCTCAAGGGCCTCGAAGGGCTGATCCCCGATATCGTGAAGCGCACGATGGGCAATCTGCTCGTCTCCGACGAGGGGCTGCGAGCCGTGCTCGGCGAAAAGAAGCTGCCTCGGGAAGTCGTCGGCTACGTGCTCGGCCAGGTCGACGCCACCAGACGCGGGATCTTGCGCATCGTCTCCAAGGAAGTCCGCGTCTTTCTCGAGAACGTCGACTTCGGCGGTGAAGTCGCCAAGATTCTCACCACCCTTTCGTTCGAGATTCGCACCGAGATACGCTTCATCCCCAACGAAGAGCGCGTCGTCCCGAGTGTGAAGAACACCGTGCGCGTGAAACGCGACGCCGACGATGACGAACACGAGCCCGCGGAGGAGCACGAGCACCCTCCAGCCGGCGAGAAATCGGCACCCGATGCCGAAGGCGAACCCAAGAAACCCGCGTCGCGTTGGACACGTCGAAAAACGCAGGCGTAGCTGTCAACCTGAAGGAGAACTCGAATGTTTCAACGAAAGCTGACCTGGATTCTCGCGCCGATCGCCCTCGCCACCCTGAGCGGGTGCGGGCTCTTCTCCGACGACCCCGAGGACGATCCGCTCGACGTGATCGTCAAGGAGTCCGTCCCGATCACGTTCACGCTCGACGGCTCCAAACTCTGCCCGCCGAACGAGGACTGTGACGCCGAGCCGATGCCCTCACCCCGCACCGTCGACCTTCCCCCATTCGAAGTTCCGCTCCCCATCGACATCATCGAAGCCACCGGATCGATGGAGCTGGAGGAGGTCGCGTCGCGACTCAAGCGCGTCGAGATCGAATCGATCGACTACAAAGTGATGCCGAACGACCTCAACGTCCCCACCCCCGAGATCGAGATTCATTTCGCCGCGTTCACCTCCGACAACATCGAGGCACAATCCGCCTTCCTCGTCGCGACCCTCCCGGAAGTCGCCGCGGGCATGGAGGCCGAGGGGCAGGCCGAAGTCGAGCAGGAATCCCAGGACAAGCAGAGTGAGCTTCTCAAGGAGCTCAAATTCACGGCGATTCCTTACGGCGACAAAGACATCGAAGAGGGCGACATGTTCCCGCCGAAGGGGGCCGCCGAGTACGAACTGATCCTCAACATGAAGTTCAGCGCCAACCCGGTCGATGCGCTCAGCAACTAGCACATCACTATTCGTCGCACTCGTCGTCGCGACGGGAGCGTGCAACCGGTCCGCCGAAAAGACGCCGGCGGCGCCGGTCGCGAGCGTGGACGCCACGGCCTCGCGCGAGGCCGCGCCAGACCTCGGCGTCCCGTCGCGCGCCTTCATCGAGACCACGAAGGGGCGCATTTCGTGCGAACTCTTCCAAGACCGAGCGCCGATCACGGTCGCCAATTTCGCTGGCCTCGCCAGCGGGGAAGGGGAGTGGCGCGACGACTCCACTGACGAGATCGTACGGGCACCCTACTACGATGGGCTCCCGTTCCATCGCGTCGAGCCCGGATTCATCATCCAGGCGGGGCGTCGCAACGACGGCGAGGGACCGGGCTACTCGATCCCCGACGAATTCGACCCGACGCTTCGGCACGACGGCCCCGGGGTGCTCTCCATGGCGAATCACGGTCCGAACACGGGGGGAGCCGAATTCTTCATCACCCTGGCTCCCGCGCCGCACCTCGACGGCCGACATACCGTCTTCGGTCGGTGCGAGGGCCCGATGGACGAAGTCGGGGCCGGTGACCTCATCAACACGATCGTCATCGAACGCACGCCGCCGAACGCGGACTGACGTCGTCATACGCGTGTTCCCGACCCCGCTCCGCGTCCAGCACCTCGGGCGAGTGAGGCGAACACCTACATGTGTGGAAATGTCGGGTTCGAACTGATATGTATGTAGGCCGTTGAAAATAGCCGCAGTCCCGCTACCATGATGTCCGCTCCAAACGGGCCTCACCGAGCTCCTATGACGCGACCAGACACCACGACGACGAGCTTCGATGCAAAAGACCTCGCGAACCGCCTGCTGGCGGCTTCGGGCGGGTGTTTGCGGCTCGTTGGCGTCTCGCCGAACGTCGTCACCCGGTCGCTCCGCGACATTCGGGCAGGGCTCGGCACTTCCGCGGATGCCGTCGTCTTCGACGCCCGAGTCGATCACTCCTTCGCCACGCTCGTCCAGCAGCACCTCCTTCGGCTCGACCAGTCCACGGGTTTGACCCCGCGCGTGATGCGCCTCGCCGAAGCGGTAGAGTCGATGGAGGCCGAAGCTCGCGCAGTACGCTTCGACGCCGTCGCCAGACTCTGGACGGAGATGGTGCGACTCCACCCGGCGTTCCTCATCGTCGTCGAACCCGGCAGCGCCTCCGTAGAAGACCGAGACCTGATTCGGCACTTCGCGCAATACGTGTACAGCGATCCCTTGCAGGCGCTCACCCCCGAAGGGGCGTGGGAGAAGCCGCCGGGCGCCATGGTGTTCGTCGGCGACGTCGCGACGGTTCCGGTCGACGAGACGATCGATCTGTCCGAACGAGCCGCCGCCGCCATTCGCGAGTACCTCGCGAGCGATGCCGTCGTATCGGCGTTCATGAGCGGAATGGGGGGTGACGTCTCGAGGCTCGATGACTTCGTGACGCGGCTCGCCGAAGGGCCACAGCATCTCGCCCTCTATCGCGCCGAACATCTCGACGACCTGCAGCGATCGATGCTCGATACGTTGGCCGTCGCCGCAGTCCCGGTCTCCCCCGACGTCCTGCATGACGCGACGGCGTTGCTCGGCGGTGCCGAGTATTTCGCGAAATCTCTGCGGGCCCTCGAGTCGGCCGGGCTCGTCAGAAAGTCGATGGGCGATGGGCAGATTCTCGTCGGGATGGAGGACGTGGAGCTTGCCCGAGCGCTCGTCGATCGCCTCTCCGACGACCGACGTCGCGCGACGCATCGCTCGCTCGCCGACGCCGAACGCGTCCGCAACGAGAGCGACCCCGACGTCGGATTCCTCGCCCGACACTACATCGCGTCCGAAGACGTCGAACTCGCCATCGAGTTCGGGGTTCGCGCGGCCTCGAGGTGGGAAGCCGCCCGCGAGTACGCTAAGGCACGCGAGGTGGTCGAGGGGCTGCTTCCTCTCGTGGACGACCAGACTCGACCGGGGCTCGAACTCAAACTCTCCTCGATTCTGGAGCATCTGGGCGAGTACCAGAAGGCTCTCGATGCCTGCATCCTGGCGGGCGTCGCGCACGGCGAAGGATCGATTCGTCGAGGGCGCCTCCTCACGCGATTGGGGCGCTTCGAAGACGCCCGCTCGGCATTCGGAGAAGCGCTCGACGACGGGTCGGACCGAATCCGCCGGGACGCGGTGCTCGGGGTGGCGGATGCCGCCTACGCTCTCGGCAATCACGACGATGCAGTCGCCTTGCTCGAGAAGATGCTCGCAGATCTGGGAGACTCCGACCTCGAGGCGTCGGTTCGCGACCGGGCGGTGCTCGCGGCGCGCAACACCCTCGGGAAGATCGCGATGGTCCGCAACGAGTTCTCGCGGGCGGTCGAACTCTACGAGGAGAACCGCGAACTCGCCGCGCAGTGGGGCTGGGAAGCCGAGGTCGCGCGCGCACAGGCCAACCTCGGCGTCGTCGCGTTGCAACGGGACGATTTCGCCGAAGCGCTCGAGAGGCTCGAGTTCGCGCTCGACGAATCCGCGGCTCGTGGCTCCCTGCCGCGAGCTTACTGCTTGCTGAACATCGCGGCAGTCCATCAGCGACGCGGAGACTTCGGCGCCGCCTTGGACAACTGTTTCGAGGCGATGCGATGTGCCCGAAAAGTGGGAGATCAGGCTGCCTACACCGTCGCCGCGCGAAACCTCGCGACCGTCTACCAGGACCTCGGAGCCTATGACCGCGCCTGGGCGATCGTCGATCATCTACGCGAGGAGTACGAAAACACTCCCGTCACACTCGCCGGCGGCTGGAACCTGTTCGTGCGCGGGCACCTGCTGCATGAAACCGGGCGCCTCGACGAAGCTCTCGACGTCTTCGAAGAACTCCTCGACGGCGGTGCACGCGCGGTCTTCGGTACGCAGTCCACCATTCGCCTCGCCGAGATTCACGCTGAACTTGGGCATCTGGAGCGAGCGCGTGAGTTGCTCGATTCCGTCGATGACAGGCTCGACGCGCGTGCGAAACATCGTGCTCTGGCAGACCTTCTCGAGGCGCGACTCGTCCTCGCCGACGATCCCGCCTCCGCCGTCGAAGCCGCGCGTGACTGCTACCGGAGTCTCACCGAGGCGGGGATGAAGAACGAGCCCGTTCGCGCACAACTCCTCGTCGCCGATGGACTCGTCGCGCTCGGCAGGGAAGGGGAGGCGACGAGCGAACTCCAGCGCGCTCTCGGCAGACTTCGCGAAGTCGCCCGCTCCGTGCCGCCCGAGTTCGCGGACTCTTTCTGGTCCAAATCGATCAACAAGAAGCTCGTCTCGCGTCTGCAAGAACTCGGCGGAGAGGTCCCCGGCGAATGCATCTGCGACGAAGTCGTAGCCGAAGCGGAGACCGTCGAGGTCGACCGCGTCGCTCTGCACCAGAGCCCGCAATTCCTCCAGTGGCGCCAGCGCTACGAAGAGATCGTCGGCGAGGACCCACAGCTTCATCACGTTTTCCGAATCATCGACCGCGTCGCTTCCGCCAGCGCTAGCGTTCTCATCTACGGCGAATCAGGAACCGGCAAAGAGCTCGTCGCGTCCGCGCTGCATCGTCGATCGAACCGGACCGGCAAGCCGTTCGTGAAAGTCAACTGTGCCGCGTTCGTCGAAAATCTCCTGCTGAGCGAACTCTTCGGGCACGAGAAAGGAGCATTCACCGGCGCGAACGAGCAGAAGATCGGCCGTTTCGAAAGGGCGGACGGAGGGACGATCTTCCTCGACGAAATTGGAGACATCTCGCCGAATACCCAGGTCGCACTCCTCCGAGTCCTGCAGGAAGGTACTTTCGAGCGGGTCGGTGGCAACTCCACCCAGAAAGTCGACGTCCGCGTCGTCTGTGCGACCAACAAGAACCTCGAGGAGATGGTCCAGCGCGGCGAGTTCCGCCTCGACCTCTACTATCGCTTGAAGGGTGTCGTCATCGAAATGCCTGCGCTGCGCGACCGACGGGCGGACATCCCCCGCCTCGCGCGGCACTTCACCGAACAGTTTTCTGCGGAGAAACCACGGGCCTTCACCGACGACGCGCTGCAGTTCCTCGCCTCCTATTCCTGGCCAGGAAACGTGCGTGAGCTCCAGAACTTCGTGCGGAGCGCGCTCCTCTTCGTCGACGGACCGTCGATTGCGATGAGTGACATCGACGAGTTCCGAGAGTTCTTCGTGTCGGGAACCGTCGATTCCTCGCTCCCACCGGTCGACATCGACGTCGAGGTGGACGTCGCGACCCTCCCTGCCAATACCCGGCCGCAGGCCGTCGGGGAATGGCGCGCCATCGATCCGGAGGACGCGCTGGTGGAGAGCATCGTCGCCGAGGGACGATCCCTGGCGGACATCAAGAAGAAGCTCGAGATCGAGTGCATCAAGCGTGCGCTCATCGAGACGGGCGGCAACATTACACAGGCAGCGGACATCCTTCAGATGAAGCGTCCCCGCCTCTCACAGATTATCAACGGCGACGACGAGCTCTCCGAGCTCAAGAATCGCCTCGCGGGATAACCGGAGACGACCGTGACGAACGTTCAAGCCAAAATTCTCGCTGCATCCATCGCCGCACTCTCGATGGCTGGGTGTGTCGACGTCGACCCCGGACTCGGGACGACGACGCCTCTCGAGACCAAGCAGCAGGCGGTCACCGTCGTGCCGGAGTTCGCAGTCTCCGGGATCGATGCGGTACCCGATTCCCTCTACCTGACGGAGCTCGGCCTCACCGTATCCGAGATTCGCCTCGAACCGGTGTCGACCAACACCCTCGCGTACAGCACGCGGGAGGCGATGCGGATTCGGTTCGACCTCGCTGGCAACGAGACGGTGCGGGAGGCTGGGCCGATCGAAGTCCCCCATCCCGGGCGCTATCTCGTCAGCATTCGGCTCGAACCGTCCGTCGACGACGATGGAATCGAGAGCAGCCTGAGCGCACGCGGATTCGTAGTCGAGCAGGCGGGCGCCAAGCTCGGCGAGGTCTCCGACGGGGAACCGCAGCCGATGCCGTTCGACGAAGGGCAGAAGGACGGACGCCTCACCGACGCTGGCGAGTACCCGAGCGAATGGTCGCCGTTCCAGTACCACTCCCGAAGAGCCGTCTTCTACACTTTCAGCGACGTCGAGTTCGAGGAGGGAGAGCAGATCCTGACCTTCGCATTCGACCTCCGCGACTGGGCCGTTGACATCGTGGAGCCGATCTCCAACGCCGTCAGCGCCAACGACACCGACGACGACGTGGACGTGACCAAGCAGGTCGACTCCTCCGGCACCGGCGCCGAAGCTCTCATCGAGACCGGTGTCGTTCGGACCGTGCGACGGCGCCCCTGATCTGACCTGACCTCTACGAAGGGCCGGCCCGACGGGTCGGCCTTTCTTTTGCCGATGACCGAAGAGTCCACCCCGCTGGTCGTCTGGGACGCAGACTGCGGCTTCTGCCGCCTCTGGATCGAACACTGGTCCGATCGCGTGCGGGACGGAGCTCGTTTCCGTCCGCTTCAGGAGTTGTCCGAGGACGAGTTCGAGGAACTCGGCTTCACCAGGGCCGAGGCCGAGGAGGCGATGCACCTTGTAGACGGGGAGGGCGTCTGGAGCGGTGCTACGGCTGTCATGCGGCTCCTCGCCCGGAGCGTCGACCTCCGGCACCGCATGATTGCCCGTGCCTTCGAAGCAATTCCGCCATTTCGAGTCCTCGCAGACGCAGTTTATCGCCGCATCGCTTCCGACCGCGCACTCGCGAGCCGCCTCACGAAGTTTCTCTGGGGCGTCCCGCATCGCTCCACGTTTCACCTCGCGCAGGCGATCGGATTGCGCGGGCTCGCGATCGCCGCGTTCCTCGCGTTCTGGTCGATGCATCGACAGATTCTCGGGCTCATCGGGACCGACGGAATCCTCCCCGCGAATGACTACCTCACCAGGGTCAGCGAAGTTTCGGCCGCCCAGGGCTGGTCTGCCCTTGGACTATGGCACCGCGTACCGACACTGTTTCACTGGGGGGCGCAGGATGCCGTCTTGGAGGGGACCTGCATCGCGGGGATGATCGGTGCCGCGGCCCTCTTCATCGGACTGGCGCCACGGCTGCTCCTGCCCGTTCTCTGGTTTCTCTACCTGTCGATCTGCAGCGTCGGGCAGGTATTTCTCGGCTATCAATGGGACGCGCTGCTCCTCGAGGCTCTGGTCCTCGCCTGGTTCTTCTCCCCGTGGACCGTTGCACCCCGCGCGGTGTGGAAGACCCGCACTCCGCTCGTCGGCCGATGGTTGGTGTGGCTCCTCGTTTTCAAGTTGATGATCATGGCTGGTCTGGTGAAGGTCGCGACCGATCCGGTGTGGAGCTCACTCAGTGCGCTCGACTACCACTTCTGGACGCAGCCGATACCCAACAACGTCAGCTACTGGATCCATCGTCTCCCCGACTGGATGAAGGCTGGCGGGGTCGTCTTCACCCTCGTCGCCGAACTCGTCGCGCCGCTCCTCGTCTTTGCTCCCCGAAGACTACGCCACGCAGGGGCCATTGCGATGATCGCCCTGCAACTAATGATCGGATTCACCGGAACCTACGGGTTCTTCAACATCCTCACGATCGCCCTTTGTCTCACGCTGTTCGATGATCTTGCTTTTCGCTTCGAACCTCGCGAAGCCGCCGCTTCGACGAGGCTCCGGTGGTCGCTCCCCGCGGCCCTCGTGTTGATCCCCCTCGTCCTTCTCCCCATCGACAGCCGTAGAATCTACGCTGCCGAGCACGGTGAGTTGCGACAGAAATTGGATCGGTTCACCGCGCCCCTGAGGACTTTCAATTCCTATGGCCTGTTCGGTCACATGACCAAACAGCGACATGAAGTAGTACTCGAGGTTTCGGCGGACGGAGAGAATTGGGAGACGATCGATTTCCGGTGGAAACCGACCGCCATCGACGAACCGCTTCGATTCACGACGCTCCACATGCCGCGGCTCGACTGGCAGATGTGGTTTGCCGCACTGGGGACGTGCGAACGAAACCAGTGGTATCTCGGCTTCGTCGAGGGAGTGCTCGCCGAACGACCTGAAGTCCTCGCCCTGCTGGAAGCGGGGCCCGCGACGAGGTCACCGGTATTCGCCCGTAGTCGCTTCTGGGCCTACGAGCCCGCCCTCGAGACCACCTGGCAGCGACGCCTGTTGGGCGACTACTGTCCGACGCTGCGGTGGTCCGATGGGCGGCTGCAGGTCGCTCACGGTCACATGTAGTTCGGTGCGAGCGTCAGCATGTACGCCAGATACCCGATCATGGCGACCAGGCTGATCCCGAGGCTGAACCATGCGGCGATCACAGGGAGGTCCCGCGCCGGGGCATTACCGACGCGCGACAGCACGACTGCGGCGAAAATGATCGCGAAAGAGCCGAAAACGTAGCCGAGGAAGATCGGCATCGTAGGGACGGCAGCGATCGTGAAGGCGACGGCGAGGATGGCCGCCGTCGTCGAGCTGAGCGCGCGCGACCCGTGCGCGCCCGACAGGTTGTACGATTCCCTGCTGTAATCTTCGATGATGGAGCTGTTTGGAGTAGCCATAGTTAGGTCCTCGTCGCTGCAAATCCGCGTGCATCGAACAGGAAGCTAACCACTTCACCGAGAGTCCCCAAACGGAAGGGGGCACCGGAGATCGCGGGAATTTCAGGTTTCGCGAGGCGTCGCGCGGTCATACGCGACGATGATCCGCTGAACCAGCGGGTGTCGCACGACGTCGTGTTCGGTGAATCGGACGAACCCGATCCCGTCGATGTCGCGCAAGATCTTGCTCGCCTGGACGAGGCCGCTGCGGGTCGCTCCGGCCGGAAGGTCGGTCTGGGTGACATCGCCCGTAACGACCGCCTTCGATCCAAACCCGATGCGCGTGAGGAACATCTTCATCTGCTCCTGCGTCGCGTTCTGCGCCTCGTCGAGGATGATGAACGCGTCGTTGAGGGTCCGACCGCGCATGAAGGCGAGGGGAGCGACCTCGATCGATCCCTGCTCCATGAGGCCCGTGGCACGCTCTCCTTCGACCATGTCGTGAATCGCGTCATGGAGAGGTCTCAAGTATGGGTTTACCTTTTCCGCGAGATCACCGGGGAGGAAGCCGAGCTTCTCGCCTGCCTCCACCGCCGGTCGCGTGAGAATGATCCTCTTGACCCGTTTGTCGAAGAAGTAGGAGAGCGCCATCGCCATGGCGAGGTAGGTCTTTCCCGTTCCTGCGGGACCGATGCCGAACACGATGTCGTTCTTGCGAATGCAATCGACGTACGTCTTCTGGTTTGGGCCCTTCGGCGTGATGGCACGTCCCCGCGAGGACATGAACACGGTATCCCCGAAAATGTTGGAGAGCTTCGCCTGAGGGTCACGGGTGACGATGTCGAGCGATCGTTTCACGTCCGTAGGGTTGAGCGCGTAGCCCGTGGAGGCGAGCTGATAGAGCTGCCGAAGTGCGCTGATCGCAGCATCTACGTCGCCCTGAGCGCCACGGATCGTCACCTCCGGCCCCCGCGCCCCGACCGTGACCTGGAGCTCCCTCTCTACGAGCTTCAAGTGTTCGTCGCGATTTCCGTAGACGTAGCGAGCCACCTCGGCCTCGTCGAACGTCAGTGTTTCGGTGATGTCTTCCAAACGGTTACTCCGCCTCGTCGTCTTTCTTGTCTTCGGAGGTGCCGGTCGCGCCCCCGTTCGTCCCCGTACCCTCGTCCGTCGCCGCCGAGCCTTCGGATCCGGAGTTCTCGTCTTCCGTGGCCGGCCGTTGAACGACGAGCTCGTAAACGTCTCCGCTCTTCTCGTAGTCCACGAAGACCGGGCCCGGGGGATACCGGAGATCGTCGGGCTCAAGGAGCCCTTCCTCGACTAGAGAGTTGGCATCTTTGGGGAAATCTCCGTACAGCACGTGGTAGGTTTGCACCGCGAAATCGATCCGCTGAAGCTGAGCTTCGACCGCCTCTCGTTCGAACGGGCGATCCCCCGGCCGGACCAGGGTGCCTGCCTCGGCGTTCTTGAAGGTCAGATATCCCCAGACCCCGAGCGCGAGGCCCATCGCGATCAGCATGGCCGTCACGAGATGGTTCACCACCACCGCCCCCATACCACTGCTCCCCTGATGGTAGTCGGCCGTGTCGAGGACCTGCGAGGAGAAGTCGTCTCCAGAGTCTCCCAGAATGTCGTCGGGGACTTCGATCGGACCGCGCGGCTGGACTCTCCCTTTCTTCCGCCTCATCGTTGAGCTCGCTCTTTGACGATCGTGGGTGGGATGTCACGGACGACGGCGTTGAGGACCACCAGAATCAACACGCTCAAGATCAACCATGCGATCCAGACCTGGGCCGCCCAGTTCAACGATCCGATCTCCTGTGAAGGCCGCAAGGGGCCGAGGGGTTCGAGCAGCATGAGGACGGCAAACGCGAGAGACGTCGCGATCGCGAACCCCGTGACCGCATGACCGGCGAACACGTGCCCCAGCCCGGGCGCGAGCACGGTGGTCAGGCGACGGCCCAGGCGCTGCTGAGCGAGTCTGCGTCCGAGCACCTTCTCGTTGTGAATCCGCGAGTCGTAGTCCATCGTCGCCCCCGTGACGAACGTGCTGTAACAGGGGTAGCAATAGACGTGGTTCCCTGTCTTGTTCGTCTCCGACGGATCCCGCGCCTGACCGCATCGGGGGCAGGGCGTGCTGGTCCGGCGCGCCAGGAAAAACCCCAAGAAAACCAACAAGATCCCGGCGCCGCCCAGCAGGTGGGCGTGATCCTCGAGGGTGAGCTTCTCGCCCGCCAGAACGCTCCACACCGGTTCGACCGGGCCACGGGAGGGCTCGGCTGTCTCGAGATGGTATTCGAAGAAGCTCGCGAGCGGCAGCGCTGCTGCGGCGAAGAAGCTGTTGACGTCCCGCCGGTCGTAGCTCAGCAGCTCGTTCACCTGGTCGATGTCCCGGGACGATGCCTCCTGCAGGGCGCGACCTGCGGCGTCCCCGTCGTCGAGCATCTGGTGCGCTCGCATCAGGTTGAACCGCGGCGCCGCGGAGCTCGGCAGTTCGCTTCGGGTTCGCTCCAATACTTCGAGTGCTTCTTTTGGTTTCGCGCGGGCCACCAGCGCTGCACCGGCGAGGTTGTGCGCGTAACCGGCCACGCTCGAGCCCCACTCGGTGCTCTCGGCTTCCTCGACGACGCGATCCAGCGCTTCGGGTGTCCCGGTGCGGAAATGTCCCAGAAGTGCAGTGAATCGAATCGTCGCGTCCTCCGGGTTCGCCTCCACAAGTGCATCCAGCTCCTCGAGACAAGCCGCATCGCACGTCACGTATTGAGCGTGCAACAGCTTCTGCGCTCGGCTACCCGGATAGGACGCGAGCTCCGCCAGAAACGTGTTGATCGGCATCAGCGCCGCCACGAGGCCGAAGACGAAGAGCGAGACGACCCGTTCGTTGTTGCGCTGCACCAGCGCCGTGACGGCGAGGAGCACAAGCACGGAGACGATCGGGGACTTCAGGACGATTCCAGGAACCGCGATCACGGCCACCAGGACGACCGATGTCTGGTTACTCGAAAACCCCCGCGGCAGCATCCGCGCGAGGTCGTAGGCGGCGACCGTGAAGTTGCGGAGCAGTTGCCCGACGACGAATACCGCCGACCCCGCGACCAGGCCGAGCAGCAGGTAGGTCAGAAGCTTGAGCAGCCACAGCACGTTCGTGTCCGGCCACTTCACTCCTGCCGTCACGCCGTCGATGATGGAACGGCCCCAGTACCCGACGTCACCAGGTTCGTTCTGCCAGTGCCACACAGCCTCCAGCAGATACGGATAAGGGAGATCGGGCGCCATTTGCTGCGCCCCTGCGAACATCGCTCGCGCTCGCTTCTTGTCCTCGTCGCCCAGCGCCAACGTCGACACCGCCATCGCGTGCGTCGGCAGATTCACCCACCCCACGCTTCGCCCCGTCTGCGCCATCGCCGTCAGCTCGTCCGAACCTCCGTCCCCTTCGCCATACACCCGCTTCCAGAGGCGCCAATGGACCTGCATGTTCACGGCGTTCAGCTCCGTCGCAGGAACCGGTGAACGATCCGCACGCGCGCCTTGCAGCTCGATCTTCTCGAGCATCTCGTTCATCGAGGCGTTCTGCTGGGCGGAGGCCGGTCCTGCAGTCAAAAGGCAAGAAAGCCCCAGCAACCAGGCGAAGAGGAAGCCGAATCGGTGCACGTCTACGTCCCGAAGGGAGTCAGTTCCCGCCCATTGTAGAGGGCACCGAAGAATTGCGCTACGCTCGGCGCACCGGAGGTACCCTTTGGATCTCGACGACTCGAAATCGACGCTCGCCCGCGCACTCGCCGTCGGCGAGGCTGCCGCATCCCTCGGCTTCGACTGGGACTCCGCGGACGGCGCGCTCGACAAGGTCGCCGAGGAGATAGACGAACTTCGGCTCGAAATCGCCCGACAGGGGAGGGTGCGCGAGGAGCTCGGCGACCTCCTCTTCGCGGTCGTCAACGTGGCGAGAAAGTCCGGGATCGACCCCGACCAGGCGCTCGCCGCCGCGACCTCGAAGTTCGAACGTCGTTTCGAGGCGCTGCTCGCCGAGGTCGCTAGATCGGGGCGAAACCCGCACCAGATGTCTCTCGACGAGCTCGAGGCGGTCTGGGTACAGGTCAAACGCGGCGGCGCCGAACCTTGATTCGAAACGGGTGTTTCGCTAATTGCTCTCTTGCCGAAGGTGCATCCACGATGAGCGATGCGCCGCAGAAGATGGAGAACCGATGGTACGTCGATGGTTGTTGTTGGGAATCGCCGGGGCTTTGATCGCTACCGGTTGTTCGAAGCCCGAGGAAGACCCCAAGGGGGGTGAAGGAGACGCTTGTACGGTCGATGCCGACTGCGAATCCGACCTCGCCTGCCGTGACTCGCTGTGCGTTCTTCGTGCGATCGATCCGGACATGGGTGGCGGCGGAGATGGGGGGCCCAACAACGGCGCCCCCGATGGCGGCGACAACAACGGGGAAAACAACGGCACCGTCGAAGACGAAGACTACGTGCTCAGCTACATCCTCGACGACGGCAACGGTGCCCGGACGATGTGGCTCTACGACTCGGTCACCGGCGAGCATACCAAGGTCAGCCCCGACAACGTCGACTGCCGACTCGGATGCTGGGTTTCGGACGACCTCGCGACCTTTGTCACCGCGCGTGCCAACGGGCCCGCCTTCGACATCCTGACCGCACCCATGGAGAGCGACTTCACCGTCACCGCGACGCCGACTCCGGCTGTGGAGGCGGTCCGTCGCGTCGAGGTCGTCGGGAACATCGTCACCTACGTTCGGGAGGATGCCGGCGAAAACAAGGCGTTCTACAAACCCCTCGCCGGCGGACCCGAGACGCTCGTCGGGATCATCGGCGACGTGGTCGCGACCGAAGGTGATTGGGCCATCGATCCCGTCTCCGAAAAGGCCGTGGTCTATCGCGCGACGCTCCAGACGATGGACGTTCTCGTCGCCGACCTCGGTACCGAAGTGTCGGGGGATCCCGCGTTCACCATCGACAGCACCAATTACCAGCAGACCTCCGGTTCGTACTTCGGGGGGAACATCCCCACGGCGTTCTCGCCCGACGGAAAATACATGGCGCTCGTCACGCAGAAGGCGCCGATGGACTACAACAAGTGCGACACCGGCGACCAGTGCACCGAAGCCGGGCAGCGTTGCGGGCGATTCGGCCGATGCAGCCGCATCGAGGTCGTCGTCCACTTCTTCGGGCTCGACGAGGAAAGTCTCGCCAATCTCGGCGGCCCGTGCAGCGCAGATTCCTCCTGCGGCCCCGTGCACCGCTGCGACATCCCCGCAGAAGACGCTGTAGACGAGGCCGTCTGCGTTCCGCGCCGTGTGGTCCTCGGGCTCCCTGCCGATCAGATGCAGGAGGGCGAGACCGGGTGCGCCCTCACCGAGAACAACGACGACCTGAAGTACACGTCGGTTCGGAGTCCGCTGTCCTTCACGCCGGGCGGAGACCTCTACTTCGTCGCCGCCCGAAACTGCGGGGACCAGGACACGGAGGTGACTGACATCCTGAGCCTCTCGCCGACGTCGGACGAGGTCCGGGTCGCCTACGGCATGGGGACCGAGCCCTTCGATCCCGACAAGTGCTGGAGCGAAGCGGAGCAGGCCGTCGACATCACGAACTGCAATCCGTACATCGAGCGAGCGACGCTCTCGCCGGGGGGTAACGTGCTCGCGTTCATCGGCACGAACCCCAACGTCGCCGACCCCAGCCTCGCGCAGTCCAACGTCGACGTCTGGAGCGTCCTTCGCAATGGTGAAGACCATGAGTGGATTGGCCAGCACCGCGAGCTGGACGTCGTGAAGACGATCCAGATGCATCCCCATCCCTGACGACGCCCCGGGACCGAGAGAGGCCGAGCGGATGCTCGGCCTTTTTTTTGTGGGTGTCCCCCGACCAGAGCGTCTTGGCAGCGCAAATTCCCGGAAACAGTGGACAAGCGCGCGATCCTGGGGGACATTCATCGCATCGACTTCCACACCATGGACGGTGCGGCACAACGCGAAGGTTTGCGATGAAGAATACGCTCGGTGTACTCCTGCTCGCCGGAGCACTCGCTCCGGCCTGTAACTCCAAATCCCCAGAAACGACCGCGACTTCGGCCCAGGACGAGCCGAAAGAGACCGCGTCCGCCGTGCAAGAGCCGGCTCCCCCCGCCGAGCCGCCGCCTCCACCAAAAGACCCGGCGATCATCGATGGGGCGACCCACGTCGCCTACGACCTCCTCGCCAATCGACCACTCGCCCACCGCCGGCAATGGACGGCTGGTGGTCCCGGCGCGATGGCGGCGGTGCTCGGGGCTCGCTCGGGGTTGCGCTACGTGGCGGGGAACCACGGGCGCGAGTGGACCCAGCTTCCGGACGGGAAGGGGCTCGCGCTGCGGAAGTCGCGAAAGGGCTCGCTCTTGATTCCCTCGACTACCACCGACGCGGGGGTTCTCGAGGCGACCGTCTTCAACCCGCTCGATCGCCCCAACGAACTCACGTTCACCGTGAACGGCGAGAAGCTCGGAGCGCTCTCCGTCGAGCCGGGATGGCAGACCGTCCAGACGCCCGTGCCCGCCAGCGCCATGCGTCACGAAAACGCCGTCGAGGTCGAGTTCGCCTCCATGGGCCGTATCGAGGGGGACCTCTCCGGCGGCGCGCTGGGGGTCGTTCGGCTCGGAGAGGCCATCCCCACGTCGATCCTCGAGACGGCCGATGTCGCCCGAGCCCAGGACGCCCTGCGCGTGAGTCCCGTGCTCGGGGGCGCGGCCTGGACCGTCTGGGCTCTACCCGACTCTCGGCTGAAGCTCGACGTAGCGGGGCCTGACGGCTGCGATCTGCAGGCCCGCTGGTACACCGAATCAGGGGGAGAGCTGACCCTCGCGGGGCAGAAGGATTTGCCCGTCGGCGAAACCTGGGTCGACCCCGAGCTGAAGCGAGAACTCTACCGGTTCGAGATCCTCCCGAAGTCGGAGACCTGCACCGAAGGGGCGGTCGTCGAGAGCGCGAACCTCGTCCTCGCCGGCGAGCAGCCCAAAGTGCCAGAGGCCAAACCGCCCAAACACATCATCTTCTGGATGATCGACACGCTGCGCGCCGACCACCTGCCGATTCACTTCGAGACCGACGTCCGGGCGCCGAACCTCCAGCGCCTCGCCGCCGAAGGGGCTTCGTTCCCCCTCGCCTACGTGCAGGGCAACGAGTCGAAGGCCTCTCACGCTTCCCTCTTCAGCGGCATGTTTCCGAGCAAGCACGGAGTGAAGACCCGCGGCCACCTCAAACCGTTCCACCATCTCCTCCCCGAGGCGATGAAGGACGGCGGCTACAAGACCTACGCCTTCATCTCGAACGGCTACGTCTCCGAGCCGTGGGGCTTCGTGCAGGGCTGGGACATGTACCGGAACAATCTGCGTTCGGGGTACGGGATCACGGCTCCTGCAATGGTGAAGCACGGGCTCGATTGGACGAAGGACCGTACCGGCGAGAAGTTCTTCCTCTATCTCGGCACCATCGACCCTCATGTCACATACCGGATGCACGAAGATCTGATCGGGCTCTACGACGACCCCGAATACGACGGACGCTTCCGACGCTCTCTCCTCGGAACGACGCTGGGAGAGATCGCGACCAAGAAGGTGTCCGTGACCGAACGGGAGCAGCAGCGGATCAAGGCGCTCTACAAGAACGAGATCACCTACAACGATCGCGCCTTTGGGGAGCTCCGACAGGGGCTCGAAGACCTCGGGGTCTGGGACGAGACGATGGTCGTCGTCACCGCGGACCACGGCGAGTACTTCTGGGAACACGGTGGGGTGGGGCACGGCTCCGGCGTCCACCAACAGGTCGTTCACGTTCCCCTCATCGTGTACTACCCGCCGCTCGTCCCCGGCGGCACGGTGGTCGAGGCGGGAGTCGACGTCCTCGATATCTACCCCACGCTCGTTCACGCCACGAGCAACGAACGGAAGTACGACGAGCTGCAGGGCCGCAGCCTCCTCCCCCTCATTCATCGCGTCCGCGGGGATTACCCCGAGCCAGCGATCGCGACCCACTACACCACCCGGTACGGCGTGCAGATGCAGCAGTGGAAGTTGATCGTGAAGAAAGGGTCCTACGAGCTGTTCGACCGGAGCGCCGACCCGCAAGAACTCACGGACGTCAGCGGAAAGCACCCGCTCGCGGAACGATGGCTCCACGACGCGTTCGCCGTCTACCGACCGCTGCGCAAGGAATGGAGCAAAGAGAAGTTCGGTGCGGCATCCAACCTCTCGCCCGACTTCATCGCCATGACGACGGCGTCGAAGGACGACGAGGAAGACTCCGAGTAAGCCCCCTCCTCACTCCTCTTCGGCAGCTCGCTCTTCGTCCGAGGGGGCGACGACGTCGGTCGCCAGCGGGGCGGCCAGGCCGGCGGGGCTCAGGTTGGTCTGCTCTTCGTGCTCCCACTCCGGAGACCACTCGTAGCCGAGCGCTTCGAAACGCACCTCGCCATCCTCGGGCTTCTCCGCCTCGTGGCGCTCCACGTTCCAAATCCGGAAGCCCCAGTGAGTCGGCTGGCGAGGGTTGCGCTCGGCATCGATCTCGTTGCGCCGCAGGGTGACCACCTCGCAAGAAACCGTCGCACGATGTTGCTCGCCGGTACGCCCCAGAAGGAGCAGCACGTCCGGTCCGTCGTGGCGGATCCGCAGAAGCTCGTAGCCGTCGCGCGCGACCATGCTGTCCGTACCGTTTCCGAGCGCTTCGAAGTACGCCTCTTTCGAGGGATACTTCGCGCGCCATGGACCGAGCTCGTGCGACGTCTCCCAGAACAGGTTCGGCATGTTGTTCTCGCGCATCTGCACGAGCAGCCGGTACATGCGCCACGGCTTCGTCCGCTCGCCTATCAACTGCTCCGGCTTTCGGCTCGTCTTCTGCGCTTCTTTCTGCACGCGGTGAGTACGCATGCAGCACTTCTTGTATTTCTTTCCGCTTCCGCAGGGACAGGGGTCGTTACGACCGACGTCGGAAGGTACTTCGGAAGCGGGAATCGGCTCAGTCATCGTCTGCGACCCTGGATCTGGATTCGTTGCTGCGGGGGCTTGTCGAGGTGGAATTGATACCACTGCATGTTCCATCCTCGCATCTTCATCTTCTTGTCGTTCTGCAGCGCCTTGAGATTGCGCTCGGTCTTCTCGTCGTTCTCGAGGTGCGACATGGCGCGGTTGAGGACCGCTATCGCCTCTTCACGCTTCTTGATCTTCCAGAGGCAGTACGCGTAGAGGTTCCAGAGCAGAGCCTGCTTCTTGTTGGCCTGCACCGCCTCCTCGAACACCTCTGTCATCTCGTCGTAGTCTTTGCGTTTGTAGAGCAGCGTTCCGAGCATCGCGCGCGCGACCCAGTTCTTCTTGAACGAGCGCCTCAGAAAGTGCTCGGCCTTGTCGAACTTTTGCGCGGCGTACCAGATCGTGCCGATCTGGCCGTCGATCTGGGAACGCAGCAAGAACTGCCACTTCCCGAGCGGGTAGGCTTCTTTGATGATCTCGACCGCGGCGGGGATGTTTCGGTTCTGGAGCTCGGGTTGCGCCGAGGCCATGATCGCCTCGACCTGCTTCAACACCCGCCTGGCGAGGAGGCCGAACACGACTACCGTGACGATCACGCCCGGGAAAATGCCGTAGACGAACGCGAAGTCTCCTCCTCCGAAGAGGAAACCGAAGAGAATCGTCGCGGCAGCACCCGCCGCGAGCGCCAGCAGGAGGTTGTACATCTCGCTCCGTCAGTCCCAGGGAACCGGAAAACTACGCGCGAATTCGGTCACGTCGGCCTTGATTCGAGCGAGCTTCGCGGAGTCTTCCCTAGCATCGATGGCGTCGTCAATCCAGCCCACGATGCGGTTCATGTCGTCGGCGCCCATTCCGCGGGTCGTAACGGCGGCCGTCCCGATTCGAACGCCGGACGGGTCGAACGGCTTCCGCTTGTCGAAGGGGATCGAGTTGGCATTGGCGACGATGCCCGCTTTCTCCATCGCCTCTGCAGCGGGTTTCCCGCCGAGGCCTTTCGCCGTCAGGTCGACGAGCAGCAGGTGATTGTCTGTGCCCCCGGAGACGAGCCGGTAGCCCCGGCTGGTGAACGCTTCCGCCATTGCTTTCGCGTTTGCGACCACCTCTGCGGCGTACTCCTTGAAGTCCGGCTGCAGCGCCTCCTGCAGCGCGACCGCGAGGGCCGCGATGCCATGAAGGTGGGGACCTCCCTGACATGCCGGAAAGACCGCGCGGTCGATCGCTTTCGCGTGCTCATTCTTGCACATGATGATCCCACCACGAGGGCCACGCAGAGTCTTGTGGGTCGTCGAGGTCACGACGTCTGCGACCCCGATGGGAGAAGGATGAACTCCGCCCGCCACCAGCCCGGCGATATGGGCGATGTCTGCGACGAGGTGCGCACCCACTTCTTCGGCGATCTCGGCGAACGCGTCGAAGTCGATCGTTCGAGGGTAGGCGCTCGCCCCACAAAGGATCACGCGCGGCTTGATTTCCCGCGCGACGCGACGAACTTCGGCGAAATCAATGCACTCCGAGTCGGGATCAACCGCGTATTGGTGTGCCCGGTAGAACGTTCCGGAGAAGTTGACCTTCCAACCATGGGTGAGATGTCCTCCATGCGGCAACGACATACCCAGGATCGGGTCCCCGACCTGGCAGAGTGCGTAGTACATCTCCAGGTTCGCAGGGGATCCCGAGTAGGGCTGCACGTTGACGTGCTCGGCGCCGAACAGCTCGCGGGCCCGATCGATCGCGAGAGTCTCGAGCCGATCGACGAATTCCTGCCCCAGGTAGTAACGCTTCCCCGGGTACCCCTCGGCGTACTTGTTGGTAAACACAGACGCCGTCGCGGTCATCACCGCTCGCGACGCGTAGTTCTCACTGGCGATCAGGCGAATCGTGTCTCGCTGCCGATCTTCCTCGCCGCGAATCAGCTCGAAGACGACCTCGTCGACCGCCGCCACGTCATCCATCCATCCCATGCAAAATCTCCCGATTCGGTCCGTTCGTCGGACGACCTTTTACAGGGCGGCTGGCAGGGGTGTAAAGCGGTTGGGGTTCATTGGAGGCGGAGTTGGAGTTGAAAACTGTCGAGGAGGAAGAAGCTGGTGGCTCGACCAGGGCACCCCAGTTTCATGTCGTCGCCATCGGCGCATCCGCCGGTGGACTGCAGGCGCTCGAGGAACTCTTCCAGAGCATGTCCCCCGACGTACGCGCCGCTTACGTCGTGCTGCAGCACCTGAGCCCCAACTTCGAATCGAAGATGGACGAGCTCTTGCGCCGGCAGACCAACATCCCCGTCAAGAACATCACCGACGGGATGAAGTGCGAGCCGAACGCCATCTACCTTCCCCCTGCCAACTCCGACGTCATCATCAGTTCGGGCCGTTTCCTCCTCAGCGACCGACCGCGAGAGGAAGTGTTCCGACTTCCCATCGACCATTTCTTTCGATCGCTCGCGTCCGACGTCGGTCGATGCGCCGTCGGTGTCATCCTGTCGGGAACAGGCAGCGACGGGTCGCGAGGCATCGGGGAGATTCACGAGGCCGGCGGGCTCGTCATCGCGCAGACGACCGATTCCGCGCGGTTCGACGGAATGCCGCGAAACGCTCGGGCCACCGGAATGGTCGACCTCGTCCTCAGCCCATCGGAGATTGCCGATTCCCTCGCCGACTACATCGGCCATTACGTCGCCACGGGAGGAGAGTACCCGGTCGGCGAGACCACCGACGGCGATCGAGTCAACGAGATCGTCCAACTGCTCAAAGACCGGTTCGGGATCGATTTCTTCGAATACAAGGAGACCACCGTCGCTCGCAGAATCTGGCGACGGGTCGCGTTGAGCCGCGCCGTCGACATCGACGACTACGTGGAGCGCATTCGTGACGACGAGCAGGAAGTCCGGGCGATCTTCCAAGACCTCTTGATCGGAGTTACACAGTTTTTTCGTGATCCCGATGCGTTCGATTTCTTGCGGGAAGAGGTCGTCCCCTCGGTCGTCCAGAATGCCGACGCCGACAGAGGTATCCGGGTCTGGGTGCCAGCCTGTACCACGGGTGAGGAGGTCTACTCGCTCGGGATCATGTTCCTCGAGGCGATCGACGCACACCGCCCCGGAATCGGGCTCAAGATCTTCGCGACCGATGTGGACGAAAACGCATTGGCCTCCGCAAACAAGGCCGTCTACACGTCCGAGATGTTGGCCGACATCCCAGCCGAATACCGCGGCAAGTACTTCCGTGGGGACGCGGATGGATTTCATCGCGTCGACAAGCGCCTCCGCGAGAGCGTCGTCTTCGCGCGACACGACATCCTCGTCGATCCGCCATTCACCGGGCTCGACTTCCTCAGTTGCAGGAACCTTCTCATCTACCTCAAGCCCCAGGCGCAGAAGAAGGTTCTCACCCTCTTCCACTTCGCGCTGAAGCGCGATGGAGTATTGTTCCTGGGGTCGAGTGAGACGCCCGGGGCGCTCGCTGACGAGTTCGAGTCCGTCAGCTCCAAGCATCGCGTGTTCCGCAAGAGCCGCGATGTGCGGCTTTCGCCCGAGCCCCGGCTCTACCAGACACGCAGCCCGGATGCGTTCGCCAGGCTCCCTGGCAGCGGCTCGACTTTCAAAGAGAGTCGCCTCCTTCCGGTCTACGAACGTCTCGTCGGCCGCTACATCCCGCCGAGCTTTCTCGTCGACAAGCAACGAACGCTCGTACACGCCTTCTCGGGGGCCGAAGCGCTTCTGCATTTCCGCGGCGGTCGAATGTCGACCGATATCCTCGATCTCGTGCACCCCGACCTGCGAATGGCAGTCGCAGGAGCACTCCGGCAGGCAGACCGCGAAGGTGGCGAAGCCCGATATGCAGGGGTCGGGCTGACGCGCGGCGATGGAGAGAACGTAGCCTACGACGTGACAGCCGCGCCCGTCACCGTCTCCCGGTCCGAGATCTACTACCTCCTGACCCTCGAAGAGAACATGTCCGCCCATCGTCCGGTGACCACCGTCGTCGACGCCGATCCGGACGACCTCAACCGAGAGTATATCGAGAGCATCGAGTCGGAACTCCGCTACACCCAGGAGAACCTCCAGGCCACCGTGGAGGAGCTCGAGACCTCGAACGAGGAACTTCAGGCCACCAACGAGGAGCTGGTCGCCTCCAACGAGGAGCTCCAGAGCACCAACGAGGAACTCCACTCCGTCAACGAAGAGCTCTACACGGTCAACAGCGAGTATCAGGCGAAGATTGAAGAGCTCACGCGGCTGACCGCAGACCTCGACAACCTCTTCGAGTCGATCGACATGGCGGTCGTCTTCCTCGACGAGGAGCTGCGCATCCGCAAGTTCACCAACCAGGCAGCGCCTGTCTTCAACCTCATTCCGCAGGATGTCGGTCGCAAGTTCGGGACCTTCTCCATGAAGATCGACTACGACGACATCGCAGACGATCTCGAGCGGGTGCTGGAGTCCGGGCAGCCCATCGCCCACGAAGTCGCCGACGACCGGGGCCGGTGGCACCAGCTCCGCGTACTCCCTTATCTGACATCGAACCGTGACGTCGCAGGGATTGTGGTCACGCTCGGCGATGTTTCTCAGCTCAAGAAGGCGCTCGAGAGAGTCGAGCAAGGCGTCAGGCAGCGAGATATCTTCCTCGCCATGTTGTCGCACGAACTCCGCAACCCACTCATGGCTTTGCTCACCGCTTCCCGAATCTTCCTCGACGACGATTCGACCGAAGACGAGAAGGGAAATGCTGCGGACGTCGTTCGCCGCCAGACGCTCCACATGGCCCGATTGCTCGACGATCTCCTCGACGTGAGCAGGATGAGGCAGGACAAAGTAGAGCTGCGTCGTGAGGTGTTCGACCTCCGCGAGATCGTCCAGGACGTCAAAGCCGAGGTCGCCGAGATCGACAGAGGCGGCGTCGAATTCGACATCGATGTCGACGACGAGCCTCTCTGGGTAGACGCCGACAAGACTCGACTCCGCCAGCTCATGGCGAACCTGCTTACCAACGCCTTCAAGTTCTCGGGCGGCGTCGGAGCCGTTCGTTTCAGCATCGCAGCCGGGGAAGATGGAAACGATGCAGTCATCACCGTGAGCGACGACGGACAGGGGCTGGCCCCGTACATGCTCGACTCCATCTTCGACCCGTTCGTTCAGCATTCCGCGAGCTCGGAGTCGAGCGCCGAGGTTGGCCTCGGTCTCGGGCTCGCGATGGTGGATGCGGTTGCACGCGCCCACGGGGGCAACGTCTCTGCCCGAAGCGACGGTCTGGGAAAGGGCGCCGCGTTCGAAGCTCGAATCCCGATGTACCGCGGTGAGGTACAGGTCGAGGAGGTCCCCGAGGACGTCGAGATCGAAGGCGCCCGCAGGGTGCTCTTCGTCGAGGACCAGGAAGACACGCGAGAATTGATGCAGTTGGCTCTTCGATCCGTCGGATACGAGGTGACCGCCGTCGGCACCGGGACCGACGCCATCAACAAGATGAAAGCGGATGATTTCGACATCGGAGTTATCGACATCGGTCTTCCCGACATGACGGGGCTCGACGTCGCTCGCGCCGCACGAGACATCCACGGCCCGAAGATGCGGCTGCTCGCCGTGACCGGTCATGGACGCCAGAAGGACCGAGACCGGATCATGAGCGCCGGATTCGACCGACACCTCATTAAACCGATCGAACTCGACCACCTGATTGCTGAGATCGAATCGAAGTCTTGATGCTTTAGGAGAATCAATGAGTTTCAACCCCGACGAAAATCGCGCTCTCGCCGCAGCTCTCCACGATCAACGTGGCTACCTGGGGAACATCGTCGTCGCGATGTCCCTGATGAAACGAAAGAGCGGTGTGAGTTCCGATCCTTCGGCTCTCGAGGTGATCGGGCGCGTCGAACGCGCGACCGACGGGATCTTGCGAATCTGCAAGTTGCTGCAACTCCTCGTCGAGATCGAAGATAATCGAGATCTCCTGCGCACGGAGTCCTCGCTCGGATCGATCCTGGGACCCGCGAGTGACGAAAGTTCGGGCGGCGATTACCCGACCGTCCGCACCATGGGCGGAGATGACTCGATCTCCGTCGGGATCTCGAAACAGGCCGGGATCTCGCTCGTGTCCGCGTTCTTCGACGCCGCGCGGGCGCTCACCGGGCCCTCGCAGCCGGCGACGATTCTCGTCACCGAACGCGATGGTGGATGCGAACTCGTGGCGGACATTTCAGCGCCCGTTTTCGAGGTTCAAGACACCCACGACCTCTTCGACGGGTCCTGGCACTCGGTCGGTAAGCCCGGAATCCGCGGGGTGGCACTGGGAATGTACGTAGCCCGACGCGCCGCAGAAGCGTGCGGCGGGAAACTCGAGGCTCGGCTGTCCGGGGGAGGGGGAGTCGAGTTGATCCTCTGGATACCCGGGCCACCCCTCACATGAGTAGGTCGTCGGCGTCGTAGTAGTCGGCGTCGTCGGCCACGCCCAGGATCGAGATACGAGCCACCTGATTCAGCCCCGTCCGCATGTCCGTGGCCCGGACGTTGAGCATGCCGTTCGTGTCCACCTCGAAGGTGACCTCGATCTGAACTTCCTCCCGTGGCCCCGGAGGAATCCCGTCCAGCTCCAGGGAGCCGATCTGGCTGTTGTCCTCGATACGGCGAGAGTTCCCCGAAAAGATCGGAAGCACCACCCGCGTCTGGTCATCCCGAGACGTCGAGAAGCGTCGGGTCCGAGAAAGAGGCAGCGACCCGTTGCGTTCGATGATGATGTCCATCACGCCCCCTACCGTCGCGATCCCGAGCGCATGGGGAGTGACGTCGATCAAGAGCGGAGCCTGCATCTGTTGGGGGGGCGCCTGCTGATATGACTGGTGATGAGGACCCGGCGGCGGACCTGGTCGATGCTGGTGCGCTCGCTGTTCCTGGCCTCGTGCGTCGTGCGCCCCGGGAAACGGAGGTGGTGTCGCGTCGTCGACATACTGGACTTCGTCGAGCTCCTCCAGCCACTCGTCGTCCTCGAAATGTTCGGAGGACCCCCCGCGAGGAACCGGAGGGGGTGGTGCAGCGGCCTCTTGCACCATCGACTGCCCGAAGATCGCCGCACCGACCGCTACGACTTCGTCCGGATTGATCCCCATCACGGCCTGGCGATTGAAAAACTGTTGGACGCGCTGCTGGACGATCGGGACCCGCGTCGTCCCCCCGACGAGGACGAGGTGATCGATCTCGGCGATCTGAAGTCCCGCCAGCTGCAGCGCTTCCTCGCAGGTCTGCATGCTCTGGTCGACGATGTCCGCTGTTCGGCGATTGAAAGCGTCGCGCGTCAATGAGAACTCGAGCTCCAACTCGTTGAGCGTGCCAGGGACCATCTCCGCCACCCGGGCGGTCACGACGTCTTGCGAGCTGAGACGGTGCTTGATGTCCTGCGCGACCGATTTGAGCCGTTGACGGATCGTGTTCTCCCCCGACAGGTCGTATCCGTACTGCTTCTCGAATGCATTGAGCATCGAGGTCACGAGGCGGTTGTCGAAGTCGTCGCCCCCCAGGTAGCTGTTCCCCGCCGTCGACAGAACCTGAAAGACGTTGTCGCGAAGCTCCAGAACGGTGATGTCGAACGTGCCGCCACCGAAGTCGTAGATCGCAACCCGTTCGCGGCGATTGCTGCCGTGCCCATAGGCCAGCGCCGCGGACGTCGGCTCGTTGATCAATCTCAAGACCTCCAGCCCCGCGAGCTCGCCGGCCCGCTTCGTGGCTCGACGCTGACCTTCGTCGAAGTTCGCCGGGACAGTGATCACCGCCTTCTGAATCGGGGATTGCAGATACTCCTCGGCGAGGGTCTTGAGGTGCATCAACACGCGCGCTGAAATGCCCTCCGGCGGGTGCATGGCACCGTACATGTTGATCCGAGGGGCGCCGTCGCCCGAGGCTACGATCCGGAACGGATACGACCCGATCAGGACACGCAGGTCCGGGCTGTCGAACGGCCGTCCGATCAAACGTTTCGCCGAATAGACCGCGTGTGCCGGGTCCTTCACCAGATAGGGGACCGCCTGGTTTCCGACCTCCGTGGTTCCATCCTCGTGAAAGTAGACGACCGACGGGTGGATCCGATTGCCAGCCGCGTCGGGGATCACGATCGGCTCCCCCTCCAGGACCACACTGATCACGGAGTTGGACGTACCCAGGTCGATTCCAGCGACGATTTCGTTCATAGACAAACCGTTGGATTCAGTAGGGGGGCGAGTGTAGCCCGCGACAGCCTCGGGGATCCACTCCGGAAGCCCCATGTCGCTCGTCCTCATCCCAGGGCCTTAACCACCTTGGACGCCGGGCGAGGTTTTTTGTTCCGGCGCCCTGTCGCGGGGCGGGCGAAAGAGCGTCTCGCGGGGTGTTGGTGTGGCCCGTTGGGTTGGTGGGGTGGGGTAGAGGTGTGGGGCGGGCATAGGGGTGCGTCGCGGGGCGCGGGGTGC
>CAYPJU010000077.1:0-31948 GCA_964411125.1 uncultured Bradymonadales bacterium | reverse complement strand
AGCGGTTAGCGGTTAGCGGTTAGCGGTTAGCGGTTAGCGGTTAGCGGTTAGCGGGGCGGGGGAGCGCAAAGCGGCAAACGTGGGGGTCTCTTGGTCGGCCACCAGCGAGCGCGGAGCGCGCCTGCCGCGCAAAGCGCGGCATAAGCCCCAGGTGTAGACGCCGCAGGCGGCAAACCTGGGGATCGGTTGCACGGCCACCCTGCGAGCGATAGCGAGCCGGTCGGCGAGAAGCGCCGCGCCACGGAGCTCGCCGCGTCGGAGCGCAGAGCGCACCGCAATTTTCAGAACTCGCCTTGAACCTTTCGATCCGCCAGATTACCTTGCTGAAAAGTCTTTTCGGGATCTGCTCGGAACCCGCAAAACACGTGCCGATCAGGCGATCAACGCTTATCGGTTCGATGTTCCAGCGGTTCCTCCCGACCCTTCCGACTGCCGCGACGGCAGGATGATGGCCGACCCATTCGGCCGATGTGCGAGGTGAATGAACGTGGCGTGGCAAGGATCAAAAACGAACGGCGCTTCCGCTACTCAGACTGCCACCACCGAGACGTCTTCGGCCGGTGCGGTGAACATTCAGATCGGTGGCCAGAAGCTCACGGTGAAGAGCGACAAGGACCCCGCCCTCGTCGCCGAGATCGCGGCGTACGTCGACGACAAAGTGAGTGATTTGCGAGCGATGGCGCCCAATGTCGCGCTCGACAAACTCCTCATTCTGGCGAGCATGACGGTCGCCGAAGAGCTCTTCGAATCCCGCGCACGCCTCGACACGATCGAGTCCGCCCTCGAGACGCGGGTCAAGAACTGCCTCGCCGCGCTCGACAAGATGGAAGAGTCGGTCTGAGCCGACCCGATCGTGTCGCACGCCAAAGCAGATCTGCGTCGCGCGATGCGCGAGTGGCGTAGCGCCCTCCCTCCCGAACACCGACTGAAAGCCGCCGAAGCGGTCGCCGAACGTCTCGTCGAACTGCTCGACGACGTCGAGCTCGTGGCGTCGTTCGCGGCCCACGCCGACGAGCTCGACCTCGCCGCATTTCACCGGCGCTGGCTCGCCGATGGAAAGCGCCTCGGGTTTCCGCGTGTCACGAACCCCGGCGAGATGGAGTTTCACGAGGTCGAAACTCTCGACGCCCTGACACCCGGCGCGTTCGGGATCCTCGAACCCCCGCCGCACGCCGCTGTCTCTCCGTCCGCCTTCCACGCGATCCTCGTCCCGGGACTCGCGTTCGACGCGGCGGGGAACCGCCTCGGATTCGGAGGCGGATTCTACGACCGCGCCCTTGCCTCGGCGCCCGAAGTCCTCACGATCGGGGTCGCCTACGACGCGCAGCTCGTTACGGCGCTCCCGATCGAAAGATGGGACGTCCCGGTGCGGCTGCTCGTCACCGAACTCCGCGCGGTCCGGACCGATGCATAGCCCACCCGAGACCATCCTCTGGTTTTTCACCGGACTCGCCGTCGGTGCCCTCGCGCTCTGGCTCGTCTTCCGCGATCGGTAGCGGTGTAGACCGCGAATGCTCGCGACGCTGCCTTTGACTTTGCAGGTCGCCTGCGGGACCGTAGCCGCACGAACTTTCCGCGCGGATCGACCGATCCACGCGTGACGATACGAAGGGAGTTTTCCATGGACATGGCGTTTCTGCTGCTCGGGCTCGTCATGGGCGTCCTCATCGGAGGATTGCTCATGGCCAACCGGGCGACGAGGACCATTCAGGAGCAGGTCGGCGAGAAGATCGACGAGATGAAAGCGGACGTCGCCTCCGAGACTCGATCCCGCGTCGAACGCGAGGTGCGCGACGAGCTCACCGAGAGCGTCACCGCCGAGCTCGAGGCGCGCTTCGAGAAGGAGATCCGCGACGAAGCCGAACGCAAGGCGCGCCGGATCACGGAAGACGCCGAGGCCGACGCGAAGTCGCGCCTCAAGGAAGCCGACATCCAGGCGAAGGAAGCCGTAATGGCCGCGCGCCGCGATGCCGACAAAGAGATCGGAAAGCGTCGCGCCGAGCTCGAGAAGTTCGAGGAGCGGCTCACCAACCGTGAGGCGAGCCTCGACGCTCGGGGAGAGAAGCTCGACAGCCGCGAGTCCGAGATCGAGGCGACCTCCCGGGCGCTCGAAGAGAGAACCCAGGAGCTCGACCAGCGCACCGCGAAGCTCGAGAACGCCGAACAGAAGATCGCCGCCGAGCTCGAGCGTGTCGGCAGCTACACCCGCGACGAAGCGCGTAACGAGCTGATGGAGCGCGTCAGCGGTGACGCCAAGATCGAAGCGTCGAAGCTCGTCCGCCAGATCGAAGAACAGGCCACCGAGGAGGCCGACAAGCGCGCCAAGAAGATCCTCGGCATCGCCATCCAGCGATGGGCCGGCGAGTACGTCGTCGAGCGCAGCGTCTCGGTGGTCCAACTGCAGTCCGACGACCTCAAGGGCCGAATCATCGGGCGCGAGGGCCGAAACATCCGCGCCTTCGAGGCCGCCACCGGCATGGACGTCATCATCGACGACACCCCCGAAGCCGTCGTCATCAGCGGTTTCGACCCCGTTCGGCGACACATCGCCACCCAGGCGATGCAGAAGATGCTCTCCGACGGGCGGATCCACCCGACCCGGATCGAGGAGGTCGTCGAGAAGACCCGCGAGGAGGTGGAACGCGAGATCAAGAGCTACGGCGAGCAGGCGGCGTTCGAGCTCGGCATCCACGGGCTCCACGGCGACATCATCCGGCTCCTCGGGCGCCTGCGCTACCGCACGAGCTACGGCCAGAACATGTGGGCCCACTCCATCGAGACCGGCTTCCTCTGCGGCCTGATGGCGACCGAGCTCGGGCTCGACGTCAAGGCCGCCCGCCGCGCCGGGTTGCTGCACGACATCGGCAAGGCGCTCACCCACGAGCAGGAAGGATCGCACGCCCTCATCGGCGCTGAGATCGCGCGGAAGTGCGGCGAAGCGGAGATCGTGCGTAACGCCATCGCAGCGCACCACAACGAAGAGCCGCAGAACTCCGTCATCGCGCACCTCGTCATCGCTGCGGACGCGCTTTCGGGCGCCCGCCCCGGCGCCCGCCGCGAGATCCTCGAGACCTACGTCCAGCGTCTCAAGGACCTCGAGCGCATCTCGTCCGACTTCGAGGGGGTCGAGCGAAGCTTCGCCATCCAGGCCGGTCGGGAGATCCGCGTGATGGTCGAGAACTCGAAGGTCAACGACGATCAAGCGTTCGCGCTGTCGAAGGAGATCGCCCGCAAGATCGAGAACGAACTCACTTATCCCGGACAGATCAAGGTCTGCGTCATTCGCGAGACACGCGCCGTCGACTACGCGAAGTAGTCAGCCGAGGTAGCTCTGCAGGCGCGCGGCCATCGCCCGGAGGACCCGCGCCTCGGCGGCGCTCGACCGCCTCCGACCCGCGCTCAACATGCGCTCCTTCGCTGCCGCTCCTTCCACCGCCACCGGCGGGGCGGACGACTTCGCGGCTGGCGCGTCGTTTCGGCACGATGTCCGCTCTGTCTCTCCCAACTCGTCTCCGACCATTTCACGACCTCCTCTGAACACGCACCATCCGTAGCGGGAGGGAAAGAGACGGGGAACGAAAAGAACCTGAAAGTTCGCCCCGGCTTGGAGCGCCAGGAGATTCGCGGAGGTCCGGCGGGCCTCACGCAGGGTTGCCTAAGAGCCGCAGCGGGGTATCTTGGATCGCCATGTCCCTACAACTAGAGCAAATGATGAGCACTCAGTTTTCCCTCTTCCTCGGCGACGAGGAGATTCCGGTCGTACACTGGATCAATCGACAGGGGTCGCCCGAGGGGCGCAAGCTTCGGTTCACCGTCCCGGTCGAAGCCAAAGCGCGGCTCGAAGCGAACGCGAAGAAGACGTTCACGCTCAGGCGCGGCGACAAGAAATGGGACTTCGAGCTCATCTCGGTCGGGCTCAACACCACCGGGACCAACGGTCTCTCCGCTGTAGGTATGGTCCGCGGCAAACTGCCCAAGCACCTGAAAAATAAGCTCAAGTCGATGGTCGAGAAGTCGAGCGCCTCCCTCTCTGAGGCTTCCAGCTCGGAAGCGAGGGAAGCGGGGGACAGACCGAGCACGGGCGTCAACCTGCCGAAGCTCGGAGGAACACTCTCCGAGGGGTCCCTCGCCGCCAAACCCCTCCCCGATCGCAAGCGCTCGGAGACCGCCGCGGGTACCCCGACCAGCGAAGTCGAGGAGGTCGAAGAGGAAGTGCAGCTCGCGCAGCCCCCGACCGAGAAGCCGCTCCGAGCCAACGAGGAAGAGCCCCCCAAGGCACCGGAGACCGGACCCGAAGAGGCCAAAGAAATGTTGGACGAACAGGAGTAGCGATGCCCGGTCGGGACCCTCGAGCCCACATCGCCGTCATGGCTGCGATGGTCCTGGCGGGATGCATCGCCGAGCCCCGCGGAGGACATACCGCCGGAGGAGAACCTGATGGGGCTCCCGACTCCTCCCGGCCGACCGACGCCTCGAGCCGCGACGACGGCTCGCGAAACGATGCAGGAGGAGAACCGGACTCGTCGCCAGACCGCGACTCGGACGGCTTCGACCTCGGCCGAATGGACGGCGGGAACTCCGACATGAGGATCGCCGACGCGGACGCTGCGACTCCAGATCTTCCCACAGCCCCGTGTGGAGCCCCTGTCCCGCTCGTCCTCTGGAACTTCACGGACGCGGCCGCCGGAGTCGCGCCGAACGCAGGCTCGGGGGGTGACTATCCGCTCGACGTCTCCGGCGCTTCGGTGACGACGGGACGTAGCGGACGCGTCCTCGCCATCGCCGGCGGAGATACTCCCGCCGGTGCCCCCCACGCATCGCTGCTCGAGGTCGACGCGATCACCGTCGCGATGTGGTTGGCGCCGGCGAACCCGACGATGCTCGTCAATTCGGGGTTGTTCACGAAGGACGCCAGCGGAACCACCGCCCCCGGACACATGCGGCTCATCATCGCCAGCGGAGAATTTCGCCTCAGGGTCCAGGGAACCGGCGCCGATCCGAGCGCTCAGCTCTCCCACCCCGTCGATCCCGCCGCCACCTGGACCCACGTCGCGTTCACCATCGTCGAAGGCCGCACCGAACTGTGGGTGGACGGTCAGCTCGTCGATTCGCAGGCCGTCGGATGGGCTCCCACGACGAACCCGGAATGGGTCACCGTCGGAGGTGACGGATGGGCTGCCTCGACCGGGACGTTCGATCCCATCGCTCCCTTCGTGGGGCGACTCGACGACGTCGCCATCTGGGGGGAAGTGCTCACGGGGCCGCAGATCGCGGCGATCGCATCCCCGACGTGCGTCCTCGGCACCGACTGAGCCTCAGCCGGCGTCCGCGTCCCGGTCGGGGGACTCCAACGCGGAGCGCGCGTCGTCGAAGAACTCGAGCACGGTTCCGACGTAATCGAACGCGCTCGGTATCGAGGAGCATGGCGGAAACAGCCCCGGCTTCTCCCCGGGCCAGTTGTGCCCCCCATGGACGAGGCACGAGACGAACTGCGTATCGCACGACCATTCCTCGCAGGTCCCGCGCTTGCGAGGTTCCTTCCACGGCGTACTGGCCTTCGTGCATCCGTTTCGCTCGCGGCCCCACTCCAGTTTTTCTTCGCGCGAGATGACGCCGATCCCCGAGCAGCTCGCCCCCCCTTCGGCCGGGAGATAGGGATCGTTCCTGCCCTCGATCAGGAGCAGGCGATGGGGATGATCGGGCTCACATGTAGGTTCCCCCGGGCGCTGCCGAAACGCCGTCGAAGCGATCGCGGCGAGCTCGATCTCGCAGCCCACCCGTTCGGCCATGCGGGCCCCCGAGCCAGTGCCGACCGCGAAGATCTGCCCGGGAGCGACGCAGAACTCCTCACGGGTCGACTCGATCGCACCTTCGACCAGATCCATGTCGCTCGGACGTCGCCACGGTCCCACGAAGTCGGGCGAATCGGGAGCGATCACGATGTAGTCGTGGTCGGCGACGCGCGGCACGAGCCCCAGCTGGTCCAGGGCCGCCTGCCCGTTCGACGTGGCCCCGTGGAAGAGGAGGATGAGCCCATACGCGCGACTGCTGTCGTAGTTCTTCGGCACGTACGTGAGCCAGCTCCCCATCCCGTCGCGCACCGAAGTCGTCCGCTTCTTCGTCCCCACGAAAGGTGGCTCCCCGCCGCATGGACCGGTGTCGGCCGCGGGTGCCCCGGCGTCGACCCGCAAGATCTGAACCGCCGAGGGCGGGGGGCTGGCCGGTTCCGGGTCGGCGGGCTCGTCCACGGCCGAAGGAGTCGGGGGAGGTGAGAGCCTCTCCACCCGCGAGGGTACGACGTGAGAGGGCGCTCCCGTCGGCTCCTCGTCACCCATCGTCAGCAGCAGGAGGCCGACCGCGACCGTCGCGATCGTGACGAGCCCCGCCCCGATCATCAGACGCGGGTCCGAGAGCGACTCCGCCACCGATTCGTCGGCCTGCACGGGCTGTCGCGGCACCGGCGCGGCCGCCATCCGAATGCTGCGCCGCGGCGGATCGAGCCGGTCGAGGGCTTCCAGGACCGCTTCCGCCGACGGGTACCGGCGCGGGAGCTCGCGCTCCAGCATGCATTCGACGATCGCTCGGAATCCCGGACGAATGTCGAGCTGCTCCGGCAGGCGAAACGGGTCCGAGTCGAGCTGCACAGCCATCATCTCGTGCGTGTGGTTTCCCTGCACGGCGGGGCGACCTACGAGCATCTCGTAGACGATGAGCCCCAGGCTGAAGACGTCCGAAGCCGGACCGACGTCCTGATCGAAGAGCTGCTCCGGCGACATGTAACGGGGCGTCCCGACCATCGTACCCGCGACCGTGATGCCCGGTGTTTCCGGCGTCGAGACGACCGGCTTCGCGATCCCGAAATCGATCAGCGTCACCCGTGCGTCGTCCCCCATGTACTCGTACACGAGGACGTTGGCAGGCTTCAGGTCGCGATGGAGCACCCCCGCGGTGTGCGCTTCGTGAAGCGCGCCCAGGAGCTGGCGCAGGACGTGGATCGTCGTCGGCTCGTCGAACGGTCCGCGCATCGCGAGAATCTTCGAGAGGTCGACCCCCGCGACGTACTCGAACACCATGTACAGGAGGCCGCTGTCCGACCGGCCGAAGTCGAACATCGTGATCGTGTGGGGGTCGCGTAGCGTCGCGAGGACCCGCCCCTCGCGCATGAAACGGGACACCGTCGACTGCTCGTACCCGTCCTCGTCGGGGGTGAGCACCTTCACCGCCACCTGCCGGTCCACCGACGTGTCGATGGCGCGGAACACGGTCGCGAAGCCCCCTTCACCGAGGACTTCGACCAGCTTGTAGCGGTCGATGAAGACCGTACCGACGGTGGGCAGTCGCATCGCTACATTCTATCCGTTGTGGCTGCAGTTGCGACTTTCGTTTTTCGGGAGGTTGCGCTGGCGCTTGGGGTCTCAACAGCTTCCGGGCCTGGCGGCTCCCTGCGAGCGATAGCGAGCCGGTCGGCCCGGGAGCCGTCGGCCACCGGTCCCCTTACGCGCTACCGACCGATTTCTTCGAGGGCGAAGAGGCGGGCGTCGGGGTCGTCGGGGACTGCGTTCACGTCGACATTGCCGCGAAGGAACCACATGTTGTCCCCCTGGGGGTCGCACAGGGCCTGCGTCACCTCCCAGTATCCGGGGCCGGTCCGCTGGATTCGAATCAGAGACGTCGCCCGCGCGGCGTGGTCGAACACGATGCGGTCGTACTCGGCGTAGTAGTCCTCGAACGCCGCCTCGAGACCCATCGGGGTCCACCCCTTCTCGCCCCGCCGCAGCAGGCCCGGAACCTCTTCCAGCTCGTCCGCAGCCAACGCCTGGACGATCGCGCGCAGCTCTGCGCGAACGCGCGCCTTGAAAGCCTTGGGATCCGCGTCGAGCGGAGGTGGCGGTCCATCCTCGACCGTGACCCCGTCCGGCCCGTAGCGCATCATCTCCCATTCCTGGACGAGGCTCGAGTCCGCGCGCGCGATGACCTCGCGGATGTAGGCGATGACGTCGTAGACCATCTCGGTCCGCAGGTTCTCGGGGACGTTCTGTTTCAGCGTCTTGTACGTCTGCGAAATGTGGCGCAACAGGACCCCCTCGGACCGCTCCAGGCCGAACTCGTTCACGTACTCGTTGAACGTGCAGTAGCGCTCGTACATGTCGCGGACGACTGACTTCGGCGCCGGCTCGAAGCTGCCGACCCACGGATTCCGCTGGGCAAACTCGCCGAACGTCTCCGCGATGAGCTCCACGTCGGGCATTGGCCAGGTGATCTCCTCGAGCTTCTCCTGACGCTCTTCGTACTCGACCCCGTCCGCCTTCATTTGCGCGTAGGCGATGTTTCGCGCCTTGTACATCTGCTGGAACAGAACGACCCGCGGGTCCTCCAGGATCGCCTCCACCAGCGACAGCAGCTTCAGGTGGTACTCCGGATCCTCGGGGTTCAGACGCCCGGCCGCCTCCACCAGATAGAGCGACAGCGCGTGGTGGATCGAAAAGTCGTGCTGCAGGTCTGCCTGGAGCACCGTCCGCTGCCCACGCTTGCCGTCCGTGCGCGGTTCGAGCTCGATGATCCCCCCCGCCCGTAGCGACTGAAAGAGCATCCGCGCTTTGCGCCGAAGCCGAGACTTCTCCCCGCTCCGCGAGTGGCTCAGGGCGATCAGGTCGATCAGCGCTCGGTAGCCGCAACCGGCGGCCCGCGGTCGCTGCATCAGCTCGAGCAGCATCGCGTGCGTCACGGTGAACCGTGACTTGAGCCGCTCCGACTCGCTCGACGCCAGGCGCTGGAAGGTCTCCTCGTCCCAGTCGACGAACCGCTTGTCGGGCGCCGACTTCTTCTTCAGCTTCTTCGCCTTCGCCGGGTTCGCCGCGATCTTCGCGTCGATGCGCATGTTCTCGATGACGTATTCGGGCGCCTGGCAGACGACCAACCCGCGGTCGTCGTATCCCTTGCGGCCCGCGCGCCCCGCGATCTGCTTGAAGTCACGGACCTTCAACTGCCGGGTCTTTTCCCCGTCGTATTTGTAGAGCTGCGTGAAGAGGACCGTGCGCAGCGGCAGGTTGATCCCGACGCCGAGCGTGTCGGTCCCGCTGATCACCCGCAGGAGTCCCATCTGAGCGAGCCGCTCCACGATCCGACGGTACTTCGGCAGCAGCCCGCCGTGGTGCACGGCGACCCCGTGCTGCAGGTAGCGCTTCATCACCGAACCGTACGGCGTGTCGAACGTCGCCTCCTTCAGAATCTCCTTGATCGCGTCCTTGTCCTTCGACGGAGTGAGCTTGAGGCTCATCAAAGCCTGCGCGAGCTCGGCACAGTCTCGCTGCGTGAAGTTCACCACGTAGACAGGCGCGAGCCCGTCGCCGACGAGCTCCTCGATGGTGTTGACCAGAATGTCGGTCGCCCACCGAAACTCCAACGGCACGGGACGCTCGGTGCTCTTCACCAGGGCGACCTCGCGACCGGTTCGCTTCTTCAGCCGCTTCGCGATCTTCTCCGGGTCGCCGAGAGTCGCCGTCATCAGCAGGAACGCGGTCTGCGGGAGCAACAACAACGGGAGCTGCCACGCAACCCCGCGCTCACGGTCCCCGTAGTAGTGGAACTCGTCGATCACAGCGTGGTGAATCGCCGCGGTCTCTCCCTCGCTGAGCGCTGCGGCGGCGAGGATCTCCTGGGTGCAGCAGACGATCGGCGCGTCCTGGTTGATCGATGCGTCCCCCGTCGACATCCCGACGTTCTCCGCGCCGAAATGCTGGCAGAGATCGAAGAACTTCTCGTTCACCAGAGCCTTGATCGGCGACGTGTAGTAGGAGCGCTCCCCGCGAGCGAACGAGTAGAAATGCATCGCGAGCGCGACCAGCGACTTCCCCGAGCCGGTCGGCGTGTTCAGGACGACGTGGTTGCCGGCGAACACTTCGAGGATCGCCTCTTCTTGCGCCGGATAGAGCTCGAAACCCCGGTCGATCGTCCACTCGAGGAAGATGTCGAACAGCTCGTCGGCGTCGGTGTCGGGACCGCGGTTCGTCAGCCGGTCGGTGAGGTTTCGGGGAGCTTCGTCGGTCGCTGGTGCGGTCGTCATGTCGCGAAGATACCATGCGCCCCCGACCTCGCGGAATCGTCGCGCCGTCGCCTCTTCGCGCGATGATCCGATCGCTGCGCCGACGCGTATCGGTCGCGACTGGAGCCGCTCCCTCCCACATCACCGCACACTACGCGGGGAAGCGGTTCTCCTTCCCGCTCCGGCGGGTTTCGTTGTATCGTTGCCGCAAGAACCATGGCCAATACCGAAAAAAGGACGACGAAGCTCCCCGAGTTCGCGGCGATCTGGGCGCGCGCGAGCAAGCACCCGGAGATCGTCGACGCCGAGGATTTCGGGGCGACGATTCGCTACGAGAGCGAGGAGGGCGAACCACCGCTCGAGAGTCTGCCGTTGGTGCCGTTGCAGCGTGTCGGCAACCGTCCGAGCCTGCTGGAGATGGCGAACCTGAAGCTCGGCAAGGGCGGAATCGGCGAAGTCCATCTCGCCACCCAACCCGCCCTGCGCCGCGACGTGGCCGTGAAGACGGCGCACGGTTCGAGTACCGAGACGATGCAGGAGCGGATGCTCCTGCGCGAGGCCCTCGTGATGGGCTATCTCGAACATCCCAACATCGTCCCTGTCCACATCGTCGGCAGAAACGAGGAGGGCGAGCTCGTCGTCGCCATGAAGCGAATCGAAGGGATCACGTTCGCCGATCGCCTCACCGAGCCTGAACACGCCGCCCCCTTCGACGAGAACGTCCGCGTCCTGATCGGCGTTTGTCATGCCCTGCAGTTCGCGCACGAACACGGGATCGTCCACCTCGACATCAAGCCCGCCAACATCATGATCGGGCGCTACAACGACGTCTATCTCGTCGACTGGGGGACCGCCGTCGCCTTCCGCGACGACGTACCCTCGACGATCCCGCGTCCCCTCGACGACGGACGCGTCCGGGGGACGCCGGCATTCATGGCCCCCGAACAGATGGCGAACCGGCCCCCCACCCCCCAGACCGACATCTACCTGATGGGCGGGATGCTCTACTCGCTCCTGACCGGATTGCCGCCAAACCGCGGCTCGTCCATGAAAGAGGTCTTCGACTACTGCTACAACTCGCCTGACCGCGCCTTCCCCGAAGATGCTCCCCCCGACCTCGTGGAGGTCGCGAAGCGTGCGCTCAAATCGATGCCGTACCAGCGGTACGACAGCATCGTCGAGTTTCGCCAGGCGCTGGAGCGATACAGCGCCAACGCCGCCGCCCGCAATGTCTACGGCTCGGCACTCAAGCAGGCTGGTGCCTTCCGAGAAGCTGTCTCCAAGTCCGCGCCCGAGCCCGCGGTCTATGCCGCGTTCGGCGCGGCTCGACAGTCCTTCAAGGACGCCGGCCGCCTCAACCCCGAATCCGTCACCGTCACCGCGGACGAGCGCGAGCTCCTCCTGGAGATGATCGAATGGGAGATGGAGCGCGGAAATCCCTCCAACGCGCTCGCCCTGGTCCACGAACTCCCGACGCCCGACGAAGAACTCGAGGTCCGGGTCACGAGAGCTCTCGAGGCTCGGACAAAGGAGCTCGTGGAGCTGGAAAAGCTCCGCTACGAGTTCGATCCCAACGTCTCCGCGGCCGCCCGTGCCGCGCTGTGGGTCGGTATCGCGACGGCCATCGGCGTCATTCACCTCGTGCCGTGGCTCGCAGGAGTCACGACCACCCCGGTTCAAGTGTTCCTCGGGCATGTCGGATACCTCACGGTACTCGCCATCCTGTCCGCCGTCTTCAACGAGCGCCTCTTCGCGACCCTCGTGAACCGCCAGGTCGTCTATCTCGTCTGGCTCATGAGCCTCTTCGGGCTCGCACTGCGTGGGATGTCGTGGGCAGGCTTCCTCGACCTCGGTCATGCGATGGCGCTCGACCTCTCCCTCGTCGCGCTGGTGAGCACCTTCGGGGCGATGACGATCGACCGCCGCGCCTGGGTCGCGGCTCCCTTCTATTTCGCCGCCGCGCTCGCGGCGGCGTTGCGCCCCGAGCTCGGGAGCGTCTGTTTCGGGCTCGGGCACTTCTTCGCCCTGACCGCGTTCGCACTCATCCTCTACCGGGCGACACCGGCGTCGGACTAGCGTGCTCGGTGCGATCGTCGGCCCGCGATTTCGAGTCGAAGATCCGGGGCCTCGCCACCCTCGAACCTCAGATTTCTGACGCCAGTGTCGCTCTCCCCCGCCTATGTGGCGGGCCTCCGCGCGTGGCACCGAATTTGTATGTCCAGAGCTCGAATTCGATGGAGGTACCGATGAAGCTCAAAACTGTTCTCGTCTCGCTGTTTGTTTTCTTCGCCGCATGTACGCCCGAAAGTGACCCCAAACCGCCGGGGGCGGACGGCGGAGTCTGGGATCTCGGCGACCCTCGCCCGGACGCAGGTGGAGGGGACGACCAGGGTGGATTTCTCGACATTGGAGGAGGCGGAGATGGAGGGGATCACGACGCCGGGGGCGGAGAGGACATGGGCCCCCCGACCCGAGACGTCGTCTTCCGCCTCGAGAACACCTCGGGCGCACCCGTCTTCGCGTACAACCGCGTGGCGGGCGACGCGAGCTGCGAGCCGGGTTTCTGGCTCGAGGTCGCTCAGGACGGCGTGCGGCAGAAGATCGGGTCGGACTGCTCCGCCTGCTCCTGCGCCGAGCCCGAGTGCGCCGTCTGCGCGTTCGACTGTGCTCCGGGCGTTCAGGTCGACTACGCCCAGCTCGCCCCTGGCGAAGCGCGCGAGTTCACCTGGGACGGTCTCTTCCGCATGGGGGAAGAGCGCGACACCGGCTACTGTGAGGTACTCGAGGAGCCGACCGGCGCCCTCACCGCGACGTTCTGCTGGGCCGACGCGTTCGTCACCGACGAGTTCGGTCCTTTCGGAGAACTCGCCGAGGAGTCGTGCACCGAGGTCGAATTCGAACGCACCGACGGTCTGGTCGAAGTCGTGATCCCCGAGCTCGTCCAGCGCACGATCACGTTCGAGATGAAGAACGCGACCGGTACGGACCTCTACGCCCACACCGACGGTGGAACCAGCTTCTGTGACACTGGCGTCTGGCTCCAGTTGGCGCAAGAGAACCCCTACAGCGACGGGCCCGAATTGTTGCGAACGTACGAGGACTGCAACGTCTGTTCGTGCGTCGAGGTGGCGCAAGAGGGGGTGCAGACCTGCAACCCCGCGTGCCCGGCCATCGGCTGTCCCGCGCCCACCATCGAAGCGTTCGAGTTCCCAGCCGGGAGCTCGCGGAGCTTCACGTGGTCTGTGACACATTTCGGACTCGGAGATGTCGGCGGTGAGAGGTGCGAACGCGAGCTGCGGCCATCCGATCGCGTGACCGCGCAGTTCTGCTGGGCGACCGGCGCGACCAATGGGTTGCCGGCGACCCTCCAAGACGTCGAGTGCGAGGCCGTGGAGTTCGACCCGTACGACACCGAAAGCGTCGTCTACGAAGTGACCACGACGACTCCTTGAGCCGCAGCTATGCCGGTACGGTGCCGCCCGCGTCCACCCCGTCGATCTCGTCGATGTCCGGCAGGGGAGGGCACTCCGGCTGGTCCGCCGTGTCGGCGTCCGTCACCGGCTCCGCCCCCAGGAAGTCCTTGATGTAGATCTCGCGCACGATCACGATCACGAAGATTGCCACCGGCGTCGCGACGATGACGCCCAGGCCACCCCCCAGCAGGTACATCACCAGCTGGGCCGTCAACAGCAGGACCGGCGGCATGCTCACCGCGCGCTCCTGGATCATCGGCGTGATGAAGTAGCTCTCCAGCGTCTGAATCGCCAGATAGACGACCCCCACCCAGAGCACCAACTGAGGATCTTGGGCCATCGCCACGGCCACCGCAGGGATCACTGCGAGGAACGAGCCTACGATCGGGACGAACGCCAGCAGGCCGGCGATGAGTCCGAGCACCAGCGCGAGGTTCACCCCGAGAATCGCGAGACCAACCCCGAAGAGGGTTCCCACGATCGCCATCGCCATCAACTGCCCCTGCAGCCAACGCTGAAGCGTCGCGAACATGATCCCCATCACTTCGTTCGCCCGCTCCCGACCCTCCGGTGGGATCACCGAGAGCACCCCGTTGCGGTAGGTCTTCGGCGAGATCGCCATGTAAAGCCCCGAGATGATCACGAAGAGGCTGTCCCCCAGGACCCCGAACGTCGTGAAGACCGCGTCTCGAATGTTCTTGCCGGAAACCTGTTCGGCCACGTCGGTGCTGGGCGCGATCGTCGCCCACACCTCGTCACCCCAGGCGAAGTCGCGCAACCAGTCGTGAAGCGCCTCGAGCCCCTTCGGCGCCGTCGTCACGAGCTGCCCCAACTGATCCCCCAGAAGCGGTGCCAGAAAGTACGCGCCTGCGCCGAACAGTGCCGTCAGCACGACGACGTGGATTCCCAGGGCGGCCTTGCGCGACAGCGGTGTGTGGCGAGCCGTCGTGCACGCGAGCATGTCCAGAAAGACCGTGAACAAGACGCCGAGGAACAGGAGGAGAATCACGTTCAGTGTGCGGTAGATGAAGTACCCCACCGCGACGAACGCGGTGATTAGACCCACCACCACCGCAGTGCGCTTCGTGAAGCTCGACAATTCACTTCGTTTCGAGTTGCTCATGGGTGCAAACTAAGCCGCCGCCGTGCTTCGTCCACCTTCAGCGGGCCGCGCCTCAGCCTTCGTTCCACTTTCGGCGCCGTCTCTGCTAAGTCTGGCGCTCCACAACGAACCCCGAGGACTCGACATGAACCGCGCCTGGATTCTCTACGAAAACGAAGATTGGCTGCCGCCGCTGACGACCGCGCTCCAAGCCCGGCAGATTCCGTTCGAACCACTCTTCGTCGAAGGGGGCGTGATCGACTGCGCCGCGACACCCGAACCGGGTGTCTACCTCAACCGGATGTCCCCCTCGTCCCACACCCGAGGCCACCAGGGGGGGGTGCAGTTCGTCCGCGAGTACCTCGCACACCTCGAGGCTCACGGGCGCCGGGTCGTCAACGGTTCACGCGCCTTCGAACTCGAGGTCTCCAAGGTCAAACAGGATATCGCCCTGCGCCGCGCCGGCATCAAGACCCCACACACTCTCGGCGTCGTCGGCCGCAAGGCGCTACTGGACGCAGGGCGAAAAATGCCCACCCCCTTCATCACCAAACACAATCAGGGTGGGAAGGGCCTCGGCATTCGGCTCTTCCGCACCCTCGACGGGTTCGAACAATACGTCACCTCCGACGAGCTCGAAGACGACCCCGGGGGTGTCTTCCTGCTGCAGCAGTACATCGAACCTCCCGAGCCCTTCATCACCCGTGTCGAGATCGTCGATGGTGTCTTCCAGTACGCGATCGCTTCCAGCACCGAGCAGGGCTTCGAACTCTGTCCCGCCGACGCCTGCGCGATCGACGACGCCGCGTTCTGCCCCGTCGACTCCGCAGACACCGGACGCTTCCGCCTCCGCGACGATTTTCGCGCCGACGAGCCGCTCGTCGCACAGCTCGTCGCCCTGATGCGAGACAACGCGCTCGACGTCGCAGGGATCGAGTTCGTCGAAGACGCCCAAGGAAACCGTTACGTCTACGACATCAACGGCACCACCAACTTCAACTCCGACGTCGAAGACAAGCACGGCCTTTCGGGGATGGGCGCGATCGCCGACCTCGTCGCGCGGGAACTCGACCGAGCCTCGGCCGCCTAGTCGAGGGGCTCCTTCGGATCCTTCCGGAGCTCCTTGACCCGCCCGCGCCGCCGCTTTTCGCGAACCCGCTGCCGATCGACCCAGCGGGGAGCGCGCGTCTTCTTCCGCCGCTTCCGAGGCTTCATCGCCTTGCGAACCATCTCCCCCAACCGCTCCTGCGCGATCTTTCGATTGTTGTGCTGGCTGCGCGTCTCGTCGCACGTCACTTGAATCGATCCGTCGTCGTTCAGGTGGCTCGACAAACGTTGCCGCACTCGGTTCCGCTGAGCGTCGGTCAGCGCCGTGGTCCCCGCGAGATCCCAGTACAGCGTCACCTTCGAGCTCGTCTTGTTCGCGTGCTGCCCCCCCGGACCACCCGAACGGCTCGTCGTCATCCACGTCTCCCAACCCGGGATCGTGACGCGATCTGTCACTTCGATATCGTCCATCTTCGCACTCCGAAGTTCAGCCTTCCCTCACTATCACCACTTCGCTGCGAACGTCTCCATCTCCTTCGATTTAGTTTCCTCATGCGAACAAACTATTGTCAGAAGATCGTCAAACGTTGTCAGGAAACGGTGCATCGTAGTCGGCGAAGGACAAAAGTGACTACCAACACACAGGAGACAAGCAAATGAGCACTCAGAAATGGAACTTCGACAACTCGCACTCGGAAGTCGGATTTGGCGTTCGCCACATGATGTTCGCCAAGGTTCGAGGCACGTTCGACGAATGGACCGGCTCGCTGGAGTTCGATCCGGACCAGCCCGGCAGCTCGAAGGTCGAGGCGACCATCGAAGCCGCGAGCGTCAATACCCGAAACGATCAGCGTGACGAACACCTTCGCTCCGCCGATTTCTTCGACGTCGAGAATCACCCGAAGCTCACCTTCGAGAGCACGTCTTGGAAGAAGAGCGGCAGTGGGTACGAAGTCACCGGGGACCTCACGATTCGCGGAACGACCCGACCCGTGACGCTGAACGTCGAAGACAACGGCCGCGGAGTCGACCCTTGGGGGAACCAACGGCTCGGATTCACCGTCACCGGGACGATCAATCGTAAGGAGTTCGGCCTCACTTGGAACCAGGCCCTCGAGGCCGGCGGTGTGCTGGTCGGCGAGGACGTGAACATCGCGATCGAGGTGCAAGCGGTGCTCGCCGAGGCCTCCGATTCGGCTGCCGCCGAGTGACGCACTGACGGCCGTCCACACCGGGCGGTCGTCCCCTGTGCCGTGGCGGCACTCCTCTCCAGCCGCTACACTCCCGCCGATGACACTCTCTCGTCGGCTCTCATTTCCAATCCTCGTCGCGCTCGCGTCCTGCTCGACCGGCGACGCCGTCGTCGGAGCGACGGAGGACGGCGAGGTCGTCATCCGTCGCGCGCACGACCGAGCGCTCGGTTGCGGCGGATCCGGCGACGATCTCGTCGAATGGGAGGGGAGTTTCGACACCTGGTTGGCAGTGAAGTCGGGGGCTCGAAAGGGATCCTACCCGCTCGCGCTTCGCTGCGAGGACGGTGGTGTATCCGTCCGGGCGAGCCAGGACCACTCCACGATCCTCGTCCGGTGCGCCGACCACGCTCGCTGGACCGTCCACTACCTCCTCGAAAACGAGCGAAGGGTGGTCTCCCCCGACCTCCAGATCGACGGCGAGTTGCCCGAGATACCCTCGTTTCCACGGCACGTCGGCGAGCTGGAAGACGTGGGCGCGGTCACCGCAGTCATTCGGGAGGTCGAGCGAACCGGGGACGAGCGTCTCCTCGCCGGGGCGCTCGATGCCACCATCCACCGACCGTCGGTCGCCTGGGATGATGCGTTCGAAGGTCTCTCGGAACCGGCTCGCGAGCTCGCGACCCGAGATCGGGAGGCGCTAATCGAAGGGGCATCGCAACACCACCGTGTCCTCCGAAGGGCGCTGCAACGCCACCGTGAAGACGGGAGCCCGAACCGCGCTGCGCTCGCGAAGGCAGCGACGGCTCTCACGTCCCCTCAGCAGTTCAGTCCCGTCCGCGAGCGCAACCACGAGGCGGCCTGCGAGGTCCTGGAGATTCTCGCCGCCTCCGGCCGCGACGACCTCGGAGCCCTCGCCTGTGCACTGCTCGAGACTCCCGGGCCCTGCACCGAGGAGGCCCTGCGGACTCTGGCGGTGGCGGGGACCCGTTGCCCCTCCGCGAAGGGAGTCGTGGAAGTTTCGGTATGCGCCGCGTCGCCGTGCAGCGGCGCACTCTGCCCCTCCGAAAGACTGGCCGAAGCCGTCGCCGGTGACGTTCGCGGCGACGAAGCGCTCGCTCTTCTCGCCCAGCATGTTGCGACGAATCATCCGGAGTTCCTCCAGCAAGTGTCCAAGCGCGTGGCCCGGCAGGGATACGGACTCCCCGGCGAGGGATTGACGGGCTGCGACGAAGCCCGACCCGGCGAGCCGTGCGACTGCGCAGCTTCGCCGGAAGAACTCCGTCGTCGCGCATGTCTCTCCCCGACCGCACTGCGCCAGGCGAAGTTCGACGCTCGATGCCAGCTCCGAATCGACGACCAGACGAAGACGATCACTCCTCACAAGTATCTGCCCAGCTACTGAGGCTGGACACCCGCTCCGTTTCCTTCCACCCTGCCTGCATGAGCAACCCCCGACCGAAGCTGGCCTTCCTGCGGCGAGCGGTAGCGCTCGCCCTCGCCGCCGAGCGTGAAGGAAACATCCCCGTCGGCGCTGTGATCGTCCTCGACGACGAGGTCGTGGGCGAGGGGCAAAGTCGTCTTCTCGAGCCCCACTACCATCCCGGTCGCCACGCCGAAGTCGAGGCTCTGCGCGATGTCGACCCCGCGCTCTGGCCGCGAGCCCGTGAGATGACCTGCTATTCGACGCTCGAACCGTGCGTGATGTGTGCCGGCTCGCTTCTCCTGCACGGCGTCGGACGCGTCGTCTTCGGTGCGCGAGACCACCTCGGCGGGGCCAGGTCGATCTTGCGGCACCTACCTCCCTACTATGACCGCGGCGGCGTCTACGACTGGATCGGCCCGGCGATGCCGAAGGTGTGTGACCCGTTGTACGAACGGGCGGACGCGATGTTCGCGTCGTTACCGGTGGGGCGCGATTCCTGGACCGCCGCCCCCGAACCCGCCGAAGACCTCCTCGCCGCCTTTCCGCAAGATCCGAGTCGAGAGTGGATTCGCGATCTGCGTGAGACTCTGACCGCGGTCATTGACACGGAGACAGGTGAGTTACTGGAGGACGCTATCGCGCGCGCCCAAGACCTGTTCGAGCACACTGGCGCGCTGAAGGACTACCGGTTGCTGAAGAAGCTCGCCGACCGGGCCGACCGGCCGAGAGCCCTCGTGGACGTCGCGGATTCGGTCCGAAGGTCGCTCCCGGACGTCTGGATTCATGCGGCCTTGAAGCGAGGAGACACCGAGGGCGCCATCTCTGCCTGGTGGGAAGCCGAAGACCATCGACGCGCACGACTCTGCGCGAACGAGCTCGCGGCGAGGTGCGCCAGGAACGATCCCGAACTCTGGATCAGTTGTAAAATGACCGTGGTCAGTCACGCGATTCGCAAAGGAACTCGCCGCCACTATCGACGGGCCTGCGGCGAGCTGCGACTGCTGCGTGATCAGCTCTTCGCGATGGGGGCTGACGACTATTGGCCCCTCGTCCTGGACGACGTCCAGTCGTCGAACGAGCGACGTCCGGCGTTTCTCGACGAGCTCGCGAAGGCAAGGCTGTGAGTGCGACGTTCGACCCTACCGGCACCTGGAGGCTCCTCGAGTTCGTCGTCCTCGGGGCCGACGATCGGCGGTGGTTTCCATTCGGTACAGGCGCCCGAGGAATGATCGTCTATGCACCCGGCGGGACGATGTCGGCCGTGCTGAGCGCGACGGACCGCCCCGCCGCGTCGGCAGGGACCTGGGAGACGGCGACCGACGCGACCGACGAAGAGAAGGTGAGGGCCTTCGACAGCTACGTGAGCTACTGCGGTACGTGGACCGTGCAGGGGGACGAGATCCTGCATCACGTGGAACAGGCGCTGGTGCCCAACCTGATCGGGACCATCCTTCGCAGGCGCTACCAATCGACGGGCGATACCCTCCGCCTCGAGTACGACCGCACGACCTCACGTGGATTGCTGACCTATCGACTCGATTGGAGACGCGATGACTGACCTCTTCGACCGCCACGAGCAAACTCTTCGCGACGCGCTCGACGCTTGCTCGAACCGGCACGCCTGGACGCCTTACATCGAGTCGCCGAGCCGCGCTCTTCACCCCGACGGGGCGAAAGAGGCCGGACGGGCGCGCTTCCACGGAATGCTGGGGCGCTCGTTCGACCTCGAGGGCCGGTGGAGCCACACCCGGGTCGGCGAAGAGGTTTCCCCGTACACACGCGAACCACTCGGCATCGACTATCCCCGCGTAGACCACGTCGACGCGCTGTACGACGCGCTGGACGCCGCGCGGTCGGCCTGGGTCGACGTCAGGGTCGAGCGGAGGGTGGGGGTCTGCCTGGAGATTCTAGACCGGCTTCACCGTGACGCGTTCGCCAACGCGTACGCGACGATGCACACGGCGGGGCAGGCCTTCATGATGGCCTTCGCAGGGTCGGGGGCGAACTCGCTCGACCGCGGGCTCGAGGCCGTCGCCTACGCGTACCGTGCGATGAAGGACGTTCCCACCCAGGCCGACTTCTCGCGATCGTTCGGCAAGACGCCCGTTCGGTTGCAGAAGAGCTACCGGCTGCGGCCCCGTGGTACCGCCCTCGTGGTCACCTGCGCCTCCTATCCGGCTTGGAACGCCTACCCGGCGATCTTCGCGAGCCTCGCGACCGGCAACACCGTCGTCGTGAAGCCTCACCCCGGCGGTACGCTCCCGATGGCGATGGCCGTACAGATCGCTCGGGAGGTGTTGGCGCAGGAAGGTTTCGACCCGAACTTGATCGTGCTGGCCCCCGACTCCAGCGACGAACCGGTGACGGCTCTCCTCGCACGTGATCCCCGCACGTCGATCGTGGACTTCACGGGAAACCCAGATTTCGGCGACTGGCTGGAGACCCATTGTCCTCGCTCCACCCGAGTCTACACGGAGACCGCAGGGTGCAACGCCGTGGTCGTCGAATCCACACCAGACCTGGACGCGATGGTCGCCACCCTCGCCCAGGGCATCACACTCTTCTCCGGGCAGATGTGCACGACTCCACAGAACGTCTTCGTCCCCGCTTCGGGTGTTCGCACCGACACGGGCCTCGTCTCGAGTGAGGAGTTCGCCGAGCGATTGGTCGTGGCGATCGACGAACTGGTCGCTGAACCCCGCACGGCGGCCGCCGTCTGCGGTGCTCTTCAGAACGACGACGTATTGAAGACAATGGGGTACTTATCCCAGGGGGGTGGCGTGCTCCGCGAGAGCCGTCCCTACCAGCACCCCGAGTTCCCCGGTGCGCGCACCGCCACACCTCTCGTGATACGAGAAACCAACGAACGCCGCGGCACACGAGAGTGGTTCGGACCGGTCGCGTTCGTCAATGTCGTAGACGATCTCGACACCGCGCTCCGCATTGCGGTGGAAGACATTCGACGGTCTGGCGCGATCTCGTCCTACGTCTATTCGATGGATGACGACGTGATCGAGAAAGCCGAGGACGCCTTCTGGAGGGCCGGCGCATCGGTGGCCTTCAATCTCGTCGGACATCGGCCCATGAATTTCACCGCAGGCTACAGCGATTATCATGTCACGGGCCTCAACCCTGCCGGTACGGCCTGTTTGACAGATCTCGCGTTCGTTGCCGATCGATTCCGAATCGTGCAGTCTAAGCGAGAGACAATGGGCTAGGGTATGTCGAAGTCGATCGTGTGGACCCGGCCGTGTTCCATGTCGACCAGCAGAACGCCGTCGACGTCGTAGGCGAACAGGTACTCCAGCAACTGGCGTCGCGTCTTCGCCGTACGGATCGAGGGGGCGCGCGACCCCGTCTTCACTTCGGCGACGTAATAGCGCCCGTCCAACTCGACGACGTGATCGGCCTGCAGATCGATCGAGGTCGCCTCGCCGTCGACCCAGACGTTCCAGCGTCCCGGTACCTGGCTGTCGATCACGCGGTACCCCTCCTCCCGCAGGACGCGAACGGCATCGTGTTCGCCGCGGATCGCAGCCCGCTGTTTCGCGTGGTGACGCGACAGGCGCCAGCGGGCGGCGAGGGCCCGGATCACCAGCGAGATGAACCAGGTGGCGAGGAGGAGGGCGACGACGGCCCAACCGTCGGGGAGCGGAAGACTCATGGGCCGACGATGCCGGGCGAGGCTCGTCGCGGCAAGAAATCAGCGCGTCAGTGGCGTCGTCGAATGCCGATCAGCAGCATCCCCAGGAACAACGCGAGCAACGACCCATCGGCGTCCGTCGACGCACATCCGGCGCAGGTCGACTTCGGTTCCTTCCCTTCCGAGGTCGGCTTGTCGTCCGACTCACCCGGGCGGGGTGCCGGGTCGTCGGTCTGCGATGGGACGATACCGGCTTCGGGGACCGGTTCCTTCACCAGGGCCGCGAGCTCCAGCTCCTCCGCTTCGCCTTCGAAAGCTGGTGCCTTTCCGCGGGTGTTCGGGCTAGGCGCCGCCCCCGTCGTCGGGCTTTCGGCTCCGTTTGGTCCCCCCCAGGTTCCGTACTGCGGGTCGTCACAGTCGACCGCACCCGTCCACTCGTGTCGGATCACGTAGCGACCCTGAAACATGTTCGCGCCCCCGGGCGAGGCGCCTTTCTTGAGAGAACCGTCCGAGTTTCGGTGCTCGTTACCGCCCAGGACGGGGGGCGCTGCTTCGAACACCAGATCTTCGCCGATGTCCGACTTGTCGTAGCGCGCGTGCAGGCGTGTCAGCACCCAGCCGTACGTCGGAGCACCCAGCACGTCCGCTCCTAGCGTCATGTAGTCGTCCTCGGAGAGCATCGGCCCCGGGCATGGGTCACAGGTGCTCGCATCCCACGAGTACTCCGTCACCACGGCGGTCTTCCCGAACTTCTCCAACGTCGCGTCGAACAGGTCCGTGTAGAAGCCCGGAAAATCCTTTCGTACTGCGTCCCGCACCTCGATGTTGGTCGGGATGAACGTATTCTCGTAGTTCGCCACCTGGTAGCGCTGCCCCCGCGCGAGGATGTAGGTCAGCAAGTCTTGCTTCCCCTGCGAGTTGATCATCCCGAGCCGAATCGGCAGTTGGAACGTGTCCGACTCGTAGTCGAACCGAAGGGGGGAGAGGACGGCGCGGCCATCCTGATACTTCACCTTCTGTGCGTCGACCTTCGCTACGAAGAAATACATCCCGCCCTCGATGTAGGGGCGAAAGTACGGCTCCGCGCCGTCGGGGATTCGGTAGTTTTCTTGCTTCAGGTAGGTGTCGAGCGCGGTCGACTCCGTGGCGCTGAGAACGACCACCTGGTACTCGCCGACCTCGAACTGCGCCTCGATCTTCACACCACCGGCACCCTCTTCCTCCGCCGAGTCGTCCATCATGGCGCTGCTCGGCTTGGCCAACTCTTCGTACTCCACCATCGGCGCGCAGGGGTCTTGTTCCCAGTACTCGACGAGGCGCGGGGCGCTCAAGGTATCGATCGTGTCGAACACCTCTTTGGGGAGCGTCTTCACATTCTCCTTCTGCAGGACCTGGGGGACGGGGATCACCATCGCGAAGTCTTCGGCAGGCCCCTGATAATTGTTCTGCATCGACAGAGCCGTTTTGTTGCCTTCCCGCATCAACACGACCTGGGTCGCTTCGTTGAAGAGCTTGGCGTCGCCCCCGGCAACATAGAATCCGCAGAAGGCGTCGGCGGTCCGGGCATGAGCCCCGAGCGCGCCGAACGCACAGAGAGCAGCCACGACGGTCGCGTGTCGCATGATTTCCTCGTCACTGTTTGAAGTTGCGTGAGTGAATCACACTTTGGGGTCGGCGTCGACGTGCGTCTCGCTTCGCGAACTACACGAGGTGACCCGACTCAGGCGACCGAGTAGGCGCTGCTGTCGGCAGGTCGACAGCGGAGCTCGTACAGGCGCACGACTCCCTTTTCGAGCGAGGCTCCAAGCAACGCGCCGGTGGGTGCGAACGCGACCTTCTCGATAGGCTCGTCCGGCGCCCGAAGTGTAAAGAGGACGGCACCCTCGATGGTGCTCAGGACCCTCACGGTGCGGGACCTGTCGAGTATGGCGGCGAGGTGCCCATCTGGAGAGACCGCGATGCTTCGGATGGGCCCGTTCATGCTGCGTAGTCGGATTGTCTCCTCGCCCGGGTGTAGCAGCGACAACGCACCGGACTGGTGTCCCGCCAGGATCACTTCGCCGTGAGGATCCACCGCGAGCGTCGTCACCTCTTCCCAGGGGGCGAGCTCCCGCACGTGGCCGGTCGGCTCGATCCGGATCAGTCCCGCCCCCGTGGCCGCATGGAGCGTCCCGGAGGCGTCGGCCATCGCCGTCGCGGGGCGAGCGAGAGAAGCAACCGCGAGGGCTGGCTCGCCCGTCCGCGTCGGATGCAAGCTCACCTTTCCGTCGCCGCTGCAGATGACGACACCTTCGCCGTCGGAGGTGAAGGCGAGTGATTTCACCGTCCCGGGAATCCCGGGGGTGGTCCGGAACCGATCGCTCCGAAGGGTCAACAGTTGAAGCTGATTTCCGATCGAAACGACCGCGTGCTGACCGCGGTCATCGAGAGCCCAGTCGTCGACGACCGACTCCGGCATCGGCAATTTCGACTCGGCGACGAGGGTCGTCAACTGTGTGCGATAGGCGTCCGCAGGTGCCTCGGTCGTCGCGACCTCGTTGACCGTAGCGCGGCCACCGGCGAGCACGTCGAACTCCTGCGAGATGCCGGCTCCATACGAGCCCTCGAGCACCGTGTCGATCGCTCGAATCACCTCCTCGAGGCTGTTCGGCCGACCTTCTCGCGACTTCGCGAGCAGGGACCCGACGAGCCTCTCCAGCGGTTCCGGGAACGTCGTCTCCGTGCGCTCCGTCAGCGTCGGGGCCGGGTCTCGAAGATGCGCGTTCATCACCTCGAGCTGCTTTCGCCCGGGGAAGGGAGGGTCGCCCGTCAAACAGTGGAACAGCACGCATCCGAGGCTGTAAATGTCCGAGCGAGAGTCGATCGTCTCGCCGCGCACCTGTTCGGGTGACGCGTAGAGAGGCGTACCGCGAAACCCGTCCACCTCGCGAGGCTCCCCCGCGCGGTACGCGATCCCGAAGTCGAGGATCCGTGCGAAGAAACCGGTCGCCGGCAGGCGCTCCACCATGATGTTGGCAGGTTTCAGGTCGCGATGAATCAACCCTGCCTGGTGAGCCTCGTGCAGGCCGTTGGCGATCTGGCGCGTGAGCTCCAGCGCGGCGTGCGGGGTCATGTGTCCCACGATGTCCAGAAGCTCCTGCAGCGTCCGGCCACGGACGAAGTCCATGAGCAGCGCGAATACGCCGCTCACGAGCTCCGTCGTGTCGTGAAGCGCCACCACGTGCGGGTTGTGAAGGCGAGTCATCGTTTCGGCCTCCAGCCGGAAGCCGCGCAGCACCTCTTCGGCCTGGGCCGGATTCGAGAAACCTCGCGTGTCGACGATCTTGCAGGCGAAGTGACGCTCGATCGAGCGCTCCCACGCACGGTACACCTGCCCGACCGCCCCCGAACCGATGTACTGGTCCAGGACGTAACGGCCGTTCACGATGCATCCGAGATACTGGTAGGCGGTCTGTGAGATCGGAAGCCAACCGCTCTCCGGAGGTTCTGCCCCACATTCTGGACACGCCCCGTAAGCCGCTTTCACGGCCGTCGAGCAGACGGCGCAGCAGTGATCTGCATCCGACGGCTCGAGCGCCGGAGGTTTCGTCGTCCGCTTGAGCATTCGGCGAACTTTGATGATCAGTTCCCGAGGATCGGCAGGTTTCGTCAGGTAGTCGTCTCCGCCTCCTTCCAGACCCGCGAGGCGGTCGTCGACGTCGGCGCGGCCAGAGAGGAAGAGGATGGGGACGTCGCTGCTCGCACGGATCTGGCGACAGAGCTCGATCCCGGACATCAGCGGCATCTCGACGTCTAGAATCAGAAGGTCGGGGCGATGCAGACGGAACTGCTCCATCCCCTCCTCGCCGTTCCCCGCGAGGAGAACGCGCAACCCCTCGTCCCGAAGAGCTTCGGCGAGAAGCTCCCGCATGTCGCGGTCGTCGTCGACGATCAAGAGGGTGTGGCTCACGTGGGCACCTGAATCATCAATCCAGCGGAAAACATCGAAGTCGCGGCGGTGAAAGCGCTGATGACAATGTTCGCTCAGCCAGGCGTTGGGCAAGCCGAAAAGGCGCTCGATTTTCCCCCCGACGCGCGCCGCCCGCAGCGGTGGGCTCAATCGAGTCCGTATTCCTTCAGCTTTCGCCACAGCGTCGTCCTCGATATTCCGAGGCGCTCGGCGGCTTCGCCCCGATGCCCGCGCGTTCGCCCGAGGGCCTCCAAGATCCGCTCGCGCTCGACGTCCGCGACCGTCTTCGGTTCCGAAGTGCGGCGTGACGGTTCCTCGCCGCGGAGCTCGGGGGTGAGGTCGTCGACCGTGAGCACTTCGCCAATCCCCAGCGCAAAAGCACATTCCACGACGTTGCGAAGCTCGCGGACGTTCCCCGGCCACGGGTAGCGCAAGATCGCGTCCCACGCCTCGTCCGTGACGCGGCGAACCTCGCGGCGGCCCTCGGCATTGAACTGAGCGATGAAGTGCCATGTCAGCGCTTCGAGATCGCCGCTGCGCTCCACAAGCGGAGGCAGGAAGAGCGGGGCCACACGGATTCGATACATCAAGTCGGCCCGGAATCGACCTTCCGAGACGGCGTCGCGCAGCGATTGGTGCGTCGCCGAGATGACGCGCACGTCGGTCGAACGGGGCGTCGTTCCACCGACAGGTGTGAATCGCTGTTCCTGCAGGACGCGCAAGAGGCGCGCCTGAATCTCCGGGGCGATCTCCGCCACTTCGTCGAGGAAGACGGTCCCACCGTCTGCTAGCTCGAAGAGACCCTTGCGGTCCGCGATGGCGCCGGTGAACGACCCCTTCACGTGGCCGAAGAGCTCACTGGCGAGCAGGTCGGGCGTCAGCATCGCACAGTTGATCGCCCGAAATTGTTGGTTGGAGCGGGGGCTCAGATTGTGGATCGCTCGCGCGACGAGTTCCTTGCCCGTCCCCGTCTCGCCGCGGACCAGCACCGAGGTGTCGGTCTGCGCGACGCGACGTACCTTCTCGAAGAGCTCCACCATTTTTGGAGCCGTCGTGAGGATGCCCTGGAAATTCTGCAGATCTTCGGCCATGGCGATCCCGCCCGGGGTGCTCACAGGCTACGGTCTTCGATGCACCAGCCCGACGTGCACGTCGTCCCGTCCGGGCAGAGCGTCGCGTCTGCGCTGCAGTCGACCCGCGTACACAGGTCACTGTCGCTGCAGCCGAAGAGGGGCACGGGGCAGATTCCGTTGTCGCAGCGGATCGCCCCGCATGCGTTGTTCCCCTTGCATTCGAGCCCCGGCGGGCAGTCCGCGTCCTCGACGCAGTCGGTCGTGCACGCGCTGAACATGGAGCAAGAGGTGCCCGAGGGGCAGTCGGCGTCGGTCCCACAGCCGAGGCACGCTCCGCCGGGGAGCGCCTCCGAACAGTCGCGTCCGAGGTTCGTCTCCGGACAGTCCAGGTTCTCCGTACACTGGCCGGTCGGGCGACCCTCGTACGGATCGGTCCCGGCGTCGGGCGTGCCCGCGTCCGCCGTCCCGGTGTCGGGACCACCAGCGTCCGTCGCGCCCCCGTCCGTCGCGCCCCCGTCGTCGAGCGGGCCCGCGTCGGTGCTGCCCATGTCGTCCTGCACCGGGACGAGACACCCCGCTTCCGTACAGACCATCCCTCCCAGGATTTCCCCGGCCGAGCACTCGCATACGCAATCCGGGACAGGCTCGCCGCACGGAGCGGGGAGGGCGCACGTCCCGCAGCGCGACCCCAGGTCCGCGCCTGGTCCGCTGTCGACCGCAGCGTCCTTCGGCGGGTTGCCGGCGTCGACCGACGTCCCGTTGTTTCCGCTGCACGCCGCGAGAGCGAGCGCGAGAGCTGCAATTCGAAATGACTTCATCTCAATCCTCCTCGTTCTTCGGAGCTTACCCTCTCCTCCGGTCCTTTGCAGCCCACGTAACGCCCCCCCGTCCGGTCGGGAGACCCGCGGAGCGAAAAGGTCGATGAGGAGCGGCGAGACGTGTACGATGATCGCGTTCGCGGAGGAGCCGAGATGGAGTGTCCAAAGTGTTCGGGCGAAATGGTGGGGGTCGTCGTCGACGACGTGACGGTCGACCAGTGCGAAGGCTGTGGTGGGATGTGGTTCGATCTCGGGGAGGTCGCGTCACTCGATGGACGGGGAGCGCTCGCCGCTCTCGATACGGGGGATCCGAGGACGGGACGATTGATGAATCTCGTTACCAAGATTGACTGTCCCCGCTGCTCCATCGAGCTCGTTCCCCTCTATGACCCCCGACAGCCTCACATTCGCTACGAAGCATGTCGCAAGTGCCACGGTGCGTATTTCGACGCCGGAGAAGTCGCTGATCTCGCCGATGCGGAGAGGAACCTCGCGATTCTCCTGAGCCAGGCGGAGTGGTGACGAGCACTTCAGAGGAGCTCTGCGCCGAGCATCCCGAAGCCCATCAAGAGGACGAAGTACGCGAACCCCTTGCGCAGGTGGTCGGGGCTGACACGCTCGGAAATCGACGCGCCGAGGATGGTCCCCACCGTCGCCAGCGCCACGAGCATTCCTCCCAGCGCCCAGTCGATCTCGACGTGGCTCACGTATCCGAGCAACCCGGCGAAGGACTTGCTCGAGACGACGAGGAGGGACGTCCCCACCGCCCGGTGCATCGATAGCCCGCCCAACATCATCAAGGTCGGCACCACGAGAAACCCACCGCCGGCGCCGACCAGCCCCGTGAATCCTCCCATCGCCAGCCCCTCCAACGCGATGAGCCACATCGCGGCGCGCTCTCCGTCGGGATCGTCGCCCTGCTTCTTTCCGCGCAACATCGCGATCGCGGCGATGATCATCGTCACCGCAAACAGGCCGAGCAGCACGGGCTCTGGGATGAACTTCGCGAGCCATCCGCCGCCGAACGATCCCGCCATGGCAAACGGAGCGAACAGCAACCCGGCGCCCCAATCGATATTGCGGGCGTAGGCGTGGCGCGCAGCACCGACCATGCTCGTGCCGCCGACCACGAGCAACGACATCGCGATCGCCTCCTTGCCACCCATGCCCGCGATATGGACCAACACCGGGACGGCGAGGATGGAACCCCCACCCCCGAAGAGACCGAGAAGGCCCCCGATGACGAGCATCAGTGCTGCAACGACGATGGACATTGCGCTCTCCGGTCAGGAACCAGTTTTCTCGAGGGCGAGGGTCGATGCGTCTTCGACCGGTGGCCGGAAGACGTTCAGCGGGATCTTGAGGTAGCGAACTTCGTTCCCGCCGGGGTCGGGGAGCCGCCCCGCGTCGATGTTCAACTGGATCGACTGAAACAGCAGTTTCGGAGCCGCCAGTCCCGCATCGCGAGCCTCGCGCCAGCGAACGAAGTCATCGCGCGTTCGCGACGCCGGCAACGCGACGTTCGACTCGCGCTGCTCCGCGATCGTCGTCTCCCAACGAGGCTCGCGCCGGTCGCCGGGGTAGTCGTGCCCAACGAACACTCGCGTCTCGGGCGGTAGCGCGTAAAGCTTCTGCACCGAGTCGTACAGGGCGTTCGCGCTCCCCGCCGGGAAGTCGCAACGCCCCGCTCCGACGTCCGGCATGAAGAGCGTATCGCCAGTGAAGATGGCGTCGCCCGCCTTGTACGTCACACACGCTGGGGTGTGCCCCGGGGTCGCGATGACGTCGATCTCCAGGGAGCCCGCCCGAATCGTCTCTCCTTCGGACACCAACTCGTCGAACTGAGAGCCATCCGTCCGAAACTCGTCCGGAAGGTCGAAGAAGGATTTGAACTTGCGCTGCACCACCGTGATGTCGCGACCGATCGCGATCTGACCACGGCCGAGCCGGCCCTTCACGTGCTGCGCGCCCGATATGTGGTCGGCGTGTGCATGCGTCTCGAGGATGTAGTGGACCGTCAGGCCTCGCGCGGTGACGAAATCGACCACCCGATCCGCCGACTCGGTCCAGATCTTCGAACCCGTCGGCTCGTAGTCCAGGACCGGGTCGATGACCACCGCGTCCAAAGTCTGCGGGTCGTAGACGACGTAAGTGAGCGTCGACGTCCGCTCGTCGTAGAAACTCTCGATGTTTGGCATTTCTCGTCTCCAGTTCTGTAGCCGCAACCCTGCAGTGCATCTGGCGTGCCAGACCGCCGAAAGCCCATGACCACTACGATCGCTCGGAAGTCATCGCCTGAGTTGTGTCCTTTTGGTGATTCGTTTGTTCCCTATTGAAACATTCATGTGCCGCGCGACACCGAGCCACATCCCCCGAGCCAGGTTTTCGACGACCCGGATTTCCGCATGTGTGGCGGGTGATGGCTCCGTCGTAACGTGGTTGTCGACGACGAGGTCGCTTTCGGGCACGGTGTTTGCGATGGGTTGCTCATGACAGGCAGCCACTGCCATGGAGCGTGTCGAAATGTTGAAGACAGTCGTCATCGTAGTTTCAATCATCCTCATCATGGTGATCTTCATGACCAACCGATCGTCGAACAGAATCGAAGGGGTGAAAGCCCGACAACTCGTGGACGGGGGGGCGACGCTCGTCGACGTCCGAACCCCCGGCGAGTACGCCTCCGGGCACGTGAGTGGGGCGAAGAACATCCCCGTTCAGGAGCTCGCCGGCCGGATGGACGAGATCCCGAAGGACAGGCCCGTCGTCCTCTATTGTCGTAGCGGAATGCGTTCGGCCAAGGCGGCCGGGATGTTGACCGCAAAGGGCTATGAGGATGTTTACGACGTGGGCCCGATGTCCGCCTACCCCGCCGAATGACCCATCAGCGTGCCCCGATCTTCCATGCGCGGTGAATGCCGGCGGCGAAGTCCTCCGGCACTGTGCGGTGGGTGATCTCCGTGACCGTGAATCGGTCACTCACCGAATCCGCCAGCTGAAAGCCCTGGTAGTTGTTCGAAAAGTAGAGGGCCACACCGGGGCGCGAGAGCGCCATCGCACCGGTGATCAGCTCCTCGTGATCGCGAGCGACGTCGAGATCCCGCTCCATCTTCTTCGACCGTGAGAAAGTCGGTGGATCGAGGACGATGACGTCGTAGGATTCCCCTCGACTCCGGGCCTGCGGTAACCAGCGCAGGACGTCGCTTCGCTCGAAGCGATGGCGAGCGGGATCCAGCCCGTTCAGCGTGAAGTTCGCTTTCGCCCGGTCGAGGTACGTGTTCGAAAGGTCGACCGTGGTCACTTCTGCTCCCGCGGCGGCAGCCCAGACGCTGAACGCGCCGGTGTAGGCGAACAGGTTCAAGACCCGGCATGGGCCCCGACGCTCGACCTCACGACCCACCATCCGCCGCATCTCCCGGTGGTCCAGAAACAGCCCCGTGTCCAGATGGCGGTCGAGGTCCACGATGAAGCGGTGCTCCCCCTCGAAGACCCGAAGAGTGCTGCTGACCGTGGTCAGTTTCTCGTACTGCGAGTCACCGAGCTGTCGCTCACGTACTTTCAGGTGGATACGGTCGACCGGCACCCCCAACGCGGCCCGCACCGCCGCCACGGCGTCGGCCCGGTCCGCGTCGATCTGATCGTCCGAGAGCTTCGACGGAACGAAATGCTGCAAATGAACGTGGTCCCCGTAACGGTCGACGGCGAAGGGCCACCGCGGAATGTCTCGATCGTACACGCGAAACGCATTGGTCGGCCACCGCTTCGCCCACTTCGACAGATGACGGTCCCGCTTGCGCAGCCTGTTTTCGAAAGCGTCTCGCACCCGCGCACCTTCGCAGGTCACGACGCTCCCGTAAAGCGGTCGGGAGCCACCCCCAACGTCCGATTCAACGCCCCGAAATCAAGCCGCCTTCCGCCTCCCAGGGCCCGGGAACGGCCTGCCCCAGGGCCGTGGAGCAGGTCGTTCCCGGGGCTCGAGTTCGAGGGTGTTTTCGCGGAAGTGGGGGCGGCACGAGGGTGTTGATTGTGGCCCGTTGGGTTGGTTGGGTGGGGTAGAGGTGTGGGGCGGGCATAGGGGTGCGTCGCGGGGCGCGGGGTGCGCTGAAGCCGCGGGGGGGACGACCTGAGGGTGGGTCAGGCGGCGAGTTTTTCGGCGGGGAGGGGGCCGCTGCGGCACCGGACGTTGGA
>CAYPJU010000076.1:0-32208 GCA_964411125.1 uncultured Bradymonadales bacterium | reverse complement strand
TTTGGTGGCGTGCGCGCGATGACGTGGCATGCGCAGCTCTGTGGTGCTGCGGCTTCCAGCCGCATCTCTGTGGTGCTGCGGCTTCCAGCCGCAGATCTGGCCCGATCCCGGTGGGTGAGGGTAAGCTGCAGCGATGCCAGCCCTCACGATAGGCCAGCGGAGCATGTGGGCCGTCTCTTTTGCGACGTGTGATGTCGCGCTGCGCGCGTTTGCGCCCGCCGAGTTTCACGCAGCGTGGCTCTGGAGCATCCCCGCGGCGCTCACGATGGGGGGGGCCATCGCGTTCGGGGTCACGTACCTTCCCGAGCGCGCCCGACACATCGTCGTGTCCGTGCTGTCGGTCACGTTCCTCCTCGTCCACGCTCTGGTCTATCGGTACGAGGCGGTCCTCGGGCGATTTCCCCATCCGAGCCAGATGGTCTACCTGTCCGAGCTCGGCCCGGCGTGGTCGTCGGTCGAGGGGGCCTCGCCGGTCCCCATCTTCGTGGGGGCCCTCTTCGCCGGCATCTCCCTCTCGTTCTTCTGGCGCACGGTGTCGAAAGCAAAGGTCGACCCCCGGGCCGAGCGATGGTTGCCGAAGGTCCTCCTCGCCGCGTTCGCCTTCACCGCGTTCGTCACTGCAGGAGGGCTGTTCTCCGGTCAGCGCTACTGGGCGACCCAGGTCCCCCTCGTCTGGACCGTCGCCTCCGTGTTCGGCGATCCGTCAGCGACCGAGCTCCGTGAAGCAGACGTTCGGCGTGTGTACGAAGGGCTCGCCGTGGAGCCCCCCGACGTCGTCGATCTCGAGGCCCCCCTCTGCCGGGAAGTCCAGGCGAAGGTGCCCAACGGCCGAAGCGTCATCTTCGTCCTCGTCGAGAGCCTCGGCCGCGAGTCGCTGGCCGATTTCGAGGGTCGACCCGTCGTCCCGAACGTCCTTCGCGCGGCTGCCGACGGGATCCTGGTCGAACGGGTGATGGCGTCGGGGACCGGGAGCGATCAGGCCCTCCCGGCGCTCTTCGCCGGTCTGCCGGGTATCACCCGAAGGCCGCTCGTCTTCCGGCCCCTGCCGACCTTCGACGGACTCCCCGAAGAACTCGCCGCGGCGGGATACGCGACGCTCTACATGCACGGTGGTGACCTCTCGTTCGTCGCCCAGCGCGACTTCCTGCGCGACGTCGGGTTCGAACGCATCGTCGAGCTCGACACCACCGACCGCGACCTCGTCGGCTGGGGCGTCGACGACGCCCGGATGTACGTCCGGTTCCGTGAGGCGCTCGCAGAGCTCGCCGCGGACCCCGCGCCGTACTTCGCTACCTTCGCGACCCTGTCGGCGCATCATCCCTACGCGTTCCCTCCCGGTCTCGAACCCGAATTCGGCGACGAGACCGACGGCGAGCGTTTCCGGAGCCTCAACCACTACTCCGATGACCACTTCGGCCGGTTCTACGACTGGTACCGGGCAAACGAATACGAGCGCGGAACTCTGCTCGTCGTGGTCGGCGATCACGTCTCGCAGGCGCTCAACGTCGAGGCGAGTCGGCGCGGCGATCCGCAGATGTACGAGGTGCCGCTGATCCTCGTCGGCAAGGGCCTCCGGGCGCCCGAGGGCGCCAGGGAGCGCCTCGCCGCACAGATGGACGTACCGGCGACGATCCGCGACGTGCTCGGCATGAACCGCGGGCGCTGCGAGATGGGCCACAGCGTACTGTCGAACGATTTCCCCACCGACCGGATCCTTGGCGGGGGCGATGTCCTCGACTGGCGGATGCACACCTTGCGGACACCGCGGGGCTTCTACGTCCGCCAGTTGCAGCGTGGCGCGTTCCTCGCTCAGCCCGAGCCGAACGATGACGCTCCGCGGGTGCGTCTCTTCGCCGAGTCGATGGTCGCCCTCACAGAGTGGCTCCTTGCCCGCGACGGCTTCGCACCCCGGGCAGATCAGCCCCCCGCACGGGAGGCGTTGGCGCCTATCGACGAGCCGATCACCTACCGCGCATGGAAGGCCGGCGAGCAAGGCAACGGGCGAACGTTCCTGACGGTGGCGCTGAGCGCCGACGATCGTCTCGTCGGCCTTCAAACGGCGGCCGAGCGCGAGGCATTCGATGAGCGAGCGGTTCGGAAGACGGCGGCCGAGCTCGGCCTGCCGGAGGTCGAAGCAGTCCTGCGAGGGGAGGGCGATCTCATGATCGCCGCCCGATCGACCAACCTGTGGGATCACGACGGTCGCCTCGCCCGACGTCTCGGCGCCGCGATCCTCGATCGTCGCGGCGTGCACGTTCATTCCGTGAGCCCAGACGTGGTCACCTCGCTCCGAAACTACTGTGAGCAGTGCCAGGTCGGGTGGCGCCTCACCTGGGTTCCGGAGAGAACGGCGGTCGCAGCGGCGCTCGGTCTCGGCGTCGACTATGTCGTGATCGACGCGGCCCAGGCGGACGAGGGCACCGTCGGCACGTTTCGGAGCGCTGGAATTCGGGTCTTCGTCCGCGGGGAGTCCGATGTCCCCGTCGACGGTACGATCGAGACGCCCTGAGAGCTCCGAGTCGGTCGCCCCGTCGCCGGCCGCGAGGATCCTTTGCGCCCCTCACCGTCATTCGAAGTGCTTTTTCTCTAGCTCATCTTGATCTCTAGAAATCCCTACTGTATGGTCCCGCCTCCATTCGGCCCGGAAATCGGTTCGCAATGGGGAGGAATTCCGCGAAGGCCGCGGGAAATGGAGAGTTGGAGTAGCAATGGCTAGCGACAAAATCCGCATCAAGCTCAAAGCGTACGACTACAAACTTCTTGATGCGTCGGCGGCCGAGATCGTGGACACGGCTCGACGGACTGGTGCTCGCATCGCGGGACCGATCCCCCTGCCGACCAAGATCAGCCGTTGGACGGTCCTTCGTGGCCCGTTCATCGACAAGAAGTCGCGCGAGCAGTTCGAAATTCGGACGCACAAGCGTCTCCTCGACATCCTCGAGCCGACCCAGCAGACCCTCGACGCGCTCATGCGCCTCGACCTGTCGGCCGGCGTGGACGTCGAAATCAAAACTTGATGGCTGGTGACTGATCCGGCACAGACGCCGGATCGTGGAAGTGTTCTTCCCGCCAGAACGACAAAGACTTTTTCGCTCGCCCGAGCAAGAGACAGGGCGGCGCAGGAGTGAGAATGAAGCTCGATATTTACGATCTTGGTTCGGCCAAGGTTGCGGGCGACATCGAAGTCGACGACTCGGTGTTCGCTGCTCCCGTACGGGAGTACCTCTTTTGGGAAGTGGTGAACTGGCAGCGCGCACGACGCCGCGCCGGAACCCACAAGACGAAAGGTCGCTCCGAAGTTCGCGGCGGTGGTCGCAAGCCCTGGAAACAGAAGGGAACCGGCCGCGCCCGTCAGGGTACGATCCGCGCTCCTCACTGGGTCGGCGGTGGTGCCGTTTTCGGTCCCACGCCGCGTGACTATTCGTACTCGATGCCCAAGAAGAAGCGCCGTGCGGCCCTCCGCTCCGCGCTCTCGCAGAAGGCTGCCCAGAACAAGATCCGCGTCGTCGAATCGCTCGACTTCCCCGAGATCAAGACCAAGGCGGCCAACGGAGTCCTGTCGTCGTTCGAGGCCCCCAAGGCGCTCTTCGTCGACGTCACCTCGCGTGGCGACGACAACAGCGTCCGGCACAACGACAACCTCCGGCTTTCGGTTCGCAACCTGAAGAACGCGAAGTACATCGCCGCCGAAGGTCTCAACGTCGAGGACCTCCTTCATTACGACGTCCTCTTCATCTCGAAGTCGGCCGTCGAGCAGGTACAGGAGACGCTGAAACGATGAGCAACGCATACGACATCCTGATTCGACCGGTGGTGACCGAGAAGACCACGACGCTCATGGACGGCGACAACAAGATCGTCTTCCGCGTGCGTAAGGACGCGAGCAAGACGCAGATCAAAGATGCTGTGCAGCAGCTCTTCGGCGTCCGCGTCGCTTCCGTCAACACCATGATCATGCCCGGCAAGCCCAAGCGCATCGGACGCTGGATGGGGCGACGTGCCGGCTTCAAGAAAGCAGTCGTTACGCTCGGCGAAGACGAGGTCCTCGACCTCTTCGCGCTCGAAGGCGGCGAAGACGACGGAGAAGTCTGATGGCGATGAAAACGTTCAACCCAACCTCGCCGGGCCGTCGCTTCCTGAAGCGATTGGACAACGCCGAGCTCACCACGGACTCCCCCGAGAAGTCGCTGACCGAGAGTCAGCGCAAGTCGGGTGGCCGTAATCACTCCGGGCACATGACCGTTCGCCATCGTGGCGGCGGACACAAGCGCCGGTACCGTCAGATCGACTTCAAACGGGACAAGACCGGCGTGCCGGCCACCGTCAAGACGATCGAGTACGACCCGAACCGCTCGGCGTACATCGCGCTGCTGCACTACGCAGACGGCGAGAAGTCCTACATCATCGCTCCGCAGAAGCTGAGCGTCGGTGACACGGTCATCTCGTCGGCGCACGCCGACATTCAGCCGGGCAACACGCTCAAGATGCGCTACATCCCGATCGGGACGGTCGTGCACAACATCGAGCTTCGCCCCGGAAAGGGTGCGCAGATGGTCCGGTCCGCCGGTACCTGGGCGCAGTTGATGGCCAAAGAAGGGAAGTACGCGCTGCTGCGCCTCCCCTCCGGTGAGCTTCGCAGGGTGCTCTTGCAGTGCCGCGCGACCATCGGTGCCGTCTCCAACCCGAACCACGAAAACCAGGAATCGGGCAAAGCGGGACGTAGCCGCTGGCTCGGTCGCCGCCCGACCGTTCGCGGTGTTGCGATGAACCCTGTCGACCACCCCCACGGTGGTGGTGAAGGTCGAACCTCCGGTGGACGTCACCCCGTGACCCCCTGGGGCAAGCCGACCAAAGGCAAGAAGACTCGCAAGAACAAGCGAACCAACAAGTACATCGTCAAACGGCGCCGTAGCCGCTCGAGCCGATAAGGAGAAGGAACGTGCCACGTTCACTGAAGAAAGGACCCTGGGTCGACGACGGCCTCCGACGAAAGATCACGAAAGCCCTCGAGACGGGCGACCGCCGCGCCATCAAGACGTGGAGCCGCCGCTCGATGGTCACTCCCGAGATGGTCGGGTTGACCTTTGCCGTCCACAACGGCAAAGAGTTCGTCCCGGTCTTCGTCACGGAGAACATGGTCGCTCACAAGTTGGGCGAGTTCGCCGCCACCCGCACGTTCTATGGACACGCGACCGACAAGAAGGTCAAACGCCGCTGATGGCGATGGATGGATTTAGGTCATGAGTAAGCCAAAACGAAAACAGCATCGTGCAAACCAGGCGGTCCTCCGTCAGGTCCGCATTTCACCGCGCAAGGTGCGGATGGTCGCAGACCTCGTCCGCAACAAGCCGGTCGCAGAGGCGATGGACATCCTCCAGTTCACCTCGAAGAAGGCGGCGCCGATCCTGCGCAAACTCATCGATTCGGCATTGTCGAACATCGATGAATCGAAAGAGCTGGACTGGGACATCGACGATCTGGTGATCGGTAAGATCTGGGCCGACGAAGGCCCCACCATGCGTCGCTTCCTTCCTCGTGCTCAGGGACGCGCCACGCGCCTGAACAAGCGGACCAGCCACATCACTGTCGTTCTCGAGCAGCGGAACTAGGAGTTACCCAATGGGCCAGAAAATTCATCCTACAGGATTCCGCCTCGGCGTCATTCGTACCTGGAAGAGCAAATGGTACGAAGAGAAGAACTACGCTGAGTGGCTGCACGAAGACCTCCGACTGCGCGACTACATCAAGTCGAAGCTCGGCCACGCCGGGATCTCGAAGATCGAGATCGAGCGCATGGCGAAGAAGGTCATCATCACGATCCACACCGTCAAACCGGGCGTCGTCATCGGACGCCACGGAGCCGGGATCGAGAGCCTCAAGGCGGACCTGCAGAAGAAGACGAGCTCCGAGATCTTCCTGAACATCCAGGAAGTCCGCAAAGCCGAGCTCGACGCACAGCTCGTCGCCGAGTCGATCGCGACGCAGATGGAGCGCCGAGTGAGCTTCCGACGAGCCATGAAGAAGGCCGTGCAGACGACGATGAAGTTCGGGGCCAAGGGGATCCGCGTGAACTGCGCCGGGCGCCTCGGCGGAGCCGAAATGAGCCGCCGCGAATGGTACCGCGAAGGCCGCGTCCCCCTGCACACCCTGCGCGCCGACATCGACTACGGTTTCGCAGAAGCTAAGACCACGTTCGGGATCATCGGCGTGAAGGTTTGGATCTTCAAGGGCGAGATTCTCGATACCGATCTGATCGACGCATGATTGAATGACCCGGACCCGTCCGGGAGGAGTTGAACGATGTTGAGTCCAAAGCGCGTCAAATGGCGCAAAGTTCAGAAAGGCCGCATGCGCGGCAAAGCGATCCGCGGAACCACCGTCGCGTTCGGCCAGTACGGCCTGATGACGACCGAGCCCGCTCGCATCACTGCGCGTCAGATCGAGGCAGCTCGGATCGCGATGACTCGCCACATCAAACGTGGCGGGAAAGTCTGGATTCGAATCTTCCCCGACAAGCCGATCACGAAGAAGCCCGCCGAAACCCGAATGGGTAAAGGTAAAGGCTCCCCCGAAGAATGGGTCGCGGTCGTCAAGCCCGGACGGATTCTCTACGAAATGGATGGTGTGACGCCCGAAGTCGCCGAAGAGGCCTTCCGGCTTGCAGGTCACAAACTTCCCGTGAAGACGAAGTTCGTGATCCGAGGAGAAGGACTATGAAAGCCGAAGAACTGCGCGACAAGAGCGCCGAAGAACTGGCGCAGCTCGAGACCGAGCTCGCCGAAGAACTCTTTCGGCTGCGGATGAAGCACTTCACCGGACAGCTGCAGCGTGTCTCCGAACTCAAGGAGAAACGCCGCGACATCGCTCGCGTGAAGACGATTTTGCGAGAGAAGAGCTGATCACTGCTCAGAGATGAGCATCGGCTCATCGCAACGAAAGGAAACGGATAATGGCCGACGAAAGCAGCCAGACAGAACGGGGACAGCGCAAGACGCGCGTGGGATACGTCGTCAGCGACAAGATGGAGAAGACGTGCGTCGTCGCCATCACCCGTCGCTACATGCACCCCAAGTACAAGAAATACGTCAAAGATCGTAAGCGCTACCAGGTGCACGATCCCGCGAACTCGGCGCGCAACGGAGACAAGGTCCTCATCGAGGAAACCCGTCCCCTGTCCCGCCACAAGCGGTGGAAGTTGAAATCGATTTTGGAGAAGGCTCCGATCGTTTGATCGGAGGGCCACCCGACCCCTACGAGCCCGCAAGGCCTGAGACGGGGACTTTGGAGAAATGTCATGATTCAGATGCAATCCAGGCTCGAAGTTGCCGACAACTCGGGCGCCAAAAAGGTGCAGTGCATCAAAGTTCTGGGTGGCTCGAAGCGCCGGTACGCATCGGTGGGCGACATCATCGTCGTCTCCGTGAAAGAGGCGCTGCCGAACTCGAAGGTCAAGAAGGGCGACGTCAAACAGGCCGTCGTCGTTCGCACCGCCAAAGAACTCGTACGCCCCGACGGCACGCACATTCGTTTCGACGACAACGCCGCCGTTCTGATCGACCCGCAGGGACAGCCCCTCGGGACGCGTATCTTCGGCCCCGTCGCTCGTGAGCTCCGTGCTCGCCAGTACATGAAGATTGTCAGTCTCGCTCCCGAAGTGCTCTGAGAGCCCGAGCGCGATTAGAAAAAGGTTGGATGTCATGCACGTGAAAAAGAATGACAAAGTGGTGGTCCTGAGCGGCAAAGACGCCGGGATGAATGGCGAAGTCATCGCCATCGACCGCGCAAAGAACCGCGTCAAGGTTCAGCGCCGCAACATGATCACCAAGCACCGTCGCCCGAACCCCCTCACCGGTGCCGAAGGCGCTCGGATCGAGATCGAAGGTTGGATCCACGCATCCAACGTCGCGCTCTACTCCGAGGAGCTGGATGGACCGACCCGCACGCGCAAGCGCTGGGTTGGAAAGGGCGGTGAGCTGTTCGACGACGCCGAGTCGGCCCGTGGTTCTTTCGGAAAGGACGCCCCTGCGCGCCTCAAGAAGGTTCGTGTGTCGACCAAGACCGGAGAAGTCTTCGACGAGGTGTGACCCTCTCGAGGGATCTCACCTCGCCGGAACGTTCACGCGGGATCCGCGCGATACGAAAATCGACGGGCTAGTTGACTACCGCGGGGCGCTCCGCTAAGTAAGCGCCCCTTTTGATTGTCTCCCGGCAATGGGCCGGAAGATGGGATTCGGCGCGGTGGAACAGAAACCTGCCGCCAGACGAGAGTCCGAAATGAGCTTGCTGCAACAGAAATACAAAAACGAAGTTCTCCCCGCCGTCATGGAAGAGTTCGGTTTCACGAACCAGTTCCAGGCACCGCGCGTGGAGAAAGTGATCGTCAACATGGGCCTGGGCGAAGCCGTCCAGACCCCGAAGGTCATCGAGTCGGCCGTCGCCGAGCTCGCTCTCATCACGGGCCAGAAGGCCGTAGTGACCCGCGCACGCCGCTCGGTCGCAACGTTCAAGCTTCGTGAAGGGATGCCGATTGGCGCCAAAGTGACGCTGCGCGGCGACCGGATGTGGGAGTTCCTCGAACGCCTCATCTACGTCGCCCTCCCCCGAGTCCGTGACTTCAAAGGGATCAGCGACAAGGCCTTCGACGGACACGGAAACTACTCGATCGGTATCCGCGAGCAGATCATCTTCCCCGAGATCGAGTACGACAAAGTCGACAAGGTTCGGGGTATGAACATCACGATTGTCACGTCGGGTGACGAAGACGATGCATCCCGTAGCCTGCTCCGCGGGCTCGGCATGCCCTTCATCCGTCGTGAAAGCCGGCAGGCAGCTCCCACCGGTGCCGAAACGTCCGAGCAGGACGGCGATGGCGCTGGGGAAGCAGCCGACCAAGAAGAAGCCAACACGGAATCCTGAGGAGAACGTACCGTGGCTAAGAAATCACTCGTCGCCAAGGCGAAACGTAAACAGAAGTACGCCGTTCGCGAATACAACCGGTGCAAGCTGTGCGGTCGGTCGCGAGCATACATCCGCAAATTCGAAATGTGTCGAATTTGCTTCCGGGAACTCGCCCACCAGGGCGCGCTTCCGGGCGTGGTCAAAGCGAGCTGGTGAGCCGGCGGACCATTTCGGTCCACGGCTGACCCTCGGTACAGGCCCGTCGCAACACCGCGACCTCCGCCTCCATGTCGGAGATGGCGCGGCGACGGGAACCGTTTCGAAGGAGATAACATGGCAACGCATCAAGATCCGATCGCCGACATGCTCACCCGCATTCGGAATGGCCAGATGGCGGGACACGCCTCGGTCAGCATGCCGGGCAGCAAAATGAAGCGCGCGATCGCGAAAATTCTCAGCGACTACGGATACGTCGGCGAGGTGTCGTGGAGCGAAGAAGGTCACCAGGGCACCCTGACGATCGAGCTTCGCTACGACAACGACAACAAGCCGCTGATCAAGAAGCTTCGTCGCATCAGCAAACCGTCTCTACGCCGCTACGTCGGAGTGGACGAGATTCCCCCGGTCCTCAACGGCCTGGGACTCGCCATCCTCTCGACCTCGAAGGGCGTCATCGCAGATCGCGAAGCACGCGCCCAGAAGTTGGGCGGCGAGCTCGTCTGCACGGTCTACTAGGAGTCGCCATGAGTCGCGTAGGAAAACAACCGATCACTGTCCCCAACGGCGTCGACGTGAAGATCGACGGCCAGCTCGTGAAAGTGAAGGGCCCCAAAGGGGAGCTCCAGCGCACGGTCTCGGACGTCGTCTCGTTGTCGCGCGATGGTGACGACATCATCGTCTCCCGCCCCGACGAGAGCCGCCAGGCGCGCTCGCACCAGGGACTCGTTCGCTCGCTCATCGCCGGAATGGTCGAGGGCGTCAGCGAAGGGTTCAGCCGCGAGCTCGAGATCAACGGCGTCGGATACCGGGCTGAGAAGAAGGGCAAGTTCATCCGCCTCGACCTCGGCTACAGCCATCCGATCCTCTTCGAACTGCCGGAGCTCGTCGACGCCGACGTCCAGCAGACCGCGATCACGCTCAAGAGCCCCGACAAGGAGCTCGTGGGTCAGGTCGCCGCGAAGATTCGCGGGCTGAGGAAGCCGGAGCCGTACAAGGGCAAAGGGATCAAATACAAAGAAGAGCGCATCATCCGCAAAGAAGGTAAGTCGGGCGCCTGATCGCTCTCCAATGCACCCTGCCGACACCGTCGGCGGTGCGAGAAGGAATAGAGATGCTGAGCAAGAAAGAAAGAATGAGCAAGCGAGCACGTCGCAAGCGTCGTGTCCGCAAAAAGGTTTCGGGCTCCACCGAGCGTCCCAGGCTGACCATCTATCGTTCGAACCGCCACATGTACGCCCAGATCGTCGACGACGTTTCGGGTGTGACCGTCGCCGCAGCCTCCACGCTCGACGAAGGGGCTGGCGGAGACGACAAAAAGGCGAAGGCCAAAGAAGTCGGTCGCCTCGTCGCCGAGCGAGCGAAAGAGAAAGGGATCGAGGCTGTTGTCTTCGACCGCAATGGATACATCTACCACGGTCGTGTCGCTGCCGTCGCCGACGGCGCGCGCGAAGCCGGGTTGAATTTTTGATCGGAGGCCCTCGTGGCATACGGACGTCGAAGAAAAGAAGAATCGGACCTCGAAGAAAACGTCATCGCGATCAATCGCGTGGCGAAGGTCGTCAAAGGTGGACGCCGTTTCAGCTTCAGCGCCATCGTGGTCGTTGGTGACGGAAACGGAAAAGTCGGTGTCGGACACGGCAAAGCGAATGAAGTTCCCGAAGCGATCCGCAAAGGAGCGGAAAAGGCGCGCGGCAACCTCCTCACCGTCCCGATCATCGACGACACGATCCCGCACGAGGTCCTCGGGAAGTTCGGCAGCGGTGCCGTGCTCCTCAAACCCGCGAGCGCCGGTACCGGTGTCATCGCTGGTGGACCGGTTCGCGCGATCCTCGAGGCGGCCGGGATCAACAACATCCTGACCAAGAGCCTCGGCTCGAACAATCCCCACAACATCGTCAAGGCGACGGTGCAGGGACTGGAATCGCTCGTCGACCCGACCGAATATCGGCGTCGTCTGGGCCAGGAGATCCCCACCGATGAAGCTGCACCCTGAACTTTCCGGGTGTGGGAGGAATCAAGATGGCTGAATTCAAAGTTACGCTGACACGCGGTCGCGCCGGAAAACGAAAAGAGGCTCTCACGACGCTCACGTCGTTGGGCCTCACCCGGCGAGGACGCACCGTCGTTGTGAAAGATAATCCGTCGACCCGCGGCATGCTCGACAAGGTCAAGCATCTCGTGGAGATCGAACGGTTGGAGGATTGATCGATGGCTACCGATCTCGAAAATCTCAAGCCGCAGCCCGGCGCTACGAAGAATCGTAAGCGCGTCGGTCGCGGTGAAGGCTCGACTCTCGGCAAGACGTCCGGGAAAGGGCAGAAAGGACAGAAATCTCGCTCCGGCGGCAGCATCAAGCCGGGCTTCGAAGGCGGCCAGATGCCGATCCATCGGCGACTGCCGAAGGTCGGTTTCCGCAGCCAGAACGCTCCGGACTACTCGATCGTCAACATCCGTGACCTCGAAGAATACTTCGAAGCCGGAGCGACGGTCGACTACGCCGCCCTGCGCGAGCATGGCTTGACCCAGAAGAAAGACGACGGCGTCAAGGTTCTCGGTGACGGGGAGCTCACGAAAGCTCTCACCGTGAAGGCGACGAAGTTCAGCAAATCCGCGATCTCGAAGATCGAGGCTGCGGGCGGTTCTGTCGAGGTCGCATAAGTGGCTAGCAAATTCGCCAACATCACGCAGAACGCCGAACTCCGGTTCCGACTGCTCTTCACGTTGGCGATGATCGCCATCTACCGTGTCGGTGTCTTCATCCCCCTCCCGGGGGTGAACCGTTCTGCGATGTCGCAGATGGTCGCGGGCGCCGGCGGTGGTTTCCTCGGGCTCCTCAACCTCTTCACGGGTGGCGCGTTCGAGATGGCGAGTGTTTTCGCGCTCGGCATCATGCCGTACATCTCCGCCTCCATCATTCTGCAGCTCATGACGGTCGTCGTTCCGGCGGTCGAGCGACTGCAGAAAGAAGGGGAGCAGGGGCGAAAGAAGATCACGCAGTACACGCGGTACGGAACCCTGATCCTCAGTGCGATCCAGGGCTTCGGTATCGCGTTCTTCCTCGAAAACCAGCACAACGGAAACCCCGAGCTCGGCCTCTTGGTCGAGCCTGGTTGGACCTTCCGACTCATGACGGTGATAACGCTGTGCGCCGGCACGCTCTTCGTGATGTGGCTCGGCGAGCAGATCACCGAGCGCGGCGTCGGCAACGGCATCTCGCTCATCATCACTGCGTCCATCCTCGCCGGGTTCCTCCCCGCCGTGTCGCAGACGCTCCTTCAGGCACAGTCCGGTAGTCTCTCGACCTTCACGGTCGTCGCCATCGGGCTCATCGCTCTCTTCACGACCGCATTCATCGCCTTCTTCGAACAGGCGCAACGAAGGGTTCCGCTGCAGTACGCAAAACGGATGGTCGGGCGAAAGATCTACGGAGGGCAGTCGCACCACCTTCCGCTCAAGGTGAACATGGCCGGTGTCATCCCGCCCATCTTCGCCTCGTCGATCCTGATCTTCCCCTCGACGATCGCCAGCTACTTCGAATCTGCGCCCGTCGCGCAGTGGATTCAGGGGGCGCTCGTGCCGGGTGACTGGCGATACAACGTCATCTACGGGATCCTGATCATCTTCTTCTGCTTCTTCTACACCGCGGTGCAGATGAACCCCGTCGACATGGCGGACAACTTGAAGAAGGCCGACGCGTTCATCCCGGGGATTCGTCCGGGCAAGCGCACCGCCGAGTACATCGAGTCGGTGATGGAGCGGCTCACCGCGGCAGGGTCGGTTTACATCACCGCTGTGTGCATCATGCCGTTCCTGTTGCAAGACAAGCTCGGCATCAGCTTCTTCCTCGGCGGCATGAGTCTGCTCATTACGGTCACGGTCGGCCTGGACACGGTCGGTCAGATCGAAAACCACCTGATCACCCGCCACTACGACGACTTCAGCGCGAAGGCATCGGCAGGGGCGCGGTCCCGCATCGCTGGGCGTACCGACGAAGACGAGACCTGAGATGGCGAAGCGAAAGCTCATGTTTCTCGGCCCCCCGGGCGCCGGAAAAGGCACCCAGGCACAACGACTCGCCGACGACTTCGGCATCCCTCAGATCTCCACCGGTGACATGCTCCGCGAAGCGCGGCGCAAGGGTACCGAGCTCGGCCGCAAGGCCGGTGAGTTCATGGACGCCGGAGACCTGGTCCCCGACGAGGTGGTGATCGGCATCGTCGCCGAGCGCCTTCAGGAAGAGGACGCGGCTGCCGGCTTCATCCTCGATGGGTTCCCCCGCACTGTCGCCCAAGCGAAGGCGCTGGGTGAGATGGGGATCGAGCTCGACGGCGTGGTCAACATCCAGGTCTCCGAGGAGGAGGTTATCCGACGCCTCGGTGGACGCCTGTCGTGCCCCGAGTGCGGTGCCTCGTACCACCGAGAGTTCAGCCCTCCGAAGTCCGACGGGGTTTGCGACAAGTGTGGTGGGGCCCTCATCGTGCGGCCCGACGACGAGCCCGTCGCCATCAAGCAGCGCCTCGAGTCGTATGGGGCGAAGACGGCTCCACTCGTCGACTTCTATGACGACCTCGGGAAGGTTCTCAACGTCGACGGTGAGGGATCGCCGTCTGAGATCGAGCAGCGGATCCGCCAGGCGGTCGAGTAACGACGAGACCGGAAGGTTTTCCCCCTTACGCACAGGGCTACGCGGCGCGTTCGACGACGGCGGGCGACGCCAGGAACGGTGACTCCCATCGCCGAGCTCGAACGAGGATCCTCACAGCGGATCCTTCATCCGGAGTGCTTGACTTCCCTCCGGCGAACATGTAGATAAACCGGCCCTCGCGACCCCGAAAGCGCGGAACGCGGGGGAAGAGGCGGGAATCCGCCGCTGACAGAAGTATTGCCCAACAGGGGCACTGGCGAGACACCTGCGGAAAGGTTCATGGCGAAAGAAGAGGTCATTGAAGTTGAGGGAACGGTTCTCGAACCGTTGCCAAACGCGATGTTCCGAGTGGAACTCGAAAATGGACACAAGGTCCTGGCACATATCTCGGGGAAGATGCGTATGCACTTCATCAAGATCTTGCCGGGTGACAGAGTGACGGTGGAGCTATCCCCGTACGACCTCACGCGCGGCCGTATCACCTACCGCTCGAAGTAGACTTTAGGAACGAAAATGAAAGTCCGTCCTTCGGTTAAGAAGATTTGTGACAAGTGCAAGGTCATCCGCCGCAAAGGCGTGGTTCGCGTGATCTGCACGAACCCTCGCCACAAGCAGCGGCAGGGCTGAATTAGGAGTTTGAAACGTGGCACGTATTGCGGGAATTGACCTTCCTCGTCGGAAGCGCATCGACATTGCGCTGACCTACATTTACGGAATCGGTCGTAGCCTTGCCGTCGAGATTCTCGAGAAGGCAGGAATCGATCGCTCCCTGAAGACCGACGAGATGACTGAGGACGAAGTGCGTCGTATTCGCGACGTCCTCGAAGCAGAGTACTCGGTGGAGGGTGACCTTCGGCGCGAAGTTCAGATGAACATCAAGCGCCTCAAGGACCTCAACTGCTATCGCGGAATCCGCCATCGCAAGGGACTTCCCGTGCGTGGACAGCGAACGCGAACCAATGCCCGCACGAAGCGTGGACCCCGTCGCGCCATGGTGCGCAAACGCCGCTGATTTTTGGAGATTTGAGAGATGGCGAAGCAAACCAAGCAGGTTAAGCGGAAAGTCCGCAAGAACATCCAGTCCGGCGTGGCTCACATCCAGGCGACGTTCAACAACACGTTGATCACGATCACGGATACCCACGGCAACGCGATTTCGTGGTCGAGCGCTGGCTCGCGCGGCTTCAAGGGCTCGCGTAAGTCGACGCCGTACGCCGCAGGCGTGGCGGCCGAAGACGCGGCTCGCAAGGCGCAGGAGCACGGTCTGAAGACCGTCTCGGTGCACCTCAAGGGTCCGGGTTCGGGCCGTGAGGCGGCGCTTCGCTCGCTGCAGAGTGCCGGTCTTCGGATCACGAGCATCCGCGACGTGACGCCGCTGGCGCACAACGGATGTCGTCCGCCGAAGCGCCGACGCGTCTGATCGATTCGAACTGAGAATTTCATCCGGGGCGAGCTCGCCCCGGTTTGTATTGAGACCTAGAAACGAGCACACCCTCGAACGGAGCTCCAATGTACCGTAACTGGCGGGACCTCATCCGTCCGCGCGAGGTCAAGATCGACCTCCGCACCAAGACCGACACGTATGCGAAGTTCGTGTGCGAACCGCTGGAACGCGGGTACGGGATGACGATCGGCAATGCCCTTCGTCGTATCCTCATCTCCAGCATCATGGGTGCTGCGGTCACGAAGGTGAAGATCGACGGCGCGCTGCACGAATTCACGAGCCTTCCCGAAGTGAAGGAAGACGTGACCGACATCGTGTTGAACCTCAAGGAGCTTCGCGTGAAGCTCGACGGGGACAACGCGAAGGTCTGCACCATCGACGTCGATGGACCGGCGACCGTGACGGCTGCCGACATCAACACCGACGACTCGGTGACGATCCTCAACCCCGAGCATCACATCGCGACCGTCAGCGAGAACGGCAAACTCCGCATGGAGCTCACCGTCTCGCCTGGCCGCGGCTACGTGCCGGCCGAGGAGAACAAGGACGAAGAAGATCCGATCGGTGTCATCCCGATCGACAGCCTCTTCAGCCCGGTCATCAAGGTGAACTACTCGATCACGAACGCTCGTGTCGCGCAGCGCACCGACTACGACAAACTCGCTCTCGAGGTGTGGACGGACGGCAGTGTGAAGCCCGAAGACGCCGTCGCTTTCGCGGCGAAGATCCTCAAAGAGCAGCTCACGATCTTCATCAATTTCGATGAGTCGCTCGAGCCCGAAGAGTCGTCGGCCGAAGAAGAACCGGCGTTCAACGAGCACCTGCTCACGCGCGTCGACGAGCTCGAGCTCACCGTCCGTAGCTTCAACTGCCTGCAGAACGCCGGGATCAAGTACATCGGCGACCTCGTGCAGAAGTCGGAGCACGACATGCTCAAGACGAAGAACTTCGGACGCAAGTCCCTCAAAGAAATCAAAGAACTGCTCCGCGATCGCGGTCTCGAGCTCGGAACGAAGCTCGAAAATTGGCCGCCCAAAGAGCTCCAGGACCGAGACTGAACCTGTGAGGGTTCGTCCACGACAGGCTGTTAGATATGCGACACAGAAAATCAGGCCGTAAGCTCTCCAGGACCGCGAGCCATCGCAAAGCGATGTTCCGGAACATGTGCCGAGCCATCGTCAAATACGAGATGATCCAGACCACCGACGCGAAAGCGAAGGAGTTGCGTCGGCACGCCGACAAGCTGATCACGCTCGGGAAGAAGGGGACCCTCGCTGCACGCCGTCAGGCGCTCGAGATTCTCGGTGACCGTGAGCTCGTCGCGAAAGTGTTCGACGACCTCGCCAAGCGCGAAGAGATCGCCGGACGTCAGGGCGGTTACACCCGAATCATCAAGGTCGGGAACCGCAGTGGCAGCGACGATGCGCCCATCTCTCGCATTTCGTGGGTCGGGGCGACGCTCGAGTCGACGGAGAAGCTCCGATATCCGAAGCACATCCTCGAGCTCTTCGAAGAGACGGACGAGGAGACCGAGGACGACGCGTGAATCGGTCGTCCCGGACGCACAGAGAAAACCGCGGACTGCTCCGCGGTTTTTTTGTGTTGGCGGTGTTGGTCCACGCGGGCTGCGAGAAGGAAGTGGAGCAGACTCCGCCTCCCCCGCAGGTCGTCGAAGCCCCCGACGCGTCCGCCCCTGCAGCCGATGCCGAACCCGAACGAGCGGCCCTCCCGGATGCCGCGCCCCAGGCGCCCCAGATAGCGGCAGCACTCGATCTACCGTGGAAGAAGCCGTTCCCGAGCTTCGACGAGTTGAAGAGGTCTCTTCCCGAGGAGCCGATCGGGACAGTGAGCGGAGACGTGTACGGTCAGAATCGTCCCGTCTACGCGATCGCGAAGACGCAATGTGGAGCCGGCGTCCTCCTACAGGTGATCTACCGAGACGACGAGGAACGGTTGGCGATCACCCCGGGGATCCCCCTGCGGTTCTTCGACCTGCCGACGGGTCGACGTGTCACTTACGAGGATAGTTACCTCGCCGCCAACTTCGAGATCACCCTCGACCTGCAGAGCGCGACGAGCGAACGGTTTGCGGGCAGCATCGACATCGACGTCGTCGAACCGAGCGAGTCGAAGTACATCGATCTCGACGTCGACGGGCCTGCGATCGATGGGTTGTTCTTGCCCAGGATGTATGGCGAGGGACGCGTGCCGGAGTTCACGGCGTGCGCACCGACCGGTTACCTCGAGGTCGTCGACGATGGCACCGCACACCGCGGGTACGTGAACCTCTTGATCGACGAAGCGTCGGGGACGGTCGTGGCAAAGCCGCTCCTGACCGCGGGCGCCGGGCTCGAACTCGCCGTGGGCCGGCGCAGCCCGACCGCGACGATCGCAGATTCTGGGAAGATCGCGCTCGCCGATGCACGCAAGCCGGGCGAGGGGCAGGATTTCGTCATCTTTGCGTCGGCGTTCAACGCGCCCGAACTCCTCCCCGCCGACAAGGCGACCGGGATGAACGTCGGCCGAGAGCAGACGACGAAGCTTCGCGACGGAACTGCGCAGTTCAGCCTGCAGAAAAATCGGGGAAAATGGTATTTGGATCTGGTGTTGGAGGACGTGCGGGTCCCCGAGCTGATCGAAGGCCCACTGCGCGGCAGGACGCTCGACGTAGTCCGCGTTCACGGCTGGGCGAATGCCGGGGAGAGCTTCCCCGACGGCCCCGGTGATCCACCCGACTGGTGGAAGACCAACGATAGCGGTGCAGCGACCGAGGAATGACGATGGGCGACGATCGCAAGAAGAGCTGGGCAGAGATCGACAAGGCGCGCGACGGAAGCCGTCACACCGGTCGACGGGAACGAAAGCCTACGGCCAAAGAGCAGCAGGCGTCTTCGCAGTACAAGAAAGACCTCGACGCGCTCTTCAAGTCCGGCGGCGAAGTACCCGATCGGTTCAAGGGGATCGTCGACAAGCTCAAGCCGGAAGAGGGCAGTGAAGAGGCGCTGTGGCGGGACGCCGTCGAAGAATTGCGCGCGACGGAGGGATTCCGCGAGTTCATGATGGCGTGTCGCAAGTTCCGCAAAGAGGGGCATCGGCTTCCCGATGACGAAGACCTGATCGTGCGTATGCTCGACGTCCCGGACGAGGGGACGCTTCAGATGGCGCTCACTCACGTTCTCGACATGGAGCGGCGCGGAGGCTTCGGGCGCAAGGCGCCCATCAAAAATCGAATGGCGACGATGCGTTCGCTCGCGGAAGAGCCGCGAACCCGCGAGCTGCTGGATCAGGTCGCCCAGATCGTTTGAGCATTTTGGCACCGTCGGACAGGAAGTAACATGCGATTCAATGCGTGGTCGCGCACCGACATGGGGTGTGTGCGAGACAACAACGAAGACAGCCATTTCGTCGACGCCGAGCACGGTGTCTTCGTCGTGGCTGACGGCGTCGGGGGGAGCACCGGTGGCGAGATCGCCAGCGGCATGCTCGTGGAACAGGTTCAGGAAGAGGCCGCCGCGCTGGGCGCCCTCGCCCGGTCCGGGAATCCGATCCTCGACCGCGAGCACCGCGAACGTGTCTTCGCGAAGCTGTTGCAGCTCGTCCAGAAGATGAACGCGACCATCTACGAGCGCGGCAAAGAGGTGGACCCGATGCGTCCCCCAGCCACGACTTGTGACCTGGTCGTCTTGTCCGACCAGGCAGCGTTCATCGCGCACGTGGGCGACAGCCGTGTCTACCTGTTGCGGGGCGAGGAGATCTTTCGGATCACCGAAGACCACACCTTCGCCGAGCAGCTTCGGCAGGAAGAGGTCGACGACGCCGCTGTCCTCGAACGCTACCGCAACGTGCTGACGCGCTCGGTGGGCGGGCGCCCTCAGGTAGATGTCGACGCGCTCTTCATCGACCTGCAGTCGGGCGACCATCTCCTGATGTGCAGCGACGGCATCACCGACTACCTCAGTGGAGCCGAGCTGCTCGAATACGCGCAGGAACACGCGGGCCCTGCGCTGATCGAGGCGTACGTCGAAGAGTCGAAACGGCGCGGCGGCAAAGACAACATCACCGCCGTCCTCGTCGAGCTCGAGAGCGTCGCGAGCGATCGGGTCCGCGACACCGCCAGCTTCGACACCCTCAAGCAGGTCGACATCCTCGGCAACATCGGGCTCTTCAAGGGACTCGGTGTCCGCGACCTGCTGAAAGTGATGCGGATCATCTACGAGATCTCCCACGAGGACGGAGAGATCGTCGATCAGAAGACGGGCGGCGAGCGCTGTATGTACATCGTGGCCGAGGGGACGGTCGAACTCTCGATGGACGGCGTTCCGATCGCCACGCTGAAACGGGGTCAACACTTCGGCGAGTTCGCGCTCATCAGCGACGAGCCCCGCTCGATGCAGGCGCGGTGTGTCGGGGAGGCGCTCCTCCTCGCCGTTCCGGCGCGTCGCTTTCGCGCGATCGCGACCGAAGACCCGGTGTTGGGCAATTCGCTCCTCTGGAACCTGCTCGACGCAGCGACGCGTCAGATTCGTCATCTCAGTGGCGAAATCGCGGGGTCTTGAAGGTGGTCACGACGCTGTACAGTGATAGCCCTTCCGTCCTCGCCCTCGAAGCTCTCCTCCCCGGAGGATTGGAGACGTTACCGTCCGAAGTGGCGCGCGCCCTCGGCCAGGATCAGGAGTCCGAAGCCCTCTCGCTGGCGAACGCGATGTATGCGCGCACGCAGGGCAAGAGCCTGCTCGACGTCATCATCTACGGCGTCCTACTGACATACCGTGAGCTCGGTGACGAGGCGCTCGGTGTCGTTCGCAGGGGGCTCGAGCACCACGCCGACGCGATCTCGTTGCAGCTCCTCCAGATCGACGCGCTCACAGCCGCGGGGCGAGACGAGGCGGCGCTTTCGTTGATGGAAGCGCTCCTCGACGTACCGATGCAGGAAGCGCGTCACTGGGCCTTCCTCGGGGACCTTTTCTGGGACGCCGCGATGTCCGATCAGGCGGCCGTCGCTTACGAGAACGCGGTCCAACGGGGCACGCAGAGCCCCGAGACAGTGCTCCGTCTCGCCGACATCTACGTCGATGCCGAGCGGCACTACGAGGCCGCCGAACTCTTCGAGACTGCCGGGCGGCTCGCCCCCGACGAGGTGAGCCTGTGGCTTGGGGCATGCGAAGCCTGGATTCTGCTCGAAGAGTGGGACCGCGCCGTTCATGCCGCGAAGCGTTGCACGACGCTCGATCCCGACGACTCGGACTGCTGGTCGCTGCTCGGCATCGCGCACCGCGAGCGCGGTGACGTCGAGGAGGCGATCGATGCGTTCCGTCGGGCGCAGACCCTCTCCCCCGACGAGCCGGTGGTGTGGCTCAACCTCGGTGGTGTCCAGCTCTCCGCAGGGCTTCCCGAAGACGCCCGCGCTTCCTACGCGGTCGCCGCCCGCCTCGATCCCGAAGACGTCGAAGCGATCAACGGGATGGTCGCCGCCGCGTACGATCTCGGAGACATGGAGCTCGCGCAGCGCCTCGCTCGCGAAGCGCTCGAGCTCGCCCCCGACCACGCCGACTCCTGGTACAACCTGGGCGCGATCGCGTTGTCGCTGCGCCAGGGTGCCGAGGCTCGCGAGGCGCTCGAAGAGGCCCGCTCGCGGGAGCCCGGCAATCCCCGGCTCGTCGCCACGCTCGCGACGGCGATGCTCCTCGAAGACGAGATCGACGAAGCGTTGAATCTGCTCGGCGAGGCGCTCGGGGATGTCGACGACGACGCCGAGCTGCTGCTCGACTTCGCTCAGATCATGTTCCGACACGGTGGCCCCGCCCGCGTCCTCGAGCTCCTCGAGCGAGTGACCTGCACAGACCCGATCTGGTCCGTCATGGTTCCGATCTACGAGTTCCTCGCTCGGGGCCTTCGCGGCGACACCGACTTCGCCGCGGCGCTCGTCACCGAGTTCGTGAAGCGAGTCGAGGCCTCCCCGGACACGATCCCCGTATTCTGGGACTTCGACGAACTCGAACGGCTCGGGTTCTCCCTCCCCGACGACCTGCGCAAGACGTTCCTCGACATGCACGCGGTGCTGGAGGGACGTCGGGACCCGGACTCGCTGAACCAGGGCGAGCCCAACCTTCGTGAGACGACCCCATGAAACGCCTGCTCCCGCTGCTGGCGCTCGCCGCCGTCGCATGCACCGAACCGAACCCCGCTTACGACCCGAACCCGGTCGCGCTCGGAGAGTGCCGCGCCGGCGTCGAAGTCGGCGAGACGATCAGCGAGTTCGAGCGCCCCGAAAAGCTCGACGTGCTCTTCGTCGTGGACGGGTCCGGTGACGTCGAAGATCTGCAGCAGGTTCTCTCGGACTCGGTCTCGGAGTTTCTGGGCACCCTGAATCTCCTCGCGCTCGACACGCACGTGGCCGTCGCGACGACCGACGCGAGCGGCGAGGCGCAGCTCGCCCGCCCCGGACGGCTGGCGGACGGTTGTGCCTCGAACAGCACCGTCGTGGCGAAGTCCACCGACTCGAACTGGATCTCCGCGACCCGCTGCAACGTCTTTCAGGGCGGGCAGTCGGGCAGCGGATTCGACCAGCCGCTGCGTGTCGTGGAGCGCCTCGTCGACGCCGGAGCGGGACAGGAGTTCTTCCGCGCCGACGCGCGCCTGCTCGTCGTGATCGTCACCAAGGACGACGACTGCAGTTCGGAGGATCCGTTGTCGGGAATCCCGCGCGACGTATGTGCGAACAACCCCGACCTCGTCGACGTCGGCGATACGATCGATGCCTGGCGCGCCTCGAGACTCACGACCGACTCGTTCGCCCTGGCCGTGATCGCGGGGCCTCCCAGCGACCAGGAGAGGATGGACCGTCGCCCGGTCTGCAGCTCGACCGTCGGCTCCGTCTTCCCTGCCAACCGTCTCTTCCGCGCTACGGAATTGCTGGGGGATGGCGGGTACTTCAGCACCGCCTGTACCGACGACATCGCGCCCTGGCTCATCTCGATCGGCAAGGACTTCGCGGCCAACGGAACGGCGACGTTTTGCCCCGGCGCCGAGCTCGCCCATGAACCGCTCAGCGTCGTCCTCTTCGACGGCGAGGACCAGGAAGAGGTGCGGCTCGGCGAAGGGTATCGCTACCTCGGGAGCACCGATTCGTGCGAGAACGGCGCGGTTCAGTTCGCCGCGTCCTCGCTGCGCGGCATCGACGAAATCTCCCTCGAATACTGCTCCGAATCGAGCCAACCGTAGGAACACAGTGGCCGCCAAGACCAAGAAATCCACCCCGAGCTCGAGCACCGACGTTCTCTTCCCCGGCATGCGCACGCCGCCCAAAGACGTCGTCCACGAGGAGGGCGTGCTCACCGCCTGGGATGGGACCGATCTGTTCTGGCAGTGCTGGATCCCTTCGAGCGAGCCGCGGGGCGTCGTCGCCCTGATGCACGGGTTCGGGGAGCACAGCACGCGTTACCACCATGTCGCATCGACCTTCGTGCGTGCTGGCTTCGCGGTCGGCGCCATCGATGCTCGGGGCCACGGGCGTTCGGCAGGTCCTCGCGGGCATGTCGGCCGCTTCGCCGAGTACCCGCGCGACATGGATCTCCTCGTCGGGCGTCTCGAAGAGCGCTGGACGGGCCTGCCCGTCTTCGGTTTTGGTCACTCCAATGGCGGGCTGATCGCGCTCCATCATGCGCTCATGGCGCCAGGGCGGCTGGACGCCTATGCGGTGACGAGCCCGTTTTGCGGGTTCGAGGTCAAAGTGCCGGTCGCCAAGCGCGCCGCGGCCGTCGTGATGACCCGAGTATATCCCCGCTTCGTCGAAGCGACGGACCTCGACCCCGCGATCCTCACCCACGACAAAGCGGTCGTCGAGCAATACGCTGCCGACCCGCTGGTCGGGCGGGTCGCGACGTCGCGCTGGTACACCGAGACCAAGGATGCGCAGGCCGAGCTGCTCGACGAAGCCTCACGCATTCGCGCCCCGTTCCTCTTCCTCGTCGCCGGGGACGACCACGTCGTCGACGCGAAGGCGACCGAACGTGTCTACCATCGACTGGGCAGTCCGGACCGAGAGTTCGAGCTCCTCCCCGGCCTCTACCACGAGGTCCTCAACGAGGAGGGATGGGAGTCCCTGATGGCAAGGATCGTCGCGTGGTACGAACGATTCGGAGCCGGCGACTGAAGCTTCGACCCGCTTGACGCAAGCCCCCGTTTCGACAACCCTGCCGCGATGATGGTTTCGCACCGAATAGTGGCGGTCTGCGTGGCGTCGACGTTGCTGTCGTCGACGACGGGCTGCGCCCCCGAGCGACCCGAACCGGGACACAAGTCGCGGAAGAGTTCCGTGCAGACGGACGTTGTCCTCGAGGTGAATGGCGAGCCGGTCACCGCACGTGAGTACGAGGCGCGGATCGAGGCCCTTCCGTCGTGGGGACGCGCCCGCCTCGGCAGCGTCGAGGCCCGGCAAGCACATCTCTATGCGCTCGCCGACTTCGAGGTGCTGGCGGACGAAGCGGTCCGTCGCGGATACGCGGAAGACCCTCGGGTGCGTCGATCGCTCAAAGAGGCTCTCGCCAGCCAAGAGCGCGAGCGACGTCAGCTCGCCGGCGAGGAGTTGCCGTCCGCCGAAGAGGCGGAGGTCACGGTGAACCGGGAAGTAGTTAGAGAAGTCGAAGCCGCAACAGGAACGGACGGCAAATGAAGAAGCTCATCGTCGCATTCGCCCTCGTCGTGTCCGGTGCCCTCGCTGGGCCCGCCGACGCCGAGGTCATCGACCGCGTGGTCGCGCGTGTGAACACCGACGTCGTCACGCTCTACGACGTCCGCCAGGCCGCGGTTCCCTACGTGCTGCAGCAAGGGATGAACCCCGCGATCCTCAAGGACGAGTCGCGCCGCGGACCGCTCTACAAAGAAGTCCTCGAGGACCTGGTCGACCGAAAACTTCTGCTGCAGGAGGCCGCCAAGCTCGAGCTTCAGATCACCGACGAAGAGCTCGACCAGTGGCTCGCCTACACCCGACAGCAGCAGAACATGACCGTCGAGCAGTTCTCGCAGATGATCGGCGAGTACGGGATGCGCTACGACGCCTACCGCGAGATGGTCCGCGAGAATCTCCTCAAGATTCGCATGATCAAGATCAAGGTCGGCTCGCAGGTCAGCATCACCCAGGAAGAGGTCGACGCTGCCTACCGAGAGCGCTACGGGGGGGACGGCAACTACGAGAAGTTCGTGACGGTCTCCCACATCCTGTTCCGCCCCGAGAACGACTCTCCCGAGGCACACCAGGCCGCTCGCCAGCGCGCCGCGGTCGCCGCTCGACAGTTGAAGGACGGTGCCGTTTTCGCAGACGTGGCGAAGACTACGAGCGAAGGGCCGACCGCCGAAAAGGGGGGCTTCCTCGGATCGTTCCGACGCGGCGAGCTCGACCCCGACTTCGAGAAGGCTGCCTTCGCTCTGAAAGAGGGAGGAGTCTCGCCGATCGTGAAGACGCAGTTCGGGTATCACCTGATCACGGTCTCCAAGATCGACAAACGCGAGAGCCCGGACATCGAGGAGAGAAAGGACATGCTGCGAGGAGAGCTCCAGCAGCGGACGATGGAGCGCTTGCTCGATCAGTATCTCCAGACGCTGAGAACCCGCAGCTACGTCGATGTCCGCTACTGACCTTCGCATCGGCGTCACCGTCGGCGACGTCGCCGGTATCGGTCCCGAAGTCGTCGCGAAAGCGCTGCGTACCCCTCTCCCCGACGGCGCGCACGCGGTCGTCTACGCAACCCCCGAAGTCTTCGACGCCGCCTGGGTCGAGACCAGCGCCGTGTTCGAGCTCGTCGACGTCGGCGTCGACGGAGCCGGAGATGTGTCTCCCGGCAGCGCCGATCCGCGCGCCGCGCGGCTGCAGCTCGCGGCTCTACGCCGCGCCGTCGCCGATGCGCGGGCTGGACGGATCGACGCCATCGTCACCGCCCCCTGGACGAAGTCCCTCTTTGCGACGATCGACGCTCCCGTCCTCGGTCACACCGAACATCTCGCCGAACTCTTCGAGGTCGGCGACCGGCACCGCATGATGCTGGCAGGAGATCGACTGCGGGTCGTCCTGGCGACGACGCACATCCCCCTGCGCGCGGTCCCCGATGCGATCACCGTGGAGGGGGTAGCCGACACGATCGTTCTGACCCATAGCGAGCTCCGAAAGTGGTACGGGATCGACGACCCGAGCGTCGCAGTCTGCGGCCTGAACCCCCACGCTGGGGAGGAAGGGCACATGGGACGCGAGGAGATCGACGTGATCGTACCTGCCATCGAACGGGCGCGATCCGCCGGGATACGGGTCGCGGGGCCATTCCCCGCCGATACCCTCTTCCCGCGATTTCGGGACGCTTCGCCGTACGACGCCGTCGTCGCGATGTACCACGACCAGGGGCTCATCCCCCTGAAATACGCACACTTCGGCGCGTCGGCGAACATCACGCTCGGCCTGCCGACGATCCGCACTTCCGTCGACCACGGCAGCGCCCTCGACATCGCCGGCCAGGGGATCGCCGACGCATCGTCGATGCGGTACGCCCTCGAGCTGGCGGTCCAACTGGCGAAGAATGGAGGCACACCATGACGGTTCGAGTCGAGAGAGAAGGCCCGGTGACCACGGTCATTTTGGACCGTCCAGAGGTACGTAACGCGGTCGATCGCGAGACCGCAGACGCTCTCGTCGAAGCATTCGAAGCCTTCGAGGCCGACGACGAAGCGAAGGTCGCCGTCTTCTGGGGCGCCCACGGGACGTTCTGCGCGGGCGCGGACCTGAAACGCGTCGCTGCCGGGACACCCAACCGACTCGAAGCGGAAGGTCCCGGGCCGATGGGGCCGAGCCGTATGCTCCTCTCCAAACCGGTCATCGCCGCAGTCAGCGGGCACGCCGTCGCGGGCGGGCTGGAGCTGGCGCTGTGGTGCGATCTACGCGTGGTCGAGGAGGACGCCGTGTTCGGCGTCTTCTGTCGGCGGTGGGGAGTGCCGCTCATCGACGGCGGGACCGTACGGCTCCCCCGCATTGTCGGCCATGGGCGCGCCCTCGACATGATCCTCACGGGGCGCGCCGTCGACGCGAGCGAAGCCCTCGCGATCGGCCTCGCGAACCGTGTGGTCCCCACCGGGCAAGCGCGCGCGGCAGCCGAGTCGCTCGCCCGCGAGATCGCTGCGTTTCCGCAGATCTGCATGCGAGCCGATCGTCTCTCGAGCTACCGGCAGTTCGACCACGAGCTCGGCGACGCGCTCGTCGCGGAGCACCGCGGCGGGGAGGCGGCCCTACAGCAAGAGGCGCGCAGTGGCGCCACCCGCTTCGCCGAAGGGGCGGGCCGCCACGGGGCGTTCTCCTCCGATTGAACCTGTGTCACTCGTCGGGGTTTTCGGCGGGTTCGGCGCTGCCCGCACCCGCGGCATCGGACTTGCCGAGCACTTCCCAGAGTCCCGCCGCCGCCATCAGTCGAATGACGAAGAGGTCGTCGTACAGGTAGCGACGGAACGTCTCGACGTGGGCGTCGGGGTTCGTGCGGACGAGAAACTCGAGATAGGCGTAAAGAGTCGTCTCGTCGAGCTTCTCGGCAGCGATCTTCGACCCCTCCTGTCCATCCGCCGCAATCGCGAGGAAGTACGACGCGAGGGCGGCTCGTCCCCCCTCTTCTCTCTCGACCAGGCGGGCGAAGACGTCCTTCATCGGGGCGACGAGATCTTTGGCTTCCTCCCGGGTGGTGATCACGTCGCGCATCAGCTCCAACGTAGGCTCCATCTTGCTGATCTGCTGGACGCGGCTCGACAGGTCCTTGATCCATTCCTCCGGGAAACGCTCGCGCAGGACCAGCGTCAGCCGTTTCTGCGTTTCGTACTCGGCCCCTTCGAGGGCTTTGAGGAGAGCCTTCGCGTCGGCGTCGGGGCGCTCCTGGTAGATCTCGATCGCCCGCAACCGCACGGGGCGTCGGGCGTCCTGCATCGCGATCTTGATCGTCAGCGCGGCATCGGCGGAGGGGTTGGAGCCGAGCGCCTCGAGCACCTCGAGCGCCTGCTCCTCGGTCACCGCGTTGTAGTACGCTCGGGCACGGTCGACGTACTGGGTGTCTCCGGCCGCGACCGACCCGAGGATCGCCTGGCGCAACAACGGCGGCGGGACGATCTCGGTCGGAACTCCGAGGCTCTCGTCGGCGAGGGTCGCGTCGTAACGCTCGATGAGCGCGTTGAAATGGGGGACCGCCGGTTTTGCCCGAGCCCCCACCAGGATGCGCGCCGCTTTCAGCCGCTTCTCGAGTGGTGCCTTCTCGTCGTTGAGGGTCGAGATCAACACGTCCGCCCGATCGTCGTACCCGAGCTCCAGGAGCTTCCCGAGCGCGAGCGCTGCGATCACCGGATCTTTGTCGACTCCGATGTAACGCCCGATCTCCGGGAGCAAGGTGCTCTTGAGCATGTTGTCGTTCTTCGTCCTCACCGCCTCGTCGACACGATCGAGGTAGAGGTACTCGAACGCCGACCGGCGCAGTTGGTCGTCGTCGCTGCGGAGCGCACGCGCCAGTAGTTCGCGCTGGCTGGGCCCGATCCCGAAGTCGGCGATCGTGTCCAGGATCACCAGCCGTTCCTGAGCGTTGGCGCGGCTGAAGATCTTCGCCGCGGCGCGGCCCCCTTCGGAGCGGTCGACCGCCAGTGTCGCCCGCAGCGAAGCGATGCGGACCATCGCCGATTTGTCGTCGATCCCTTTCGTCGCGTAAGTCGTGAACGTCGGGTCGGCCAGCAGCTCGATCACGCGAAACGTCTCCGCGCGAACGAACGGGTCCGACTGCGAAATCCCCGTCGTGAAGCTACGCGCGATCGCGTCGCTCTCCGTAGCTTCGAGCTCGGCAGAATCGTCGCACCCCACCATCGGGAGCGCCGTCAGGGCGATGAACAGCACGATGAGAATGGAACGCATGCCCGCACTATAACGCACGAAGGGGATGCGCGGAATTCGATTCCGAAGCCCCGGTCTCCTCCCGTCGCCCCTCGGTGTTCCTCGAGGAGTAGCCCGCCCCGCCGACAACTCGCCGTGCTGCAAGGAAGTTTGCCGAAACGGCAGATTTAGCCGCAATCAGCCACTGCGGGACATGCGAATGCGACCGTTTTGGGTTATGGTTTGGCGTCACCGTCATTCATACGAGCATGACCGACAAACGAGCATGACCGAGTATCGCGAAGGGTCTGAAGTTGCTGGCAGGTTCGTCATCCTCGACAGGATTGGCGAAGGTGGAATGGGTGCCGTCTATCGGGCGCTCCAGACTTCGCTCGATCGCGAAGTCGCCCTCAAGGTCCTGCATTCCAAGGTCGCTTTCACAGCGCGTGCACGCCGCCGGTTCGGGCGCGAAGCGCGGGCCGTGGCCCGACTGAACCATCCGCACATCGCCTCCGTCTTCGACTTTGGCACCGACAACGACGACCAGACGCTCTGGCTCGCCATGGAGCTCGTCGAGGGTCGGCCGATGACGTACATGAAGCGCGAGGACCTCGACATCCTCCGCCTCATCTCGATCACCGACCAGATCTGCTCGGCGCTCTCCGCGGCTCACGCCCGCGGCATCATCCACCGCGATCTCAAACCGTCCAACGTCTTGCTCTCGAACGATCTCGACGAGAACGAGGTCATCAAGCTCGTCGACTTCGGCCTCGCCGCCACCCAGACCGGCGGCGAACTTTCTCTCGAGAATGCACCCGGGGGGCTCGGCGACGAGTCGAGCGAAGCGACCTCCAGAACCATCATGGGGACGCCACGATACATGGCCCCCGAGATCTTTCGCCGCCAGCCGATCGACCTCCGCGTCGACCTCTACGCCCTCGGGATCATCCTCTTCGAGATCATCGCCGGTACTCCCCCGTACCCTGGGGACGACCCGCGCCTGGTGATGAAGGGACACCTCAAAAAGCCGATCCCGCGCCTCGAGTCGCGCGGGGCCCACGTCCCTCCCGAGTTCGAACGCTGCATCTATCGCCTGCTCGCCAAGGACGCCTCGGAGCGCTACCAGAGCGCGATGGAGATCCGCGAGGAGCTGCAGGCGATCATCGGAACCTACAGCTACGTCCCCTGGATGACCGGGCCGACCCTCGGCGCCGACTCCTCCATGATCCCCGGGAACCTCTCGCGCGCCGGTTTCCTCAGCGGCTTCGGCGGACAGACCCGTCCCCCCGCCGCCATGATGGGGGGGCTCTCGCAGCCGAACTTCGGCAGCGGACAGACCGCTCCGCTCGTCGGCCGCGTCAACGAACGGCGCATCATCGAGCAGCACATCCGCAAGGCGAGCTACGACGGCCTCGGCAGCATCATCTGCCTCGAAGGCGAAGAAGGGATCGGCAAGAGCCGCCTCCTGCAGTGGATGCGTGTCCGTGTCGAAGAGTCGGGGCTCATGTTCCCGGCGACCGGCGAATACTCCCGGCAGTCGGGCAGCTTCGACGGCATTCGCTCGGTCATCGAAGACCTGATCGGCGCCGCGGACGCCACCTACGACGAGCTCGAGTCGCTCATCCGCTCGCGCCTCCGTTCCAACTTCGACGAAGACGAGATCGAGACCGTCGTCCAGCTTCTCAAGCCGGGCGGCGACCTCGCGATCTTCGACGGCACTGGCCCCGCCTCCGAGGACCACCGCGGTTCGCGCCAGGAGCGCGTGTTCGCCGTCATCGAAAGGCTGCTCCGGCGCGCCGCCGAGATCCGCCCCGTCCTCATCACCCTCGAGGACGTCCATCTCGCGGGCGACGTCACCTTCGCGTTTCTCGAACACCTCGCCGTCGGCCTCCACTTCAATTCGGCCCCGATTCTCCTGATCGCGACGCTGCGCACCGAGGAGATGGAGTCGAAGCCACGCCTGCGCGAGGCGATGCAGAAGCTCTCCCGCTTCGGCAACGACGTCATCCGGCTGCGGCTCGAACGCCTCTCCGACGATGCCGCGAGCCAGCTCGTCCAGAAGCTCGTCCCCGTCGAACCCGAGATCGCCGAACGGATCGCCAGCCGATCCGCGGGCAATCCGCTCCACCTCACCCAGATCCTTCGCTACTTCCACGAGACCGGGAAGCTCCGCTTCCAGAACGGCCGGTGGCAGATCGACGACTCCGCCGACATCGACCGCGAAGTCCCCGAACAGCTCGGCGAGCTGATGCGCGTTCGCGTCGAGCGCGCGCGGATGCGCTTTCGCGACGGAGCCGCGCTCAAGGTCGTCCTGGAGCGCGCCGCCATCCTCGGCACCCGGTTCGACTACCGACTCCTGCACGCGTTCGTCCGCCGCGACGAAGGGGGGGAAGAGATCGCTCTCGACGAGGCCCTGGAATTCCTGGTGCGCGAAGGGATCTTGCGAGAGGTCGGCAACTCCGCCGAGGACGTCCTCGAGTTCCAGCACGTCATCATGCGCGACGTCCTCCTCACCGACCTGGAAGAGCGCCGCAGCCTGCGCGAGCTTCACCGCGTCGCCGCCGAGGTGAAGGTCGGCTATTACGGCACGCGGGCGCGCCAACACGCGCTCGAGATTGCCGAGCACTACCGCCGGGCACGCGATGCTCAAGGCGTCTACGTCTACACCGTGAAGGCCGCCCGCTCCGCCTACGCTGCGAGCGACCTCAAGACTGCAATCCGCCTCTACCGCGAAGCGAGCGAGCTCGCAGAGCGAGAGGACGGGTTCGACGAGCTCCCGTCCCTCGAGAACACCTCAGCCGTGCTGCAGGGCGACGAGGTCGCCCTCGAGGTCGCACATCTCGAGGTCAAGGTCGGCGAGTACGCGATGGCGCGCGAGCATTACCGGGCGCTCCTCCGAGCACAGAACCGCACCGTCGCCGCGTGGGCGCGCTGGGGTCTGGGTGATCTCTCGTTCCGGCAGGGCGAGTACGACGAAGCGGTCGGCTGGTTCGAGGCGGCACGCCGGGAGGCCGCGTCCCTGATCGAGGCCGATCCCGATCACACCGAAGCGCAGGAAGTCGACGCACACTCGCGCGCCGGCATCGGTCGAATCGGCTACGTCCGGGGGGACTGGATCGACGCCGCCGAAGTCCTCACCGAGGCGCTCGAAGCGTCGCAGCGGCTCGGTCTCCGTACGCTGGAGGGAGAAGTCCTCCGCTCGCTCGCCGACGTCGTCTGGAGCCGAGGAGACGGCGACAAAGCCGAGGTCTACCGGCGCCGCGCGCACATCCTCGCCGAGGGGAACGAAGACCGCGAGGCGATGGCGCAGGCGCTGCTGCATTCGGCCTCCCATCACCAGGCGATCGGGCAGCCAACCCGCGCCGAGAAAGAGGTCGCCGAGGCGCAGCGTACGTTCGAGGAGCTCGGTAAGCGCCACCCGATCGCCCAGTGCCTCCTAATACTCGGCAAGATCTCGTGGGGACGGGGTGACTACAAGGAGGCTGCCGGGAACTACCGCGAAGCTCATCGACTCTTCGAAGCGTTCGAAGACCGTCGCGGTGTCACCCAGTGTAAACAGCAGCTCGCCCTCCTCGCGTTCTCCATTCAGAAGCACAAGGAGTCGCAGACGTTGCTACGCGACGCTCTGGAAGGGTTCCGCACGATGGGCGACAAGATCGGGGTCGCACGCTGCAAGCTCCTCCTCGCGCGGCTCGACCAGCAGCGCGGCAAGCCTGTCGATGGCGTCTTCGATTCGGTCGCGATCGAACTCGCCCGGCTCGGGGACCACCGTGGGGCGGTCTGCGCCAGCGCACTTCATGCCGCCACCCTGGAAGCGCTCGGCGAGCACGACCAGACCGACGACATGATGGACACGCTCCTCGACAAGGTCCGCGACATGGGGGTGACCGACGAGGCGCTCGCCTCGGCGCTCGACACGCTCAGCGGCCTCGTCAACGAGCGACGGCCCGACCTCGCCCTCGAGATCGACATGCTCGCCGAGGAGACCTGGTTGCGGCTCGGCCGTAGCGTTCGCGTATCCGGCTGACCCACCCTGACTTTGGCTCTCGGTGGGCGAGCTTCCAGACCGACCCCACAACTCGCGCGCCTGTTTCTCGGTGGGCGGGCTTCCAGCCCGACCCCACCCCTGGC
>CAYPJU010000075.1:0-34366 GCA_964411125.1 uncultured Bradymonadales bacterium | reverse complement strand
TACTTCAGCTTGAAGTCGACGAGAAAGCTGTCGAACTGCGAGGACTCGGTGGAGCTCTCGCTCGTCTGTGCCGAGAGACGATCCGAGATGCGGTACTCGAGCTGGAAGCGCTGGCCGGTGGCGACCTCGGTGAGGCCGGTGTCGAGCTGAAGCTTCCAACTGACGCGGGGGCTGAGAGAGTCGCCGACGGTCGCTTTGAGCCGGTCGACGCTGGGGGTGATCGTGAACTCCTCGACCTCGACGACGTCCTGCACCTGCCCTTCGATCCAGCCGAGGACCGGGCCGAGGGCGACTTCCAGGGTCGGGGAGGAGGCGCTGGAGGCGGTGAGCTGGTCGACGGTGCAGCCGGTGAGTAGCAGCGAGAGAATGTCTCGCTCGTCGGCGTAGGGGACCGACTCGAACTGGATGTCCATGTTGTCGAGGCGTCCGCGGACGTTCAGCGTGATGTGGTACGACTTCTGGTCCCCCGTATCGACGACGCCCGACAGGCTCATCGTCTGCGAGACTTCGGCGGTGACGTCGGTGTCGCGGCAGGTGTTGAAGATGTCCGCGTCGGCGACCACGTCGACGTACGGATTGGACGAGTCACCGTAGAACGACAACGTCCCGGTGCGGACGTCGAACGCCTCGCCCTGGAAAGTGACACGGCCGTCGATGACGTCGACGTCACCGGTCAACCGCGGATCGGTCAGCGTATTCTGCAGCCGCGCGTCGATACGGAATTCGAGGTCGAGGGCGAGGCGGTCGATCTCGTTCTGGATGCGGAAGCCGTCGCGCGCTCGGATGGCCAGGTCGAACGACATCTCTTCGAGGGCGGGAAACTGCTCGAGGAGCGACGCTTCGTAGCGCTCCGTCTTGCGGGAGAACGCCCCGATGATGCGGTTGGTGAGCTGCTCCTGAAAGATCGAGACGTTCTCGTAATAGAGGCCGTCGAGGATGTCGACCTCTCCGGCGACGAGCCACGTATCGGGCCGATCGAGGTCCGGCGCCGTGACGTCGAGCCTCGTGTCGAACGTGAGGTTGGCGACCTCGGGGATGCGGTAGCTGAAGTTGTGGGTCCAGATCTGCGCCTCGAGGTCCGCCGGCGTCATGCCGTCCAGGCCGAGCTGTCCCGTCGCGCTGAACATACCGCCGAGGATCCGGCCCCGGATCGGGTCGCTCTTCGCCACGCGGACCGAGTCGCGGTCGAAGTCGACGCGACCGGAGAGGATGGTGAGGGGGTCGGAGACGTCGCGCAACAGGAACTCGGACGGCTTGAAGTCCAGGAACCCGTCCGCGACGACCAGCCCGGGCGTCCCCTTGATGTCGACGTCCATGGCGACGACGCCCCGCGCCTCGAGGAGCGATTCGGGGAAATACTCGGGGAAGGCGAGGCGGAAGCCGGTGAGGAGGGACAGGTCGAGGTCGCCGTCGACGCTGAGGTCGATGAGCGCCTCGTCCATGAAGATACCGCCCTGCATCGAAACCCAGCGACCATCGGCGCCGATCGTCGCCTGCTGGATCTGAAACAGCTCGCCGTTGTTGAGGCCCGCGATGAGTGGCCCCTGGTTTCGGAAGGTCTTGCCGAGAGCATCGACGGTGACGTCGTCGAGGTTCGCCAGAACCTGGTAGCGCGAGAAGTCGGGCTCGAGAAAAACCTCCACGGTACCGCTCACTTCGGCGCCCTTGATGACTCGTACCTGCCGCAGCTCGGGGACGGCGTCGGGGACGTCGAGCCGGTCGAGCCCAAAGCGCGCGTAGTACGACGACTCGTCGTCGAGCGGGATCTCCACGTCGACGGTGACCCACGGTAGGAGCGCACCGACGAGATGGGTGGTGTCGCCGATCGTGTTGGCGACGAGCGCGAGATCGCCGAGATCTCGTCCGTCGTATCGGAGGCCATCGACCCGCACGTCACCTCCGATGTCGGGCTGGTCGAGCGTACCCGTGCCGTGAAGCCGGAAGTCGGCGTTCCCCTGCAGCGGCATCTCAGCCGTCTGCGCGGCGACGATCTGCCCCAGGGCGATGCGGCTCCCCGCCACCTGGAAGTCGAGAGAGTCGTCGAATCCGAGGGAGGCGTCGCCCCAGACGCGTCCCGCCTTCCCGGCGTCGATCTCGAAGCGGTCGAGGCGGTAGGTGCGGTCGCGGATCGACCCGACGAGGGTCGCAGAGTCGAGCGGTTGTTCCATCAGCACGACCTGCTCGCCGGCGACCGAAAACTCTGCATCGGGATCTTCGAGCGTGCCCCGCAGCGCGAGCTCGCCGTTCGCCGTCCCGCGGACGTCCAGGTCGAGCCGGCCGAGCGAGGAGGCGAGGTCCAGGTCGAGGTCTTCGAAGGCGACGTCGAGCCTGGCAGGATGCCGCGACGGATAGAGGAAGTCCGTGACGATCTCGTCCTCTTCGTCGCGCAGACCGCGGGGATCGCGCAGGACCTTCACCGTTCCGCGGACCGACCCGCTCCCACGTTCGCTGCGGATGTCGGTCTGCTCGAACTTCAAGACACCATCGCGCAGCGAGCCACGCCCCGTGACCCTCTCCCCGGAGAATTTCGCGCCCGAGACGTCGAACTCGGGGTTTCGCAGCGAGAAGTCGAACGTCGCGTCGGGGTAGTTGAGCATGCCGAGCCCTCGAACCGTGGCAGTGAGCGCCCCGTCCACACCGTCGGCGTCATAGTCTCCGAGCAGCGCCGCGAGGGAGGGAGCCTCGATACGGATCTCGGCGATGTCGCCATACTGGTCTCGCAGGAGCTCGTAGCGTTCCCAATCGAAGACGAAGTCGTCGATCTCGAAGGTGGCGTTGTCGGCGTAGAAGGTGGCGTCTTCGATGCCGACGCGCTCTTCGGTGGCCCAGATGTAGGAGCCCGCGGCCATCCGGAAGCGTTTGCCCGGCAGTGTGTCGAGCGGGCCAGTACGCACGTAGACGACGTCGGTCGGGAAGCGCAGCTCCACCGTCGGGTCGAGGAACTCCTCGAGCGACACGAAGGGGGACGTGTCGGGTCCGTACTCGTCGTCGAAGGGGATCTTGCCGAGGATCTCGACAGCCCCACTGGTGCGGCCCTGCAGGTAGGGATAGTCGTACCCGAGATCGGCGGTGATCCCGGCGGGGTCGACCCCGTCGAACGTCGCGTCGGCGCCGAAGTGACCCGTGTACATGTTGAAGTAGCCGTTGGTGACGTCGAGGTCGCCTCCGTGAAGCTTGCCGGTGGCGCGGTCGATCGAGACGAACTCGTCGTTGAGGACGGCGGTCCCCTCGATGTCGGTGAGTTGCACCCCGTAGGCGTCGAACGTCGCCACGTCGAACTGCGCCTCGGCGACGATCTCTTCGAGGGTCCCTTCGACCCCGATCTCGAGGCGTGGCGCATCGAAGTGGAAGAGGTGGTCGAGGAAGTAGTTCCCCGCCTGGTTCCACGGGTGGATCGCGAACGTCCCTCGAGCTCGGTAGATCAGGCGCGTGTCCTCGTCCTCGGCGACCTCGGGGATGAGCATCGTCCCCGTGGCGGCGGCCTCGATACCACCGACGTTGGTGGCGACGCGCTCGACGCTGAATCCGTCACCCGCCCACCGCCAGTTGCGGATGTCGACGTTTTCCGCGCTGAAGCGCCATTTCCCCGCTTCCGGTGGGTAGTAGTAGAGCCACGGCTCGAATTCGAAGTCGACGCGCTCTGTCCGAAGCTCGGGGACCCACATCACGACCGTGTCGTCCGAGATGTCGACCTCACCGTGCTCGACGTCGACGTCGGGGATGACGAAGTTGAAGAAGTCGAGCGTGAGGGAGTAGCGGCTGTCTTCCGCGCTGAGGTTCCCGAGGCTCACGGTGACCGGCATCTTCCCGTCGGGGTCTTCGGGGAGATCTTCGATCCCGAGCGCGTCGAGGAGGTTCATCCGGCCGTTCTCGTAGAACGTCATGTCGAAGGCGGAGTTCTTCACGTGCGCATGGTCGACCTGAACCTTGCGGACCAGCAGCGGAAGTGGGTTGACGCCGGCGTGGATCTCGTTCGCCGTCACGATCCTGACCCCGTCGCGTCCATCGACGGTCGCTCCCCAGATGTGAAGCTGGGTGAAGGTCGGGTCGACGACGAACTCCTCGAGCGCGAACGTGCCGGGGAGCGTCTCGTTGAGCCATTCGAGCGTCCGATCGGCGAATAGCTGCGAATTGACGAGCATGTAGAGGAGCACGTACACCGTGAGGAGGAACGTCGCCGGAACGAAGAAGGCCACGGGGAGCTTGATCGCGCTCCGGTAGACCTTGACTTCGATGTCGTCCATCAACATTCGACTGAACCTCCACGGTGGTCAGCACCGCGCACCGACCCATGCTCTCTATACCACAGGACCGTTTGCGCGCCGCGAAATTCAACGTTCTCGGCCTGCTGCTCGCCGTCGCCGCGGGCGGCCTCACGGGGTGTAGCGGATGTTTCGGTGAGTCGTCGGCGGCCTCGCAGACCCAGCGTCGGATCGGGGAGGCCCGCCTGCGAGACGGGCTGACGGTGTCGGCCACGTTCGGCACCGTCCGCGGGTTCGACGAGGACGAGCTCGTGTTGCGCCAGGCGTCGCCCACGGCCCGTGTCAGTGTAGAGACGGGCCCCGATACCGAAGGGTCGGTCGACTTCGTCCTTCGGAACGTGCACCGCGAGGCGCTGCTCCGCATCCTCTCCGTGGACTTTCGAGACTCCGAGACCGCCTCGGGCTGTCCACTCGCCGCGGAGGCCCCGATCAATTGCATCGCCGCAGCCGCGGACGTCGACAGTCCCTGCGACACATCCGGCCAGTGCGAGTCGGGGCTTCGCTGCGCGGAGGGTACTTGCCAGCCCGATTCTGCCTTCGAAGCTTGCACCGCACCCGAGACGACGCGGTTGACTGGCCAGGCGACGTCGATGACGTTCGACCTCGACATCGCGTCCTGCCGGGTCGTTCAACTCGAGACCTACGTGCCCGACGACGGCGGGCCGGTCACCTTCGCCGTGGTGGGACCGACCCGTAGCGCCGAGGTGCTCGAAGGGCTAGGGGATGCCTTGACCGACGAGGCGGTCGATTTCGTGGCGATCCTCGGGGACAACGCCCCCGGCTTTTCTGTCGACGCCCTCGACGAGCTCGAGCGGACCACCGTCGGCTTCGGCGTCCCCGTCGTCGCGCTGGCGGGAGGCCGCGAAATTTCGGCCGACCGTGGCGCCGCTTTTCTGCGACGATTCGGTCCCCACGATCACGTCTGGGGCCTGAAAGGGGTACAATTCTTCGTGTTCTACAGCGCCCTGCGCGCCCTCGGTCCGCGCGGTTTCGACCGCCTCGAGACGTTCCTCGCTCAGATCACCTCCCCGGGCGGCGAGGGGAGCCCCGTGATCGGGCTCACGCACACGCCGCCGCTCGACCCCGAAGGCCTCGCCGACAACGGGTTTTTGAGCGACGTGGAGGGAGCGCGGGTCCTTTCGCTGCTGCAGGAGTACGGAGTCTCTCGCCTCTACGCCGGCGGCCTGCGGGCGTCCGAGACCGAGGTCCACGACATGGGGCTCTTCGTGACGTCGGCGGCGACGACACTCACCAACAAGGAGCGCGAATGGATCCTGGTGACGGTGTCGGCCCGCGACGAGGGCGGGGAGCGCAACGTTTCGCACGAGCGAATCGCATTCGAGAGCGAATGAGAGCTGGGGCACTCGGCCGCATGAGGCGGGGCCGAGCGATGGGAGAACGACTTTTTTCGCAACGCTCGCCGGCCGCTGCCGATAACGGAGGAAACGAACTTCTCGTCCTCCGGATGGTCCGAAACGCGAGACAGTTCCCAACTTCGACGTTCCGACTTGACGCCTCGATCGCAGATGACTATACATCGGTTCAGTATACGAACTCGGTAGCGCGACTACCACGAAACGGGCAGACGGCGGCCGTTCAAGGAGAAGAACATGGGTAAGAACACGACGAACAAGGAAAAACAGAAGGCGCTCGATCTGACGGTGAGCGCGATCGAGAAGCAGTTCGGCAAGGGCGCGATCATGTGCCTGGGGGACGACGAGACACTGCTGCCGCCGTCCGAAGCGATCTCGACCGGCTCGATCTCGCTCGATGTCGCGCTCGGGATCGGAGGGATCGCCAAGGGTCGCATCATCGAGATTTACGGTCCGGAGTCCTCGGGTAAGACGACGCTGGCGCTGCACACGTTGGCGAACGCCCAGCGGATGGGCGGTGTCGCGGCCTTCATCGACGCCGAGCACGCGCTCGACATCAAGTACGCGAAAGCACTCGGCGTGAAGGTCGACGAGCTGCTGGTGAGCCAGCCGGACACCGGTGAACAGGCGCTCGAGATCGTCGACATGCTCGTCCGCTCCAATGCGGTCGACATCCTCATCGTCGACTCCGTCGCCGCGCTGACGCCCCGCGCCGAGATCGAAGGCGAGATGGGGGACGCCCACATGGGCCTTCAGGCTCGCCTGATGAGCCAGGCGCTCCGCAAACTGACCGGGACGATCTCGAAGTCGAAGACGTGCGTCGTCTTCATCAACCAGATCCGCATGAAGATCGGCGTGATGTTCGGCAGCCCGGAGACGACCACCGGCGGCAACGCGCTCAAGTTCTACTGCTCGACCCGCATGGACATTCGTCGCATCGGCGCCATCAAGGACGGCAACGACATCGTCGGCAACCGCACGCGCGTCAAAGTCGTCAAGAACAAGCTCGCCCCGCCCTTCCGTGAGGCCGAGTTCGACATCATGTACGGCGAGGGGATCAGCCTCGAAGGTGACCTCATCGACCTCGGTGCATCCCTCAACATCGTCGACAAGGCCGGCTCCTGGTATTCCTACGGAGACGAGCGGCTCGGGCAGGGGCGTGAGAACGCCAAACAGTACCTGCGCGACCACCCCGACATGCGCGACGAAATCGAAGGACGCATCCGCGAGCACTTCGGCCTCGTCCGCGCCGTGAAACCCGAGGTCGTGGAAGAAGCTTCGTAATTCGCGCCGCGTTCGATTGCGTCGCGTTCGATCGCGTTAGATCGCGTCGTCCCCGCGCTTACGCGCGGGGCTACGACCGCGCTTTGCGCGGTATGCCCCCTGATGGGGGCATTTTTTTGTTTCGGGGCGGGGGGTGGACCGAGCGAGGGGACGGAGGGGGTCCAGATTTCGTCCTCGGCCGACGCAGGCGATGCCAGCGGCATCGTCGAGAATGACCCAGGCCAGACGCCCCGTGGAGCCGAAAACGGATCGCATCCGGGGGGCGCGGGCCGAGCGAGGGGACGGAGAGGGCCAGACGCGAGATCGATCCGAAAACGGATCGCATCCGGGGGGCGCCGACCGAGCGAGGGGCGCCAGATCGTCCGAGCACGGATCGCATCCGGGGGGCGCGGACCGAGCGAGGGCGACGGAGGGGGGCCAGATTTCGTCCTCGGCCGACGCAGGCGATGCCAGCGGCATCGTCGAGGAGGCCGAGACGAAAGATGGTCCCCCTCCGTCTCCCTCGCGACGGGAGCGCCCCCCGGATGCGATCCGAAAACTAACCCTCGCCGAGCGAGAATCGGTTGAGAACTGTGTAGCGAGGTCCGCTGGGAGTGAGGGCGCTCTCGTAGAGCGCGATGTCTTTGACGAAGGACTTGCCGAAGTCGAACTCGGCGAGGTCGGTGGCGATCGAGGTCATGTCGATCGCTCGTGTCGACTTCACGCGGCCAAGAGTGACGTGCGGGTGGTAGTCGCGGTCCTCCGGGGCGAAGCCGAGCTCGGCGAGTTCGCGTTCGATCGTGAGTTGCAGGAGCGACATCACCTCGGCGCCCTTGGGGTCGAGGCCGGCCCACAGAATCCTGGGGCGCTCGATCGAGGGGAAGGCACCGATGCGCTGGCAACCGACCTCGAAGGGGAAAAGCGGTCGGGTGAGCCTGTCCAGCGTCTCTTCGACGAGGGGGATGATCGGCGTATCGGTACCGCCCAGGAACTTGAGCGTGACGTGAATGTTCTCCGCGTCCGTCCAGCGAATACGGACCTCGGGCTCCGTCACGCGCGCGGCCCACTCTTGCTGAAGCAGGACGAGCCGTTCGACGACGTGGATGGCGAGGTCGATGGCGACGAAGAGGCGGCGGTCGTTCATGAGACTTCCTCGGGTCGAACACCGCCATCTCGCCAGACGTCGTCGTCGGAGAAGGGTCCGCTGACCGTGTGCTGGTCGAGTCGGTCTTCCAGCCGCCAGAGCAGGAGCGAGAGCGCCGAGTAGGCGCTGCCGGCGCGGATGAGACCGCGGGTGGGGAGACGGTAGCGGATCAGCCGATGGTAGTTCCCTTCGGGCGCTGCGAGGGCGAAGTGAACCGTCCCCACCGGCTTCTCTTCACTTCCCCCGCCGGGCCCGGCGAGACCACTGACGGCGAGCGCATAGGTGGCGCCAGCGGCACGTCGAGCGCCGGAAGCCATCTGCAGCACGGTCTCTGCGCTGACGGCTCCGTGGGTGAGCAAGACCTCGGGCTGGACCCCGAGGAGCGCGGACTTCGCGTCGTTCGCGTAGGTGACGAAACCTTGCTGAAACCAGCCGGAACTGCCGGGAGTCTCGGTGATCAGCGCTGCGATTCCGCCCGCGGTGCAGGACTCCGCGGTGGTGACCGTCGCCCCGTGTTCGAGGAGGAGGCGACCGATCCGGGCGGGGAGGTCTTCGTCGTCTTCCCCGACGAGCCAGGGGCCGAGCGTCTCGCGCGCGGTCTCGTCCACTGCCGCGACCGCGTCGACGGGCCCGACGAGCTTCAGTTCGATGACGGGGTACGCCGCCCGGTAGCCGATCGCGACGCCGTGGTCGTCACCCAGCGACTCGCCGAGTAGCGTCTCCATCGCGGATTCGCCGAGTCCGTGGAAGTAGAGCGTGCGCGCCGTGGCGGTGTCCCGCGATCCGACGAGCGGCTGCAGGTGACGCTCGCAGTACCAGCGGAACTCGCGCGGGACGCCGGGGAAGAAGAAGAACCGCCGGCCGTCGTGCGAGAGCTCGAAGCCTGGGGCAGTCCCTACGTCGGTGCGAAGGACGGCGGCGCCGTCGGGGAAAAACGCCTGTCTCCGGTTATTCTCGGTGAAGGGGTAGCCCCTCGCCTCGAAGCGCTGCCGGATTCGGTCGATCGTCTCGGCGTTCTCCACGAGTTCGCGGCCCGAGAAACGGGCTGCGGCCTCGCGAGTCTTGTCGTCTTCGGTCGGCCCGAGACCGCCGGAGACGACGACGATCGGCGCTGTGGTGGAGCGCAGCGCCTCGACGACGCGGTCGACGTCGTCACGGATGAATGCGACCCGTTCGACGCGGGACCCCGTGCCGAAGCAAAGGTCGCCCAGGTGCACGGCATTGGCGTCGGAAATGCGCCCATCGAGGAGCTCGTCCCCGACACAAATCAGTTCGAAATTCGGCATCGTTCACCTCGAGACGGGGGTAGCACACGCTCGTCGCGCTGGCTACGCAGGGTGCGAGCGAACGAGCAAGTCACTCGGGTTGCGTCCCGGATCGTAATCACCTTCGGCGCAGATTGGACCCTCTGCGAGCGGCCTTGCACCCGACGATCGAACCGAGAGAGGCCTCGCGCCGAGCGCGAGGCGGCTGGCCAACCACGGGCGCCACGAGTACATTTGCGGCCTCGACATTCACGAGGCAGGAGAGTCACATGGGCCAGCACGGCGGCGACATCATCGGCAAGGAGCTCGCACGCGCGGGCGTTCCCTACATCTTCACGCTGTGTGGCGGACACATCTCCCCCATCCTGACCGGCGCCGAGGCGAACGGGGTCGGTGTGGTCGACGTTCGCGACGAGAAGAACGCCGTCTTCGCGGCAGATGCCGTGGCGCGCATGACCGGCATCCCCGGCGTCGCCGCAGTGACGGCGGGCCCCGGGGTGACGAACACGGTCACGGCGGTGAAGAACGCGCAGATGGCGCAGTCTCCGCTGGTGGTGTTTGGCGGTGCCACTGCGACGATCTTGCGCGGCCGCGGCTCGCTCCAGGACATCGACCAGATGTCGCTGATGGAGCCGGTGACGAAGTGGTGCACTCGTGTGACGACGCTGTCGGCGTTGGGACCCACGGTCCGTGCGGCGTTGGAGACCGCGTCGAGTGGCGTCCCGGGCCCGGTGTTCGTCGAAGTACCGGTCGACCTGCTCTATCCCGAGGAGGTCGTCAGGGAATGGTACATCGCCGAGAGCGGCGTCGAGAAGATGAGCGGCCTTCAGGCGCGCGCGCTGGAGCTCTACCTCAAGGGCCACCTGACCCGTCAGTTTCACGGCCCGCACCTCCCGATCGTCAGAATGGATCTGAGCGTACCCGAGCCCAAGCTCCCGTTCGGTCCGGACGACGATGCGCTGCTCGACCAGGCCGCCGAAGCGCTCAGCCGCTCGGAGCGCCCCACCCTCGTCGTCGGGAGTCAGGCGCTGGTGAACAGGACCCCCGACGAGGCCGCCGAGATCGCCAACGCCATCAACGCGATCGGCATCCCGACGTTTCTCGGCGGTACCGCGCGCGGACTTCTGGGACAGTTCAGCGACATTCAGTTCCGCCACAAGCGCTCGGCCGCGCTCAAGACGACCGACGTCTGTGTCGTGGCCGGCTTTCCCTTCGACTTCCGGCTCGGCTACGGCCGTAAGATCAACCATCGAGGGACGCTGGTCTCGGCGAACCTGTCGTCGCACGACCTCTACAAGAACCGTCGGCCCGACATTGCGCTGAAGATGCACCCCGGCGACGTGATCTTGGAGCTCGCTTCTCGCCTCTCGAACCGCCGGCCGAACAGGGACTCGTGGTTCTTCGAGCTCCAGGACCGAGAGCGAGCTCGCGACGAAGAGATCGAGGCGCAGGCGGCCGAAGCGACCGAGAAGCAAGACCTCGTCAGCCCGCTTCACTTCTTCCTTCGCCTCGAAGAGCTCATGGCCGACGACTCGGTGCTGGTGGTAGACGGCGGTGACTTCGTCGCGACGGGGGCCTACATCCTGCGGCCGCGACGCCCCCTCTCGTGGCTCGACCCCGGTGTCTTCGGCACGCTCGGTGTCGGGGGTGGGTTCGCGGTCGGAGCACAGCTCGTCCGGAAGGATGCCGAGGTGTGGCTCATCTACGGTGACGGAAGTTCGGCCTACAGCCTCGCCGAGTTCGACACGTGCATTCGCCACGGGCTCGCACCGATCGCCGTCATCGGGACGGACGCCGCCTGGGGTCAGATCGCCCGGGACCAGGTGACGATCCTCGGGACCGACCTCGCCACGACGCTGCTCAAGACCGAGTACCACAAGGTCGCCGAAGGGTACGGCGGCGTCGGGATTCTCCTGACCGACCCTGCGGACACCGACGACGTGATCCGGGAGGCGAAGCGCCTCTCGCGCGAGGGGAAGCCGGTTTGTATCAACGTCCACCTCGCGAAGTCCGACTTCCGGGAAGGCTCTCTGTCGATGTGAATGCTCTCGACCTGCATGTCGATTCGATCATCCAGCAACGGCTGTTCGGATACTCGATGACCCGCCGTCACGGCGCGAAGCTGCGCGGTCAACCGCTCTTCTGGCACGCCGACGTCCCGCGGATGATCGACGCGGGCTACTACGGTGCGTGCCTCGGCATTCACTACTGGCCGTGGGAGAGCGAGGGAGGCTGGCGTGAGCTGAACCGTCAGATCGACTACCTCGACGACGTCGTCGCGCTCGACGAGCGCGTCTTCCGCGTGCGCGACGGCGGGGACTGGGCAGCGGCGCGGGATGCGGGGAAGCTCGCCCTCGCGCCGGGCGTCGAGGGTGCTCACATGCTGAACGGAGAGCTCGCGCGGGTCGCCGAGCTCGCACGCCGCGACGTCGCCTACCTCACGTTGACGCACTTCTCGGCAAACTCGGCTGCGACCCCTGCGATGGGTCGAGGCGCCGACGAGAAGACGCCACTCACGGGCTTCGGGGTCGAGCTCGTCGCGGCCCTCGAGGAGCACGAGATCGTCGTGGACTTGGCCCACGTCAACACGCCGGGGGTGCTCCACGCTTGTTCCATCGCGACCCGACCGCTCCTCTGCACCCACACGGGGGTGAAGTCGGTCCACGACCACGCCCGCAACATCTCGGACGAGGAGATTGATGCGATCGCGGAGACGGGAGGCGTCATCGGGATGATCTTCGCCCCGACCTTCCTCGCCGGGCGTCTGCGCGCGTCGACCGAGTGTGTGGTCGAGCACCTGGAACACGTCGTGGACCGGGTCGGGATAGACCATGTCGCGATCGGCTCGGACTACGACGGGTGGCTCCCCGCGATCCCGTCGGATCAGCGTGACTGTCGCGACGTCGTCCTACTCGGCAACCTGATGCGCGCACGGGGCTGGACCGAAGACCAGATCGACGCTTTGTACTGGAGGAATGCTCTTCGGGTTCTCAGTACTCGCCGAAGAGCGTCGTGAGCCGCGTGTCGAGAGCACGCGCGATCTTGAAGAGGCTCGAGACACTCGCGCTCGATTCCGCTCGCTCGATCTGTGAGAGGAGGCTGACCGAGAGGCCGGTTCGCCGCGACATCTGCTTCAGCGTCAGCGACTGCTCTTTGCGGGCGGCGCGGATGTTCTTCCCGATCGTCTCGAGGAGCGACTCTTCGAGGTCCACGACGAGGCCCCGATCGCGCAGGATCTTGTCGAGCGAGTTGGTGAACTCGTCGACCTCGAACGGCTTCTTGATGTAGTCGGCGACTTTGAGCTTCATCGACTTCACGGCGGTGTCCACCGAGGGGTTGCCGGTGAAGATGATGACGGAGATGTCGTCGTCGTAGTGGCGAATCTCCTCGAGGAGCTCCATCCCGTCGACTCTCGGCATCATGATGTCGAGCACCACGACGTGAAAATCCTCTTCCTTCAGCTGCGCGATCGCCTGCGTCGGATCGGTCTGCGTTGCTACCGAATATCCCGCCTGCGACAGCAGAATCTCCATGTAGTCACAGATATCCGTGTCGTCGTCGACGATCAGAATTTTGATTTCTCTGGACACAGTGTCTCGTTCCTCCCCCGAAACCGACCATCGCACCGCATCTGCGGTGTCGAGGAACTGAACCGAATCGCGGACGAGCTGAGTGTTACGGTGTACTCAGCGTGAGTGTTTCGGCTCGCATTGTCAATCGCTCCCTCCCCTCCGCGGCCACGCGGTTCACGCGTGGAACTGGCACTTTACGGCGTCGAGCGCCGTCTTTCGAAAGATGGATTTTAGGGACGCCGTGGCCGGGCACAACCCGTTTCTCGGACCACTTTGATGGCCGCCTCCAAGGAACTGACACGCCCCCGGCTTCCGAGTAGGATGGCGCCGAACAGGGAGTGTCGATGAAACGAACGAGCATTTTTCTCCTCCTCGCGGTCCTGTCTTCGGGGTGCGTATACGAAAGCCAGCACGAGGCCGTCCTCTGCGACTCCGTCGACGAGTGCGGCGAGGGGGCCACGTGCCTGGATGGCATCTGCGTGGCGGACGCGGAGGCGGCCCCCGACGCCGGGGCAGACATGGAAGAACCCGAGCCCGACGCCGGCGCCCCCGACGCCTCGGAGCCCGACATGTCGGAGCCCGAGTTCGAGATCGACTCGATCGTCGTCGAGCCGGCGACGACGTCGGTCGGGATCGGCGCGCAGGTGCAACTGACCGCGACGGCCTTCGACACGGACGGTGAGACCGTCGCCGACGTTCCTCTGTCGTGGGCCAGCGGCGCGGAAGCGCTCGCGACCGTCGACGCGACGGGGCTCGTCACCGGCGTCGACCTGGGCACCGTCCAGATTCGAGCGTCGTACGGAAACGTCGCCGCCTCGGCGCTGGTCGAGGTTCTCCCCGCGCTCGACTCCATCCAGATCACTCCCCTTTCACCGACGGTGAAGCGGGGCCGTTCGCTGCAACTGACCGCCAGAGCCATCGACGCCGGCGGCAACGTGGTCGAGGGGCGCGAGTTCGACTGGGTCTCCGCTTCCCCCGGTGTCGCAACCGTCGATCCCATCTCGGGGAGCGTCATCGGAATCATGGTCGGTAGGACGGACGTGACGGCGAGCACCGGCGGGCTCGACGCGACCGTCGAGGTCGAAGTGCTCCCCAATCCGGTCTCGACCGTGGAGATCACGCCGCGAACGGCACAGGTGGAACAGGGCTCGACCCAGCTCTACACGGTCGTCCTACGCGACGCCGAGAACGAGGTCCTCGCGCTCGACGGTCGCGACTACGAGTGGGACTCGTCCATCGACAGCGTGGCTTCGCTCAGTGACCCGCCAGGCCTCCCCGAGTCGATCCGCCTGACCGGCAACCAGCTCGGGACGACGGAGCTGAAGGTGGTCGTCGATCAGGACGCCACCGACACCCTCGATATCGAGATCGTGGAGCGACCGATCATGTCGGTCACGATCGACCCGCTCACGGAGAAAGTGCCGGTAGGATCGACGCGGCAACTGACGACGGAAGTGCTCGACTTCTCGGGTACACCGATCGTGGGACGTGACCACGTATGGTCGAGCGACGACGAGGGCGTGATCGAGATCCTGGACGCACAAGCGGGAACGATCCGCGCGCTCCAACCGGGCACGGCGACCGTCTCCGTCGACGTCGACGGCAACACCGCGACCCTCCAGGTAGACGCGTACTTCGGCCTGAAGACCATCGACGCGGGGTACACCCATGCGTGTGGTCTCTCGGTCGACGGCGTCGCGTTCTGCTGGGGCAAAGACGATCAGGACCAGTTGGGCGATCCCGCAGCGAGCGGAAGTTCGGCGACGCCCCTGTTCGTCGTCGGAGACCACGTCTTCGTCGCTATCGCAGCGGGTGACGGATTTTCCTGCGCGCTCGACACGTCGGGGGCCGCCTATTGCTGGGGCCGCGCCTCGGCGATCGGCGGCACGGCCTCCAACGTCCCGACACTGCTCGACCCGACGCTGACCTTCAAGGCCATCGACTCGTTTTATCGCCACTCCTGTGGAGTCACCTCGGGGGGTGAGATCTACTGCTGGGGTAAGGGGGCGAACGGTGAGCTCGGCGACGGCAACTCGAACGACTCCGACACCCCCGTGAAGGTCGACTTCAACCCTGCCCCGACCGGGACCCCCACCTCGGTGGCGGTCGGCTTCGGGCACTCGTGCGCGCTGACCGACATGGGCGAGACCTACTGCTGGGGCAACGGCTTCGGCGGTGCGCTCGGCACGGGCAACGAGACGAGCAAACCCCGCCCCGCCCTGGTGACGGTCCCGGCCCTCGAGCAGGTGACGGCGGGCAACTCTTTCACCTGCGGTCGTACAGCGGCCGACGTAGTCTACTGCTGGGGCACCAACGCCGTCGGACAGCTCGGCGTCGGCGACCAGACCTCGGAGAAGTCGACGACGCCGGTGATGTTGCCGAACACGTCGCTGACCGACATCTCCGCAGGCAGTAGCCATGCCTGCGGGATTCGTAGCGCGGACGCCGTCGTGGTGTGCTGGGGCCAGGGGGACGATCTTCGCCTCGGCAACGGCGCTGCCGCGGACCAGTACGCCCCCGTCCCGAACTCACAGAGCCTCACGGCGCAGGATGTGAGCGCCGGCGAGACCTTCGCGTGCCTCGTCGACAGCGACGGGCAACCCTACTGCTGGGGCGACAACGCGGACGGACGTGCCGGCACGAGCGCGCTCGATCCCGTCGATCCGCCCGCGTTGGTGTGGCCCACCCCGTGACGGCGAAGGTGCTCGTCAGCGCTTGCCTTCTGGGGCAACGCGTCCGCTACGACGGCGGAGCCTCCGACCCGAACTCCGAGATCCTCGAACGCTGGACGGCTGAGGGACGGATCGTCGCGATCTGCCCGGAGGTCGCCGGCGGACTCCCCGTCCCGCGGCCGCCGGCGGAGATCGAGCCCCAGGCGACTGCGCTCGACGTCCTGCAGGGAGCCGGGACGGTCAACACCGCCGCCGGAACCGACGTCTCGGCAGCCTATGTCGCCGGCGCACGAGCAGCGCTCGCCCTGGCCGAGAAGCACGGAATCCGAATCGCGGTGCTCAAAGAACGCAGCCCGAGCTGCGGTTCGGCGGGGGTCTACGACGGTACCTTCTCGCGGACGCTGACCGCCGGCATGGGTGTGACAGCCGAGCTACTGAGTCGACACGGCGTGACGGTATTCGGGGAGTCACGGCTGCAGGAAGCAGACGCCGCCGTCACGGCATCTGATTGAACTCGTCCAGCCGCTTTCGTAGGCGCTCTGCCACGTCGGGATTCTCTCCCACCACGTTCTTCTGCTCCCCCGGGTCCGCTTCGAGGTCGTAGAGCTGCTCGGAGCCTGCGCTGTAGATCGCGTGGAGCTTCCACTTCCCTTCGATCACCGCCTTGTGGTGCTCCTTCCACGACGTATAGGGAAGCAGCTCGGAGAAGATCGGCCGCGATGTCATCTGTTCCCCGAGCATCGCCGGTTCGAGGCTGACGCCGTCGAACGGTTCGGGGATCGAGTAGTCGAACAGGTCGAGGACGGTCGGGGCGATGTCGACGATCGACGTCGGAGCCTCGACGCGACGATGGAACCATCCCGGCACGCGGATCAGCAGCGGCACGTGGATGATCTCGTTGTAGAGGTTCTGTCCGTGAAAGAAGTAGCCGTGCTCGTTGAAGCCCTCGCCGTGGTCGGAGACCACGACGATGACCGTCTCGTCGTAGAGCCCCGTGGACTTGAGCTTGTCGATGATCTTGCCGACGTACGCGTCCATGAACGCGATCTCCGAGTCGTAGGCGTCGATCCTCGAGTCTCCTCCCGGCTTCTTCTCGAAGCGGTACTGATCGTGCTGGATCCACTTGGCGTGCGGCTCGAAGAGGTGGACGAAGAGCCCGAAAGGCTTTGCGTCGGGCTGCTTCTGCCGGGCCGCGAGGTCGTCGATCATCGGCTCGAGCTTCTGCCAGGTCCGCGGGGACGCGATGTCGTTGTTGGACTCCGCGATCGTCCCGGCGCCGGCGTTGTCCCACTCCTCGAATCCTTGTTGGATGCCGCGCTTCTCGTCGAAGTAGAAGTGGCTCGTCGCCGCGATCGAACGGTGCCCTTTCTCTTGCAGAACTTCGAAGAGGCCGACGTTCTCGTCGAGCAGCTTGGGATAGTTGTACTGCGCGCCCTTCGTGCCGCCCTTCCACTGGGTGCGGCTCGGGTATCGACTGAAGAAGATCGCCGGGATGCTGCGCGGCGTGTGCGGGGAGGTCGCGTACGTGCGCTCGAAGACGACGCTCTCCTCGGCGAGCGCGTCGAGGTTGGGGCTCGTGTTCCGGTCGTAGCCGGCGAAACCGAGGTGATCCCAGCGCAGCGTGTCCACCAGCAGCAGCAGCAGGTTCTTGGGCGGATCCGGGAGGTTCTCGCTCGCCTTCTTGGCTGCCGCCCCGCCCTGGTCGATCGCCCGAGCGACGACGTCGCGGGCTGGCCCGACCTCGTCGATGGGCAGCGGTTTCGCATCGGCACCCGAGCAATTCTCATCGATCCCGTTACCGGCGGTCTCACGAGCTCCGGGGTAGATCGCCTCGTTGGAATCGTCGCAGTCGGCGCCCCCCCAGCTCGCGGGGAATCCGTCGCCGTCCTTGTCGGCAAAGCGTTGCAGGAACTTCGCCTGGAACGAGACGAGCGCCGATGCCTGCGTGACCGCTTCACGCATCACCGGCGTCGAGCTCGACCACGACGCGGCGCCGACGAAGCAGACCGCCGCCACGAGGATACCCGCCAGGGGAAGACCGTAGTTGAAGAACACGTTGCGAAGACGCATCTGCGCCATCGCGATCAGGACGACCGGAGTCGCGACGACGGAGGCGACCGCCATGTTCAACATCGTGCCGTCGAATACGTCCATCGAACCGGCGTACCAACGTCCCACGAGGAGGCCCGCGAGCCCCAGCACCGCCAGGAGGACGAGGAGGACCGTCGTGGCGGGGCGTTTGTCCGAGCGGGGCACCAACCGGGTGAAGAGCGATGCCGGAGCCTGCAGCAACGGGAAGAGCGCGAGCGCACCGAGCGTGGCGCCACCGGCGACCAACAGAAGTGCCGCCGACTGGAACCCGACCCGGACGAATTTCGAGGTCACGACCAGGTGAGCTCCGGCGACGAGCACGCCGACGATCCCAGCGACGACGATGAAAGCGAGGAGCGACGCGGCAACGTGGCGGTCGAGCGACGCGTCGTCGCGGACCCCTCGGCGAATGCCGACGAGCGGCTCGCGACCCAGCCCCCAGCGCCACAGCGCCGCGATCACGCCGAGCCCGATCCCGTACGCGAGATGCGCCGAGGTCAGCAGACCGAACGCGATTCCCATGTAGATGACACCGGCGCCTTCACTCTCGGACGCGAGCTGACCGCTGACGTTCAGGAAACTCCACAGCGTCAGCAGCGCACCGACGACCAGGCCCGCTCGGGCGCCATCCATGACGAACTTCATGCTCACCTCTCGGGCTGCGTCGCTGCCGTGCGGGCCGCGACCTTCCTTGCAACCGCAGAGGTTGTACCGCGCCGATCGATCGTTGCAAAGCCAGGCGTGCGCTGCACCAAAACGAAGACGGCCCGCCCCCGTGCCGGGAGCGGGCCGTCGATCGCGCGGGCGCCGAGGGTCAGTCCCAGTCGATCCGTCGGTACCAGCCTTTGACGCAGGAGAAGACGCCGAAGCAGACGAGACCTGCGGCGACGATGGTCAAGAGGATCGTACCGTACGACTGCGAAGCGATCTCACCGAGCGCTTCACCCAGGCCGGCCTGCTGGGCCGAGCCACTGCCGAGCGCCGCTCGGAGCAGAAACCACGAGATGATGCCGACCACGACACCGCGAGCGGCGAGCCCCGCCATCCCGAGCTTCTCGACTGTCTCGCGCGCTTTGGCGGAGAGGTCGGAGAGGTCGAGCTTGTCGAGGAACTTCTTCTCGTACGCCGAGTAGAACTCGTAGAGCGCGAAGCCGGCCGCCGCGACCCCGGCGATTCCGACGAGCCACGGGCCGTAGGAGCTCGACATCAGGGCGCTGGACCAGGAGGATCCAGAGCCGCCCCCCTGCTCGAAGACTCCTTTGAAGGCGTAGACACCGAGCGCGGCATGCATCAGACCCGAGACGAACATGGCGATACGAGCGACGACGGCCTTGCCGTCGGTGCCGCGGTTCTCGACGTCCGCGACGGACTGGAAGAACCGCCACACGGCGTAGCCGAAGAGGCCCGCCCCGACGATCGCGAGGAGGATGTCACCGAACGCGGACTGCTCGATCCAGTTCATCGCCCCCTTCGAGCCGGCCAACTGCCCCCCTTCGCCGAACGCGGTCATGAGGGCGAGTGCACCGATGATGAAGTAGATGACGCCGCGCGTGATGTAGCCCACGCGAGGCATCCATTCTTTCATGTCGTCCGAAGACGCTGAAACGTGTGTGGTAGCCATAGACTTTCTCAACCTTTAAAAACATTCGGAATTTCAATGGGCACTGCGCCCTACTCATGCGATCAACCTAACCACTGGCGGACTTCGTCAAATCGGTGAGGTCGGCACACGGAGACCAGGATGGCGAGATTGGAAGGAAAGACGGCGATCGTGACAGGCGCGAGCCGCGGCATCGGCCGGGCTATCGCCGAGGCTTTCGTCCGGGAAGGCGCGGATGTGGTCATCGCCTCGCGAAAACAGGCGAGCCTGGACGAGGTGGTCGACGAAGTGAGCGCGCTGGGCCACCCGGGCCGGATCGCCGGCCGCGCCTGCCACACCGGCGACGCCGATCAGATCGCCGAGCTCGTCTCCTGGGCGGAAGACGAGTTCTCGACGCCGACGATCCTCGTGAACAACGCCGCGACGAACCCCTACTTCGGGCCAATGCTCGACGTCGAGTGGAGCGCCTGGGACAAGACGTTCGAGGTCAACGTGAAGGGCTATTTCGAGATGACCCGGCAGGTCGCCCGGCGTCTGATCGAGCGCGAGCTGCCCGGTTCGATCGTGAACGTTTCGAGCGTCTACGGTCTGAAGGGCGCTCCGCTACAGGGGGTCTACGCGATGACGAAAGCGTCCGTCGTTTCGATGACCCAGACCCTCGCCCTCGAGCTCGGCGGGTACGGAATCCGGGTCAACGCGATCTGTCCGGGGCTCGTGGAGACGAAGTTCGCGAAGATCCTGACGGAGACACCGATGATCTCGGATCACTACTGCCAACGCGCCGCGCTCAATCGATGGGGACAGCCCGAGGAACTCGCTGGAATCGCACTCTTTCTGGCGTCTAACGAGGCGAATTACGTGACCGGCCAGAGCCACGTGATCGACGGCGGCTTCCTCATCGGCGAGTGATCTCGCCCCCCATCGGGATAACTTGCGCCCTCGGCCTTGACGCCGACGAGTAGAGCACCTAGATTGATATTGCCTCTTGGAGGACGGTCGACATGCATTCCCCCCAGACCGTTAGCCTGGTGTATGTCCTAAGGCTACGCTCGTCCTCTGAGAGGCATTTTTGTGCCCTCGGCTGACCCCTGCTGCAAGGCAGGTCGACTCTCAGCCCGCTCCCTCACCATCCGACTCCCGAGACGATTGAGCCTCGACCGACGCGGACCCGCGGTATGCGGACTGCTCTTTGTCGCTCTGGCCGGCTGTGCGGCCACGACGCCCCCCTCCGAACCCCGCCTCGTCGGCTCACCGCCTCCCGCTGCCGAGAACAGAGGCGATACCTCTCCGACCAGCCCGACGATCGTGCTCCGCGCCGTGGAGCAAGTCGAGACCCCGACATCGAGCGCGACTCGTGTCGTCGAAGCCTCCGGGCGACGCATCTCGATCGACCTTCGCCAGGCCCACGTGCACGACGTGCTGCGGTTGCTGGCGGCGGAGGGAGAGATGAACGTCGTGGTGGATCCGAGGGTTGGGGGACGGGTCACGATGCGACTTCGCGACGTGACGATCGAAGAGGCTCTCTTCGCGGTCCTGCAAGCTGTCGGGGCCGGGATGGAGCGAAAGGGAGAGATCGTCACGATCGCCCCCGGCGGGGGCTGATCCCAACTTCAGAAGAGCGATCGGATCCGCGACCGCAGGCTGCGCCGCTTCGGCTTCTCGTCGGGTTCGGTGCTGTCGCCCGTCCGGCGGGTGTCGTCGTCCTCTCCGATCGCGCGGAAGTCGATGAGCCGACGCTGGTATCCGTCGGAGCCGCTCACCTCGATGGCGGTGCGCTTCCGTTCCTCTCCGTACTCGAGCTCGATCCGGTGCCGACCGCGGTCGAGCCGCGTTTCGAGCGGTGTCGTGCCGATGAAATGCCGGCCGCGATAGACGCGCGTCGACGGGATCGAGTCGATGAGGACGGAATGCCCCCCCTTGTCGAAGAGGTGGGAGGGATCTGCACCAGGCTCCACGAACGCCGTTTCGTTGAGGACGATCGTCGGCGGCTCCTCGGGAGCCGACGGCGACCCGGTGAGGGCAGCGATCGTCACGATGAAGAGGAGGGCCGCGGCACCTGCCCCGACGGCCATCGCGATGACTCGCCGGTTCGGGGGGGCCGCGTTCCTCGGAGGCTGGCGTTCGTCGCTCGGGGTTGGGCGAGCGACCGAGACGGGAGCGGGCTCTGCTTCGGTGACCGGGGCGGCGGGTGCGGCGACGAGCAAGTCAGCCGAGCGGTCGGCCGCGAAGATGCCGGTGTCGCCCATCCCGATGACGACGTCCTCCGGGACGTCGAGCCCGAGGTGCGAACGCACCACCACGGAGATCTCGCGGGTGCTGCTGTAGCTGTTCATCTTCCGCAGCGCAGTCTCGATGTCGAGCAACATCCCTCGCGCCGACGGGTACCGGTCCTCCCGATCCTTGCTCAGGGCGCGCCGAATGATCTGCACCACGGACTCGTGCAGCTCGGGGCGGAACTCGCGCGGGTCCTCGGGTTCCTCGTGCAGAATTCGAGAGACCGCGGAGAGTTCCTCGCCGAACGGCTTGACGCCGGTGAGGAGTTCGTACGTGACGACTCCCACGGAGAAGACGTCCGCGCGACGGTCGACCTCCGACGTCTCGATCTGCTCCGGCGCCATGTAGGCAAACTTCCCCTTCACCGCGCCTGTCTGTGTCTTGTGATCCTTCTTCGCTGCTTTGGCGACGCCGAAGTCGACGAGCTTCACGATACCGTCCGACGAGACCATGACGTTGGAGGGGGTGACGTCGCGGTGCACGAGGTTCATCGGCTTGCCGTCGCGCCCCCGAGCCTCGTGAGCGTAGTCCAGCGCGCCGAGAGTGTCGGCCACGATCCGTAGCGCGACGTCGACCGGCATCTTCATGCCCGCCTCGATCAGGTCGTCGAGCGAGACGCCGTCGATGAACTCCATCGCGATGAAGTGCTCGTTACCCTGCTGGCCGAGCTCGATGATCTGCCCGATGTTCGGATGGTTGAGCTGCGAGGCGAGGCGCGCCTCGTCGAGAAACATCGCCGTGAACTGCTCGTCCTTCGCCAGATGCGGAAGGATCCGCTTGATCACGACCTCTTTGGCGAACCCGCCGGGGCCAACGTGTTCGGCGAGATAGATCTCCGCCATCCCACCCGTGGCGAGGTGTCGGACCAGCGAATACTTCCCGAACTTGTCCCTCACGAGGTCGGAGTCGACCTGCGCCGCCTGTGTCTCGTCGACCGCCACGGTGCTGACGCTCGACTTACTCTCGTCTCGGGAAGCCATGGCACACACAGTAGACGCATCGATCGGGCACGGCAACGGCCTCCCGAGAAGAGGTCGTTCGCGTCCCGTCGTGTTCGGGCGTGACCTATGTCCCTCGTACCCGCTATAACGGGGGCATGGAGTGGCTCAACTACCATCACCTTCAGTACTTCTACGTGGTCGCGCGTGAAGGAACGATCTCCGCGGCGAGTGACGTCCTCAACCTCGCGCCCTCGACGATCTCGGTGCAGATCAAGACGCTCGAGGACTCTCTGGAGATGCAACTCTTCGAACGCGAAGGTCGCAATCTGCATCTGACCGCCGAGGGGCGGCTCGCGTACCAGTACGCCGAGGAGATCTTCAGCCTCGGAAACGAGCTGCTCGACACCCTCAAGTCTCGCCCGATCGGACGCCCCCAGCGGCTGACCGTCGGGATCGCCGACGTGTTGTGGAAGGACATCGCCTATCAGTTGATCCGTCCTGCGACACGCCTCACCGAACCGATCCACATCACCTGCGTCGAGGGGACGTTCGACGAGCTCCTCGCCGAGCTGTCGGTCCATCACGTCGACGTGGTGATCGCCGACGCACCGCTCGGACCGACCGTGAGCGTTCGGGCCCACAACCACCAGCTCGGAAGTTCCGGCGTGTCGATCTTCGGCCCGAGCGAGCTGGTCGACGAATACCGGGAGGACTTTCCGAAGTCCCTCGAAGGTGCACCGATGCTACTGCCGACTTCGCGGACAGCGCTGCGGCGCAGCCTCGAACACTGGTTCGACGCCGAAGGATTCGCGCCACGGGTCGTCGGCGAGTTCGACGACTCGGCCCTCATGACGTCGTTCGCCCAGGCTGGCGATGGACTCTTCCCCGCCCCATCGGTCGTCGAGCTCGATATCACCGCGCGCGGCAACCTCGAGCTTCTCGGCGCGGTAGAGCGGGTGAACCAACGCTTCTACGCCATCTCGGTCGACCGAAAGATCAAGCACCCCGGCGTGCAGGCGATCTGCGAAGCGGCCCGTCAGTCGATCTTCGCCTGACCCAGTTACCAGACACCAAGGAGCAGACGATGGACACCATCATCTGGCACAATCCACGTTGTTCGAAATCGAGGCAGACTCTCGCGCTCCTCGAAGCCCGTGGCATCGAGCCGCAGGTCGTGAAGTATCTCGATGCTCCGCCGTCGCGCGAAGAGATCGAGTTCGTCGTCGAAAAGCTCGGCGGCGACGCACGGGACCTGATGCGGACCAAAGAAGACATCTACAAGTCGATGAACCTGAAAGAGGTCCACGACCACGAGTTGCTCATCAATGCGCTCGTCGAACACCCGCGGCTCATCGAGCGCCCCGTCGTGATCCGCGGCGAGAAGGTCGCGATCGGCCGCCCTCCCGAGAACGTCATCCCCGTCATCGAGTAGCCTCGACTGTGGGGGACGCGCCTCGATCGCGGCATGGGTGCCGCGATCTCGGCACGGTAGAATGCGGGTGAGCGGCCATCTTGTGCGGGTACGAATCCTGCAGGTCGAGAAGCCACCGGCACGACAGGTCCGGTTGCCAGGAGAGACCATGAAATTCGATCTCAGCCGTCGACGATTCCTACAAGCCGCCGGAGCCAGCGTCGCGCTGCCGCTCCTCCCCTCGCTCGGATACGCGCAGCAGTCGATGTTCCCCAAGCGACTCGTCGTCTTCTACAGCGCCAACGGGACCGTCCCCTTCCGCTGGGCTCCGACCGGAGGCGAGCGAAATTTCACCCTCAGCGAGATTCTCGCGCCGCTGGAGCCGTACCGCGACGACATCCTCGTGCTGGAAGGCGTCGACATGCGCGTGACCAGCAAGGGCCCCGGGGCAGCGCACCAGCGCGGAATGGGCGCCGTGTTGACCGGGCGGCCCCTCAACGAGGGAGATTTCGCCGGCGGGGGCGATGCGATGAGCGGCTGGGCCTCCGGCATCTCCATCGATCAGCACATCGCCAACGAGCGCGCCGACGCCACGAAGTTTCATTCACTCCAGTTCGGCGTCCGCGCCACCGGCGGTCAGAACCGGCAGACCATGGTCTACGCCGGCAGTGATCAGCCGATCCTCCCCGACAACGACCCCTACAGTGTCTTCGACCGCGTCTTCTCCGACCTCGACACCGATCCGTTCGATCTCGAGCGCACGCGGCTGCGACGCGCCAGCGTCCTCGACCACGTGATGGGGGATCTCGGCAAACTGAACCAGAAGATCGCGGCGAGCGACCGTGAGCGAGTCGACGCGCACCTCGAGTCCGTTCGCCGGATCGAGACGCGCCTCTCCACCCCGCAGGAAGTCATCACCTGCACGGCCCCATCGCTCGGAACACGCATCGACCCCGACGCGCAGGACAACTTCCCCGACGTCGGGAAGCTCCAGATGGACCAGCTCGTCACCGCGCTGTCGTGCGACCTGACGCGCGTCGCCACCATTCAGTTTTCCCGCGCCACCAGCGGCCAGCGCTACGACTTCCTCGGCGTCACCGACAGCCACCACTCGCTGTCGCACGAAGGCGACAACAACGGCGCGGCCCAGAACGACCTCGTGAAGATCAACACCTGGCTCTGCGAGCAATTCGCCTACCTCATCGGCCAGATGAAGGCGATCCCGGAAGGGGACGGCACCCTCCTCGATCACTCCGTCGTCGTGTGGGTCAATTCGCTCGGCAAAGGCAACTCCCACACCCGAAACGACATCCCGGTCGTCATGGCGGGGAGCTGCCACGGCTTCTTCGACACCGGCCGCTTCCTCGAGTTCGGCGACGAGCCCCACAACAACCTGCTCGTCTCCCTGGCCCAGGCGATGGACGTCAACATCAACACCTTCGGCGACCCCGATTTCTGCACGGGGCCGATCCAGGCGCTGCGCTGAGTCACTTCCAGAATGCGAGCCGGTCCGCGGCTCGCTTGAGCTTACCCATCGCCTCGCCGGCCGCTTCGCCGGCGGTCACCGGCTCCAGCAACTCGCCTTCGGCGCTGACGCGGAACGCTTCTGCGCGCCGGAGAAGATCGCACGGAGCGCCGCGGTCGGCGTAGAAGGCGATGACCCATTCGATCATCGCGACCCACAGAGCGAGCGCATCCTGCTCTTCGAGACCGCTCGACGCTAGCTCACGCAGCGTGGCGGGGCCCCTTGGCAGCGAATCCGCACCACGCCCGAGGCTCGTCTCGACCGCCGCGAGGAGCTCGGAGGGCCCGGCGAACTTATCGGCAGGGTCGTGGCTCGTCGTGCGACGCAAGATGTCCGACCACGGATTCGACGGGTCGAGCACATTCTCCAACGGATTGGGCCATACCGGCGATCCGTCACTGTTCATCCCGATGGAGACCTGGGGAACGATCGGTGCTTCGCCCGTGAGGAGCTGGTAGCCGAGCATCCCGAGGATCGAGACATCCGAGGAGGCCAGCTCGCGGTCTGCCGGGGGGGCCGGGGTCGCCATCCCCTTCGCCGACGCGGATCGAGCCTGCTCCTTTCGTTTCTTCGAGGGAGCTTCGGGCGCCATCTCGAACGACGCTTGCAAGGTGGGCTGTGGCGGACCACCGCTCCAGCCCTCGGCCTCCACGTCGTCGTCGAAGCCTCCTCCGACCATTCCATCCGAAACCGAAAAGCCGCCGGCAGGTGCTGCCGCCATCGGCGCCATTCGGGGTGTAGGCATCTGTGGGAGCGCTCCGGCCATCGTCATTCCCGCCCCCCGCGAGCCCCATCCCTGCGGCTTTTCGACCGGCTGGGTCACCTGTCGCAGCCCCTCACCGTCCACTTTCGCCTCGCGGTCGATCGCGACCCAGGACGTGAACCGACAGAGAACTCCGAACCTGAGCGACGTCGCCACGATCTCGTCGTTGAGCCCGGGCGACGCTGCAGCTGCGTACCGATCCTCCAGGTGACGCACTCTTCCGCGCGCCCAGAGCTTGCGGATCGGTCCCGCAGGCTCGGTCCGCACAGCCACGGTCCTCTCGAAGGGTGTCCCGTCCGCACGCTGCCCGCTGATTCTCACGCGCGGCCCTCCCGTCCCGCGGCAACGCCCCATCACGCGGACCACGGCTCCCTCGAAGAGGTCGACGGGTCGGTGGGGAACGACGCTGTTCGGGTCGAGTTCCGCACCATCGAGCGCCACACGCAGCTCGGTGACCGCGGGGGTCCCCACCGCGCGGTGAATCCGCGTCATCGCCTCGTCGAGCCGATCCTCGCTCTCCACCAGCTCGCAACGCCCCCCGCCCAGCTCGGCGAGCCGGTTCAAGAAACCGGCAGCCACCGCCTGATCGATCCCGACCGTGTGAATCCGAGCGCTCGTCTTGCGGCGCTGAATCTCCGCGACGATCTGCCCCTCGTTGCCCACCTGACCGTCCGTCACGAGCACCACCATTCGCTGCCGGTCTTCGTATCCGCTCCCGAGCATGTCGACGGCCTGCAGAAGGGGTTCGGCCATCTCGGTTCCGCCGCGCGCGTCGATCTTCGAGAGGTGCTCGATCGCGCGGTATCGGTTCCGGTTCGTCGCGTTCACGAGGCCCGCCTCCATTGGTTCGGACACCGTGTCGAACGCGATGACCTGAAAGCGGTCTTCGGGTCCCAGTGTGTCGAGCATTCGCCCCAGCGCCCTACGAGCCGCCACCATCTTCCACCCCTCCATGCTGCCTGACCGATCGAGGACGAAGACGACGTCGCGCGGTTTGGATGCGACGCTCATCCTGGGAGGTACGATCGTCACCATCAGGGTCCCCTCCTTGCCCTCTTCGTCCCGTTCCATCACGGCGTCGGTCACCACGTCCTCTCCCCCCACGGCGAACCGCAAGATGAAGTCGCGATTGACCCGCTCGCCGGGCCGAATCCGAAAGACACGCGCGCCCCCGCTCGTCGACTCGGTCACCGCGTGGAGGCTGGAACGGACGTCGGAAATCTCCATCCCCATCGGTGCGAGCTCCACGGAGAGCGAGAGCGCGATGGGGTTCGGGAACCCTTCCAGCAACGTCGGCGGCGTGATGCGCGAGGCGTCCGGCACCGCGTCGGTGTCCGGCGACGTGCCCGTCCCGACGTCTCCCCCGCCCAGCGGGGTGCCCGGCACGTACCGAGGGGCCACGACCAGCGGAAATCGAAACGTCGCCTCGCCGTCGGCGAAGATCAGCGGGCCGGTCAGGGTGAACTCGACCGTGATCTCCTCGCCTGGCTCGATGTTGCCGACACGCATCGTGAAGACGTCGGGCCGCTCTTCCTCGACGATCGACGCGCGATGCCCCTGCTCGATCGCTTCCTGATACTGCCGTCGCGCCTCGCCCCTCTCCTTCAGCTCGCCGCGGATCTCCCGGGGTCCGACGAACATCCGGAAGTCACTCACCGCTGCTCGGTCCGGCAGCGGAAAGATGTAGGTCGCTTCCAGAGGCCGGTCGTAGCCGTTGCGATACGTCTGCCGCATCACCACCTCGAACACGAGGCCCGAAATCCGGGTGCGAACGTCGAGCGCTTTCACCGGCAGGTTCCCCAGCTCGGTGCGCACGCGACCGAACCCCGCCTCGGGTCCGGCCGACTCGGTACGTCGTACTTCGTCGTCGGTCATCATCGTCATCGCGCTCATACGTAAACCTCCGGTTAGTGGTCGCCGAGGATTCGGCGACGTCTCAGCACTTCCATCAACGGCCCGGCGGCGACTGCGATCGCCTCCAGATCGTCGTCCCACACCTCGCGTGATGCTCCGTCGATCACGAGGAGCACTCCGTCCCCCAGCCGTATGGCCGGCTTCGCCCCCGCCCCGGCCTGCTTTTCGTCGGTCCCTCCGCCCCTTTCCACGGCGGGCGCCGACCGAGCCCAGAAATTCTCGCGCTCCGTCCGAGGAGCAGCCGGATGCGGCTCGCCCCCCTTCGACCCGGCGGCGGCCTGGTCGACAGCGGCGAGCCTCGCCAGCTCTTCGTCGTCGACGCCAGCGAGGCTGGACTGAATCTCAGTGAGCGGCACTCCGCGGGCCTGCAACTGCTTGATCGCCACCAACTGCAAGAGGTGTCGGCGTCCGTAGAGCGCCGTTCGGCCGCGGTGGTCCGCGGGACGATCGATCAAACCATGCGTCGAGTAGTAGCGGATCGTCCGCGTGCTCGGCACTTCGGAGACCCGCCCACTCGACTGGTCCACCTCCACCGTAGAGAGGGTGGCGGCCGCCTGAGCGGCGAGCTCACCAATCGTCCACAATGTCGGTTCGGAGCTGTCCATGGGCTTACTGTGACACCTTTATCAAACACTGTCAAATAACACTGTCAGATTAGCACGATCGACCGTGATCCGGGTCGATGAGCGCGACCTCTCTCCTCGGCCGTTCCTATGGGACGGCGAGTTGTGGTACACAACGGCCGATGTCCGAAGAAGCTGACAAGGCGAAGCGAACGTTCTTCCTGCGGGTCGTGGGATCCGCGCTGACGTTCTGCGTTTCCGCCGTTCTCTCCGTCTCCTGGGTGCTCACCCAGAACCCGTCGTTGCGCTACGTGCCCTTCGCCTTCCTGATCGGCGCAGTCGTGCTACTGCCTCGACGCGTGCCCAACGACGTCGCCGAAGCGCTGATGGACGAGGTGGACGGCGAGCGACGCCACGCGCGAGCCACCTTGTGGCTGTCGGTGGCGCGAATGGTGTACGTCGTCGTGACCGGCCTCATCCTCTTCGGTCTCCCGGAACTGCTCCACTGAGGAACTGCATGCCCCGTCTGCTGCTGGTGTTATTGCTCTCGCTCGCGATGGCGTGCGGTTCGTCTCGAGCCGTGACCGTCGACGACACGATCTCGCCGGGCGACTGCGCGACCGGCGAAGTCCAGCGCCTCATCACGTACTGCGCGTCGCCTCAAGCGGCCGATCTCGCGCTGACGAACGCCGAGCTGATGGCTGCCGCCAACATGAGCGAGGGAGACCTCCCCTACGCCCCGGTACCGATCGGCGACAGCCCCGTGCGCGGAAACGTCGAAGCTCCCGTGACCATCGTGATGTTCACGGACCTCGAGTGCCCCTACTGCCGGCAGATGCACGAGAATCTCGACGCGCTGATCGAAGGGTCGGAAGGGGACGTGCGCATCGTCTTCAAGCATACGCCATTGTCGTTCCATCCCAACGCGGTCCCCGCCGCGCTCGGCGCTCTGGCGGCGCGCGAACAGGGGAAGTTCTGGGACTACGTCGATCGCGTATACGCGAACCAGGAGACGCTCGATCGCGAGGCTTTGATGGAGCACGCGCGGGCGGTCGGTCTCGACCTCGAGCAGTTCAAGAACGACTTCGGTTCCGACAGCCACATCGCAGCCATCGAGAGCGACCTCGGCCTCGCGGCGCAGATCGGGGTCTCCGGGACGCCGACGATGTTCGTAAACGGGGTGCGCGTCGTCGGGCTCTACCCGACCGGCGACCTCCGGGCGCTCGTCGAGCAGCAGAAGGCCCTGGTGGCGCGAATGCAGGAGGCCGGGGTGCCTCAGAAAGACATCTACTGGCGCCTCGTCGCGTCGCAGTACCAGCAGACGCCGCGCCGGCAGGCCGAAGCGCCCGACGAAGCCCCCGAGCCGGAGCTCGGCCCGGTCTACGTTCCGATTGGCGACGCCCCCGTCAAAGGGGCCAAAGCGCAGGAGGCGCTCGTGACGATCGTCGAGTTCTCCGACTTTCAGTGTCCGTTCTGCGCGCAGGCGAACACCGCGATCGCCGAGGTGATGAACCAGCATTCGGCGACGACGCGGCTCGCGTTCCGGCACTTCCCGCTCCCGAACCACCCCGACGCCGAGGCCGCTGCGATCGCTTCGATGGCGGCGCAGAAAGCAGGCAAGTTCTGGGCGTATCACGACCTCCTCTTCGCTGGGCAGGACGACCTGACCGTCGACACGTTGAAGGCACGCGCAAAAGAAGCGGGCTTCGACCCGAAACAGGTCACGGCCGCGCTCGCGGACGAACGCAACGAGGCTCGGGTCGTCGCGGATCAGAAGCTCGGGCTCGAGTCGGGGGTCAGCGGGACGCCGACCTTCTTCGTCAACGGCATCCCGGTCCAGGGCGTGCGCTCGGCCGAAGAGTTCTCGGCGCTCGTCGAAGAACAGGCGCGCATCGCGAAGGAAGTCTCCGAAGAGACTGGATTCGTAGGTGAAGAACTCTACCGCGCCGTGGTGAAGCGCAATCAGGACGCCGAGTGACGTCGCACGTGCACCATCGCCTCCGGTCCTTCATCCTCCTCGCCCTCTTGGGCGCGGGGTGTGCGACGTCGACCGAGCTCCCCGCCATCGACGGTGAGTCGTTCGCGCCCGGGATGTACACGTTCCAGACGCAGCGGGACGCGGTCGTCGAAGACGCCGAGCTCGCCCCCTGGTCGACGACCTGGTTCTATCCGGTCCTCGAGGGTCCCAACGTCGAGCGTCGCGAGCCGACGATGACGAAGCTGCGCGAGCAGGCGAGGGGCCACACGACGGCGTCGAGCCCGACGCTCGCCGCGGCGTGGCTCTACTACCGGTTCTACAAGGAGACGTTCAGCCGGGTCGACGGCAACACCTGCCGCTTCAACCCGAGCTGTTCGACCTTCGGCATCCAGGCGGTGCGGGACCACGGTCTGTTCGGCATCGCGTCGACCTTCGGCCGGCTCCATCGCAACCATTCGGCCGAAGAGTTCTACCCGACGAAGATCCAGCCGTACCTGGAAGACCCCGTCGCGAACTACACGTTCGTGTTTCGCGAGCCGAAGCTGGACGACTTCTCGTCGTACGACGACGAGGCCCACGCCTGGGTCCAGCATCTTCGTGCCGTTCGCCGCCTGAAAACCCCGGAACCATGATGCCGGCGAAGTTTGCCATCTCCATCCTCGTGCTGCTCTGCGGCCTCCTCGGCGCCAACGCGGCGACTGCTCACGACGCCCGGCAGGCGGTCGACGAAGCGCTGCGAGCGGCGGTCGACTCGACGCAGGTGTCCGACGTGCCGGCGCCGACCGAAGACGAACGGTTCGCCGCCGTCGTCCGAGACCAGGCCGCCCTCGAGGTCCAGCTCGGGTTGAGGTTCTACGCCGAGTACGACGACTATCGCGCGATCACCGCGCTACGCCGCTACCAGTTCCTCGATGGAACGCCGTCCTCGAAGTACCTGGCCGCGCTGATGATCGGCCAGATCTACCATCGGAACGAAAAGCCCGAGCTCGCCACCATCTCGTTCGAAGAGGCGGCGCAAGCGGCCGAGACCGACTACTACCGCACCTTCGCCTATTTGATGGCGCTCCAGGAGACATGCCTGCCGCTGTCGTTCTATGCGCAGTGCCGGCAGCGCCTCGCGGCGCTGGCTCAGACTCCGATGGAGCCTGCCACCCGCGAACTGATCGACTACCAGGTCCTCTACACCGACGTCGTCCTGCGCTCCGAGTATGTCACCCCCGAGCGGATCCAAATGCTGTCCGACGAGCGGCTGGTGAAGAAGGCCGAAGGGCTGCTCGCCGCCAACGAGGCGTTCCACGACATTCCGCTGAAGAAGCCGTGGCTCGCGGGCACGCTCTCCGGCATCGTCCCGGGCCTCGGGCAGGTCTACAACGGACGCCCCATCGACGGCCTCGTCAGCTTTCTGGTGAACGGCGCCTTCGCCACGGCGACCTACTTGTCGTTCACCCGCGCGAAGAGCATCCCGCTCGGCGTCATCAGCGCCGTCTTCCTCGCCGGGTTCTACAGCGGCAACATCGTCAACGCGGTGACCGACGCCCGAAAGATCAACGCCAACCGCTACCTCGACTTCTTCGACGAGCTCAAGAAGGACTACTGGCCGCGCGTCGCCTTCGAAGTCGAGGAGAGCACGGTCCTGTTCACGTACGGCTTCGACTGGCCCGGGCCCACGCTCTCGAGCCGCGCCGAAGAAGCCGCCGCAGCGTCCGAAGACAGCGAGTAGCGCCGCGCGCCACGGCGCTTACGCGCCGGGCTACGCCGCGCTTCGCGCGGACGCCGGCTTACGCCGGCACCTTCCCGCGCGGCGCCCTGGAGCCCCGGCGGTTCGGGTTCAGATTTCATTGTGGGCGACACGCGCCTTCCATCGACATTGCCGGCGTGAGCCGGCGTCCGCGCGAAGCGCGGTGTAGCCCGGCGCGTAAGCGCCGGGGCGTGGCGTGGCGTGGCGTGGTCGTGGTCGCGTCCCGCGGCGCGGCCGCTACGAAAGCATCGGCTCGAAGAACGCGGTGAAGTGGGGACGCATCTCCGGCGCCACGTAGTCGAAGTTGTGGCCGCGGTCGGTGATCTCCCAGAACTTCCGCTCTTTGATGTCGAGCACCTCGTCGCGAATCGCGGCGAGTCGGCGGGAGTTCTCGTGCCGCATGTCGTGGCGGATCATGTCGGCGTAGTCCGCCCTCCCCTCCATCAGAAAGAACGCGCCCAGGATCGACTGCGCCTTGCGCACACCGATCAGTGCGACCTCCTCCGACTTGCGCTCGGACGGCTGGTCCAAGGTGAGGAAGAGCGCCAGAAGCTTCTCGAACTGCACTCCTTCGTAGCCGTAGACGTGCTCGCAGATCGCCCGGACGTCGTGGGCACAGGTGACCGTGACGAAAGGCATCCCGAGGTCGTTGGACGTGCGCCCGTAGTAGACGAGATGCTCCACGATGCGTTGCCCCATCGCGGCATCCCACGCGAACACCTCGCGGGCGAACGTCCGGTACTCGTACAGGATGTTGTAGACGGCGCGGACGTTCCGCGCGTTGAGGCCGTGGCGGATGTACGTGTTGAAGAACCGGATGACGAGATCGACCGCGTCTGCGTCCCCGCGGCGCACCGCGGCGTCGCCGATGACGCGCGTCGACAGGGCGAGCTGGCTGACGACCTCGCTCATCTCGTGCAGCGAGCGGCGGATGATCCGCTCGTACTCCATCAGCGCCTTAGCCTCGAACCACGTGCCGTTCTCGACGATCTCCTGAACGAACTCGACCGCGAGCGTCCCGAAGTAGTCGTGGTCGATCTCGTCCCACGCATCGGGGAGGCGCTGCTTGGCGTCGAAGTAGTTCACGACGACCTGCTCGAGCGTCCGCACGGAGTGGAGCGCGAGGTTTCGGTCCGACTGCGAGACCGCGGCCATGCAATTGTCGGCGATCCGCTCGATCGACGTCGCCGCCTGCCACTGCGACGTTCGAAGCGCCGTCGAGCCCGCGCTCGCCGTCGACGCCCGGTCGATCGCCTTCGCGGCCCGTACCTCGATCTTCGTGATGAGGTTAGTCGGCTCCAGGAACGCGAAGACGTGCCCGAAGTACGGCAACAGCAGCCCGAAGTTCCCGACGGCGAGGATCAGACCGATCGTCGTGGCGATCGGCGGCGGTTCTTCGACGGCCAGAAGCGGCACGAGCACGACGTAGATGCACGACGCTGCCATGAACCCGAACACCAGGATGTTGACCCGGTCGAACATGAAGAGGTCGACGATCTTCGCCGGATAGCGCGCGCTCGCGAGCTGCACGACGATCGCGACGACCGTGAGCGACAGCCCGAGGATCGCGGCGAGGACTTCGGCGAGGGAGCCCATCGAGTTCGACAAGCCGTCGGACCGAATCGCAGCCCACAGCTCGCTCCACGACACCTGCATGACGCTGACGTCGAGCGCGACGGCGACCGTCAGCAGACCCACCGCGAGACCGACGACGAGCCCCAGCAACCCCAGCGCCAGACGGTAATCGTTCGGCTCGATGGAGCGGTCTTGTTCAATCGGTTCCGACATGGGCGGAGTGTCGCGCGAACCGGTGCGGGAGGCAACCGGCAAGCAGGTCACGGGGTCGACCGCTCGAACGACCGACGTCGACCGAGAGAAAACTCGCGGTTCCAAGGATGCAATCCTTGGTGGGGTGTGGGGCAAAGCCCCACGGTGTTCAGCCTCGTCGAGGCTGTCGCGATGAGGGGGCCGTTGGGCTTCGCCCAAACCCACCAGGGGATTCTCCCCTGGACCCCGA
>CAYPJU010000074.1:0-35201 GCA_964411125.1 uncultured Bradymonadales bacterium | reverse complement strand
ATCAGCGCGAGCGCGCCGCGGGTGCTGACGCCGATGCGGACGCGCGAATCGGTGCGGGTCTCTTCGATGATCCGCATCGCGTAGTCGACGACCGAGTCGTCGAGGTTCACTTCGTCGACCTGGTCCTGCAGCGCGCGGAACTCGTCCTGCGACAGCACCGGGGCGAGGCTCTCCACCGGCGCGGCAGCGCCGCGGTTCATGACGATCGAGCGCTCGATCGCTTTGCCGGGGTACCCGATCGACAGCCGCATCAAGAAGCGGTCGAGCTGACTCTCGGGGAGGGGATACGTCCCGTGGTGTTCGAGCGGGTTCTGCGTCGCGATGACGAGGAACGGGTCGGGGAGCTCGTGGGTGCGGTCGTCGACGCTGACGCGCCCCTCGCTCATCGCCTCGAGCAGCGCAGATTGGGTGCGCGGGGTCGTCCGGTTGATCTCGTCGGCGAGCACGACGTTCGAAAAGATCGGGCCGGGGCGGAACTCGAACTCGGAGTTCTTCTGCGAGAAGATCGTGACGCCGACGATGTCGGTCGGCAGCAGGTCGCTCGTGAACTGAATCCGGTTGAAGTCGACGCCCAGACTGCGGGCCACGGCGAGCGCCAGCGTGGTCTTTCCGACGCCGGGGACGTCTTCCAAGAGTACGTGCCCGCCGGCGAGGAGCGACGCGATCGTGAGTCGGACGATGCGGGGTTTGCCGAGGAAGACGCGCTCCACGTTCGCCTGCAGGTCGGCGAGCCGGGCGAGGGACGGTGCGGGCGAAGTGGGTCGGTTCATGGTCGGGGCTGGAGCGGTCATCGGATCTTACACCACCTTGTCGTCGTTGTGTCGTCTGTTCTTCGGGGTCAGGTTTCGCTCGACGCGCGCGGCGAGTGCGCGCAGGTCTGCGGCCTCCTCGACGTCCTCGACGCCGCCGAAGCGGGCGCGAAGGTAGCGGCGGCGAAAGTGCCCGAGGTCCTTGTTTGCCGCGGGGAATCGCTCCTCGAGGCGTTCGAGGTAGCGGCCGGGGGGCTCGTCTTCGGCGCGCGGCACGCCGGCTGCGGTCGCGCGACGTTCGATGCGCTGGAAGAGGGCTGTCGCGCTGGTCGTGCGGTCGACGGCGCGAAATGCCGCGAGCAGGATCGCGGCCCCCACGGCGCCGCCACCGCCGAACATGACGCTCGGTTCGAAGCCCTGGAAGAAGCCGAGCCACGAGGCGCCGGCCGCGATCCAGGCGAGCGAGAAGACGACCGTGACCACGGTCCACTTGCCGGGGCGCAGTCGGCGCCGTACGTGACGGTTCGCGAGCAGGGCGAGGAAGACGAGCCCGCCGAAGACGAACCCGTGCCGCAGCGCGACGTTTCCGTCGGCGTTCGGGTCGAAGTCGGTGCCATCGTCGGCTTCGCCGCCCGACGGCCCCATCAGCCCACGCGGTTTGAGGACTTCGCCGGCGCGGCGGAAGAACTCGATCTGGGCGACGAGGTCGTACTCGATGATCCACTTCATCCAGTTGAGCCGCATCGCGTCCCAGTATTCGCGCGCCGTTTCGAGAATCGACTCGGTCGCCGAAGGGGTGAGGCCGTCGGCGGGGGTCGGGTCGATCTGGACCCAGCCGCGCCGCGGCGACCAGTATTCGACCCAGGAGTGGGCGTCCCCCTGGCGGACGGCGAGGTAGCCGCCAGCGTCGTTCCATCGGCCGCCGAGGAAGCCGTTCACGAGCCGGGCGTGGACGCCGACTTCGCGCAGCATCATGACCATCGTCGAGGCGAAGTACTCGCAGTGCCCCGCTTTCGTTTCGAACAGGAACGAGTCGATGGGATCGTTCCCGACGTTCGTCTGTTCGAGGGTGTAGTCGTAGTTCGCCTGCAGATGACGCTTCACGGCGGCAGCGCGGGCGTCGTTGCCGCCATCGCCGGCGACCTGCCGCGCGAGCTCACGCGTTCGGGCGCTGAGATCGGGGGTCTGGAGGTAGACTTCGTCCGGCGTTTCGTAGTCGGCGTCCGCGGGGGGCGGTGGCTCGAGAAGCTCGAGCCGGTAGCCGATCCCGAGCTCGCTCTGAATCGTGTGCATGACGTCGCCGTTGGGGGTGACGCCGAGCTGTCCGCTCTTCGGCCCCCACGGGATCGAGTACTTCTCGGTGCCGAGCCGCAGGGTCGAGACCGGCGGGACGATCGGCAACACGTTGGTGCCGAGGGGCTCGAGGTAGATCTGGATCGTGTCGCGCGGCTCCGAAGGCGGGTAGAACTCGGCGAGGTCGTAGGTGGAGCGATCGGTGCGTCGTGCCCACAGCGGCTCGCGGCCGAGCTTCTGGGACCAGGCGCGCCCGTCGTAGGTGTCGAACGTCACGGCGCGCCAGTGGATCGACGCTTCGTCCGGCCAGCGACCGTTGGGGAACTCGACGCGCATCACCACTTCGGGGTTGTCGCGGATCGTCCCGTGGCCGCCCAGCTCGACCTTGTCGCTGAAGCCCGCCATCGACTGGCCGTCACGCGACTTCTGCTGGAAGAAGCCGAGGCCGACCCTGGGGAAGACGAAGAAGATCGCGACGCTGGCCGCGAGGATCACCGCGCTGATTCCGGCGAGGACGCTCATGTACTGGGCGTTCAGGGGGACGCGGCGGTACATGTCGAGGCGTGCGTGTTTGGCGAGCTCGCTGCGCAGATGGAAGAGCGCGAGGCTGAAGGTGCCGACGAGGACGTAGACGCCGAAGAGGACGCCGAACGTCAGGTCCTCGTTGACGGCGGTCGCGGCCGCCAACATCAGGAAGCTCAGGGCGTAGATCTGCAGCTCGTCGCGTTCGGAGAGACGCGAGAAGAGCTTCACCAGCGTCAGGACGAGGACGACGCTGATGCTCGCGTCGAGGATCGACGTCTCGGAGACGAACATGTCGATGCCCGAAAAGACGACCCATGCGACGACGATCGCGTTCCAGAACTTTTCGTACTCTTTGCGGGCCATCCCTCGACCGTGAAATACGAGCGAGGCGACGGCCGCGACGGGGAAGAGGACCCCCATGACGGGCCCGACGCCGCCGCCGAGCGCGATCATGAGGAAGGGGAGAAAGACGAGGAGGGCGAGGCTCGATTCGAAGAGCCAGTCGAGCCGTCGGGACGAGATCATCGTCGATCCTCCTCGAAGTCGAACGCCACGTCGCACGGGACACCGACGAGGTTCGCGGCGGTGCCGATGGCGATGCGGGGGAGGGGGGTCGACAGGTCAGCGGGCTTTTCGGAGCGTTGGACGCGAACCACCGCGAGCTCGGCGAGCATCTGGTCGACGTGCGATTGGCCGAGTCCGGGCTCGATCGTGTTGCCGGCGGTGCGCAGCCCCACGCGCCAGCCCCGCGCCGACAGCGCGCCGAGGAGGCCGACGGTCTTTCGGACGGCGCTCTCGAACCGCTCGGCGGGGAGGTTGCCCCAGTTGCAGAGGAGCACCTCGACCTCGCTCTGCTGGAGCGCCTCGTTCTCGCGCACGACCAGCTCGCCGCGGCGTGCCGTCGACTTCCAGTGGATCGACCGGAGGTCTTCGCCCGAGCGGTAGTCGCGCAGCCCGAAGAAGTCTTCGCCGACGCCGCGCCGGTTCGTGGGGACGTCGCCGAACGCGGCCCACACCTCGTTGGCCCAGTCGGTGGCGTCGGCGCCCGCCGGGTACACGACGACGTCGGCGGGGGCGTCGATGCGGCGGGTCTTTTCGAACAGTCCGAACGGGAAGCGGGTCACGACGAAGAGCTCGGCGAGGTGATAGCGCCCGCGTCGATCAAACGTCCAACGCGCGTCGAGCTCGTCGGTCCCTTTGGCGTCGATCCGCATCGTGTACGCGCTTCCGACAGGCGACGTTTCGGGCGCTTTCTTCCAAACCTTCCACCACGGCACGGTCTCGCGTCCGACCGTGGTGCCCGCGGCGGGCCCCCCGACTCCTCGGGCGGTCCGGTCGGCCACCTCGACGCTCAGCGACGCGTAGCGCTTGGGGTTCTCGACCGAGAAATGGCCCGGAGCGGGCGTCCCTTCGACGAACCGGGGCGGAAGTCTTCTGCGCGCATCCAGCCCTCGAATCACCGCCTCGCTGAGGGCGCCGCTGGCGAGGATCAGCGAGAGCATCATCCCGAGCAGGAGGAAGAGGAGGTTGTTGCCCGTGTTGATCGCGCCGAACCCGACGCCGAGCGTCAGCAGGCAGAGAATCTTGCCCGCCGTCGTCATCGAGAGTTCGCGCGGTGGTCGCATCCAGCGGCGAAGACGCGCGCGACGGTCAGGTTGAGGGATGGCTGACATCAGTGCTGGGATGTTCTAGACGGAATTCGGTTCCAGACTCAGTGTGCCACAAAAGGGAGAGGCGCATATGAACCTGAGGTGAAACCGTCGTGAACGTTCGCGTAGTCCCGTCGCGCGGCGCTCCGACGCCGCCATCGCACGGAATTCCCCCTAGCGGTTGCGATCAGCAGGGAACTGAAAGTAGCCCTCCGTGACTTCGAAGGGTACCGAGCAGTTTGGCTCGAAAGGATGGTTGTTGTTGTGCTGCGAGGCGTGGGCCACGAACGTGCCTTCCATGATCTCGGCGTCGGAACGAGTGATCGTGACTTCGAGGAAGTCTTCTTCACAGAACACGTCCCCGGTCTGGTATTCCCAGCGATAGTTTGTCCCCTCCTCCGCATCCAGTGCGTACCTCAGGCGGCAATAAGGACGGCTGTTGGTCGCGAGCGTGCAGACTTCGCCGACGGTCTGCGCCGAGGGGAAGCTGACTTCCAAGAATCCGTTTCGATGTGTGTCGGGACCGACGTAGCCCCGGATGCGGTCCTCCTGGATCTCCTCGCCGTCGAGCGCGTTGCGCCATTCGACCTCCTGGAACTCCATCTCGGCGCCGTTCACCCACGCTTTCAGTATGGCGTCGGGGACATTCTCCACGGAGATGGAGAGCTGTTGGCATTCCCCGGCCGCGACATCGACCGACACCACGACTTTCTCTTCGGCCCGACCCTCGGGGGAAAAATTGCAGGTGACCGTCTCCCCCGCGGTGTCGACGTACACGACGTCGTCGCGGTTTAGGTAGGTGCACGCTTCGGATCCGTACGCTTCGATGCGCAGCTCGTGCGTGCCGGGTTCGAGAGCGATCGACGTCCACGGCTCGGCTTGCGTGCCGCAGGCGGCGCTTCCGCTGGCCGGGTAGATTCGGCCGAGGAAGGTGTACCCGAGAAATGCGTAGTAGACCTTTTCCGGTCCGTCACCCAGGTCGACGCCGAGGTCGACGAGGCCGACTCCGAGGGTCTCGGCCGCTGCTTTGATCTCTTCGGCGCCCGCCGGATGGAGACTCTCTCCCGAACCATCGCAAATGATGGGGAGAGCGGAGAAACTTCCGTTCGTCCCTTCTACGAGTCGTTCGTCGAGACACATTTCGGGCTCGCCAGTGTCGGTGCCACCGCCCTCATAGCAGCACTGGGTGGAGTGTTGGGAGATCCCGGTCTCGTTCAAGAGGCTCCAGTCGACGTTGGCGCAGTAGCTCATCGGAACCGCGTCGGACTCCGGCCAGACTTCGAACTCGTTGGGCGACGGGATGCGGGTGTGGTCTTGCCACTCGGCGGGGAGCGCCGTGTCGTCGATCTCGGAGGCGACCTCCCAGATCCAGCCGCCCGTGGCCGACTCCGAGACCGGTCCGAGGCTTCGTTCACCGAGGTCGATGGGGAGCACGTTATCACCTTCAACGACAACCCGGTCCAGCCTTATGTGCCCCAGCGATGGGTCGTGGTTCCCGAACGAGAGGGTGGTCTTCGGCGACTCTTTGCCGCCCCATTCGAGGACCGCACAAACGAGTGGTTCGTCGATCGTCTGGGAATCACAGTCTTCGCCGAAATCCTTGCGAACCGGGCTCCAAAAGCAGGCGCTTGGGAAGAGATCGGAGACTGCGGCGGTGCTGAAACCGACCACGCGGGCCGAGACTCCCGCGGCCGCGGGGGTGGAAGGCACGATGTTGACCTGTCCTTCGTGATCCCAGAGCACGGCAACCTCGCCCTGTGGAGTCTGCTTGAAGGGAAAGAAGAGCGTTCCAGGGACCCGGAACTCGAGGCCGCTCGGTTCGAGATTCACGACGTCAGAGACGAATTCGCTTTCGCCGCCCACATTTCCCTCTGCTGCGACCGTCATCGTGATGTCGGTCATCTCGGTCAGCGCCCCTGGAGGAATCTCGAGGCGATGCCCCTCTACTTCGATGGTGCCACCTTCTGGGCCGATCGCAGAAGACTCGGATTCCCCTCCACAGACTTTGTCCTCACAATCGGCCTCCGTCTTCTTCCCGCAACCCGTCGCGGAGACCAGGCCTGCGGAGAAAACGGTGAGATAGCAGGCGAACAGCAGGTTTGAACGTCTCATTGATCCTCTGGGTCCCCGATCGCAGAAGATCACGACTCCCCCGATTCGTTTGTGTTGGTGAGACACGAGGTTACTGCGCCGAACAGGCGGATGTCGACCCATTTCTCCTGAGGGAGCGCCGTGCCACGACTACCCTGAGGTTTCGAGTTGATATCCGGCGCGTTTCCAGCCACTCGGGCCCGCGGGAAAGACGCTTACGTGCTCGAAGCCGTGCGCTTCGAGCGCCGAGGCGGCGAGGGTCGCCCGCTTTCCGCTCTCGCAGTGCAGGACGAAGTGTCGGGCGCGATCGAGCTCGTCGTAGCGGTCCGGGAGTTCGACGTAGGGCACGTTGATTGCGCCGGGGATGTGTCCCTCTTCGTAGGTCTCGTCCGAGCGAACGTCGACGATGACGATGTCGCCGCTCTCGGCGAGGTCGTGAACCTCTCGGGCGTCGTAGCGCTTCATCGAACGCGTTTCCCCGGCGTAGTCGGGCGACGGTATCCATCCGACGATCTGATCGAAGCCGACGCGGAAGAGCTTGCGCGACGCCTCCTCCGCCTGTTTCTCGCTGCAGAGGACGACGATCGGGCTATCGTAGGGAACGACCGCTCCGGCGAAGGTCGAGAGCTTGGGGAGCCGCGCCGCGTAGGAACCGTGAACGTGGCACTCGGCGAACTCCGCCGGTTCGCGGACGTCGACGACGATGGCGCCCGCTTCGTGCGCTCTGGTGAATGCATCGGGGCTGAGGCGTGGGGCGATCAGCGTCCGGCCCACGATCTCGGGGCCCGCAGCGTTGATCTTCTTCATCCGTTCGAAGTACGCCGGCGGCGTCGGGAGCGATCCGGTGAACTCCTCTTTGAACCCTTCGAAGTCGTCGTTCTCGACGTAGTCGGACCACCACGATTCGCGGTGCTCTCGCCCGGGGGACGTCGCCGGAAGTTCACCCAGCGAGCGTCCGCAGGCCGATCCGGCGCCGTGCCCGGGCCAGACCACGGCGTCGTCGACCACGGCGCCGTGGAACTTCTTCAGGGTCCGGAACATCGCCTCCGCCAGCTCGTCGCACTGGTCGGCGAGGTCGGGCCGTCCGAGCTCACCGTCGAACATGAAGTCGCCGGTGAACACGTATCGATCGGTCCCCCCCTGGGATTCGAGCACGGAGAGCGAGATGTGCTCCATGGTGTGGCCAGGGGTGTGCAGCGCGCGCATCGCGATGCTCCCCAGCCGCACCGCGTCGCCGTGCCCCAACTGTCGCGCGTCGAACCGATCGAGGTTTTCGTAGTCGGACGTCTTGCCGACGAGGAAGCGGGCTCCGGTTCCCGCCGCGAGCTCGCGGGCACCGGAGACGAAGTCCGCGTGAATGTGGGTCTCGAGCACGGCGGTGATCTCGCAGCCGTTGTCCGCCGCCCAGTCGAGGTACTGGTCGATGTCTCGCAGCGGGTCGATGATCATCGCCTCCTTCGCGTTGGTGCACGCGACGGCGTAGGCGCATTGGGCGAGGTCGGGGTCGAAGAATCGTTCGAACTTCATTCCATGCTCCGGGGTAGCTGTCGGGAGGAACGTAAGTAGGCGCGTGGGACCGTCAAACGTCTACTCCACCTCGTTCATCAGCTCCTCGAGGCTCTTCACGCGCCCTGGTGCCTCGTTCTCTTCGGCCGCGTCGTGCGCGCCGGCGTCCGACTCGTTCATCTCCGCCATCAGCTCGTCCAGGCTCTTCACTTCCGAGCCGGCCGCGGCTGGAGCGTCGCCCGCGGGCGCCGCTGCGGGTGCCGCTCCGATCTCTGCCGTCTCTTCGACCGGCTTCGTCGGAACGTCGGGGAACCCGACGAAGAACGGGCCGCCCTTGGAGACCGAGACGAGGCCGAGGCTGATCGTCGGAACGTACGTCACGAGCATCAGGCAGATCGCCATCAGCCCGACGAAAGGCAAGACCGCCCGGACCATCTGGCCGATTCCCTTTTTGAACAACGTCGAAGCGACGAAGAGGTTCAGGCCGATCGGCGGCGTCAGGTAGCCGATCTCGAGGTTCACGATGAAGACGACCGCCAGATGCAGCGGATGGATCCCGAGGCCGAAGCCGATCGGCGCCAACAGCGGCACGAGGATGAGGATCGCGCTCAGGATGTCCATGAAGAACCCGACGACGATCAGCAGCACGTTCACGATCAGGAGGAACGTGATGATCGAGAGGTCCATGTCGAGGATCATCTCGACCGCTGCTTCGGGGATCTTGGCGCGGTCGAGGTAGAGATTGAACCCGAGCGCGAGCGCCATGATGATCAGGAGGCTCCCCATCAAGAGCGCGCTCTCGGTGAAGACCCGGGGGATGTCCTCGATCTTCAGGCTCTTGTGGACGAAGAACTCCACGATCGCGGCGTAGATCACCGCCACCGCGGCCGCCTGCGTCGGGGTGAAGATGCCGCTGTAGATCCCGCCGAGGATGATGACCGGGAGGTTCAGTGCCCAGAAACCGTCCTGGAACGCGATCCAGACCCGCCGCCCCGAGAACGGCGTCTTGTCCACCTTGAATTTGTTGCCGATGTAGAGCGCGTACCCGGCGAGGACGAGGCCGATCAGGAGCCCCGGCCCCATGCCGGCGATGAAGAGGTCTTTCACGCTGGAGTCGCCGCCGCCCGCCGAGGCGATGGAGTAACCCACCGGGTCTTTCATCCCCGTCGGGTCGACGATCGCGTACACGATCATCGGGATCGACGGCGGGATCAGAATGCCGAGGCTCCCCGCGGAGGTGACGAGGCCGCTCGCAAAATCGTCAGGGTAGCTCCGCTTGATCAGCGCTGGATACATGATGCTGCCGATCGCGATCACCGTGACGGGTGAAGAGCCCGAGATCGCCGCGAAGAAAACGCAGGCGAAGACGGTGGAGATCGCGAGACCGCCCGGCAAGAAACCGAACATCGCCTGCGCGAACGAGATCAGCCGCTTCGCGATGTCTCCCTCCGTCATCAGCGCGCCGCTGATGACGAAGAACGGGATCGCCAGCAGCACCGGCTGATCGGCGAGCGCTCGCGTCTGCTCGATGACCGACGTGAGGAAACGAAACTCCGTGAACACGCCCCCGAAGTAGAGGAGGTACATCGTCAGTGCGCCGATCACGACGTAGAGAGGCTGCCCCAGAAAGAGGAGCGCCGCGAGCAGCCCGAAGAGCCCGAACCAGAAGAATCCGGGGAGCTCAGGTCCCTGTGGCTCGGCCGTCGCGGGTTCTTCCTCGCCGGAGTCGGCAGGGAGCTCTTTCGTCAGCTCGTCGACGTCGGGAAGCTCCACCTCCCCGTCGTCCTCGAGCTCCTGCATCATCTCTTCGAGGCTCTTGGGGGCTCCGTCAGCGGGGGCGGTCCCCTCCTCGGGGGCCGTCTCCTCGACGATCTCCTCGTCGACCTCGTTCATCAGGTCTTCGAGCGTCTTCTCCTGCGCGGAGAGAGGCGCTGCGACGAGGAGGAGGACGAACCACAGAAAGAAAGCGAATCGTTTCATCAGTGGGTCCCCGCTACTTCGTGGAACTCTTCGCCGTCGAGCGCCATCTTTCCGAAAACGACCGCGTGCCCCAGGAATCGCAGGGCCACGAGCCCCATCGAGACTGGAATCGCCGCGACCTTCAGCCAGTCGGGTAGTTCCCCGGGTTCCGGCGGGACGAAGATCACCTGCAGGAAGCGCCGGTAGACCGATGCGTCATCGGCCAGCGGGAAGTCTTCGACGAGGGTCGCGCGGGTCCCCTCGGGGAGCCAGGCCGGGGCATCCCAGATCGGCCGGATGTACGTGCTGTCGTGGCCGAGCATGTACTCGAACCCGAGGTAGAGAACGATGGCCGTGAAAGCGGCTGCGACCAGGTACGAGACGGCGTTGAACGCGGGGACGAGCCGAGGCGCGAGAAGCTTCCGCGCGAGATCGACCTTCAGGTGTCGCCGTTGGCGCGCCGCGATCGACGCCCCGAGGAAGCCTACCCAGAGGAGCATGATTAGGGCGTAGGACTGCGACCACGAGTAGCCTGTCGGCAACGCCCCGAAGACGAAGAGGCCGGCAGCGGTCGCCAGCCCGAAAACGACCGCGCGGGTCTTGTCGCCACGGTTCAGGAAGCTCTTGAGGATCGGGATGGCCAAGAGGACCAGGACGACGCGAAATACCGTCGAGGATTCGAGGTTCAGCAGCGCCCAGCCGAGCCCGATTGTGCCGACGATCGCCGCGACCGCTGCTCCGAGCCGGACCGGGAGCGGGCGCGAAGTCGAGTCATCGAGGTTCTCGTCCTCGTCACGCACTCGCTGGTCGCCGGTCGCCGCGAAGGCGATGAGCCCCACGAACCCGAGGACGGCCGCAGAGATCGTGAATCCGCGGGCGTCTCCCGATTCCAGGTATTGAGAGATGCTGACGGCGAGCTGATAGGCGACGTCGGTGAACACGATGATGCTCATCGTGACGAGCGCCACCACGACGACGACGATCTCCACCCGAAAGACGAGGTCGTCGAGCCTACCGAGGGGCCCCAGCCGCGCAGAAAGCGGTGTTTCTTCGTTCTGTTGTTCGGTCATGCCCCGTTTTAGTTCGAAACGGGGCGGACGTCGAGGGGAGGAGGGGACGGAATGCGGAGCGCCGGGAGGGCCCGGCGCTCCGGCGGGGTCACTCGGCGGCGGCGGCCTGCGAGTTGACGACCTCGACCGCGATGTCGGTCAGAAGGTCGTCCGCGTGCGCTTCCTCGTCGAGGGTCTCATCGAGAAGCCGCATGTCGTTGGTGCGACCGAGGCGCTCCGCGAATCGTCGCGCGGTGCCGTAGCCGGCCATCTCGTAGTGCTCGATGCGCTGAGCACCGGCGATGATCGCCGCGTCGCGCACGCGCTCGTCGATCTCGTCGTCCTTCATCTTCAGGATCTCTTCGTTCTCTTCGATGAGCCCCTCCATCGCGTCGCACTTCTCGCCGCCCGGCTCGAAATCGAGGCCTTCGAAGATCGTCTCGAGGCGTGCCTTCTGCTTCTTCGTCTCTTCGAGGTGGGCCTCGAACGCCTTTCGCAGGCGCGAGTTCCTCACCTTCGAGATCACTTTCGGCAGCGCCTCGATCATCTGCTTCTCGCCGCTGTAGAGGTCTTTCAATTCGTGCACATACAACCGTTCGAACGTCGTCAGTTTCATCTCTTTCCTCATTTTGCTGGTGCGTGCCCCTGCAGGGGCGAAATCCCGCGTGAGAGGTCAACGTCAGCACGCAGCGAGGAGTCGCAAGAAGAAGACGACGGGACCCGGGAGCGACGGGATCAACCGCGGAGGAAGAGGAAGATCACGAAGGGTGCCGCCAGGGCACCCTGGATGAAGCCGCTGAGCAAGACGGCGAGAAACGCGCGCCCGTAGCCGACGTTTCCGAGGCTCGAGATTGTGGCGAGCCCGGCGACGAATGCCCAGAAGCCAGCCAGCGAGGTGGCGAGGGAGTAGCCGATCGTCGGCGAGAAAGACCCTGCGGTGGCGGTCATGACCGAGAACGACACCACCGGAAGCAACAAAAGGCGAGGGGCGGCACCCCACACGATCGCGACCCGTCCCTCGTCGGCCTCCATGCTTCCGCCCAGTCCCCGCACCGCCCAGGCGAGGATCGAGGGACCGATCCACAACATCGACGCGAGCCCCAGCCCGGCGATCGCCAGCGCCATCGTGCCCCCCATCGTCAGGTGGGCCTGCATGCCAGCGACCACGGTCAGGAGCAGGGCGAGCAAGATGGTGGAGAGCTCATGCTCCTCGGTTGCGAGCTTTCGGGCGTTCTGCCCCGGCGTGAAGAGCGCGCCCACGAACTGAGACCAGAGCGTGCGATCCTCGAGAGATCCAGACCTGCCGTACGCTTCCGCAGACCATCCGTATGCCGATTGCGGCCGGGGTGGAACCGCCTGGAGACGCTCCTGCGGCGGAAATCGGTCCGGAGAGGGGCGAGACGTCTCGGGAGGGCGGACGCGCTCGAAGTCGAGCTCGAGCTCGTGGTCGATCTGCGCGAAGGGAGAGGCCGGCCGCCCGGCGTGCTGTAGCGACCTGGGCGCACTCGACGCGTTCATCCGGCTGTGCGACTGGTCGTGGTGGCTGTGGTATCGATCGTCTCTCATGCCGTCCTCCTCGGTCGTGGTGTGAAGACAAGGTATCGGAGGAGGGCGAGACGCCAGCGTGGAAAAGGCGCAACGCATCGATGCATTGAAGCGAATCATTGGGTTTTTCAATGGCTTGAGAGCCAGGCAGGCGCTGGCAGTCGTGATGTCGTCCGGTTCCAAAGGGGCACGAAAGCCTTCGCTCGTCGTTCTGCCGGTTGCGTTTGGGGAGCGCAGTCGTTACTCATGTGCGGCGATGTAGGACAAACAAAGGATTTACGAATGATTCACTCCCGATTGTGTCTGGCCACTGGACTCGTGATTTCGCTCGCCGCCTGCGGAGCGCCCGTCGACGACGAGAAGGACGACTCGCCCGATTCGCCCGTGATCATCATCACCGGGCCGGGGAACAACGCGACGGAGAACAACGGCGTTGCTCAGAACAATGGTGTCGCTGCGAACAACGGCGTCGCCGCGAACAACGGGACGGCGGAGAACAACGGGACGACCGGCAACAACGGCGGGACGAACAACGGCGTCGACGCGCTGCCGGGTCTCGCGCTCCTCGGTGACGGCAAGCACACCGAAGATTCGATCATCGTCACGGAGATCGGCAACGCCGACAACCGGCTGACGCAGCCGCGCGACCTCGCGTTCCATCCGAGCCGACCCGGGGAACTGTGGGTGATCAACCTCGGTGACAACTCGACGGTTGTCTTCTCGGGCGTCGAGTCGGGTTCGATGAGTAGCGCGCGCTACGGTGGGCTCGGCAAAGATCACTTCATGGCGCGACCCTCTGCGCTGGCGTTCGGCGACAACGGAAACTTCGCCACTGCACAGGAAGAAGACGAGAAGACGCAGGGCGACCTGACGCCGGCCGACTTCATGGGGCCGACGCTGTGGACCTCCGATTTCGCCTATTACGACGGCGGCCACGCGGGCCATCTCGACATGCTGCACAACTCGCCGAACGGCGCCGGGATCGCATGGGAGGCGGACAACGTCTACTGGGTCTACGACGGCTACCACAAGTCGATCACGCGCTACGACTTCGGCATGGACCATGGTCCGGGCGGCTCCGACCACACCGACGGCAACGTCGCTCGCTACGTCGAAGGTGAAGTCGGGTACGTCGGCGACGTGCCTTCGCATCTCGAGTACAACCACGCTGATTCGATGGTCTACATCGCGGACACCGGCAACAACCGAATCGCGAAGCTCGACCCGTCGTCGGGTGAGATGGGGCAGCGCACACAGCCGAACTACGACGGTGGCGCGCAGTACTACATGAACGGCGGAGTCATCGAGACGCTGGTCGAAGGCACGGAGGTCGGCCTCGAGGCTCCCTCCGGGCTCGAGATTCAGGACAGCAAGATCTTCGTCTCGGACAACACGCTCAGCCGCATCGCCGCGTTCGACATGGAGGGGAACCTCCTCGACTACGTCGACCTCGACTCCGTGGAGTCCGGTGGCCTCATGGGGATGGCGTTCGGCGTCGACGGAAAGCTCTACGTCGTCGACGCGGTGGGGAACCGCATCCTGCGCATCGAAGGCAAAGACGGCTCGGTCGACCAGTAAGCCGTTGAACGCCCAGCTTCTGCAGAAGGCGCTGAGGGAGCATCCGCTCCACGACGACCAGCCGTGGTATCTGCTGGTCGATCTCGATCACATTCGCGACCGCTACCGCCGGCTCGAGGGAGCTTTCCCCGCCGGTTGGCTCCACGCGGTCGCTGTCAAAGCACACCCATTGAGAGCGTCTCTCTGCGCGATCGTCGAGTCCGGCGGCGGTCTGGAGGCCGCATCGTTCGCCGAACTATCGCTCGCACGGGAGGTCGGTTGCGATGTGCAAAGGCTCGTGTTCGATGGACCAGCGAAGACGCGACCGGAACTTCGCATGGCGCTCGACGCTGGCGTCACGATCAACTGCGACAATCTCGACGAGGTCGAACGGGTGGCGGCCCTTCATGAGGAGAGCTCGTCGGCGAGCCGCATCGGTGTGCGGGTCAACCCCGAGGTCGGGGCGGGCAAGCACGCGAGCCTCAGCGTCGGGGTGCGAAACTCGAAGTTCGGGGTTTCTCTCGTGGCCCAGGAAGAAGAGCTCCGCCAGGCCTTTCGTCGCCACGAGTGGCTCGACGGCCTCCACGTTCACATTGGCTCGCAGGGCTACGCTCTGCCGCTGCTCGTCGACGGCATTCGACGGGTCGTCGATCTCGCCGTCGAAGTCGGAGCGAAATGGGTCGACATCGGTGGCGGGATGCCGGTCGCCAGCTCCGCTGACGACATCGTCCCGACGATGGAAGAGTACGCCGAGCGGCTCCAGCGGGCCGTCCCGGAACTCTTCGACGACTCGCTAGACGTAATCACGGAGTTCGGTCGCTGGATCTTCGCCGAGAGCGCTGTCGCGGTGTCGCGCGTCGAATACGTGAAGCCTGCCGCCGACCGCACGATCGCGACGATCCACTTCGGCGGTGATCTCCTGGTGCGCCACGTGTACCAGCCCTCGCGATGGTACCATCCCATCTCGTTTTACGAGCCCGACGGCGAGCCGCGGCTCGAGCCCCGCGGGGCGCTCACGGTGGGTGGACCCCTCTGCTTCGGCGGTGACGTGGTCGCGAACGAAGCGGACCTCGTCATCCCGCGAGAGGGCGACGTAGCCGTCGTCGGCCACGTCGGTGCGTACACGTTCTCGATGTGGTCGATGTTCTGTGGTCGGGACTTCCCGCGCATCCTCGGGACCGAGGGCGGGGAGGTGCGGGAGATCGCGCCGCCGCGCAGCGTGCTGCCCATCCTGGGCGGCGCGACCTGATTCAGCGGTTCTTTTCGACGATGTCGAGCAGCTTCCCGCCGTCCTTGCCGCCCTTCTTGCGGAACTGCTTGTGGACCGGCTTGGTCTTGGCGGCGAACGCCTTCTTCTCCTCGTCGGTCAGCGTGCAGACCGTGAGGCCCGCGGCCTGGAGATTCTCGACGAGCTTCGGGTGAAGCTTGCGGACGAGGTTTCGGCCGTAGTCGGTCTCCTTCTGGCGGTCGGCGAGCAGAACCTTCTGCAGGTCCTCGGGGAGTTTGTCGAACCACTCCTTGTTGTAGACGATGATCGCCGGCTGATAGATGTGGTCGCTCACCGTCCAGTGGTCGGCGGCCTGGTACCAGCTCGTCGCGAAGGCGAAGAGCGGCGTGTTGTCGAAGCCCTGAACGTTGTTGTTCTGCAGCGAGCTGAGGACTTCGGGAACTGCGATGCGGACGGGGTTACCGCCGAGCGCGCGGTACGTCTCCTCGTGCACCCACGACTCCTGCGCGCGCATCTTCAGGTCGGCGAGGTCTTCGGGCTTCTTGATGCATTTGCCTTTCGCCGCGAAGTTACGGAACCCGTTCTCTGCGAAGAGGTAGAGCTCGAACCCGTTCTTCGCCAGGATCTCTTTGACTGGCTCGTACAGGTGGTTGTCGATGATCTTGTCCGCTTCCGCGCTGTCCTTGAAGAGGTAGGGGAGCTCGAAGACGTTCATCTCCGGGACGAGGCTCGCGATGGAGCCCGTGGAGACGCCAGCGCCCTGCAGCTCGCCGCGCTTTGCCTGTCGGACGATGCTGACCTCGCCGCCGGCCGTTCCCATGAAGAGCTTCACCTTGATGCGGCCGCCCGAGTCTTTCTCGATGCGCTTCTTCATCGACTTGAGCTGCTTGCCCCACGGGGTGTTGGGTGGCGCGACGGTCCCGAGGTTCAATACGTACTTCTCTTCGGAGTCTTGAGCCGCGGCGGGCGCGGCGAGGGAGACGACGAAGAGGGCGAGGATGAGATGGATCAAATGTTTCATGTCGGTTCCGTGTTCGGCGGCTGACGTTCCACCCGCAAGACATCGAGGCGCGGGCTCTTATTCATCGGCGGCATATTCCCCGGATCCCCACTGCGAATCCAGTCGAGAGCGGTGATGCGGCCGGGGCGCTCGTCTCAGTAGAAGAGGTCGTCGCCTTTTGCGAGCATCTCTTTCGCCTTGCGCTGCTCGAGCGCGTTCTCCGCAGCAATCTCGGGGAGAGCGTTCGGGTCGGCGCCGACCACTTCGTTCAGGAGCGTGTCGAAGAGTTCTCGGTCGCCGGCGAGGACGGCGTAGGTCTCGGCCATCAGCACTTTGGTGGCGAGGTAGTTCGGCGCGATCGCGATGGAGCGCTCGAAGGCCTCTTTCGACTTGGGCGGGTCGCCGCCACCGATCGGCACTTTGGTGTGGTAGACGCCGAAGTAGCGGTGCGGTGCGCCGTAGAAGTAGGTGTCGTCCTTCTGGATCACCCAGTCCATCGTCGCTTTGATGTCGTCTTTGCGAGCGAGGATCGTGGCGATCCCTTCGAGGAGGGCCCACTTTCCGAGGTTGGTGCTGTACCAGTAGAGCGCCGGAATCGCTTCCGGTCGGGCGCTCGAGACCGCTTCCTCCCACTGATTGGGCTTGTCGGCCACGGTCTTCGAGAACGCGGGGTCGCGCAGTGCGATCGCCTTCTCCGCAGCGGTCACGCCTTTCTCGAACGCGACCATCATCTCCTCGTCTTTCTCACCTTCCTCCTGTGCTTCCAGTCGAATGTGACTGTCGCCGAGGAAGTAATAGGCGCGGGCAAGCATCTCGTAGGTCTCGGCGATCTTCGCCTTCCGCTCGTCGTCCGACATGTCGGAAGCGGGCATCTTGACGGCCTTCTCCATCAGGTTGATCGATTTGAGGAGGCTCCCTTTGTCCAGGCGTTGTTCCCAGTGGGTCTGGGCCTGGGCCAGGGTCTGCGAGAACTCGCCCTGTTCGGTGGCGGTCGCGATGGAGTCGGCGTCTTTGAGGGCCGATTCGCGCTTCGCGGCGCATCCTGCGAGGCCGAAAGCCACGAGAGCGACGAGAATGTAACGGTGCATGCGATTGGCAGCCATGAGGTGCTCCTTGGTCATTTCTTAGCTGGAATTCGCGCAACATACTGGGGGAGCTTTCGATCCACAAGCTCGGATGGCTTCGGCGTCGCAGCGGTCGGAGGAACCGGTGGGGTTGCGATTCGCCACCCCGGGGAGTAAACGCGACGCATGGCGGTCAACAACACACAGATCGAGCTGGTCCGGAAGCTGATTCGGCACGGTGCAAAAGACCGCGTCGTCAAAGCGCTCGACAAGTTCCGCCCCGCCGAGCTCGCGGAGCTCTTCCCGCACCTGAGCCCCGCCGAGCAGAAGACCTTCATCGACATCCTCTACAGCCAGGAGCAGGCAGCGAAGACGCTCACCGAGCTGCCCGACGGGATCTTGTCGGAGATCCTGGCGGTCCTCTCCGACGAGCGCATCGCGAAGATGCTCGAACGGCTGGCGCCCGACGACGCGGCGTTCTTCGTGGGGCGGCTCGAGCCCGACCGCGTAGACGCAGTTCTGGGGCACGTCGCCAAACATCATCGCCAGCGCATCGACTCGATCCGGATGTACCCGAGCGAATCGGCCGGCTCGTTGATGACGAGCGAGATGTTGCGCCTCGACCAGGGGATCAACGTGCGGGACGCGATCGAGGCGATTCGCGAACTCGCGCCCACCTCCGAGTTCATCTTCTACGTCTACGTGGTGAACGAAGCGGGGACGTTTCTCGGGGTCGTGCCGATTCGACGCCTCATCACCTCGCCGGTCGACGCGACCCTCTCCGACGTCATGGTGTCCGACCCAATCGCGGTGAACGCGACAGACGACCAGGAGGTCGTGGCCGACCTCACCGCCCGATACAACCTGCTCGCCGTGCCTGTCGTCGACGACGCCTTCAAGCTCCTCGGTGTCATCACCGTGGACGACGTCATCGACGTCCTGCAGGAAGAGGCGACGGAGGACATGTACCTGATGCAGGGCCTCTCGGAGGAGGACCGCGTCTACAGTCCGGTTCACATTTCGATCAGGAAGCGGTTCCCGTGGATGGTCCTCAACCTCTGCACGGCGATGCTCTCCGCTACGGTCGTCGGCATCTTCGAGCAATCGATCGCCGAGGTCGTCATCCTCGCCACCTTCATGCCGGTCGTCGCCGGGATCGGCGGAAACGGCGGCACGCAGACCCTCACCGTCGTGACCCGCGGTATCGCGCTGGGAGAGCTGAACTTCTCGGACGCGAAAGGCGCGATCATTCGACAGGTCACCGTGGGGGTCGTCGTCGGCCTCATGGTCGGGACGATCGCCGCTGCCGTTGCGTTCGTCTGGAAGGGGAACGCGTTCCTCGGCATCGTGCTTTTCGTCGCGATGGTCCTCAACCTCGCGATCGCCGGATTCGCGGGCGCCGCGGTGCCGCTCTTCCTGAAGGCGATCAAACAAGACCCCGCCCTGGGCGGCGGAGTCATGGTCACCACGTTCACCGACGTGACTGGTTTCCTGGCGTTCCTGGGGCTCGCCACACTTTTCATCGAGAACTTGCGGTAAGACGTTGCAACAAGCACTTCCGAAGACACTTTCGCTCGAAATCACCCCGCCGGACTTCGCGCCGGGACTCCCCGGACTCATCGAGGGGGTCGCCCACGCGATGAACCACGGGGGGGTGGACGTCACTGCGGACGAACTCTGCTGCATCTCGTCGGCTGCGTTCGTGACGTATGCCTTCGATCCCGAGATAAACCAGCACGAGGAAGAGCGGCGCGAGTACTCGCCGCACGCGGAGCTCTTCTCGAACTACGGGCCGTGGACGGCGATCGGTCGGTACACCGGCTGGGAGATCCGCGAGGTGGCTCATCTGTCTCCTGTCGAGACGATGAAGGTCGTCGCGTTCGAGCTAGCCTCGGGCCGCCCGATCGTGACGCTCGGCGAGGATCTGCTGCCGAGGCTGATCACGAGTTACGAGGTGGACCTCGCCCAGAAACGCGTGGTGACCGCGGACGGCGCGTCGACCGACCTCGACGAGCGGAAGCTGCAGGGCGACGACGAGGTGTTCCGCAACTGGATGCTGCTGGTGCGACCGGGGGAAGTCCCGGAGTGGACCGCACCGCGCTCGCGGCAACGTGTCGACGTGCTCCGCTGGGCTCACGAACACGCCCACAACCAGAAGGAGTTCTTTCAAGAGACGCGCGAGAACTACCAGCCGGGTCTTCGCGGCGTGGCGCGCTTCTCGGAGATGCTGGCCGACGTCCGAGACCCGGGCACCGCGCAGTTCGCAGAGCGGTTCGTGGTCCGGATGGCGAGGGCGCGGCGTGCGGCGGCGAACACGCTGCTCGGCTGGGCCCCGACGATCGCGGAGGCGCTGGGTGACGACGACGTCCTCGGTCCGCTCGAAGATCTTCGGGCCACCTACGGGGAGGTCGCCGACGCTCTCGAGGAAGATCGGCCGCTGCTCGACGCGATGTCGGTGGTCGGTCCGCTCGAGGAGCGCGCCGTGGCAGCGCTCGATCGTCTCCGACCTCACCTCCCGAGCGCGTTCGAGGCGTGATGACGAACCCCTTCGACGAACTCGAGCTCGACCCTCGTCTCACCCCCGCCGAGCTTACGGCGGCTTTGAAGCGGCGTGCCGAGCGCGCTACCGGCGAGGAGAAGGAGCGCCTGCAGGCACTGTGGCGCGAGCTGACGGTCAACGATCGCGACCGTGTCCGCTGGGCTTTCTTCGCGCATCCCCGCCCCCGGGAAGCATCGCCCGACTCGATCGAGACGCTGCGAGAGAAAGTCCCTCGCTACCTGTCGCGAGCCAGGCCGGCACCGCTCGTGCCGACGCTCGCCGACGCCGCCGTGTTCGAGGGGGGAGACCACGTAGACGCGCCGCGGCCCCCCTCGATCCTCGACGACTGAGCGACACGCCTTGTCGCGCGGGGCCCGATTGGCCACACTGCGCGCATGGAAACGAAACTCGTCAGACCTGTCGGTATCGACCTCGGAACCACCAATTCGGCCGTCGCCATGATGTCTCCCGAGGGGGACGAGATCTGGCTCGTCGCCGACGAACTCGGACGCAAGACCTACCCATCGATGCTCGGTTGGGACCCCGAAGCCGAACGGTTCGTCAGCGGCTGGAACGCGTGGAATCGCCGGACGATGTCCCCGATCCCGGTCAGCAGCACGAAGCGCAAGATGGGTTCGAACCAGGAGCTGCAGGTCGGACCCCACCGGCTCACGCCACCTGAGGTTTCGGCTCGCGTGCTCGAGGGGCTGCTGGCCCCGGTCGAGGACTTCGTGACCGAGACGCGGGGCGGCCCGACTGCTGTCGGCGCGACGGTGATCACCGTACCGGCGTATTTCGACGCTCCACAGATCGAGGCGACGCGGCGCGCCGGCGACATCGCTGGGCTCCAGGTCGCCGGGCTCGTCCAAGAGCCGACCGCGGCGGCGATGTACTACGCTTGGAAGCACGGAATCGGTGACGGGATCTTTCTCGTGTACGACCTCGGGGGCGGTACGTTCGACGTCTCCGTCATCCGCTGCCTGAGCGGCGAGTACCAGGTGCTCGGGATCGACGGCGACAACTTCCTCGGGGGTGACGACTTCGACCGCCGCCTCGCCGAGCATCTGAGGGAGCGGCTCGTCGAATCGGGTTACGCGCTCGATCTCGATCCGAGCGCGGACGCAGACGACGCCCGGCGTCATCTGCTGCTGACCAGAGTGGCCCAGGAGGTGAAGGAGGCGCTCAGCAGCACCGACGTTCACTACGCGGCCCGCCGCGACCTCTTCGAAGACCAGAACGGAGATCAGGTCACCATCGAACTCGAAGTCTCTCGGGCGGCGTTCGAGGGGCTCGTCGGAGACCTCGTCGACCAGACGATCGAGCGGTGCCACGAGGCGATCGCCGCGGCGAAAGACCGAGCCGGCATCGAAGCTGCCGACATCGATCACGTGCTGATGGTGGGCGGTTCGACCCGGGTCCCGCTGGTGCTGAAGCGCGTGCGCGAGGCGTTTTGCGACGGGCAGACGCGGGCCGTCGAGCTCTTGCAGGACGAGCCCGACACCTGCGTCGCGCTCGGGGCAGCGATCCAGGCGGCGAATCTCGCAGGGTCCCGGTGGGTCACCGACGAGGGCGAGCTCACGATCGATTCGCGGATGTATACGAACGAGCCCCAGATGCGGATTGCGGGATCGTTCGAGCCCAACGACGACGTCGACGCGATCGAGTCGGCGGTTCTCTTCAATCCGGCCGGGGACGTCGAGGCGGTGACGCGCGCCTCGCGAGAGGAGGAAGACGGGGTGCGGTTCGAGTTCGAGGACCTGGCGTTCCCCGATCCCGCTCGCTACGAGTACCGCCTCGAATTTTGCGACGCCGACGGCGAGCCGCTCGCCGCTTTCGACATCACCGCGGTGCGCGGGCTCGACAAGGACTACCGACCAACGGGGGGCGCGCTGTCGAACCCGTCGGTGCTCGCCAAGGACATACATCTCGAGGTCGTCCGCGATGCGCGCGTCGGTCGGGAGACCTTGCTGACCCGAGGGACGAGCTTGCCTGCGCGTGGCGAGTTCCGGTTCTACACGACGGACAGCTCCGGGGCGGTGGTGCTGCGGCTCTTCCAGAATCGTTTCCCGATTCGGACGATCCATCTGACGGTCCCCGACGACACGCCGATCGGTTCGCCGGTCGACCTCGACGTCGAGATTGACGAGGCGATGGCGATCGTGGCGCAGGGGGAAGTCGCCGGACAGAAGTTCTGGGCTCAGATCGAGCCGCCGCCACCGCGCGACGTCCTCCAATGGGAGACGGTCGAGGCGCTCTTGGACGACGCCGACGAGGTGCAGCGCAAGCTGTGGGGCCTCGAGGCGAAGTACTTCCGACGCCAGGTCGAGCCGCTGGTGAACGGAATCCGGGAGACGGCCCGCACCGACCCCGACAAGCTCCGGGCGCTCGTCGGTCGGCTCGAGGAGCTGATGGACGATTACCGAAATCGGGACACCGAACTCACGCCGGGTTGGAGCCGGTTCGAGCAGGTGATGGATGCAGTCAAGCGGGTCGTCTACCGCGGCGACGGCAAGCGCCAGCTCGGCATGTCGACCGAGGAGTGGCGCGCGAAGCTCGACCAGTTGCAGGCCGAAGGACGCGAGGCTTACGACGGGCGCGAGCAGGACCGCTGGTCCGCGGCTTTCAACCAGGTCCAGGCGATCTGGGAGAGTATCGCGCAGGACGAGTACCGGTTCCGCAGCACCGACGCGGGCGAGCAGCTCGTCAGACTGCGAGTCGGGCTGATCGCGGAGGTCCAGGACCTCAAGACCGCGCTCGCGGGCTACGACTACTCCGGGAATCCGGAGACGAGCGAGATCCAGCGACGCGAAGTCGACCGGCTGCAGGCTGAGCTCGGCAGACGGGTAGAGCGGCCGCTCGCCAGGCTCGACGTCGATCGGCTGACTGCGGCGCAAGCAAAAGTCGAGCTCGATCGGCTTTGGGAGGCGGCTGCGGCGGTGCGGCGCGGCTACGAGCGCTTGCCGACCCTCGGCCTCGTGAGCCGCTGATGGCGTCTTTCGATTTCGAAGACCTGCGCGGTGTCTCCGGCCTCTGGGAGGCGGCTCAAGTCGCTCTGCGAACGTCGGCGGCGGAATCGGCGGCAGGGGGTGGAGACTGGCGTCTGGCCACCGAGCGTCTGCTGCCGCTCGCCGATGCCCTCCATGCCACACCGCGGGATTCGGCGGCGTGGCGCTGCCTGGCGCGTGAAACGCTGCGGGCGGCGCTCCGGACCGACGACCCGAGCCTGGTCCGGGTGGCGGCTGGGGCGACGCTCGAAGACGCGCGGACGTTACCGCAGCCGGTCCAACGCCGCCTGCTCCGGCTCGCCGAGGAGGCGGAGGCGCTGGCGGCCGGGCGCGAACTCGCCGGCGTCCTGACGCGCGTTGCGCCGCGATCACCGTGGGGGCCCTACGGAACGGCGCACTTCCTGGAGCTTACGGCAGGTGCTGTAGAGTCGACGCAGGTCGTGAGCCATTTCGTTCGGGCGGCGGAGCTGTTCGACAGCGATGCGCGCCGCGCCGAGCACTGCCGCGTTCGCGCCGCGGTGGCGCTCCTTCGCAGCCACGACCGGTCCGAGGAGGGGAGGGCGATGGCGCGATCCATCGACCGGAGCGCGCTCTCGGCGGACGACATGGTGTGGCTCGCATGGGGGTTGACGGCTTCCCCTTTCTGGCTGGACAGGGTGCGGGGCTACGACCACTTCATCGATGCCATGCGTTTGCGAGGCCGACGGAACGCAAGTGTCGCAGGGGTGGTCGTCGACCCGTTCGTCCCCGCGATCTTCGCGACCCTGGGGCCCGCGCTCGAGGACACCGAGGTGGAACGGCTCGACGAGCTGGTCGACCTGATTCCCGAAGAGGCGCGGGAGGCGCTGCGGGCTCGACTGCGCGCGCGATTGGCGTTGGGCGAAGTCCGCGACCGGCCGCTCGACGAAGTCTCTTGCGACGAGGCCGAAGCGCTCGATGTCTCCCCGGGGCTCGGGCTGCTCGTCGCAGCCTGGCGAGGAGAGCCTCGGATTTCCGAACCTGGTACGGGGCTCGCGAGGCTCGTGGCGGACCGCCTCGGCGGTGGGGCGTCGGCGCTCGAGCCCGTCGTGCGGGCCGCAATGGACGCCTCGGCGGAAGAGCTCCGAATCGTCGCGCTTCTCCTCGCTCGCGAGCTCGAGGGCGACGGCATCGACGACCAGAATCGAAAGCGTCTCGAGCGGCTCGCCATCGAGTACTGCGAGAGGGCGCCGGCGCCGTCTTTCGGATTCGCAGCGCTCGCCGACCGACTCTTCGCTCACGGGCTCTCGGATCCGGCGCTCATCGCGACCCGCCGCGCGCTAGACGGGGGCGGGGAGATCGATCCGAACCTTCGCGACCGATTGCTCGGGCGGAGTGTCGACGCCGCCGTGCGCAGCGGCGAAGACGAGAAGATGCGAGAGTGGCTCGAACGAGCGCGTCCCGCCGACTGAAGCACCGATTACCCTTCTTCCTCCCAGGAAGGCAGGTCGACGCCGAGGCGATTGGCTTCTTCACTCACCTGGCGTTTCACGTCGGGTAGCGCCTCGTCGAACGCGTACACGGACTCCGCCTCGCGTAGTTTCTCCCACGCCTCCCGGAGTTGGACTCCGACCCGTTCTTTCGCGAGGGAGCTCTTCGTCACCAGAGCTGGTGTGAGCGCGGACTGCGCGACGGTCGCTTCCGCTTCGCGCACGAGCACGTGGGCCAGCAACATCGCGCTGTTGCGGTGACCGGGGCAGACCGTCAGACCCCGCCGAAACGTCGCCTTGCGATCTTCGAGGTTCCGCTCCACCTCGCCGACGAAGACGAGGAAGTCTGCGCACTTGCTGTTCTGACCGAACGCCGATTCGAACGAGCGCAGCCGCTCTTCGAGGTCGTCGTTGAAGCGCGCGGCACGGACGAAGATGTCGTCGAAGAAGGGGTCGTCGTCGCGCCCGAGGCGCCGGAGCGCCCAGCCCTCGTCCGTCGCGGCGGTGACGACCGCAATGCTGGCTCCCTCTGTGAGATCGGCGATTCGAAAGTAGTCGTCGATCCAGGCGTACCGGGCGAGCACTTCGGCGCCGCTCACGGTCGAAAGGTCGTGATCTTCACCGAGCTGCTCGAAGCGTCGGACCACCTCGACAGCGACCGTGGCGATCGAGTTTCGAGCGAGTCCGGCTGCGTGCTCGAGGGCGGGATGTCCGGAAGCTCCACTCAGTACTCGCAGAGCGCCGAGCGCGAATCTCGCGAGCCTCGCGTCTACCTCGGGGTGCTGTCGCTCGGGGTGGAGCCCGGCCGCTCGACGCAGCTCCTCCGTCCGGGGGCGCACGAGCGGTCCGAGCATCTCCGCCAGCAGGTGGGGTTCGCGGCTGGCGAGCTCGCCTCCGACGATCTCGAAGAGCTCGTCGGCATAGCCGCTGCGGAAGACCCGCTCCCAGGCGCGGACAGAGCGCCTCCAGGCGAGCGTCGCGGCTTCGTAATCGGAGGCTTCGACGAAGCGATCGGCGAACTCCCCGAACAACAGGGCGTGATGATGGTCGGTGCGCGGCGAGAACCCCGCGTCGACCGCCTCGGTCCATGCCTGCGGCCATGCGGCGGGAACGTCGAGGGCGGCCCTGAGCACTGTCCAGCCGGGATCTCCGCGAAGGGACGTCGCCCAGTCCCGAAGTCTTCGTATCTCGTCGTCGGCGGGGTGGAACCGCTCGAGCGACAGACGCGCATACAGCGGGGGGATGATGGCGGAGGCGCGGGTCGCCTCGAGGAGCGCCTGGTGGTGCCGGGTCCACTGCTTCACGGTGTAGCGCCGTCCCGCGAACAGACCTCGAAGATCAGCGACTCGACGATCGTTCGGTCGCTCAGGCGGCTCGACTTGAGGTCGAGGTCGGTCTCGACCAGGCGCCGCCGCAGATGGGCGACCTCGGCAGGCGTGAACTTGCGCGCGTCCGCCTTGTAGTCCTTCAAAAAGTAGGGGACGACCCCGGCCTGTCGCGCCGCGTCCCGATCCGACATCGAACGGACTTCGGGGTCCTGCAGCTTCCCGACGATGCGGAAGTGGCGAGCGACCATTGCCGTCGCCCCGACGGCGCTCTCCCCGGCGTCGAGCATCCGGTGCAGGATTCGGATCGCCGGCCCGAGTTGGCGCGCCCCCAGGGCGTCGGTGAGCTCGAAGACGGTGCGGACGCGCGTGTCGGCGACCACATCACGAACGATTTCACCCGTGGCGCGCCGGTTTTCGGTGCCGAGGTAGAGGTCGATCTTTTCGAGCGCGCCCGTCAACGTCGCCATGTCGGTTCCGAGGGCCTCGACGAGATACGCGGCTGCGTCGGTGTCGAGCTGCATGCCGAGCGACTGCGCGTTTCGCTTGAGGACGTCGGCGACCTCGTAGTCCCGCAGCGGCGCGAACTCGAACTCTTCGGCGCTCTTTCGGAGAGCCTTCACTGCGCTCGTCCGCCCGTCGAGCTTCTTCTTTTGCGTCATGGAGACGACGACCATGCACGTCGTCGGCGCAGGGTCGGCGAAATAGTCCGTCAGGGCGTCGAGTTCGCTCGCCAGCATCTCCTGCGCGTCCGAGACGACGATGAGCCTACGCTTGGAGAGGAAGGGGAGCGTCTCGGCAGCGTTGCGGATCGTCGCGGCGTTGGCGTCGTTCCCGCGAAACTTCTCGAAATTGAAATCGTTGGGACCCTCCGGCAACGCCGCGGCGACGATCGCGTCCACGGCGGTGTCCAACATGAAGACGTCCGGGCCGTGCAGGTAATAGAGCGGGGCGACGTCTCCAGACTTCAGCTTCCGGAAAATCTCGCGTCGGTCACTTTTCTTTCGAGCCATCGGACGTCTCGTCGGGGGTCAGAAGTCGCGCGACCTCGCTGGCCGCTGCCTCGAGTGCATTGCCTGCCGCCAGTTCGACCGCGCGGGACCGGTCGGTGACGCGATCGGAAGGGGCGACTTGAAGCTGCGTCGCAGCGTCCCTCCGAACCGTGGTCGTGCCGTCGACGTCGCACGTCGCCGAGGCGACGACGCGGGCTGCATTCTCGATCGCTTCCTCCTCCACGTCGACCTCGCACGCGATGGCGGGGATCGTCGCGTCGGTGGTCCAACGAGCGTTCGGAATCCCGTGGCGCTGCAGCGCGCTCACCATACCGCGCGTCAGCAGCGCGGCGTCCGCGCTCGTCGACGCGTCTATGATGACCGTGTGGACGGCGAACGGAGCATTCGTCACGGTCTCCCCCGGGCGATCGGCGAGCCCGTACGAAGAGCAGTGCATCGCCAGGAGGGCGACCGCCGCCAGGCTCCTGCCGTTCAATTACGGAACTCTTCGAAGGGTTGGCCCACCTGCACCGTGAACTCGAAGTCCCCCGCGATGGAGCTAGCGACGTCTTCTCCGGTCCGCAGGCTTCGAAGTGACCCGTCGACGGTCCCGCGCACCAAACCGTCCACCTCCCGAGAGAACGAATCGAACTCGAGCGTGCCGTCGATGGTGAGAGAGTCGAAGAGCTCGGGGCACGACTCGCCGAGCTCCACGCCCGAAACGATCCGGGAGTCTTCCATCGTGATGGGGTCTAGAGTGTAAGGGACTCCCGTCTCGATGCTCTCCGCCTCGAAGATTTCGAAATGGATCACATCGACGTACTGGAAGGCGCCTCCACGCGACTGCAGAAAGATCGCCGTCGCGTCGGCCCGCTCCCGTAACGTCAGGAAGAAAGGCTCGAACGGGAACACGGCTCCGAGACATTCCTCATGCGCCGTGACACCATCGATCGTGAACCTTCCCGACGCGTCCGGGCTGCAGGCCGAACTGAAGAGCAGCGCCGCGAGCGCCAGATGTCGGAGTGAACTCGGCATTCGCCTCGTTGACAGGGGCAGGGGAGAACCTACGATTCGTGCAACCCGAGGATAGACGCGTCGGGGCGCTCGGTCCACTGCCGTGCGTCGAGCGTGAGAGCTATGGATAGAGACCCCCGCGACAAAAAAAGAGACGAACCGGATCAGGACGGGCCACGCAGCCAACGCAACCGGCTGCTGTGGATCATGCTGCTCGGGCTTCTGATCTTCGGCATTCTCGAATTGCTGGCGAGCCCGCTCGTCACAGGCGAGGTGCCGATTCCCTACAGTGAGCTGAAGCAGAAGATCCGTAGCGGGGAGATCGAGTCGGTCCGTATCGTGGACGACGCGATCGTCGCTCGACCGACCGAGGCCGCTCTCGAAGACGCGAACACCGAGGACTCCGAGGGCGTGGAGGTCAAAGCGTGGCGCTCCAACACGGTCCGCGACGACGACTCCCTCGTCCCGCTCCTCGAAGACTACGACGTCGAATACGAAGCACGTTACTCGGACGGATGCGGTGGGGAAGAGACCTGGAGTCTCTTCCTGCTCCTCGCGCTACTCTGGGGCGGTTTCGCTTTCGCTCGCTACATGCGTGACGGTGGGTTCGGCCAACCAAACCCCGTCTCGAGCTTCGGACGAAGCAAAGCGAAGCTGAACCTCGAAAAGGGAACCGGCGTCACCTTCGAAGACGTCGCCGGCTGCGAAGAAGCCGAAGAAGAACTCGAAGAAATCGTCGGCTTCCTCAAAGAGCCCGAGCGCTACACGCGTCTGGGCGGCAAGGTCCCCAAGGGGGTGCTGCTCGTGGGCCCGCCCGGGACCGGGAAGACTCTGCTCGCGCGGGCCGTCGCAGGCGAGGCGAGCGTGCCGTTCTTCAACCTGAGCGGCTCCGATTTCGTCGAGATGTTCGTCGGTGTCGGCGCTGCCCGCGTCCGCGACCTCTTCGAGGAAGCGCGACGTCACGCCCCCTGCATCGTCTTCGTCGACGAACTCGACGCGATCGGCAAATCGAGGCAGTCGAACGCGATGCAGTCCAATGAAGAGCGCGAACAGACCCTCAACGCCCTCCTCGTCGAGATGGACGGGTTCGACGCGACCGCGGGCGTCATTCTCCTCGCCGCCACCAACCGGCCCGAGGTGCTCGATCCAGCGCTCCTGCGACCCGGCCGCTTCGACCGACAGGTCGTCGTGGATGGTCCCGACGTTCGCGGACGCGAAGCGATCCTGAAAGTTCACTCGCGCCAGGTGGTCGTCGCCGACGACGTGGATCTGCAGGTCATCGCGCAGCAGACCCCCGGCTTCGTCGGCGCGGACCTCGCCAACGTCGTGAACGAAGCGGCGCTTCTCGCGGCGCGGCGCGGCGCCGATGCCGTCCACACCAGCGACTTCCAGGAGGCGATCGAGCGGGTGATGGCGGGCCTCGAGAAGAAGAGCCGACGTCTCAACCCCAAAGAAAAGGACATCGTCGCCTACCACGAGACGGGCCACGCGCTCGTCGGGGCGGCGCTCGGAGAGGTCGACCGCGTACACAAGGTCAGCATCGTCTCCCGCGGTATCGCGGCCCTCGGCTACACTCTTCAAGTACCACTCGAAGACCGATACCTGATGACGCAGTCCGAACTGAACGACAAGATCTGCGGCCTGCTCGGCGGGCGCGCCGCCGAAGAGATCATCTTCGGAGACGTCTCCACCGGCGCCTCCAACGACCTGCAGCGCGTCACGGACCTCGCGCGACGGATGATCCGCGAGTACGGGATGTCCGCGCGTCTGGGCAACGTCAGCTACAGCGGGGGCGATTCCTCGTTCCTCGCCGAGAGCGGCCTCGCGCCACGTCGTTACTCCGAACAGACCGCACAGATCATCGACGACGAAGTCCAACAACTGGTCGAAGCCCTCTACCAGAAGACTCGCAAGCTGCTCGAGGACAACGTCGAGCTGCTCAAGGAGATGTCCGAGACCCTCAAAGACGTCGAGGTGCTGGAGGGGGCGGCGCTCGAGAGCTTCCTCGGGCGCGTCAAAGGACCGCGCCCCGACGGGCGCGAGACGATCGACGGCTTCGGGTTCGACGGGACGGCCGACTGACCGCAAGTGGGCGGCTTGCGTGGCGTGGGACTTCGTTTCCACGCCTCTCGGCGTCGTCGGAGCGTCGCCCCACGACAGCCGGGCTGACCACGGCAAGAACCTGTTGACGCCGCGATCTCCATCTTCTAGATAGCCCCCGCGTTTTGGAGGCCTCTGCAGGCCGCGCACCCGTCACGACGACAAGGACCCGGGCCCAGGACAGTCACCATGGGGTTACCAAGCTTCTGAACCGATTCGCGGAGACGCTGCTCGTCTCCCCCCTCGAAAACCCGACCAAGACCGAATCCGGCGTCGTAATCAAGGGGCGGACGCGCGCCGAGACCAAGCGAGCGATGCTCCGATACTGGTCGGAGAATCATCCGCATCTCGCGCTGCGAGAGTTTCAGCGACGCTGTCGATGGTCGGACGAAGAGGTGGTCGTGCTGCCCGGCTGACGAGAGGCTCTGTCAGAGCTTCTTCTTGGCGAGTTCGATGTACTGTCGCGCGAAGCGATTGTTCGGCTCTTTCTTGAGCACACCTTCCCACACGGTGATCGCCTGCTCGTACTTCCCGAGCCGGTAGAACGACTGCCCGAGGCTCACCCGGTAGTCCATTCGGCCCGGTGAGTAGCGCACTGCTTTCTGCTGGTACTGGACCGCCTGCCGGTAGTTCGCGCGCTCGAAGTAGACCTTCCCGAGACCGGCGTAGATGTCGCCGTCGTTCGGGGCGACCTTCAGCGCTTCCTGATAGAGGTTGGTCGCGGTCGCCATCTCGCCGCGGCTGAACGCCGCGCGGGCCTCTTTGACGAGCGCGTCCGCGCTCTTTCCGCTGCCGCGTTTGGGCTGCTGTTTCTTGCGCTGCTGCTTCTTCCGCTGCGTTTTCTTTTTGGGCGGCTCGGGCTTGGGTGCCGGTTCGGTCGCGGCGACCTCGGCGGGTGGTTCTTCCCCCGCTCCTGCGTCGGCAGCGCCCGAATCGGCACCGGCATCGGTGGAGGCTCCGGCGTCCGCCTCGGCAGCGTTGGTGAAGCGCGCCTGGAGATCCTGCGTCATCCTGGCGAGCTCGGCGTCGTCGGGCGCGTGTTGGCTCGCGTATCCCGCGAGCGCGCGTGCTTCCGCCAAGTTCCCTGCCGCGTCGGCTTTCTTCGCCGCTTCGCGGGCGCTCTCGACGAACTGTTGACGAGCCTTCTCGTACTCGGGCGACTCCGGCCCGCGACGCTTCAGATCTTCGAGCGCCGAGACCGCGGAATTCGAGCGAGGATTGACGAGACGGTCCGACGCCATCGCGGCGTCGAACGCCGCGACGAATGGCGCGAGATCGACCTCTTCGGGCTCGTCGGCCTCGGCCGATTCCGTCACGTTTTCGTCGGGCCCCTCCGTGCCGTCCTCAGGACTGTAGATGTACTCGGCCCAGACGAACAACCCGATGGCGGCGACGACGACCGCCGCCACGATCCCGACGACGATCGAGCGGTTCTTGCGCTCGGCGGCGCGGTGTTCCTCGTGCACGATGCTCGAGTCCCACGCCTCTTCGGTCGATTTCGCGAACCAGTTCGGCGCGAGCATCTCGATGCTGTCGTCCTGGTTCACATTCCCCACCGCCTCGGCGGACGCGATCGGACTCCCAGCGGGCTCGGGGGCCGCCGGTGCGTCGTCTTTCTTCGTGTCGGCGGGCTCCTTCGCGGTTTCCTCGTGCCGCGGCGTCGGCTTCTTCTTCCTCTTTCTTCCCGAGATCTTTTCCGCCGCTGGTTCAGTCGTCGCGACCTTCTCTTCGGCCGGCGGTTCTTCGGCTACGCCGTCGTCGGAGGCGTCCGAGACTTCGGAGGCAGCCGATGGAGCCGCGAAGTCTGAGGGGAGGGGGCTCGTCTTCTTCGTCGGCCGTTCGTTCTCGTCCGGCATCGGTATGTCGAACTCGGCGGAGACGTCGGAGCGCCGCAGCGCCTGAACGCTGTCCGGGTCGTCGTTCGATTGCTTCGGGGCGGCGGAAGCCGAGCCCGCCGCGGCCGCACCGAAGGACATCAAGGTCGGGCTCGCGGTACCGACGTCGTCGTCTTCGGCCCCCTCGTCGCTTTTGGAGACGGGTTTGGCGATCTCGACGTCGGCCGACTCTTCTGCGTCGAGCTCCGCAGCCCGCTTGCTGACCGCGTCGCCGAGCGAGCCGAACAAAAGGGTCTTCCGCACGGGCGCTTCATCGTCGTCGCTCGCCGTGCTCGATTCTCCGCTTATGGCACGCGAGGAGGAGACCCGGCTGGCCTTTGCCGCGGTCTTCTCCTCCTGTTTTGCCGGCGGATCGAGCGCCGCACGGTCGATCGATTCCATGTCGATCGTTCGGTAGAGGTCGTCCTGATCGACCTCGGTCGAACGTTCGACCATTGGGGCGAGATCGCGCGGGGTCGTTTCGAGCAGCCCGGCCATCGCGGCGCAGAGCGCGTCGGCGTTCTGAAAGCGAGTGTCCGGATCCTTCGACAGGAGCATCTCGACCAGAGAATCGAGCTCCGGCGGCAACTCGCCCCCGCCACGGGCGATGCTGAGTCGGACCGGCTTCTCGTGCCGATGACGTTGGATCGCTTCGACGGCGGTCGGAGCGGGGAGCGGAGGCTTCCCGATGATCATTTCGTAGAGCAGGCAGCCCAGACCGTACAGGGTCGTCCGGATGTCGCCCGCCGTGGAGTCGTCGGCGAGCTCTGGGGCCATGTAGTCGACGTAGCCCACGAAAGAGCCCGAGCTCTGCTTGAGGACCCGGGTGGGCGAGTCGGCAGGCAGCAGCGCCTCGAAATGCCAGTCGGCGACCTGCACGGAGCCGTCCGCGAGACGCGTCACGTACACCGATGCCGGATGGAATACCGGCGCTCGCGCTCCCTCGCCGACCAGCCACTGGCCGATCCGGGCGAGGTTGGCGACGATGCGCGTCGCGCTCTTCCACTCGATGCGCTGAGACTCGTCGAGAATCGCACGGAGGCTCGGGCCGCGCGGCTCGTTCTCGATGATGTACGGGGGAGTGTGGTCGACCTTGAAGTCGAGCACCGTGCTCACCTGATCGGGGAGCGGGGCGCCGACCGCCGCGCGCAGCGCAGCAAAGGCCTGTTCAGCCGTCTCCGATACGTCGAGGGCCTGGTTGAAGACCGTCACGAAGACGGGTCGTCGACTGTCCAGCATCCGGCCCGCGTAGCGCTCGCCCGCCCCGTCGCTGAACATGAGACGATCCAGCCGGACGTGGTCGCCGAGCTGCGAACCCGTCAGCTCGCCGGGGGACAGCTCTCTGGCATCGACGAGCTTCGTCCCGTCGTGAGGACAAAAGACTTCGCCGCCCGCAAAGCGCGACTGACAACTGGGACAAACTTTCACCGACCACTCCCCGCGGACACAAATTCGGCGGGAGAATAACCGATCTTCGCTCGGAATGTTAAGGGTTCCCCCGAATTTTGCGCCTGACGGAACGTTCTCGACCTCTCGGTTGGTGCGTCGATGTTCGGATGGGCGACCCGCGACGTGGGCCCGGAGGACCTCGATTTGCCGAAATCCTTGATTTTCCGCGCCGCCGGTTGCAAAGTCCGCCTCCCCGAACTCGAACGAGACGTCGTATGGGACTGGTCGAAACTCTGAGCCCCTCGCTCACCGGCAAACAAAGGCGGCACCTTCGCTCTCTTGCTCATGACAAGAAGCCGTTGGTCCTGGTCGGTCAGAAAGGAGTCACAGATTCCCTCATCCAAAACTTGAGCGAGCAGCTCCTCGCCCACGAGTTGGTGAAAGTAAAGGTTCATGATCCGGACGCCATCGACGAGATCGCGACCGCCCTCGCGAAGGGGGCCGACGCACTCCTCGTCCAGTGGATCGGGAAGATCCTGCTCTTCTACCGCGCCCATCCCGAAGAGCCTACCATCAAGCTCCCATCCTGACTCGAGACCGACGCCCAGGAACCTCGAGTGATACTCGAAGTCAACGCGGAACACCCCCAGCCCAGAAAGATTGAACAGGTGGTCAGCCTCCTCAAAGAGGGCGGCTTGGTCGCCTACCCGACCGATACGGTGTACGGAATCGGCTGCGACATCTTTCACCGAGAAGGGGTCGAAGCGCTCCATCGTCTCGTCAACCAGATGAAGGACGACCCGAGCCCGCTCTCGTTCATCTGCCGAGATCTCAGCAACATCGCCGAATACGCGTTCATCAGCGACTTCGCTTACCGCACGATGAAGCGGCTCTTGCCGGGGCCTTACACGTTCATCCTCCCGGCCACGAAGCTCGTGCCGAAAGTGATGCTGACGAAGCGCAAGACGGTCGGCATCCGCGTCCCCGACGCCGCCATCCCCTGCGACATCGTCGCGCAGTTGCGAAATCCCATCGCGACGACATCGGCGACGCTCGACGGCGAGCTGGTCGCAGACCCATGGACCCTCGAAGACTCCTTCGGGCACGCCCTCGCAGCCGTCGTCGACGGGGGCTACGTCTTCCCAGAGCCGTCCACCGTGCTCGACTTCAGCGAAGACGTTCCTCGCCTCGTCCGACTTGGAAAGGGACCGATCGACGGGCTCGAGATCATCGAATGAGTTCGGTCGTTGCGGTCGTCTTCGACCTCGACAACACGCTGCTGGATCGTACGAGCGCCGTTCGAGGGTGGCTCAACGATCATGTCGGCTTATCGGGCGAGGAGCTCGAGCGGGCGCTCGTCGAAGACGACTCCGGATACCGCGAACGCGCGGAGTTCTTTGGGTGGCTGAGCGGTGTCACTGGCCGGGGAGCCGACGAACTGTGGGGGAACTATCGCCAGCGAATCGGGGAATGCGTCGCGCCTGACGAGACGATGTTGCGAGTGGTCGCCCGCGTCGCGCAAGACTACGAGGTCGGGATCCTGACGAACGGGACAGCGGCGACGCAGTGGCCGAAGATCGCGGCGCTCGCGCTCGAATCGGTCGTCCCCCGAGAAAGAATCTGGGTCTCTGACGAGATTGGGTTCTGGAAGCCGGCTCGCGGCGCGTTCGAGTTCGTCCTCGATGCGCTGGGTGGGCTGCGACCCGACAGCGTTCTCCACGTCGGCGACGATCCGAACAACGACGTGCGGGGAGCCCTCCACGCGGGCATGCGCGCCGCGTGGTTCTCCCACGGACGCACCAATCCGTTCGGCTCGGAGGTCGCGGTTTACCGCGATCTCACGGACTTCGCGCAGAGATTCGGCCTGGCTCGAGGGTGAGGGTGGCTCAGCCGATGCTGGCGAGCCGGGCGGCCATACGGCCTTTCTTGCGCGAAGCGCGGGTCTTCGGAATGACACCTTTCGATGCGGCGCGGTCGAGGATCGAAACGATCTTCTCGTAGGCCGCCGAGGCGTCTTCTTTGGAGCCGGCTTCGACTGCTTTGTCGAACTGGTTCGTGTAGGTGCGGATCGACGATCGAACGACGCGGTTACGTACGCGTCGGGTTTCGTTCTGTCGGACTCGTTTCAGTGCGGACTTCGAATTCGCCACGGTGCTTCTCCTGAGCTTCCATCCATTCGGCTCGCGCGAGCGAGGCGAGGGGAAATAGCACTCCCCATCCGCAGTGTCAAACGTTGCCTGTCCGCCGGGGGATCCGTTCACGCTTGGCCACACGCTTCACGCCTGGCGTGAGACGTGAGG
>CAYPJU010000073.1:17431-36262 GCA_964411125.1 uncultured Bradymonadales bacterium | reverse complement strand
TCGCGCATCATCCGGATCGCTTCGAGCGTCGCCGTGTCCGCCTTCACCGTGACGGGGTTGGCCTGCATGATCGAGCTGACGGGGATCGAAGACGTCTCGGTGCGGTTCGTGGTGAGGTGCCGCAACATCGACCGGTAGGTCACGAGCCCGACGAGGTGCTCGCCGTCGTCCTCGACCGGAATGTGCCGTACCTGCTGCCAGTCCATGACGGACGCGGCGAGGTCGACGAGCTCGTCGGCGCTCACGGTGAAGAGATCGGTCCGCATGAACTGCCCCACGGTCTGGAAGTCGTCCTTCCATCGCGCCCCCTCTTTCACCTCGGCGAGGGCCCACTCGTGGACCGGGCGTCCCTCTTCCTGCCGGCGAATCGTGGCTGCGGTGATCGCGCTGAGCCGCTCGGAGAGCGCGCGGCGCTCCTTCATCTGGTTGAACGAGTTGAGGAGCCACGCCGAGCCTGTCTGGCGAGTGCGGGTCCTTTCTTCGATCACGTCCAGGTACCGGGTGACGTCTGCGGCGTCGATCCCGCGCTTCAGCAGACTCTCGCGCGCCAGCGGCACGAGCTCGTTCTCGAGGAGCTCGGCGACCGGGTACGTCTTCCCGTCGAGCCATTTCACCGACGCCTTCAGTCCGTAGCGGGCGGCGCCGAGGAAGTTCGTCTTCGCTTCGTCGAACTCGATGTGGTCGCGAACGTCGGGGTAGTGCTCGTCGACGCCGATCATCAGCCCGAACCAGAACGCGGCGTTCGCCATCTCGTCGAGCGGCGTCGGCCCCGACGGGAGAACCCGGTTCTCGATCCGCAGGTGAGCCTGCCCGTCCTCGTTCACACCGTAGCAGGCTCGATTCCAGCGATAGACGGTGCCGTTGTGCAGCCGCAGCGCTTTGAGCGACGGTGCGCGACCGGCGGCGAGCTCTTCGAACGGGTCGTCGTCGACCTCGGTGTGGATCAGGAGCCTGAAGCGGCTGATGTCCTCGCGGAAGATCTCGAGCACCGAATCGTCGAGCCAGCGCGAACCGAAACTGACGCGGGGCTGCCGCTCCCGAAGGTTTCTGCCCCGCGTGTCGATCGACTGCTGGAAGAGCGCGATGCGCGTCTCGTACCAGAGCCGCTTTCCGAAGAGCATCGGAGAGTTGGTCGCGATCGCGAGCGTCGGCGCGGCGCACACCTGAGCGATGTTGTAGAGGCGCGCAAACTCGGCCGGGCCCGCCTGGAAATGCACCTGAAAGCTCGTGTTACACGACTCGAGCATCACGTTGTCGTGCTGGACTCGGAACTCGTCGGTCCCCTTGATCTGGAACAGATACTTGTCGCCCCGCATCTTGCAGAGGGCGTCGTTCAGCGCGAAGTAGCGCGGGTTCGGGGTCATCCAGTCGAGGGTGAGCTCGCGCAGCCCGAGCGTCGGAAGAATCCCGGTCATCACGATCGAGGTGTCGTGGCGTGCTGCTGCAGCTCGCGCGTTGGCGAGCAGGTCGACGAGCTGGCGTTCCATCGTGCTGAGGCAACTGCCGCCGAGCACCAGCGGATCGAGGTTGCACTCGATGTTGAAGATGCCGAGCTCGGTGGTGAAGTGCGGGTCGTCCAGATCCTCGAGGATCTCGGCCGACGTTCGCGCCGGCTTGAACGCGTTGTCGACCAGGAAGAGTTCCTGCTCGGCTCCGATGCGCCGGATGCCGCTCTCGACGAGGCCTTCTTCGAGCATCTGCTCGAGGGCTCTGACGTCACGGAGCAGCAGCTTCATGAACTCGCGGAGCTCTTCGGCGTCCGCCTTTTTCACGTCCTGAAGGCCCATGACGTTGAATTCTCTCGATCTTCGGCGTTGTCGTGTGGAATGAGCGTACCGTCTCGCACATGCGCGCACAAAAAAGCAAGGCGCGGGGGTCCGCTACTTCCGGCTCTCGTACCAGTCGACGAACTCGTCGAACTCGATCACGCCGCTTCCGTCGACGTCGATCTCGGCGAACCCTCGAGCGATCTGCTCGGCGCCCATGGGCTTGCCGATCGCCGAGAGGAATTCGGTGAACTCCTCGCGATCGATCGCGCCGTTCTGGTCCTTGTCGAACTTGTCGAACACGCCTTTGAGACGGTTCAGATCTTCCCACGTGGTCATGAGGACTCCCTATGTTGGCGATGGAGAGATCATAACCTCTGGCTGCGTGGCGCGCTATCGGGGTTCTTCGGTGAGAGAGTCGGTCGGCGCGGCCGCTTCACCGGCACTTCTTGCCGCCAGTCGCCCGACGGTGCATCATTCCGCTCGATGCAGAGCTGGACCGACATCAAGAGTGACTTCGAAGCGACCGTCCGTGAGTCGATCGCGGGGCGGCTGGCGGGCGAGCTCGGGGTGCTGTCCGAGCAGAGCCGGGCGACGCTGTCTCGCGACCTGGAAGAGCTCAAACAGTTGGTGTTCGATCAGCGCTCGCCTCGCCTCGCCGTCATCGGACGTCGTGACCTGTCGCTTCAGCAGATTCTGGAGGTCGTGGGCGCGTCGACCGACTACCTCGAGGTTCGCGAGGCGTTGGGCCACGGCCGTTGGTACGACCACCGAACCGACGTCGGTGACGTGAGGCTGGCCGATTTGCGCGCGGATGAGGGGGAGAACTGGCTGCGAGCGCTCGACTACGAGCAGCCCGACGTCGTCCTCGCCGTGGCGTGCTCGAACGACACCGACGTCCAGGCGATCGCGGACGGGCTCATCGAAGCGCTCGATCGGGCCGACGAGACCTGGAGCACCTATCCGCCTGCGCTGGTCGCGATCTTCCGGCCCGACGGCACGAGAGTCACGACCGCGGGGGATTTCAAGACGCGCCAGGCGCTCCGCGACGCATTCGCGGAGCGGGGCTTTTCGCGGGACTTCGTCGACGTGGTGCCGGCCGCCAACCGTCAGCAACTCGCGCGCAAGCTGGTGGAGGTATCACCGATCCAGACGCGGCTCGCGCTGGCGCGGATGACCGACGACCACAAGAGCAAGGTCGAGATCGCCGAAGATCTCCTCGCCGTGGCGACATCGGTCTCTGCGGCGATCGCCTCGGTTCCGATCCCGGTCGCCGACATCGTGCCCCTGACCACCGTTCAGGTATCGATGCTCGGTGGCATCGCGTACCTCGGCGGTCGGACGGTCAACGTGAGTACCCTTCGCGAATTCCTGGTCGCCAGCGGGGTCAGCGTCGGCGCCGGTCTCGCCCTGCGGGAGGTCGTGCGGCTGTTTGCGCGCTTGATCCCGGTGGCGGGTCCCGTCGTCTCCGCTGCCGTCGCCGCCGGTGCGACGCAGACGCTCGGACGCGCGGCCATCCGGCACTACCTCCGCTGAAGCCCCGCGTCGCAGTTCTCGCCGGCTGAGCTGCGTGGGCCCACTGCGCCAGCACGACGCCCCCTCAGGGCTCGCACTGTCCCTGCAGATTGCAACTGTATCCCTGGGCACAGTGCGAGGGGCGGAAGCAGCGGATGCGGCACTCGCCCTGGTTGCAATCGTACCCGTTGCAATCGGCGTCGGACTGGCAGGTGGTGACGGGGACGCAGGCGTCGCCGAAGTCACATTGATGGTCGGCCGCGCATCCGTCGTTGCTCACGAGCTGGCAGGACGTCTGGCAGACGCCGGCCTGGGTGTCGCACTCGTAGCCGTTGCAGTCCGCGTCGGCCTGGCACGCGACGTCCTGGATGCAGACGTCGTTCTGACACGAGTATCCGGCCGCACACGTCCCGTTGAAGCCTCCGCAATCCGCCTCACAGACGCCGACCTGATTGTCGCAGACGTAGCCGCCGCAGTCGGCGTCGGACTGACAGGCGACCTCCGCCACGCAGACGTTGTTGCTGCATTGGTATCCGTTGGCGCACGGCTGGTTGAATCCGCAGCGAGTGCGGCATACGCCGACCTGGGTGTCGCAGGAATAGCCGCCGCAACTCGTCGCGTCGGTGCACGCGACTTCGGGGACGCAGGCATCGTCGAGGCAGGCGTAGCCGTTGGCGCACGGAGCGCCGAATCCGCATTCGACGCGGCACATCCCCTCGCCGACGTCGCACGAATACCCGTTGCAGGGGGAGGGATCCTGGCAGGCGGTCTCCGCGACGCACGCTCCCGAGCCGTCACATAGGTACCCGTCGACGCAGTGGGTGTCGTCGGTGCAGGTAGTGCGGCACATGTCGTTCGCGTCGCACGTGTATCCGTTGCAGACCGGGTCGTCGGCGCACATCGGGTTGGTCATGTCGGGGTCAGGCATCCCCGCGTCGGTAGGCGGAGCCATGTCCGGAGCGCCGCCCGCGTCGGTGGGCGGCGCCATGTCCGGGGCGCCACCCCCGTCGGTAGGTGGAGCCATGTCGGGTGCGCCGCCCCCGTCGATCGGCACCCCCATGTCTGGAGCGCCGTTGTTGGGCACGCCGTTGTTGGACGCGCCGTTGTTGGGTGTGCCGTTGTTCGAACCGCCCCCGTCGTTGCCTGCATCCCCCGCGTCGGGCGCCTTCTCGCCGAGATCGAAGCCGTTGTTACCGTCGCCGTTGTTCTTCTCGGTTCGCTCTCCGCCGCACGCCGCGAGGCTCAGCCCGATGAGGAAAATGATCGTTCGTCGCATGACACACTCCCGTTGGATTCGATGCGACGAGGGTCGCTCAGAGTGCGCCCCATGTCAAAGTCTCGGGCCTCTCGCTGGACGAGGCGGGGAGGGATCCGTCGGGGACTCGGCGCGAATCCGACCCGCTTTGTGCGCATCTCACGGTTGTGCTACTTCTAGCGCCGTTGTTCGAACTGCGGAGAATGTGATGTCTAGCCCGCTCATCGACAATCTGACCGACGAAACGACCGCCCTGACGACCACCAGTCTCGAGGTGGAACATTTCGCTACCGCGAACTTGCCGACCAAGTTCGGGCAGTTCCAGATCGTCGCGTTCAAAAACAACCGAGACGGCAAAGATCACGTCGCGATCGTCAAGGGGGACGTCGCCGGGGTCGAGTCGGTGCCGACCCGGATCCACTCCGAGTGTCTGACGGGCGACGTCTTCGGTAGCCTGAAGTGCGACTGCGGCGAGCAGCTCGAGCGCGCGCTCGGCGAGATCGAGGCGGAAGGGGTCGGGATCATCCTCTACATGCGCCAGGAGGGCCGGGGGATCGGGCTCGCCAACAAGGTGAAGGCGTACAGTCTGCAAGACCGCGGGTTCGACACGGTCGAGGCGAACCTCCACCTCGGGTTCGACGACGACATGCGTGACTACGAGGTCGCCGCCGAGATGCTGAAGGTCCTGGGGCCGAAGTCGATCCAGCTCATCACGAACAACCCCTCGAAGGTCCGCGGCCTCGCACACGCAGGCATTGACATCGACGAGCGGCTCCCCATCCGCGTGCTCCCCAATCCGCACAACGTCCACTACCTCGAGACGAAAAAGCGGAAGTCGGGTCACCTCCTTTAGAATTCGGTGTCGCGAGCGGGTTCTGCTGCGCCGGAGGATGCACGAGCATCTTGCGGCGGGGAACCGCTCCCTTCGGTCGCTCTCACTCGACGATGCGCTGCATCGCCTCGTTCGTCCCAACCGCAATCTGCCGGCGCCTGCTCCGGCTCGCTACGAAACCTCTCGTGACACCGAATTCTTAGAATTCGGTGTCGCGAGCGGGTTCTGCTGCGCCGGAGGATGCACGAGCATCTTGCGGCGGGGAACCGCTCCCTTCGGTCGCTCTCACTCGACGATGCGCTCGTCGACCAGGGTTCTTCGGCGAGAATCCTTAGTCTTTCATCTTGCGCGCTTATCGCGCATCTCCTGCACTAGCCCGCGGTTGCGTTGCTTTTTGTCGCGGCCCCGCGCTACAGTGGGGCATGGCGAATCACCTCCAAAAGAGCACCGGACCGCTGATCGGCGCCCACCATCTGGGAGGCGTCGGGACGACGATGATGGTGGCGCGCGATCTCGAGTCGGGCGACGTCGTGTCGCTCCCGCTGCGGCTCGAAGAGCAGCGCTCCGACGGGGCCTGGGTTTTCGCGATCGGGGCAGAAGGGTGGCGCGAGCTGCTCGACTTCGAGTTCGACCGGGTCTGTCTGGTCGCGCAGGTCGACGAGAAATTCGTGACGATCGACGCCGATTTCGAGGGGATGGAAGATTCGAGAGTCGTGCTGGCGCCTCGTCAGCAGACTTACTGGGACGTGCCGTCGGGTCGCGTGTTTCGCGTCGCGTCGAGCGTGCGGCGGTCGAAGTCTCTCGACCTACCGATCCCGGAAGCGGCCCTCTTCGGCGAATAGCTCAGGCGATCAGTTTCCGGAACGACGCGCGAACGTCCTCGGGGACTTCGTGCGTCCCACCCGACTCGTCGGGGCGAACTCTGCGCTTCGGCGTGGCCGGGGGCCGAGGACCACGCGCGCTCTCGAAGTGCGGAATGCCCTCGTACACCCCCGCCGCCGTCTGCTCGTGCCAGTGCATCTGCAGTCGCAGATAGACGAGCCTCGCCGCCCGCGCCGGATCCTCTTCCCATCGTCGTGCATCCTGTTCGTCGCATTCCCAGATGTCGTTCATCGCTACTCCTCGGAAGCCCTGGGCTCCGTTCGTCCACTCTCGAAAGACAAACTAGCGAGCGCGTTTGGAACCTCCGTGATGCAGATGTGGAAGGTGTGTGAAAAAACCGCGCATTGGTCGTGTCGACAGGCGGGTGTATCGTCTTGGTCATGACCCGTCGGACGATCATCATCGGTGCAGGATCTTCGGGCTGCGTTCTCGCGAACCGGCTGACGCAGGATCCCGATCACGAGGTCCTGTTGCTCGAAGCGGGGCCCGATTACTGGCCGTCGGAGATCCCCGCCGACTTGAGGGACGGGACGCAGAACTCGTTCTCGGCCCACGACTGGAAGTTTCGCCACACCCCGACCTCGCGACAGCTCGAGTTTCCGTTGCCGCGCGGGAAGGTGGTCGGCGGTTCGTCGGCGGTGAACACCTGCATCGCGCTGCGCGGACAACCGCTCGACTACGACGAGTGGGCCGAGGCAGGGATGGACGAGTGGTCCTACACCGACTGCCTCCCGGCGTTTCGAAGGATCGAGACCGACCTCGACTTCCCCGACCACGAAGAACACGGGTCGGATGGTCCGATGCCGGTGCGTCGTCATCCCCCCGAGGAGTGGTCGCCATGGCAGCAGGCGTTCGTCGAGGCGTGTCTGTCGGTCGGGTACTCGTTCTGCCCCGACGGCAACGCGGCCGGCACAAAAGGGGTGGGGCCCCACGCGATGAACAAGATCGACGGTCGACGGATAAGCGCCGCCGAGGCGTTCCTGACGTCGACGGTCCGTGCCCGTCCGAACCTCGAGATTCGCGACCTCACGACGGTGCACTGGGTCGACTTCGAGGGGACGCGGGCGTGCGGGGTCACCGCCGAGCGCAACGGCGCGATCTACCGCGAGCGTGCCGACGAGGTCGTGGTGTGTGCGGGGGCAATCGCGACACCGGGGATCCTGCAACGCTCCGGTGTCGGACCGGAGCCCGACCTGCGCCGCCTCGACGCTCCGAAGATCGCCATCAGCCCCGGCGTCGGTGCTCGGCTCATCGATCACCCCGGGCTGGCGATGTTTCTCGTGCCGAAGCTCACGTCCCCGTCGAGCCGCCACGACCCGATCATCCAGACGATGTGCCGCTACGGCTCGGGGACCAACCGCTACGACAACGACATCGTGATGCAGCCGGGCTCGTGCGTCCCCCTGCCGTGGGGGCGCATGCCGCTCGTCTCGCTGATGTTCTCGATGGGCAAGCCGCGCGGGCAGGGGCGCATCTACTTTCCCTCGGGTGACCCGTACGAACGCCCGTTCGTCGAGTCGCGGCTCCTCGAGAACGAGCTCGACCACCGCGTCGCCGTCGAATCGCTGGAACGCTGCTACCAGATCTCGCAGACCCCGGTGATCAAGCGGTTCGCGCGCCCCGTCTACCCGAAGCTCTCGAAGCTGAAAAACCGGAAGAAGCTGGTCGAGGAGGTGTTCTACACCTGCGACTCGGGCTACCACCCGAGCGGCACCGTCCCGATGGGCGCCGACGACGAGGCACCGTGCGACCAGCACGGCCGCGTCCGCGGCGTCGAGGGGCTCCGGGTCGCCGACGCGAGCCTCCTCCCGACCATCCCCACCGCCAACATTCACATGACCGTCTTGATGATGGCCGAGCGGATCGCCGGCTGGATCGAAGGAGGCACATGACCGACGACGAATTGCAGAGCTTCCGCGAGCTGCTCACCCGACGCCGCGACGAGCTGATCGCCGAGGGTGACGTCGAGATCGAAAAGGTGAAGGACGACCCCGCCGACAAGGTCGACGAGGATGCCGCTCCGCTCACCGAGATGAACCAGGTCATCGCGTCCCGCCGAAACCAGAACCGCGCCGTCGAGCTCCAACGAATCGAAGCTGCGCTACGGCGCATCGCCGACGATCCCGAAGACTTCGGCTACTGCTCCGACTGCGACGAAGAGATTCAGCTCAAGCGCCTCGAGCTGATGCCGTGGGCGCCGTACTGCGTTCGGTGCCAGGAGAAGCGATCGCCCCGACGCGGCGGGCGTCGGAGACACGCAGCGGACTACCTCGAGTGATTGGATCTTTTCGGTACTTTAGTGCCGTTTTATTGCGATGTTCGAGATAAAGCGGTATTTTGTTGCCGAAAATTATGTTGCTTCGCGATATTGAGGCATTATGATGCCGCTATGGCAGCAGCGACCCTACAGATCGAATGCCACTTTCGAGGAGCGTGGCACGCGGCGGCGGAGCTGACCGTTCGGGAGACCCAGGCGGGTCGGAAGAGCCCGACCCAGCTCGGATATCTGAACGACTACATCGTCGCCAACATCGACGACCTCGGCACCCACGATGCTCGGGCGATCGCCGAACGGTTTCCAGTCGGGTTCGGAACGTGGACCTACGAGGGATGGCCGCCCTTCTTGTACGACATCGTCCCCGCCGGAGCCGCCCGACGGTGGTGGGAGACCCGCCTCGACGCGAGCTTCGAGACCGAAGCCGAGCTGGACTGGTTGCTCCTGCGTAACCACACGCGAGCGCCGGTCGGGCATCTCCGGATCGCCGGGCCGCCCCCTCGAGAGAAGGCGAGGCCGTTCTCGAAAGACGAAGTGCTCGCCCGGGACGTCGGCTTCCTCGAGTACGCCGCCGCGCGGGGCGCTGCGATCGGCGGCGCCACCGGTGCAGGAGGCGATGCGCCCAAGGTTCTCCTCGCCGAAGACGTCGCGGGGAACATCTACCCCGCCGATACGATCCCGGACCACGAGACCCACCACAGTTGGTTCGTCAAATGGCCCCGCGGCAAGCGCACGGCTGCCGACCGCCTGATTCTCGTCACCGAGCACTACTACGCGACGGCCCTCGCCGAGCTCGGCCTCGACATCTGCGTCGGAGAACTCGTCGCCGACGAAGGCCGACTTCCGTCGCTCTGGTTGCCCCGTTTCGATCGCCACCCTTCGGTGTCGGGTCTCGAACGCCGAGCGGTCGAGTCGCTCTACAGCCTCGCGGGAATCACGACCACCGGCGCGGCCGTGAGGCATCAGACGTTTCTCCGGGCCCTACGAGGGGCACTGTCGGACCGCGATCAACTGGAAGATTTCCCCACCCTCGTGCGCGAATACGTCTGCAGAGATTTGCTCGACGTCGTGGTCGGAAACTCGGACAACCACGGTCGCAACCGTGCGATCGTCCGCGGCGAGCGTCTCGTCTGGGCGCCGATTTACGACCTCGCGCCGATGGTGCTCGATCCGGCGGGGGTCACCCGCTCTACGACCTGGGAGAAGCACGAGTACGGCGGCAGAATCGACTGGGTCGCCGTGTGCGACGAGCTCGACGCATGGGTGCCGGGGCTCGACATGACGGGGAGCCTGCGCGCGTTCGCCGATTCCTTGCGTTCACTCCCAGGCCGACTGATGGAGTCGGGCATCGACGAGGCCGTGATGGACGCGCCGCGCATCTACCTCGGTGATCTCGAAGAAACGCTGAAGCGCTGGGGGCTCGGATGAACGTCGAAGAGCGCGACGCCTACTACGACAGGCTCGTCGCCGCCGTCGGGCGCGGTGAGATGACCTGGGGAGAAGCGGTCCGCGGCCTGCGAAAGGATGTCGCCGGGCTGAACCAGCAGCAGTTTGCCCGGGCGACGAAGCTGTCGGTTCGAACGCTGCGCAATCTGGAGCAGGACGCGGGGAATCCCACGATGGCGACGCTCGAGGCGGCGCTGCGTCCGTTCGGGCTGACGCTGACGATCCAGCGACGGCCCGATCGGTAGCTACAGAAGGTCCATCTGCCCGTCGTCCTCGGGCTCCGGCTCCGGGCGCGGCGTCGGCACGGCCTTCTTCACCTTCTTCCAGCCGCCGACGGGTCGGATGTCGGCGATGCGGCTGACTCGGAAGACGCGTTCGTCGCGGCGCAGGTGGCAGTACGCGTGGACGTAGGTCTCGGCTTCGACGCTGAGCGGCGTGATCTTGCGCGACGTGAGCTCGCCGCGGTTGCGGCTGTAGTAGTCGAGCTCGAGGTCCTGGCCGGTGGCGATGGCCCAGCGAATCAGCTCGGGCGTCCCGGCGTGGGGGTCGATCTGCGAGGGGTCGAGCTCTTCCTCGTGGGTCCACTCGGGGTCGATCGCCGAGCCGATCCAGAGCATCAGCTCGTAGGTCTCGATCTCGATGTCCATGATCTGCTTGGGCGACAGGGTCCCGAGCAGCTTGCGCAACGTGTTCTGCAGAGCTCGCTGCGGGGCGCGCGTGCCGCCGTGCTCGGCGAGCTGTTCGAGAACGAGCAGGGCGAGCGCGACCGTGCCGCGTTCGGCGGGGGTGCGCAGCGTGAGGTCGTGGAGCTCCTCACCGAAGTCGAGCTCCTCGCGGTCGCGGCGCCTCGCACGCTGCAGTCGCTCCGCGATGCGGCCCTTGATGGTCGGGATGTTGACGTTGTCTCGGCGCATGGTTTCCCGGTGTGGCTCAGTCTTCTTCGCCGAAGTCGAACGCGGTCCCGCTCTCTTCCTCGAGGCTCTCCCAATCCTTGCGGTCGGGGTCGACGAGTCCCCCCAGCCGCACTTGCTCGACCATGTTTTCGGCGCGCTCGACCTCGTTGCCAGTCGGGCGACGCGACTCGTAGCGCAGCGCCGACTTCTGCATCGCGATCGATTCGATCTCCCGCTTCGCCTCGTCGAGCTTCGCCTTCAACTCCCGCACTCGCCCCTTCGCTTCCTCGGCCAGGTCGTCCATCCCCTTCTCCCGTGCGAGCTTCACGCGTTTCGCCCAGAGAGGGATTTCGTGCTTCTGGAGCTCTGCGATCTTCTCTTCGAGCTCGTTTTCGCGGCGGATGAGGATCGTCATCTCCGCGTGAATTCCGGGGTTCACCATCGTCTTTCTCTCGGCGTTCGGGGGCGGGCACCCGAAGGTTCTCGTCGGTCGCACATGGCGCGGCGCTGCGACCATACTACGGCTGATCCCCGGGCTCAATCGAGCCAGACGATCGCGATTTCGGGGTCGATGAGGTAGCCGTCGTCTTGCGTGAGGAGCAGATCTTCCCAGCCGTGAGTGCGGAGAGTGCGGACCGCGCTGTAGACGCGCGCGGCGCCCGCATCGGCGGTGACGATGTCGCCGGGCCACCCCGCCTCCAACACGTCGTCGGCCGACAGTCCCTGGCCGGGCCGTTGTTCGCGCGCTTCGGCGAGCGCCACGATGATCTTTCGGAGGGGTCCTCGGCGCGAGAAGTCGACCTCCTCGGCATCGGGAGGGACGAAGCGCCGTCCGTCGCGTGAGACCGCGAGCACGGCCGAAGCTCCGGCTCCGAAGGTGTTCTCGATCAGTTCCCGCAGCGTCTTCAGCGGGTCGTGCGAGCTCCAGGAGGCAGAACGAAAGGCGAGCGGTCGATGCTCCATCTCCTCGAGCACCTCGATCGTCGCCGCGACATCCGCGCGGTCCGCGAACTGTCCGTCGGAGAACAGGCCGCAGGTTCGCGCAAAGAGGTCGGTCAGTTCCGCGTCGAGCTCGTCGCGTCCGGTGACCTTCTCCATCAACCCGAGCGCGTCTTTCGACCCGTGCTGGTCCTGGACCATCGCGTACGAGAGGGCGAGGTAGCCGAGCAGGAGAGTCGACCACCGGGGATCAGCTTCGCCGACGACGCCGAGCGCGCGCCGGAACTGCGGCCGCGCAAATTCGTGTCGTTGCCCCAGGAGGTCGTGCAGCGCGAGGTGCGAGCGGGGCTTCGCCTCGTCCGCGAACCGCGGCGCCCCTTCGTTCAGTTGAATCGCCTGCACCAGATACGTGCGGTCGGCGGCGTCCTGGCTCAGCTCGCCGAGCCCGATGAGCGCCGCCGTTTCCGTCTCTTTCCAACCGAGCGCGTGGCCGATGTCGCGCGCGAGTTCGTAGTGCTTCTTCGCTTCGGCCGGTTGCTGCAACGCGCGATGAACGCCCCCGAGCAGCAGATTCGCCACCCCCCGCTTTCGATCGTCCTCCACCTTGTCGAGGTACGACAGGGCGTCCTCGAGGTTGGCGCGCGCTTCGTTCCAGCGTCCGTGCAGCGACTGGCACCCGCCGAGGTTCAAGAGCGATCGTCCGGTGAGGACGTCGTCGCCCGCCGCCCGGCAGCGCGCGATGGCGCGTTCGAAGAGGGTTTCGGCCAGCCCCCAGTCACCCTGCTGAGAATGGGCGAGGCCCAGCGTGCCGAGCGCGATCGTCTCGAGCCGCGAGTTGCCGCTCTTCTGCGCGCAGTCGAGCGCACTCTGCAGCGTCGCCATCCCTTCTTCGACGCGCCCGAGCTCCAGCAGCGTTAGCCCCGAGATCGTCAGAGCGTCGGCGCGAACCTCGGCGTCGTCCTCGTCGTCGGCAATCTGGGCGGCCCGCTCGACATCGCGTCGTGCATCCTCGTACTCGCGCCGCTCGTGCGCCGCGATCCCGCGCAACAGGAAGAGCTTCGCCTGCAGCGACGGGTCTTTCGACTCCATCAGCAGGTCGGAGAGCCGCTCCTCGAGGAGGCTGACGCTCCCCGTCAGCCGCAGGACTGTCGCCGCGGCGATCGCGACCCTCGCCTGCTGCTCGCCGTCGACGCGGCGCAGGGCGGCGAGCAAGTTCGGCAGATCGGCCTGTCGCTTGTAGATCGACTCGGGCGGCGTCGCTTCGACGAGCTCCGTGTAGAACTCGGCGTGCCGGGCGTGGAGCTCGGCCTGGTCCCCGGAGTTCGCGAGCTTCTCCTCGGCGAGCCTGCGGACGAGCTCGAACAGGAAGAACCGGCGGCCAGCGACCGTGTCCTCGTACTCGAGCAGCGACCGTTCGATGAGGTCTTCCACGAGATCTTCGGCGAGCCCGTCGTACTGTACGACGGCCTCGATCGCCTCGATCGAGAAACCGCCGCGGAAGACGGAGCATCGCTCGAGGCCACGCTGCTGTTGCTCGTCGAGGAGGTCCCACGACCAGTCGATCGTGGCGGCGAGGGTCTCGTGCCGACTCGGGCGCTCACGGTCGCGGGAGCGCAGCGAGTGGAGGCGCTGGCTGAGGCGCCCGACGAGCTGGTCGGGCGGGAGCACCTTCACGCGCGCGGCGGCGAGCTCGATCGCGAGGGGAAGCCGGTCGAGCTGATCGACGAGGTTCTCGATCGCTTCGCGGTTGTGGTCGCCGAGCTCGAACGTCCCCATCAGCTCGCTGGCGCGCTGCACGAAGAGATTCACCGCTGCTTCGTGTCCGAGCGGCGAGAGCTTGAATCGCTGCTCCCCCTGAATTCGGATCGGCTCGCGGCTCGTCGCCAGCACGCTGACTTCTCGGGTGCGATCGACGATGCGCGCGATCGGGTCGGCGATCTGGTCGACGATGTGCTCGACGTTGTCGAAGATCACCAGGGTGCGTGGCTTGTTCTTGAGCGCTTCGACAATCGGTTGGACCGACGACGCCTGGCCCCCGAAACCGACGCCGAGCATCTGGGCCAGCTCGCGCATCGCTTCGTCGACCGAGTCGAAGTTGGCGAGTTCGAGCATCCAGACGCCACCCGGGAAATTACCCACGCTGATCCGTCCGAACTCACGTGCGAGCCGCGTCTTCCCGGTCCCGCCGATACCGACGACCGTCACGAGGCGCCCCGACTCGAAGAGCTCGCGCAGACGGGCCAGCTCGAGGTTGCGCCCGATCAGATCGGTCCGCGCCGGCGTGAGGTTCGTCGTTTTGGTCGTCGGTCGCACCGAATGCCTCGAACATGTTTGCGAGTGGCCAATTTACCCACGGCGGGGGCCCCGCGTCACCCTCAGATTACCCAGCCGGCCACGTTGGGACCACCGTCGTGCGGCCAACTCGCCGGCGGCGCCTGCAGCTCGCCGGGGGAACAGGTCAGCGTCGCTCCCAGGTTTCGGGCGTGCCGTTCGAGGTCGCGAACCGCGGACGGGGGCGCGCCGATCGCGACCCCTTGCAGCGCCACCGGCGCTTCGCCGGGGAGGCGTGGGACGAGGGCGACCGCATGCGGGGCGATCGATTCACCGTCCCACCGCTCGCGGAGTTCGACCCACCCGAGGCCGTCACCCCAGACCTCGGTCTCGAGCTCTGCGACGCCACGTCGCTGGGCCCGGGCGGCGAGCTGAGCGGTGTCGAGCTCGGCGGCGAGTCGTCGCTCGGCGTCGGCGATCGCGGCGCCGAGGTCGCGGCCGAGCGCAGCCACGTCCACACCGTCTCCGCAGTAGACCGCCGAACAGGAAAAGCATCCGCGCTGGTGCCACATCACGATGTCGGTGGCGAGGCCGGCAACCCACGGCGCGTGGTCACCCGCGACGAAGGCGACCGACATCCGGTGTCCGTAGCCGGTCACGGCGGCGCCGCGCCGCACCGCCGTCACCGCCTCGACCGTCTCGTCGGATCCCGACACCACCACTCGGTCCGCTGCGCGCCAGTCGTCGCCGAGCCGAAGTGCATCGTCGTGGCGGCGCCAGACCTTCTCGAACGCGCGGGCGAAGTGAACGCCGCGGCTGCTCGGTTTCACCAGAATATTTTCGATGCCGACCGCGCGGCTGTAGAGCACCGGGGTGACTCCGGCTCCTGGCAGCGCTGGCCAAAGATGCGCGATCGACGAAGGAAACTGCGGGTCGTCGAACTTCGCGAGCTCCTCGGCGATCGTGCGTTCGACGGTGGCGACGTCCCACGTCCGCCGATGGAGCTCGAACCCTTCGCGCACCATCGGCTCGGGCCAGCCGTCCCGCACCACCGCGGCGACGACCTCCTCGGCGAGAAGCTCTCCCACGATCTGTTCCAGGCGGTCCCTGACGTCCATGGTGTTGCGATAATCGCCCCGGGGCCACGGTGCAACTCCCCCCGGGGAAATTCGTGGTTCCGAGGATGCAATTCTCGGTGGGGAGTGGGGCAAAGCCCTGCGGGGTTCGGTCGAAAAGAAACCTTCGTGGTCGAGCTTTCCCTACTCGACTCCCACGACTTCGCCCGTCACCCCCGTCCATTCCAGCCCGATCGAGATCGCCTCGAACCTCGAGCGGTCGCCGTCGGTGTCGATGTCGGCGAGGGCGGGGAGCACCTGGCGGGCGAGGTTGCACGTGCCGCCGTCGTTGATGTCCTTGCCGGCGAGCGTGTGGCAGAGGTCGTCGGCGCAGAGCAGCGGAACGTCGTCGACGCAGTTTGCCCTCCAGTCGCCGTCGGCGTCCTGTTCGAACAGCGGCGTGTTGCCGAGCCCCAGGCACTCGCACTGCGCCGCCACGATTCGGTTGACGTTGCCGAAGATCTCTTCGATCTCGACCCAGCCCGAGATCTCGCCGCCCGTGTAAGCGACGCCGTCTGTCTGAATGCTCGCGGTCCCCGAGATCGACGCGTCTTCCACCGTCACGTCGAGGGTGGTGAACGCGATCGGGAGGAGCAGATTGAGTCGGGCCGGGCCGGCAGCCATCTCGCCGCCCCTCATCGTCGCGGGGTTGAAGAGGAGTCTGGGTTCGCCGGTCGCCGTCAGGGAGTCGGGGTCGAGCAGGTACGTGCCGTTTCCGGCGGAAGCCTGCGCGAAGCTCGTCCCTCCTTCGAAGACGCCTCGCAGCCAGGCGAGCGCGAAGTTGTCCGGATCGTCGGGGCCATCGAGCTCCCGGTGGTCGAGCAGGACCACGAGATCACCGGACTCGATGGTGTTCCGCAGCAGGTCGTTGAGGTCGTAGTCGAACCCCGCGATCGTGCTGCGCAGGATCGCGAGGGAGTTGTCGACCCCCTCGTCCCGCGAGATGGCACCGAAGTCTCGGCAGCAGAGGGGCCGATCGTCGTCCCCCCCGATGTCGGGGAGCTGCAGCGACGAGACGTAGGTGACCGTGGTCGTGGCGGCGTACTCGGTCGGTGTCGTCGGCCACGTGACGTCGATCGGCGGTTCGGGGGGCGGCATGTCGACGCCGGCATCGGTCGCCGCATCTCCGGTCCCGTCATCGCTGCCGAGGTCTTTCACCGGTTCGGCCATGTCGACCCGGTCCCCCGCGTCTTCCCCCATGTCGGGTCCCGGCTCGGCGACGTCCGCACCGGAGTCGACCGGGCCTTCCCCGACGTCGAAAGGGTCTCCGGCGTCGACCTTCGAGCTCGTCCGGTCGTCGCCGCAGCCCAGGGCTACGAGGGCCACCAACATCACAGAAACACGAAACCAGTCTTTCATCACAACCACACTGCTTGTTGGAACCAGACGAACATGAACCACGCCGGGAGCGCGGCGAGGACGGCGCCCCGCAGGCCGAAGCCGAGCCCGTGTGCGAGTGCGGGCAAGAGGCTCGCGCCCACGGTGCCTGCGGCGACGCGCGCGACCACCGACGGGTCCCCGTGGAAGAAGAACGGCAGGACGATGACGACGGGGAGGACCGTGCAGGCGAGCACCGCCACCGGGACCGCCGCGGAACGCAAGAGGTACGACTGCACGTAACCCTGCCAGAAAACGGCGGCGAGCGCGCCGAGGCCCATGTAGAGCGGCGTAACGCGCATGAGCTCGTCGGTCGGGCGCAACGACCCCATCTGGGTCCAGAACGGCTCGAACCCGATGGCGAACGCGACCGCGATCCCGAGGGTCGCCACCACCATCGCGATCGCTGCGCGGTCTGCGGACGTCGGCGCGGGCCGGGCCGGGCCGGTGCCGAAGAAGAATGCGACCCCCGCGAGGAACGCCGCGGGCCAGATCGCCATCCCGTAGAACCGCGGAAACTCGCCCGCCATGTGCAGCTCGAACGGTGTGGGGAAGAAGGCGTGCGGCGCGAGAGCGATGAGCATCGCACCGACGGCGATCGGCCATGAACCGGTGTGCTGTTGCGGTGTCTCTTCCATGGGCGGAAGGAGTAGTCCGGTTCGGGCGTCGAATCAACAGGAACGGCGCCCTGACGCGGCTGTGCTCGGCCGGATCAGCTTGCGCGCGCGGGGGGACGGAGCCACTCCCCGCTTCCCGCTCCCCGCGTCCCGCTCGGGCGACCGGATCCGCTAGGGAACGAACACCTGGTGGACGTCGACGGCCGCAAATGCCTGCCGGGTCGCGCCTCCGGGGACGTAGATGACTCCATCGAGCGCCGCCGCGTAGACGCCGTGCACGGGGGTTGGCAGCGCCGGCATCGTCTCCCACGCGTCTGCTCCGAGGTCATACCTCTCCACCTGGGGAAACACGCCGCTCGGGTCGTCGTCGTTGCCTTCCCCCCCGATCACGTACAGGTTTCCGTCGAGCACCGCCGACGCGACCCCGCCGCGAGGCGTGAGGATCGGGGCGCCGCTTCGCCAGCTCCCGACGTCGGGATCGAACAGATCGACGTCGCCGCTGACGGACCCGATCGAGCCGTCGCGCCCCGACGCGACGACGAGCGTGCCGTCGACGACGCCGAAGCCCATGTGGTCGACGGTCCGCGGGACGTCGGGGAGCGCCGTCCATACACCGCCGTCGGGATCGAGCACGTCGAAGTCGGCGACGGCGCCGCCGCGAAGCCCGCCAGCGACGTAGATCTTGCCGTCGATGACGCCGGTCGCCGACGAGCCGCGCTCCCGCCCGCTCGGCAGATCGGGGCCCGGGGACCATGCGTCGCTCTGGGGATCGTAGACGAACGACCGGCCGTCCGCGGCGAAGCCTCCCACGAGGAACCCCGTGACCCAGATCTTCTGGTCGTACACGACCGCGTTCATGTGGTGGGCGCGGACGGGAAAGTCGGCTGCGCGGCTCCAGGTGTCCGTCTGGGGGTCGTAGACTTCGTTGAGCGCGGACATCTGCAGGCGCTCGTCGTAGCCACCGATGACCCAGATCTTCTGGTCGAGAGCGAGGACGACGGTTTCCTGCCGCGCTCCTTCTCCGAGCTCGGCGCGCGTCGACCAGCCCGTGGCGATCGCTCCTTGATCCGGGCGAACGTCGTTGGTGTCGCCGAGATCTTCGTCGACGGCTCCCGAGTCGGGCCCCCCGAGGTCCCCGCCCGTGTCGGAGGCGTCGGCAGAGGCGAGGTCCGGCACCCCGATGTCCGACGAGGCGTTGGAGGTTCCGTCGTCGCTGGAGCAAGCGGCGAACAACAGGGAGACTGCCAGCAGGCGTTTCATGGTGAACCTTGGCTCGGGACCACGGAAGTAGCGGCGGATCGTGGTGGACGGGGCACAGTATCGAACTCCCTGCGTCGCGACGCAAACGGTGGTAGAACGATGGCGGATGAACAGCCGAAGCGATCTTCGGCCTTGATTGGAAGCTTTGCGGCGCCCCGACAGGAAGGTACCTCGATGAAACTTCGTACGATCGCCCTCGGCGGAGCAGGCCTGGTCGCTCTCGCTGCGTTCACGTCTGGCTGTGATCTGTCGGACCCCGGCTGCGTCTCCGACGACGAGTGTCGCGATGGCCGCGTTTGCGCTGCCGCACGATGTCTATGGCCGGGCGACGTTCCGGACGGCGACGGCAACAACGGGGATGGGAACAACGGCGACGCCAACAACGGCG
>CAYPJU010000073.1:0-17331 GCA_964411125.1 uncultured Bradymonadales bacterium | reverse complement strand
CAACAACGGTGTCGGCAACAACGGCATCGGCAACAACGGCATCGATCCGTCCAACAACGGGGTCGATCCCTCGAACAACGGCGTCGAACCTCCCCCGGATCCCGACCCCCAACCGACCATGGCACCCGACTGCGACGAGCTCGCACGGCAGGGCGGTCGCACGACCGGGTACTACCAGTTCGTCGGCTCGGCCGGCGTTCCGTGGGTGGGATACTGCTACATCGTCGGCGACGAGGGGTGGACGCTCGTCGGGCGGTCGACCCTGGTCCCGAGCTCGGCGCCGATCGGATGGACCCATACGGTCGGGACCGTCAATTCGACCGGGCCCTACTCCCTCGCTCCGCAGTCGGTCGGTCTGCAGTTCAACGAAGTGATGCTCACTGCCACGACCGATGACCCCGACGTTCCGAACGCCATCCGCCCCGATGGCCCGATGTATGTATTCCGGCCGTTCCCGGGGAGCTTCATCGACAGCGAGGTCGCGAGCTCCCGCTCGATGCGCCTCGAGTACCGTCGCGGCCCGTGCGTGAACGAAGAGCCGCAGTTCCTCGCCCGGTGGGGATACACCTTCCTGAGTCACTTCTACATGGGCGACGGCGAGGACCTCGAGATGGGCCTCTACTCCCACGGGTTCCGCTTTCCGTTGGTGGGAGGCAATTGCCACGCGGGCGGCTTCGACGATCTCCAGGGCTTGGTGTTCGTACGCTGACGTGTGGATCTTTGGATACGGTAGCCTCATCTGGAAGGTCGGGTTCGCGACGCTCGAACGCCGGGACGGCTACGTCGAAGGCTGGCAACGTCGGTTCTGGCAGGACTCGACGGACCACCGTGGCGTTCCGGGCGCACCGGGCCGCGTCGTGACCCTCGTCCCGCATCCGACGGGGCGTGTATGGGGAGCCGCGTACCGGCTCGACCCGGAGACCTCCGAAGAGATCCTCGAACGGCTCGACTACCGCGAAAAGGGCGGCTACGAGCGCCACGTGGTTCGCGTCGTGGACGCGGCGGGAGAAGCGATCGCGGCGGACGCGCTGATGTACGTCGGCACCGAGGGGAACCCGAACTGGGGTGGACCGCTCGAAGCATCCGAGATCGCGCGGGTCATTGCTCGATCCCGCGGCCCGAGCGGCCCGAACACGGAGTATCTCTTCGAGCTCGCCCGTGCGCTGCGGGCGATGGGGGCCGAGGACGCTCACGTGTTCGAGCTCGAGCAACTCGTCCGTGAGCTATCGGGCTGAGCTGGGACGGCTTCGCCCGGCCGCAACCAGGCGAGCCACGCTCAGTTCACGTCGACCCAGACCCTCGGTGGGCGGGCATCCTGCCCGACCCAGACCCTCGGTGGGCGGGCATCCTGCCCGACCCAGACCCTCGGTGGGCGGGCATCCTGCCCGACCCAATCGTTCGGTAGGACAACCGCCACGACCGCGGAAACCCGCATGGAAACTTCTCCATCGGGGCGCCCAGAAGAAAGTTCGCAACGGAGCGCGCCAACTGCCGATAACGGAAGGGACCAGAGGTTCCTCTCGGGCCGGCGATGTTTGCGCTCTCGTCGGCCCGGGAGGCGGCCAGAGCTCCACCCTCCGCGAAATTCACGTTTCGCGACGACGGGAGAGCTCTGCCCGGGCGATGGTCGGGGGGCCTTGAGAGGGGCCCGAGCGAAGCGAGGTTGGCGGGCGAGAACCAGAAGGTGTTGGTGTGGAATGGTGGTGGGAAAGACTGCCGCCCAGCGCGACCGTCCACCGCCCGTAAAGTGCCTTCCAATCTGACGCCCGACGCGTAACAGTGGTCTTCACGGTTGAGGCGGGCGAGGACGCCCGCCCACCGAGGTTGCCATGATCATCGACGCATCCACGATCCTGATTCTTCGCGACGCGACGCCGACCTTCGAGGTCTTCATGGTGAAGCGGCATTCGAAGAGTTCTTTCATGGCGAACGCGTGGGTCTACCCGGGCGGGCGCCTAGACCCTGACGACACGACGGATGCGGCGCTGTCGCGCATCGTCGACATCACCCCGCAGAATGCGGCCGAGCGGCTGGGGCTCGACTCTCCCAACCGCGCGGCGGGGCTCTACCTCGCGGGCATCCGCGAGACGTTCGAGGAGGCCGGGGTCCTGCTGGCTCGTCGCTCGGGGAGCGATGCGTGGCTGCGGCTGGTGGACGACGAGACGTCGGTGGCGTTCGCCGACTACCGCGAGCAGCTACAGAATTACGAGCTGTCGCTCAGCGACCTGGCGGCGAAAGAAGACCTCGTCTTCCCTTGCGACGAGCTGGCGTTCTTCTCGCACTGGATCACCCCGACCTTCGAGTCGAAGCGTTTCGACACGTTCTTCTTCCTCGCCCGCGCTCCGGTCGATCAGGAACCGCTTCACGACGCGCGTGAGGTGACGGCGGGCGAGTGGGTGACACCCGCCGCGGCGCTCGACAAGTTTCGGGCGGGGGACGCCTACCTCGCTCCGCCTACCATTCGGACGCTCGAACGCCTCGCCGCGTTCGACTCGATCGACACGGCGTTCGCTTCGACGGTCGGCAACCTTCCGGCGGTCATCTTGCCGCATCTGGACACATCCGGTGAACGCCCGACGCTGCTGCTTCCCGGCGACCCGGACTACCCCGACCTCGAAGAGTATGCCCTGGCGACGCCCGTGACCGACGGGCCGACGCGCATGCCGCTCGTCCTACCGTCATAGGCGGGCTTGCCCCGTCTCTGGACGGGGTGCAGAAGTTTCCATAACCTCTGGGTATCTGGGTGGAGGGGAAGCATGAAAAGCAGGGTAAGAAGACGTTTCTGGCGTTCGGCAGCGGGGGTCGTAGTCGTCGCTGTCGTGTCGTCGTGCTCGAGGTGTGGCGACGAGACTGACGAAGTGACCGGCGACGAGATGCAGGTGTTCGACGCCTGTGCGTCGGACGAAAGAGAGGCGATCTTTTGCGACCTCGCGGTGTGCCAGCTTCGGCCGGAATGCGTGAACGTCCCCGAGGCGCCGGTTGCGCCTCAGCTGCGGGGGTTGCCGGGGTTCGCCGACTCCGTGCGGTTCTTGTGGGAAGCGGACGACCCGGTAATCCGCGGCCTCGACCCGACGGGGCTCGACGAAAACGAACTCTCGGTCCTGCGCGGCGCCGTCATGAATCTGGATGGCGAGCCGCTGGCGGGCGTCCGTGCGTCGGTCGTGGGTCGGCCCGAGCTGGGTTGGACCTACTCACGGGCGGACGGCCAGATCGATCTGGTAACTTCCGGCGGCGGCGCTGCGGTGGTGCGGTTCGAATCCTTCCAGGCGCCGGCCGTGGACCGCCGCGTGATACCGCGAACCGGCGACTATTCGTCGGTGCCGCCGATCGTGATGACCCCGTACGACGAGGTGTCGTCCAGCATCGACCTTCGCATCGGCGGACTGCACGTCGCATCGACCGCGGAGGACGACGATGGCAACCGGGCGCTCGCGTTCTACTTCAGCCCCGGAACGCTGGCGCAGTTCACCGGTCAGGATGGCGTCGAATACGAAGTCGAACACGTCGACGTGCGTGCCACCGAGTACACGGTCGGCGATACGGGGCTCGACGCGATGCCGGCCGACCTACCCGAGGCGACCGAGTACACCTACGCGGCGGAGCTCACGGTCGATCAGGCGCGGGGAGTCGGTGCCGACGGCGTTCGCTTCACGCGTCCCGTCACGCTCTTTCTCGACAATTTCCTGGGGCTCGGAGCGGGGACCGTGGTTCCGAGCGGTTCGTACGATCGCAGCCTCTCTTCGTGGCAGGCGCAGCAAAACGGCCGCGTCGCCCAGCTCGTTAGCGGCGGGGTCGACATCGACGGCGACGGCAAGGCCGAGTCGGCGGCCGAACTCGACGAGAGCGGCTTCGACGGGCGCGCGGTTCACGGTGCCGCATCGAAGCTGTACGACGTCGGGGAGACGTTCTGGCTGGCGAGCGTCGAGCACTTCAGCCCCGTGGACCTCAACTTCCCCGGCGCGATCGTGTCGCCGCCGCCCGACGGTGTGGTGCCGCCCAGTACCTTCGACTCGATCCCCGATTCGGCCACCGATCCGTGCGAAACGGCGGGCTCCGTCATCGAGTGCGAGAACCGCGTGCTCGGAAAGACGCTGCCCGTCTACGGCACCGATCTGACCCTCTCGTACCGTAGCGATCGCGTGGCGGGTCGCGGCCGCTCCTTCTCGATCGACGTCTTTCCCGACGGCGTCGACGATGGCGTTCGGCGCGTCACGGTGGACGTCGCGCTCGCCGGCCGCCTGTTCCAGTCCGATCTCGTCGCGGCGGAAGGTCTGACCTTCGACTTCGAGTGGGACGGCCTCGACGCCTACGGCCGCGAAGTCCCGGGCGAAGTCGTCGCGAACGTGACCCTCAGCTTCTGGTACGACGCGGTCTATACCGGCCCCGTCGACGGCGAGTTCGCGTTTGGTGAGCCGGGGAGCGGCGAGTCGGTGGGGGGGGCTCGCAGGCAGATTCCGCTGCGCGCTCTCTACGACGTTCGCCTGGGGACGATGAAGTCGACCGCCGCGTTCGGCCTGGGGGGCTGGCAGTTCGCGTCGCAGCACGCGTGGGACGCGCAGCGCCGGGTGCTCTACCCCGGGGCAGCTCCGGCACGACGGCTGCCGGCGCCGAAACGGACGATCGAGAACTTCGAAGACTTCCAGGACCTGCGCGAGCAGTTGCCGTGGGATCCGTACATGCGCGGTGGATTTCCGCTGCTCGCGAACGCCGGGGGCGGTGCACTCGTGGTGGGCTTCACCGTACCCGGCACGCAGGGGGCGCTGGCGATCTGGCGCCGCGAACCGAACGGGTCGTGGCAGCACCTCGCCGGAGGAACGCAGCCCGACGAGACCCCGTCGCGCGCCTGCTTCGACGCCACCGGATGTTCTGGTTCCGACGCTCTCTCGGCAACCGTCCTTGGGAGCTCCATCGGCGTGCTGCCAGGGGGAGAGGTCGTCGTCGCGTACCGCGACTGCATCTGGCAGGTCGCCGACGGCGTCTACGAACAACTGGCCGGTGCGTGCCTGCCCGACGGGCCCGCGATCGCGGGCGAAATTTTGGACATCGCCGTCGTCGGCTCCCAGATCTGGGCCGGCACTCGTACGGCGCTGTACCGCGTGGATCCATCGACCAACGAAGCGACGTTGATGGCGGGATGCGCCGAGTGCGCCGAGGTCGCGAACCCCGGGGAGCCCGCAGCGCGCCGAGGGATCAACGGCGCTTCGGTCATCGCCGCGTCCACCGAAGGCGCGTACTTCACAGGCGGTGACGGCACCATCGGGTTCGTCGATTCGAACGGGATCTACTCGATCGTCTGGGCGCAGTCTGACGGCGCCGTGCAGTCAATGGCGGTCGGTCCCGACGGAGCGCTCTGGTTCATGGCGCGGCTCGGTTTCGGGGGCGGTCAGTTCGTCTTTCGCTTGACCGGCGGAGAGGCTGAGCGCGTCGTCGGCGCGGAAAGCGTGGATCCGTCGTCAGACGACTACGACCGGCAAGTCGAAGCGGACGGTATCGACGCTCGCGACGCGCTGTTGGTGGGGGCGACGGAGCTCTTCGTGACCGACAGCGGGGAGCTACTCTTCATAAGCGTCGGCGAGGCGTCCGATTCGGACGCCACGGGCATCATCGACGGCATCTCGGTGATCAAGATCGTGAAGCGGAACTCCAGCGACTCGCTCGCTCCCGATGCGATGGTGCTCGGCTCGCGAAGAGGTGGAAATCTTCACCGGTTCGACGAGTTAGGTCGTTTGGTGGAGACTTTCGATTCCGTGACCGGCGGTACCGTACGAAGCTTCGAGTACGGCGAATTCGGCGTGACGGCTGTGGTCGATCCCGACCGCGGTCGTACGACGATCGAGCGGGCCGCCGACGGCTCCCCCACGGCGATCGTCGCACCCGGGGGACTGCGGACCGAGCTGACGACGGACTCGGACGGGAACCTCGCTTCGGTGACGCATGCGGACGGGGCCTCCTACCGCATAGAGTCCAGCGCCGGTCTCATCGGATCGTGGACCGAGCCGGGGAACCACACCACGACGTACCAGTGGGACGCACGTGGTGGTCTGGCCCGCGTGGACGACCCCGCCGGGGGATGGAAAACGCTGACGGAAGACGACGGTGCGGTCACGCTCGAGACTTCGTCGGGTCGGACGACTTCGTATACCTCGCTCGCCATTGGCGGCGGCTGGGGTGGGGGGAAGCGCGTCGTCGACCGGTCCGGCAACGAGTGGCTCACCGAGACCTCCGACGGGTCGACGACGACGCAGCACCCTGACGGCACCATCGTGGTTCGCGAAGTCGAACCCGACCCGCGCCTGGGACCGCTGACCGAGGTCGTGACGCGCCGGGTGACGACGACGCCGTCCGGGCTTTCGCAAGAGATGACGCGGCAGCGAGCCTACGAATACGTGCAGGCTCCGCTGGAGGTCGCGACCCTGACCGAGACGACGACGGTCAACGGCGCCGTGACGGTCGAAGAGTTCGATGCCGCGCAGCGCACGCGGACGGTCACGAGCCCCGAGGGGCGTCAGTTCGTACAGGGGTTTGACGAGCAAGGGCGTGTCGTTTCGCACGACGATGGCGTCTTCGAGCCCGTCGTCTTCGAGTGGTTCGACGACGGCGAGCCCGCGTCGATTCGGCAGGGCAACCGCGAGCTGCTGTGGACGCGCGACGACGACGGTTTCGTCACCGCCGTCGACCGGGCCGGCGACCGGACGGAGTTCGGCGTCGACGAGTTGGGGCGCACCGTCACGGCGATGCGCGGTGGAGCAATGTGGACGACTTCGTGGGATCCGCGTGGGTACGTGTCGAACCTCGCGAGCGACGATTTGTCGGTGGACGTCGGCTGGGATCCGCGTGGACTCCTCGCCGCGACCGAAGTCCCGGGCGCCGGGGACCACACCTACGACTGGAGCGTCGACCGTGACCTCGAGTCCTTCGTGCTGCCCGACGGAACGACGGGGACGTTCGAGACCGATGCGGGCGGACGCCCCACCGGCATGACGATTCCGGGACGCACGGCCGAGCGCACGTGGAACGACGTCGGTCAGGTAACGCGATGGACCACAGACGACACGCAGCTCGCGTACGAATGGGACGGCTTCCTGATGTCTTCGATCCGACAGACCGTGGGCCCGGCGGACGTGGAAGTGGCGCGGACGTTCGACGACGACTTCTTCGTGGTCGCCCGCGACGTCGGACCGTTTACGCTGATGTATGACCACGACGACGACGGACTGCTGGTCGAGGCGAGCGGCATGACGATCGTGCGAGGCGAAGCGGGGGAGATCGTCGAGACGTCAATCGGTGACGTCGTCACCGCGTACACCTACGACACGTACGGTCGCCAGGTCGGGATGTCGACGACGTTCGATGGGGCGGAGCTCTATGCGTACAGCGTGGAGCTCGACGATGGCGACCGGGTGGTCGCATCGACCGAGCGGGTCGCGGGGGCGCAGGTTCGGCTGACCTACGAGCGCGATGCGCTCGGCCAGCTCACCGGCGTCGCGCGCGATGGCGCGTCTGCCGAGACGTACGACTGGGCGGCGCTCGGTCGACGCACGACGGCCAACGGTGCGTCGGCTGCCTACGACGCAGACGGCCGCCTCACGTCCCAGGGCGCTTTCGGGCTGGCGTACGACGCGAACGGTCGAGTGGACGAGCTGACGACGGCGGCGGACTCGCTGGCGCTGGAGCACGACGCGCTCGGCAATTTGGTCGCGGTGGTGGACGCTTCGAACGCCCGTACCGAATTCGTCTACGACGCCCGCGGCTACCGCGTCGGGATGTTCAGCGACGGGGTCTTCGCCCGCGGTTGGATCTACGACGACGATCGGGTGCCGATCGCGCAGGTGGATTCGAGCGGTGATGTCGACGCCGCGTTCACGTACGCGACACGCGGAAACGTCCCCGACCTGGTGCACACCGCCTCGGGCGACCTGCGGCTCGTCACCGACTGGCGTGGGAGCGTGCGGATGGCGGTCGACGTTGCGACGGGACAGGTCGTGCAGGAGCGAGACTACGACGCGTTCGGGGTTCCGACCTCGACCGTGGGGCGCGACGTCCAACCTTTCGCTTTCGCAGGCGGGTTGGACCACGGGCTTCCGATGTACGCGTTCTCCTCACGGTTCTACGCCCCCGAGATCGGTCGATGGCTCGCGCCCGACCGCTTGAGCACGCGCGGTGGATCACTCGACCTGTGGCTCTACGTCGCCGGCGACCCGGTGTCGTTCTACGACCGAGATGGCGATTGGATTCACATCGCGATCGGTGGTGCTGCAGCCGCCGCTGCATTGGCCGGTTGGGGCAACTGGTTCTACGACGATCAGGAGGCGAAGGCGCGCGACGTCTTGGCCGACTGGAAGTCTGAGAACTCCGGCTGTTCCGGCTTTCGCAACGGTCCGACGGATGCGATCAAACATTGTACGATCTTGTGCACGCTTCAGAAGACCTACGGAAGCACGGCAGCGACTTCCTTCGGATACGTCAACGAATGGAAGCACGAACTGTATGGTGGGGGCCCAAAGGACGAGGAGGAGATGGACCTCCACAACAATGCATGCGGGATCGAATACGCTGAGACAGAGCCCGAAACGCCCTGCCTCGACCGCTGCAAGCAAGGGTTTCACGAGCAGGATCTGGTGACCCTCGACAAGTCGAAGTGGACTTGTCCATGAATTCGAGCGAGGAACGACCGGCCAAAGGTTCGGGCAAGAGTACCCTGCAGAGAAGGGTCGAGTACGGACTGCTTGCTCTCCTCACGTTGGCGTTCGTCTATCAGGTGCTGGTCATGTGTTGCCTCGACCAGTGGCTCTATCTGCCGAAGTACGGAACCTTCGATGCAGCGAGCTGGCGGGAGGCAGGACCTTTCGAGCGATCATGGATGATGGAAGACCTGCAGGCGAAGTTGAGCGAGTCGGGGTGGACGCTCGAGAAGGTCGAAAAGGAGCTCGGGCCGCCCAGCTACTTCGACGCGAATTCGTCGTCGTGGGAAGGAGTCGCGCTCATCGATGGTGCGAGCAATGAACGCACGCCCTTCGCCGTCCGCGTCGTCTTTGCTACCGACGACTCGGGAAACGCGAGCCCAAAATCAGCCGTCGAGCGGGTCCATGTCGGTCCGGTTCCGAGCCTCATGCTGTCGTCCAAAGCTGCCTACGACGACCCCGATTGGGGGCAGACCGGCCGGGAGTTTTCGGGCCCGCGGCCCGCGAAGAGGGAGCAATGAAGCCAGCGGACGCAGAACGCCGCGCAATGTCATAGCAACAGTTGGTACTGAAGACGGACGTAGCGCTCGTCCACCCCGATGACCGCGGGCCGCTCGATCTGCCCGACGTCGAGGGAGACCTTCGACTGGTTGCCACGGTGGAAAGCCTGGATCACGCCCGCCGACTCTCGCGTGACGAGCGGGGCGGAGAGGTCGGGAGATGCCTGGCTGTGCCGCACCGCGACTAGCAATCGCTCGTCGACGACGAGAAAACCCAGTTGGCCCGAGAAACCAGCCCCCTGGTAGCGCCCGAAGTTCGGGCTCGCGTCGCAGCACGGACTGACGTCGCGGTAGAAGCCCTGCGCGTGGGCGCTGAATCTCCACGCCTACAGGTGAGCGTCCGCGGTGATCGACGCGACGTCCGCCGGCAGCTCGTCCTCGGCGGAGATGCCGGGCGGCGCCCAGTCCCGCCAGCCGTTTCGGAACGCGTAGTAGCCCCCGATCGCCGCGACGAAGACGTTTTCGGGGCGAAGCTCGGGGATCACCTCGACCTCGTGGTAGTACCCGAACGGCGCCCAGGCGAGCCGACCGGCGAGGACCGGCCCGCGGCCGGGCGCGGGCAGGGTGTTGCTGCCGGCACCGTTGAAGACGCCCGCCTCGAAGTCGAGCCACTTGTCCCACTCGAAGTCGACCTGCATCCCGATGTCGCGCCCGTCGGCGATCTGGAACTCGGAGTTCGCGACCGTGCGCTCGGTGAACTGGTGGTAGTCGCTCGAGCCGTCTCGCTCCCAGTTGAACGGGGGCGCGAACTGTCCCCCTTCCAGCTTGAACCAGTCCACGGGGATCCAGCGGATCACGCCGTCTTTGAGCTCCGGCTCACCGGCAAACTCCGGGACTACCTTGACCTCGAACTGGGAAAATCCCTCGAAGCCGAGGATCGGGCGGAGCCGGCGAATCCGGAACGCCCCCGCCGGGTCTTCCCCGCTCTCTTCCTCGACCGTGTATCGGACCTGGGCATCGAGCCCGACGCTGACCACCGCCCCGCCGTCGTCGGTGGCGACTTCGACCGAGCCGACCTCCGGATCCTCAGCGAAGACTGTAGCGGGCCCGAGCATCGCCAACGCCAAGACGCTCGCGATGGCCGTTCTGCGAAGGTCGAGCCGGCTGGTGAGTTCGCGTGAAATGGTCGATTCAGTCATCGGTCGGTCGTCGCAAGAGGATGCGCCGTGCCGCGGCGACGGCGGCCGAGCAATGTCGGCACACTTCCCCCTTCGAAAAGAGGACCCGTGAGGCGGCCCGACCGCTCAGAAGCCGCTCACTTCGATCGGTGTGGGAGATCCCATCGACCCCGTCCCCAGCTGCCCGTCGGCGCCCGCTCCCCAACACCAGGGCGTGCCGTCCGACGCGACAGCGCAGGTGAAGTCGGTGCCCGCCGAGATCGTCGTGAACTGCGTGCTGGTGGAGACGGCGGTGGGCTCGTCGACGAAACCACTGGTCGAGCCGTTCCCCAACTTCCCGAACGTACCGTCTCCCCAGCAATACGCGTTGCCGCTCCCGTCGAGGGCGCAGTTGTGCTCGGCTCCGACCGACAGACGCGACAGTGTGACGGGTGCCGCGATCAGGATGGGCGTGACCCGTTGGGTTGTCGATGAATCACCGACTTGTCCCGACGAGTTGTCCCCCCAGCAAAGGATCGCTCCCCCGGTCGTCGTGCCGCACGAATGACGGGTGCCGGCGCCGAACGACTCGAAGTCGAACCCGCCCGTGACCGCGGTCCAGGACGAGTAACTTCCGCCCGCCACGTTCAGGCCGAGCTGCCCGTAGGTGTTGTCGCCCCGACAGTGTCCCGTACTGCCGGAAGAGCCGCAGGCGTGGTCTGCGCCGACCCCGGCCCCGGTGTACGATCCCAGACTGACCGGGGTCACCGAACTCAGGCCGGCGTATTCGCCCCAGCAGAAGAGTTCCCCGGCCGCCACCGCGCACGTCCCGTTGGGGGCCGCGACCAGGGCCGTGAAGGTCCGTCCGCCCGCTACGGCGACCGGTGCCGTGGAGTCCGCACCGAGCCCGTCTCCGAGCTGCCCGGCCGTCCCCGTTCCCCAGCACCACGCGGAACCGTCCGAAGCGATGCCGCAGGTGTGTGCGGTCGACGCGGCGATCCGGTCGAAGCGCATCGTCGTGTCGACCGGCGCCGGCCCCGCGCCCTGGCCATGGCCGAGCGCCGAACCCGCGCTCCCCCAGCACCACGCGACGCCGCCCGAGGCGATGCCGCAAGCGTGTGCCGCTCCGGCGCTGAGCGCTCCGAACGCGAACTCCACCGTGACCGTCGCGGTCTGGGCTTGACCGCCGAACTCGGCGCGCACCGTGGTGGCGCCCTTGCCGACCCCCGTCACGAGGCCGGTTGCATCGACCGTCGCGATTGCGGCGTCGACGGTCGACCACGTCGGGGCGATCGAGACCGTCCCCGCTTCTTCGTAGGTGGCGGTCGCCGCAAACTGAGCAGTTTCGCCTCGCACCAGCGAGGTCGATGTCGGTGTCACGGCGATCGACAGCAGCGTGTCGCCCGTCACGGTGAAGTTCGCCGACTCGGTGAGTCCTTCGACCGTCACGTCGACCGTCGTGGAGCCTTCACTGACCGCGGTCACCAGACCGACGTCGTCGACGGTGACCACCGATTCGTCCATCGAAGTGAATGTCGTGTCGCGCTCGTCGTCGATCGGCGCGTTGAAGGCGTCGAAGAGCGAGACGTTCATCGTGACGGTGTCCCCGACCGCCATCGTCCGGGAGCGCGGTGAAATCTCCATCCGGTCGACGGGCGGTCCGACGACCTCCAAGACCGCGTTGCCGCTGACGCCGTCGATCGTCGCGGTCACCGTTGCGCCCCCGATCGCTCTGGCGATCACGACGCCGGTGTCGGTCACCTCGACCACGTCGGGTGCCGACGACTCCCACGAGGTCGAAGAACCCGAAACGGGCTGCTCGTCCGCGTCGAGCGCAGCCGCCACGAGGGTCCCCGTCGTTCCGAGCTCGAGCGAAAGTTCGGCGGGCGTGATCAGAACCGACGCGACGCCCCGTTCGGCGCCCAGGTCCTCGCCCATGTCTTCGCCGGTCGCTCCCGTGTCTGGCTCGGCCGTCGCCATGTCGACCCCGGGGTCCGACGGCCCGGCGTCGCCGGAACCTCCCTCGTCGGGCGGACATGCCGAAACGAGGACGGTGAGGCAACAGGCGACGAAGCGGTGCAAGGAGATCATCGGCCGCTCGGGGTGAGTGTGAGAGGAGTGCGGGTCCATCCGGCGGCGTTCCATGCGTGGTCGAGCGAAGTCTGGTCCACGAACCTCCCCGGAAGTCTTCGGACCCACACGTCGGTGGTCGGCGCTTCGTCGAACGGCCACGGGTCGACCGCGAGGGTGTCTTCGGTCGCCCACGTCACGCTGCACGGCGTCCCGTCCGGTGCTTCCTTCGGGATCCGCGTCCATTCCGGCACGGACTCCGGATCCGCGGCCGGTCCCGCCAGGCAGAGGTAGAGCGAGAAGACGTCGAAGAACCGGAGCCAACGCAGCACCTCGTCCTCGTCGTGCAACAGCTCGTCGCCGAGCTTCGGCGCCAGCCGCTCGCGCCGCGCCGCTTCCGGCACGGTGAGCTCGGGCTCGTCGCGGGTCCCCGAGAACGTCGTGTAGTGTCGGCTCACCATGTACGCGACGTAGGGGTGCACCTCTTCCATTTCGTCGAGCCCGTCGCGGTACATCGCGAACTTGTCGTGCTTCGGAAAGTCCACGAAGTCGTGCGGGAGCCCGGTGTCGGGGTTGAGGCGAGGCGCGTAGTCGGTGAGCCGCCAGGGCGCGTCGTGCATCGTGACGGTCGCGAGCGCGAGCGGCGTCAGGGGAGCGGGCCTCCACGCTGCGGCGAGGAGACCGGAGAGGACGGCGTGCTGCTCCTGCGAGACGCAGTCGAAAGTACCGTCGGCGTTGTGTCGGATCAGCATGGGGCGAGGGTGCCCGGTCGCGATGTTTGCGGCAACCATTGTCGACGAGCGTGGGGCGGGACTCCGTTCCCGCGCGCGACTTGCGCAACCCCGCTGCGCGTTTAACGTCTTCGCTCCCCTCTCGAAAACGGACGTCGATGCGACAGCGCAAAGAATTGGAAGCGGTGGCCACCAACCTCAGCCGCCGTGAGTTCGTGGCGGGCGCGACCGCGCTGGTGCTGGGTGTCTGGCTGTCGCCAGGCACCACCATCGCGAAGCCCGCCGCGGTCGGGTTCCAGAACGTCGAAGGCGGACCGGTCACCCCCCATCTCTTCATTCGGCTCCAAGCCGACGGCACCGTCGAGCTGACCTCCCACCGCTCCGAGATGGGGCAGAAGGTCTGGACCTCGCTGGCGCAGATCCTCGCCGAGGAGCTCGAAGTTCCGTGGGAGTCGGTCCGGATGGTTCAGGCGCCGGGCAACGCGATCTACGGCGATCAGAACACCGACGGCTCGCGCTCGATCCGTCGCAACTTCCACCGCCTGCGCCTCGCGTCGGCGTCGATGCGGACGATGCTCGAACAGGCCGCGGCGAAGGAGTGGGGAGTCGCTGCGTCGTCGGTGCGCGCCGTCGACGGCGCGATCGTGCACGAGGCGTCAGGTCGCAGGATGACCTACGCCGAGCTCGCCCCCCGAGCCGCCGATCTGCCGGTGCCGAAGCCGTCGCAAGTCAAGCTGAAGGAGCGCGCGAATTGGGAGAAGATCAACAAGCCCCTCCGTGCCCTCACGACCCCTGACATCGTCCGAGGCAAAGGGACGTTCGGACAGGACGTCTTCGTCGAAGGGATGAAGTATGCGGTGATCGCCCGCCCGCCTCAGGTGCTCGGCAGCGTCGCGAGCGTCGACGATTCGAAGACGCTCACCGTCGACGGGGTCGAACGCACCGTCAGGCTGCCCGACGTCTCCGAGCCCGTCGGCTTTCGACCGTTGGGCGGAGTCGCCGTGATCGCGAACGATACGTGGGCTGCCATCAAAGGGAGGGAAGCCCTCGACGTACAGTGGAACGCGGGACCCAACGCGAGCTACGACTCCGCGGCGTTCAAGGAGGAGCTGTTCGCGAAGATTCGCGAGCCGGGGGAGGTTCGCCGCAAGCGCGGGGACGTGTCGAAAGCGCTCGGATCGGCGGCGAAGTCGGTCGCGGCCGAATACTACGTTCCGCACCTCGCCCACGCCGCGATGGAACCTCCGGCGGTCGTCGCGAAGTGGACCGGCGACGAGGTCGAGTGCTGGGGCTGCATTCAGGCGCCGCAGGCGGCGCGAAAGAATGTAGCAGAGGTGTGCGGCGTACCGCTCGAGAGTGTCACGATCAACGTGACGTGGCTCGGTGGTGGATTCGGCCGTAAGAGCAAGCCCGATCACTTCGCCGAAGCGGCGTGGCTCGCCCGAGAGGTCGGTGCGCCGGTCAAGGTCGTCTGGACCCGCGAGGACGCGACGCAGCACAGCTACTACCACACGGTGAGCGCCCAGCGGCTCGAAGGGGCCCTCGACGCAAACGGAAAGTGCACCGCGTTCCTGCACCGAACGGTGTTCCCGCCGATCTCCTCGACGTTTCGGGCGGGTGCCGACAGCCCGACCTGGGGCGACCTGCAGCAGGGGGCGAGCGACGCGCCGTTCGCCGTACCGAACCTGCAGCTCGAGACCGGCAAGGCGAAAGCGCACGTCCGGACCGGCTGGCTTCGTTCCGTCGCCAACATCTACCATGCCTTCGCGATTCAGAGCTTCGTCGCCGAGCTGGCGCATGCGGCGGGGCGCGACCCGAAAGACTTCCTGCTCGAGATGATCGGACCGCCGAGGCTCGTCGATCCGAACGACGAGGGAGCCGAGTACGGAAACTACGGTTCGCCGCTCGACGAATACCCGATCGACACCGGCCGGCTCGCCGCGGTGACCCGCAAAGCGGCCGAGATGGCGGGCTGGGGCCGCGACCTCCCCGAAGGGCACGGGCTCGGGATCGCGGCGCATCGCTCGTTCACGAGCTACGTCGCGACCGTCGTCGAGGTGAAGGTCGACGCCGAAGGTCGGCTCACGATCCCCGGAGTCTGGTCGGTCATCGATGCTGGCACGGTCGTGAACCCGAACCACGTCGAACATCAAATGGAAGGTGGGACGCTCTTCGGCCTGTCGAACGCGATGTTCGGTGAGATCACCGCGAAGAACGGCGCGATCGTGCAGGCGAACTTCCCCGAGTGGCGCCAGATGCGGATGCACGAGGCGCCGCGCAAGATGGAGGTGCACGTGGTGCCGTCGACCGCTCCGCCCGGCGGCGTCGGCGAGCCCCCAACACCGCCGGCCGCGCCGGCGCTGACCAACGCGATCTTCGCCGCGACCGGCGTGCGCGTGCGCGACCTTCCCATCTTCGACTCATCCCGCAAAGACCGTATCGATCTGTCCCGCCGCGGAGGCGCATCATGAAGTTCGTACTCGACATCAACGGCGAGCAGACCGAGGTCGACGTCGCCCCCGACACCCCGCTGATGTGGGTGCTGCGGGACCATCTGCGGCTCACCGGCACCAAATACGGCTGCGGCATCGCGCAATGCGGCGCGTGCACCGTCCACGTCGACGGGGAGACGCGGCGTTCGTGCGTCGCGCCCGTTTCGAAGATGGTCGGCAAGCGGATCACGACGATCGAGGGGGTCGCCGGCCCCGAGGCAGCCGCGGTCCAAAAGGCGTGGGAGAAGATCGACGTGCCGCAGTGCGGCTACTGCCAGGCGGGCCAGATCATGTCCGCCGTCGCGCTCCTGAAAAAGAAGAAGAACCCGACCGAGAAAGACATCGACCACGGCATGGCAGGCAACATCTGCCGCTGCGCCACTTACATGCGGATTCGCCGCGCCATCGAGGAAGCTGCCGAGGAGCTGGGATGAGCAAGACGACCTGGACCGTGCTGCTGGTCGCTGGCCTCGTCGCCGGCGCCTGCGCGAAGAAGTCGGCGAAGAAGGACGACTTCCGCGTCGCCCTCGAACCGGTGCTCCCCGCCGACGGTGAGCTGCGCTCGCTCGACGCGTTCGCCTCGATCGCGGACGAGAAGGCGCGCTCGGTGGCGCTGATGGAAGAGATGGGCAAGGTGATCCTCCACCCGCGCTGCGTGAACTGTCACCCGGCAGGCGATCGGCCGCTGCAGGGCGACCTGCCGAAGCCGCACATTCCGCTTGTGCAGCGTGGCGACGACAACCATGGCGTTCCGGCGATGGAGTGCACGACGTGCCATGGACCGGAGAATTTCCGGAACGTCCCCGGCAACCCGAAGTGGCACCTCGCCCCGCTCGAGATGGCGTGGGAGGGGCGCACGCTCGGCGAGATCTGCCAGCAGATGAAGGACACCGAGCGCAACGGTGGAAAGTCGATCCCCGAGATCGTCCACCACCTCGCCGAGGACGAACTGGTCGCGTACGGCTGGAACCCGCCGGCGCACCTCGAGGCGGTGCCCGGGAACCAGAAGTTGTTCGGGCAGCTCGCGCAGGCGTGGGCGGACACCGGGGGGCACTGCCCGTGACGGAGCGCGTCGACATCGCGGCGATCGTGACGGCTGCGGGGGCATCGAGCCGGATGGGACGCCCGAAAGCGCTGTTGCCGTGGGGCGACGTCCCGCTGGTGGCGCATCAGGTCGAGATGCTCGCGCGGTTCGGGGTGCGGAGCGTCGTCGTATTGGGCGCGCGAGCCCACGACATCGCACCGTGGGTGCCGGCCGAAGCGACGATCGTCCACAACGAAGCGTGGGCAGACGGACGGAGCGGCTCGATCGAAGCCGGCGCTGCAGCCGTTGCGGACGGCGTTCGTTGCATCGTGATGGTCGCGGTCGACCAACCCCTGGAAGACACCCTCCTGTCGAGACTCCTCGCAGCTCCCTCCGCGCCGCTGGTCGAACCGCTCTCCGAGTCGGGCCGGCGCGGCCACCCCATCGTGCTGCATGGCGCCTCGCTCGGTCGCCTCCGCCGCGTCTCCACCCTCCCCCTCGGCCTAAAGACGCTCGTCCGCACCCTGCGGCCCGACGGGCTTCAGATCCGCATTCCGGGATGGATGCCGCTCGATTTGAACGAGCCGGCCGACTATCTGCGCGCCGCGCGCTGTGCGGTTAGCGGTTAGCGGTTAGCGGGTAGCGGTTAGCGGGTAGCGGTTAGCGGGTAGCGGTT
>CAYPJU010000072.1:0-36282 GCA_964411125.1 uncultured Bradymonadales bacterium | reverse complement strand
ATTCAACTACTTGGCTACGACGTCTTCGACCCGACCGAGGTCGAGCCGGAGTTCATCGCGGACGTCGGACTGAAGAAGGGTGAGAAGGTCGACTACGCCATCTGGAAAGATGGGGCAGTTATCATGCTCATCGAATGCAAGGGATGCGGAGTGAGTCTTCGCGACGCGGAGATGAGTCAACTCTTTCGCTACTTCCATGTCACGAAGGCGCGAATCGGAGTGCTCACCAACGGACTGGAGTATTGGTTCTTCACCGATCTCGAAGAAACCAACAAGATGGACTCCAAACCCTTTCTCGTACTCGACTTGGAAGACTTGCGGGACAATCTTCTGGTGGAGCTGCAACGGGTGAGCAAGGGGGACTTCGATCTCGACCGGGTGCTCTCTTCTGCGCACAACCTCAAGTATCTCCGAGCGGTACGCGCTGAGGTGGAGTCCCAGTTCGAGGAGCCCGACGAGGAGTTGGTCCGATTCTTCTTCAACAAGACGAACGAGAACGGTCGCTTCGTTCAATCTGCCCGAGAGCAGTTCACGCCCATCGTGAAGCAGGCCCTGCATCAAGCGGTGAGCGACCGAGTGAATGACAGGCTCAGGATGGCTCTCCATCAAGAGGATCTCGCGACAGGGCGTCAGATGTCGGAAGCAGAAATCGATGCCGCCATCGACGAGGAGCCCGACGACGGGATTGAAACGACAGACGAGGAGTTGGAGGGCTTTCGCATCGTGCGTGCAATCGCCCGGGAAGTGGTCGACGTCAAACGGATCGCAGCGCGCGACGTGAAGTCGTATTTCGGAATCTTGTTCGACGACAACAACCGAAAACCGATTTGCCGTCTGTGGTTCAACGGCGGCCAGAAGTATCTGGGCGTCTTCAACGAGTCGAAGTCCGAAGAAAGGCTACCGATCGATTCCGTCGACGACATTTACCGCCACGCCGACGCCATCAAGGCCGTGGTTCAACACTGGGCACAAGAAAGCGTCTAGAGACCCCGCGCTTACGCGCGGGGCTACACCGCCGCTTCGCGGCGGATGCCCGCTCACGCGGGCATGTGGTCCGGAACGCAAATCAGGGAGCGCGCATGATGAAGGCCGGGCCCGCGACCCCCCACCGTCCATCGTCTCGCACGTGGCCGCCGGGGTTTCGCACGTGGCCTCCGCGTGACAGGGCAACCACTTTGGCACGGGGCTGCCCGCGTGAGCGGGCACCCGCCGCGAAGCGGCGGCGTAGCCCCGCGCGTAAGCGCGGGGGGCACCCGCCGCGAAGCGGCGGCGTAGCCCGCGCGTAAGCGCGGGGAACCGCATCGCGCATCGCGCATCGCGCCTCCGTGCCGTATATTCGCGTGCATGAGAGATCCCCACTACGAGGAGCGGTTCTTCGAGCTCCTCAACAAGGCGGAGGCCGAAGACTACTCGCCGAACACCGGGCCGTGGCTCGAGGAGGCGTACCGGCTCGCCGACGAGCAGAAAGACCCGGAGTTCGGCCTGCTCGCGCGGTACTTCTACGTGTTCGCCGTCGCACCGATGGAGCCGCGCAGCGCCGTCGTGGCGTTCGCATGGTGCCTGGCGCACAAGGAGCACGTCAGCGACATGATCCCGATGACGTCGTTGGCGCATCTATACGGGATCGTCGCGGGGATCCTGCGGAGCTTTCCGGAGTATTCGCTCGAACAGATCGAGCGGACGTTCGAGGAGATGGAAGAGCAGTTTCGGGCGCTGGGGCTTCCGATGCGGGACGTGTGGCACCACCGTCTCTACGGTGCGCTGGGAGTAGGCGCGCGGGACGAGGCACGGGCGTGGTACGAGCGGTGGAGTGCGTCGCCGATGTCGTCGCGGGACTGTCCGGTCTGCGAGCTCGGTACGCGCGTTCTCTATCATCTCTACCTCGAGGAGTACGACGATGCGTTCCGGCTCGCCGCACCCATCTGGGACGGGCTGCGATGCCCGGACGGTCAGCCGCTGATGACGGCGGCCGCCTCGCTCATTCCGCTCTTGCGGGTGGGAGAGTTCGATCGCGCCGCACACTGTCATCGGCAGGTGCAGGCCGAACTCGACGTCGTCGGCTACGCCGGCATCTGGGCGGCGGGGCGCGAACTCGCATACCTGTCGGCGGTGGGGGCGTTCGAGGAGGCGAAGCAGAGCTTCGAGAGGTATCTGCCGCGGGCGTGGTCCTCGGGGACGCCGGCGGATCGGTTCGGATTTCTGATCGCGGCCAAGCTGTTCGGGATGCGCGCGCTGGAGGTCGGTGAGCGGATCGACCTGAAGATCCCGAAGAGCTGCGAGCTGTACGACCCGACCGGGGCGTATGCGACGCGGCGCGTGGAGAAGTTCTTCTCACGACAGCTCGACGAGCTGGGTGAGCGATTCGACCGACGCAACGGAAATGGAGAGTACATGCGGATTGCCCGTCTCACCGACGATATCTACCGCGGGGTCAGAGAGGAGATTGGATGAGGTTTCGAGCTCCCCACGAATCGCAGTCCCCCGAGCTGTTCGCCTTGCTGGGGCGAGCGTTCCCCGAGGCGTCGAAGGGCGACCTGCACAAGGTGATCGGGAGCGGGCTCGTGCACCTCGACGGGCGGATCACGCGCAATCCGCGTCGACGGATCGAGCCGGACGCCGTCATTTCGCGCGAGGGTGAGCTCGAGTGGGACTCGGACTTCGGTGTCCCCGACGCGTCCGAACTCTACCGAGCGGCCGGCCTGGTGGTCGTCGACCGACCGCTAGGGTTTCCAGGGCGGCGCACTCCCGACGACGACATGGACCCCGTCGCGTTCCTCGCCGACGTCCTGGGGCTCGATCGGTCGACCTTCCGTCCGCTGTGGGACGTACCGTCGAACGCGATGGGGCCTTGGATCTGCGTCGGGACCGACGAGCGTGCCGAGGACGTCTTCGAACAGTTGGCAAACGACGAGCTGGCGACCTGGTGGACAGCGATCGTTCCGACGTTCGGTCTGCCGACCGGCGAGTTCGAGGTCGACGGAGTTCACGTGAGCTACGCGACGGCGCGCAGGGACGGGGGGCTCGCAGAGCTGCAGCTCAAGCCGACCTTCTCGGACGCCGACGCGGCACGCGACGGTTGGAACCTTCTGTGCGAGGCGCTCGCCGCACAGGGGGCGCCGATCGTCGGTGATCGCAACCGCGGAGGCTACATGGCGGAAGGGGCGATGCGGCTGCAGTTGATGTCGATCTACGACGAATCCGGCAACGTCTCGGCGGGATGGACGACGCCAAAAGGGTGGTGGCCCGACGAGCCGATCGCGCCAGCGATCGAGGCGGCGTCCGATGACGCGAAGCCGAAGGCGATCGTTCGCTTTCGGGTCTCGGAGAAGACGCTCGAGGTGCTCGGGCGCGGACATCTCTGGGCGCTGCGCGATCGTGACTCGGACGACCCCCGAGGGCAGGAGGGGGCGCTGGTCCAGCTTCAATCCCCTTCGGGGGCGCTCGGACCGTACGCGCTGGCGGACGGCGCGAACGACGTGTGGGCGCGAGTGTGGGCACCAGCGCATGACCACGAGGCGGCGACCGATTTCCGCGGCGAGGTCGAGCTGCGGGTGGACGACGCGATGGCGGACCGTGACGCGCTCTTTCGGAACCTCAGCGAGACCGACCTCTTCCGTGTGATTCACGCGGAGGGGGATCGGCTGCCTGGACTGCTCGTCGACCGCGTTGGGCCCCTCTACCGAGCGACTCTGACCGGGAGGGCGGCGCTCAGGTTCAGGCACCACGTCTACGACCAGATCGTCGACCTCGACCCCGACGCCATGATCATCGAAGTGTCGCACACCGAAGACGTCCGCAGCCGCGGAACGCTGCCGCAGGCGACGATCGTCGCGGAGGGAGCTCGCTACGTGAAGCCGGGCGACCGCGTCATCGGGCGCGAGGACGGGCTTCGCTACTGGTGTGAACCATGGGAGGGGATCGACGTCGGATTCTTCGCCGACCAGCGCGACAACCGGCGGTGGGCGGCGGCGGAGGCGACCGAAGGTTCACGATGGCTCAACCTGTTCTGCCACACGGGCGCCTACACGGTCGCGCTCGTCGCGGCGGGCGCCGAGGTCGTCAGCGTCGACCTGTCCCGCCGCTATCTGGACTGGCTCGACGACAACCTGCGCCTGAACGGGCTGCCGCTCGATGCCAACACCAACGCCGCCGAAGATGCCCGCACGTACGTCCGCGGCGACGACACCACCTACGACGGGATCATCGTCGACCCTCCCACCGCCGCCAGCGGGGAAGACGGGTTCTGGTCGGTCCACAAGGACTACGAAGACCTGCTGGTCGCCTGCATCGAGCGCCTCGCCCCGGGCGGCGTCATGCTCGTCTGCCGAAACGCCCGCAAAAGAAAACCGTCGATCGAAGAGCTGGTCCAAGCGGCCGCCAGGCGCGCCGGGCGCGAGATCGCGGGGCTGGAAGCCGGGCCGCCGTCCGCCGACTATCCGAGGGTCCCCGGGTTTCCCGAAGGGGATAGCTTCGAGGGGCTCCGGATTCGATTCGACTGATACCCCGCGCTTACGCACGGGGCTACGCCGCCGCTTCGCGGCGGACGCCCGCTTACGCGGGCATAGGGTTGGTGACCGGGATGGCTACGCGGGACGCAGGCCCCCGCGCTTACGCACGGGGCTACGCCGCCGCTTCGCGGCGGAAGTCCGCTCACGCGGGCATAGGGTTGGTGACCGGGATGGCTGCGCGGGACGCAAGGTGCGCGGCGCACGCTCCACGCGCGGCGATGCGATGCCGGCGTCAGCCGGCGTACGGCGCGAAGCGCCGTTGTAGTCCCGCGCGTTAGCGCGGGGTTCGGCGCGCATCTCCGCGCGCGGAGGTACGATTCCGCGCGCGGAGGTACGATGCCCGCGTGAGCGCGGGGTGCGCCGAGATGCGATGCCCGCGTGAGCGGGCGTCCGCCGCGAAGCGGCGGTGTAGCCCCGTGCGTAAGCGCGGGGTTCGGCGCGCATCTCCGCGCGCGGCGGTACGATGCCCGCGTGAGCGGGCGTCCGCCGCGAAGCGGCGGCGTAGCCCCGTGCGTTAGCGCGGGGTGCGCCGAGATGCGATGCCCGCGTGAGCGGGCGTCCGCCGCGAAGCGGCGGCGTAGCCCCGTGCGTTAGCGCGGGGTTCGGCGCGCATCTCCGATCTACCCACAAAGATCTATCCACAGAAGCCCATGATGCACTGCTCGCCGGGGGGGCAGTCCCGGTTGTTCTCGCAACCGGGGGCGACACATTCGTCGCTGACGCAGACCTCGGGGAAGTTGCAGTCGGTGTCGTCGAGACACTCCACGCCGCTCTGGCACGTGTTGTTGATGCAGAGCTCGCGCGGCCGGCAGTCGCTGTTGATCTGGCAGTTGGCAGGCGGCTGGGTCGGCTGGCAGATCCCGAAGTTGCACTCTTCGTCGAACGGGCAATCGGTGTCGCGGTTGCATTCTGCGGGCGGCAGAGCGTAGCAGGCGCCGACGTAGCAGACCTGACCGACGGGGCACTGCGCGTCGGACGTACATCCGCCCGGGTTCTGGCAGACGAAGTTGATGCACTGCGAGGGCGGCGGGCATTCGCCACCGTTGCCGCAGAACGGCTGCAGGATGCAGCGGCCGGCGATGCAGTCGAAGGTGTTCCCGCAGTCGGCGGCCGACATGCATGCAAAGGGCTGGCAGTAGCCGAACTCGCACCGCTCGTCGGCGGCGCAGTCGCCGTCGGCGCGGCACTCGGACTGCAGCAGGCAGACGTCGCCGCGGCATTCGGTGCCGCTCGGGCAGTCGGCGTTGGTCGCGCACCCGGTGACGACGCGGCAGCGGTCGCCGACGCAGGTCTCACCCATGGCGCAGTCCGTCGAATCGGAGCACTGGGTCGGGGTCTCGCACGTGCCGGTGAAGATCTCGCAGATCTGGCCGACGCCGCAGTCCGCATCGTTTCGGCAACCGGGGGAGTTCACGCAGCGCCCGGCGGCGCACTCCTGCCCGATCGGGCAGTCGGCGTCCGCCATGCATCCCCCGCCGTTCGGGGTGCATACCCCGGCGACGCACGACTCGTCCGGCGCGCAGTCGAAATCACTGAAGCATCGGTCCGGCGCGGGGACGCAGGCGTCGCCGCGGCACTCGAAGCCGGGCGGGCAATCGATGTCGACGATGCACTCGCGGTCGTCGATCTCGCACGTTCCGTCGACGCAGATTTCGCCCATCGGGCAATCGAAATCGAAGACGCATCCACCCGGGGGCAGGCACTGATTGCTGATGCACTGCTCGCCCATCGGACAGTCGCCGTCGACGAAGCACTCGGTGATCTGCTGGCACTGGAAGTTGAAGCATCGCTCGCCGGGGCCGCAGTCGTCGTCGAACCGGCACTGGCCGAAGTCGGGGACGCAGAAGCCGAGCTCGCACGACTCGTCGGGCGCGCAGTCGGCGTCGGTGTCGCAGTTGCCCGGCGGCACCGGGAAACAGGCGCCGGAGATGCAGGTCTCGAACGGGGCGCAGTCGGCGTTCGACTGGCAGCCGTTCGGCACTTCGCAGATGTTGTTGGTGCAGACCATCCCCGGCAGCGGGCAGTCGCCGTCGCTGAAGCACGGGATCGGCGGCGCGCACGTGTCGCCGGCGCACTGCCACAGCGCCGGGCAGTCGTTGTCGTCCGTGCAGGAGATCGGCACGCAGTTCTGAAGGTCGCAGCGCTCGCCCATCGGGCAGTCGGTGTCCTGGCGGCATTCGGGGCGCGCCTGGCAGAAGAACCCGTTGCAGAGCGAGCCAGGCGGGCAGTCCGCGTCGATGGTGCACTGTCGGAAATCGACGCACCGGTCGCCGATGCACTGGAAGCCTGCCTGACAGTCGGCGTTGGAGCTGCACTCGACGTCGGGGATGCAGGTCTGCGAGATCGGCTCGCACTGCTCGCCCATCGGACAGTCGTTGTCGCTCCGGCAGCCGCCCGTGACGACGCAGAAGTCGTTCACGCAGCTCTCGCCGGCGTTGCAGTCGGCGTCGGAGCGGCAGTCGCCGGGGAAGATGCAGCGGCCGCCGATGCAGACGTCGCCAGCATCGGGACAGTCGACGTCGGCCTGGCATTCGTCGGGGACGTCCTGGCAGAGGTTGTCGATGCAGCGCAGGCCGAACGGACAGTCGAGGTCCGTCTGGCAGAAGTCGGACGGCAAGCACTGGCCGTTCTCGCAGAAGAAGCCGGGGCCGCAGTCGATGAACGCGCAGTCGTCGATCAGCTCGCAGCGGAAATTGAAGCACGCCTCGTTCGGCGCGCAGTCGTCGTCCGAGCGGCAATCGCCGACGAAGAAACAGGCCCCGTTGAGGCAGACCTCGGCGGGACCGCAGTCGGCATCGCTCGAGCACATCCCGCGCGGAAAGCAGTCGCCGTTGCGGCAGACTTCACCCATCGGGCAGTCGGCGTCGATGAAGCACTCGTCGAACGGGACGCACGTCGTTCCGGCGTTCGTGAAGACGCAGCGCTCCCCCGCCGGGCAGTCACCGTCGTCCACGCACGAATCGTCGGGGACACACTCGCCGTTCGGGGTGCAGAAGGTGCGTGGCGGGCACTCGCTGTTGTTACGGCACCGGTCGCTCGGGACGCAGACGCCCTCGATGCACGCCTCGCCGTCTTTGCATTCGTCGTCGACCATGCAGAAGTCGAACTCGCACTTTCCGTCGACGCACTCGCCGCCGCGCCCGCAGTCGGCGTCGATGCGGCAGTCGGGCGGGAAGCAGACGAAGTCGGCACAGTACCCGTTGTCGGGGCATTCGTCGTCCGTTCGGCATTCACCGCCGAACTCGCAGAAACCCGCGGGGTTGCAGAAGAAAGGTTCGGGGCAGTCGAGGTCCTCGTCGCACTCGCGGAACGGGACGCACTCGCCGAGCTGGCAGACTTCGCCAGGCTGGCACTGCGAGTCTCGGAGGCACTCGGGGGGGAGCTCTCGGCAGAAGCCATTGTCGCAGAACTCGTCGGGACCGCAGTCCATCCCGTCGAGGCATTCGACGGCCGGGACGCATTCGTAGTCGTCGCAGACGGCGTTCGGCGGGCAGTCTTGGTCGAAGATGCATTCCACGGCGACGCACTCGCCGTCGTCGCAGGCGGAGCGGCCCATGAAGCCGGGGTCGAAACAGTCCTCGTCGGACTCACAGCGGTCTTCGACGCACTCGCAGTCTTCGCACGCGGTGCCGACCGGGCACTCGGCGTCGGACGCGCAGGCGCACGGCTCGATGCAGATTCCGTCTTCGCAGATCTCGTCGGGGTCGCAGTCGCCGTTGTCTTCGCAGACCTCGCCCTCGCGGCACGTGCCGTCTTCGCAAACGAAACCGTCCTCGCAGTCCGAATCGCGCGAGCAATCGTCGCCCCCGTCGCAGAATCCGTCGACGCAGACCTCGCCCTCGTCGCACTCGGTCGAGTCGTCGCATTCGGGGATCACGACGGCGCACTGGTTCGCGATGCAGCTCCCCGAAGCGCAATCGCTGTCGGCAGTGCAGCGCTCGGCGAGGGGCGTACGGCCGCAGCCGGAGGCCACGAGGAGGAACAGCGCGAAGAGCGCGGCCAACACGTCGAATTTGTGACGATTCATAGCGATTACCGCCTCGGTTTTCCGAAAAATGCAGAAGCGAGCGAACTGTAGCACAGCGCTCTTTTCCGCACCAAACATCGACGCGCGGGTCTTTCGCGGCGGGTCCGCGGCGGCACGACGCCCGAAGAGGCGCTCGCCCGGGGCGCTTCACACGCCGGTGGCTCGCTGGCGGATCAGCCAGGTGCGCAGGGCGGGATCGCCCGCGAGCCCGATGGCGAGGTCGTACGCATCGCCCGCCTCGCGACCCGCCCGGCGCAGCAGCCAAGCGCGGACCGCCCAGTACGGCTGATGCCGCTCGACGAGGGAGGGGTCGATGGCGTCGAGGACCGCGAGCCCGTCGGCCCAGCGGTCGATGCGACCGAGACTCGCCGCCAGACCGATCCGAGCGCCCGTCGACGGATGCCGCTGGACGAGGATCGCGTACATCGCGCTCACCCGCTCCCAGTCCACCGTCCCGGTGCGCCGCCGATCGGCGTGCAGCGACTGGATCGCCGCCTCGAGTTGGAAAGGGCCCGGGCTCGAGGCGGAAGAAGCCTTCCGAAGCGCCGCCTCCCCCTCGGCGATCAGGGCGGCGTTCCACCGCGCGACGTCCTGCTCCTGCAGCGGCACGAACTCCCCCTCTTCGGAGCGGCGGGCGGGGCGCCGCGCTTCGATGTGGCAGAGCAGCGAGTAGAGCCCGAGCACCTCCGGCTCCTCCGGGCGCAGGCGCACCAGGAGCTGCGCGAGCCAGAACGCCTCGCCCGCGAGGCCGTGGGAAAACGACTCGTCGTGCGAAGAAGCGCCGTACGCTCCGTAGATCGCCTCCAGGACGTCATGAAGCCGCTCGTCGAGCTCGGCGGCGGGCACCTCGAAGGGGAGCGCTGCGTCGGCGAGCTTGCGCTTGAGCCGAACGAGCCGCTGGCCGAGGGTCGACGGCGCGACGAAGACGAGCCCCGCGATCCGCTCGGCGCTGACCCCCAGCACGACCTGCAGCATGAGGGGCGCCCGCATCTCGCGCGGGATCTCGGGGTGGGCACACAGGAACATCAGCTCGAGCCGGCGGTCGGGGAGCGCCTCCCGAAACGGAACGTCCCCTGCCTCCATGGCGTCGCGCTGCAGGCGCTCGAGGGCGCGGTCGCGAACGTCTTGTTCGTGGGTCAGCCGCGTTCCGCGCCGCCGACGCCGGTCGATGAGTCGACGACGCGCCACCGTCAGGAGCCACGACTCGGGGTTGTCGGGCACGCCGCCGTCCGGCCACTGCCGCAGCGCCGCTTCCAGCGCATCGGCGAGGCAGTCCTCGGCGAGCGCGAAGTCCCCGCACCGAGACACGAGCCACGCCACGATACGACCGTAGCTGTCGCGGGCGGCGAGCTCGACCGCATCCCTCGCACTCACTCGGGCATCTGGACGATCGGACGCAGCTCGACCGCCCCGCTCGCGGCCGCCGGGCACGTCGACGCCAGCTCGATCGCCTCCTCGAACGTGTCGACCTCGAAGATCATGTAGCCCCCGAGCGCCTCCTTCGAGTCGGCGTAGGGTCCGTCCTGCACGATCCGCTCACCGTCGCGAACCCTCATCGTCACGGCGTTCGTGCCCGGCGCCAGGATCTTCCCCCCGATCGTCTTGTCGTTCACGCTCTTCGCGTAGGACTGCCACGCCGTCCAGTACTCGTCGGCGGCGGGTGCGTCCGGGTTGCGGTTTTCGAAATCTGCGGCGCTCTCCAGAATCAGCATCATGACTTGCATCGTCTTCTCCTCGTGGTGGGAACACCCCAGCGGCGTTCCGTCACCAGCATTCGTTTGACCCCGGGCCGTTTCGACATCCAAGGTCGGTTTTCTTCCAGAATCTTTGTCGGGCCCGCCGAGGAAGTCTATCGGGGAAGCTCTCGTTCGAGCGTTTTCGCGATGTTCCGCGCGTGGTTGGCCCCTTCGGCGTCCCCGGAGCGCTGGAGCGCATCCGCGAGCGAGAGCCACGTCCCCGCGTAGTGATCGGTCACTTCCTTCTCCCACGCCGACCGCGAGAGGGGCCCCTTCTGCACGCGAAACTCGTCGAACACCGTCGCGTTGATCTTCGCGAGTTCAGCCGGATGCGGGACCGCCTCGCGCGCCGTGAGGCGAACGGTCACGCCGAAGGGATACGATGGGAAGCGCGCCAACAACGGATCGAACCGATGCGAGAGGAAGAGCGGCCGTTCGAGCGCGGCGAGTGCGTCGACCACGGCGACGAGCGGGATCGAGTCCGCCGTGGATGCCGGGAGCGGAGCACCGAGACGCTCTTCCAGCCGGGCACGGTACCAGTCGTAGGCGAGGAGGTAGGCGTCGATGTACACGACGTCGGTCCGGTGCCCCTCCACTAGCTGCTGGTAGTGAACCCCGAACATCCGATGGTCTCCGGTGCCGAGGACGATGGCGTCGGCGGGGAGCGGCGCGAGGAGATCGTGGGCGTAGTCTCCGATCAGGCCGCTGTACGTCGTGGTGACCGTGGATGCAGACGCGAGGAGCGCGATGCAGACCGCCGCCACGGCGACGACGCGGCCGGCGAGCTGAAGCCCCAGGGCGACGAACGGCGCGAGGAGGACGATCGGGAGCACGTAGAAGCGCGCCACGATCTCCTGCCCGATCCCCGTCGGTGCGATGTTGAAGAGGGAGACGAAGACCGGCCCGGCGAGGAACCACGACGTCGCGATCGCCACGAGCGGCACTCGCCGGTCTCGCACGGCGACCGCCATCCCGGCGACCGCGAAGAGCGCAACGATTCCCGCGCTCCCGACGACGAGCGCCTGCAACAGGGCGCTGAGGTTCGCGAGTCCTGCCACCTCCCCCTTCGCCGACAGGCTGGTCGTCCCGTAGTCGGCACGGGTCACCAGGTGCCAGAGGCCGTCGAACGTCGATGGATCTCCCCACCCGAGACACGACCCGCAGTCGCCTGCCGAAGCGACGAGGTAGGCGTAGGGGAGCAAGCCCACGATGCCGGCGGTACTTGCTGCACCGCACGCGAGGAGCATCGATCGCGCCGGCGTCTCGGACTCGCGCGCTTCGTCGCCGGCGATCGCGAGCCCGTAGAGCCCGAGTGGCAGGAGAAACACGCTCGTGTGGTGGTTCGACAGCGCAAGGCCTGCGAGCAGACCGAGTGTCGCGGCGCGCGCGATCCCCCGTCTCGGATTCCCTGGAGCGGCGGCCCAGAGGATTCCCGCGGCGACCAGCGCGTTGAGCGTGAAGACCTCCGCGTGCGTGGCGAGCAGCCAGACCTGAGCGTCGAAACCCACCACCAGTGCTGCCGTCGCTGCGGCGACCGGGCCCGTGCCCCACCGCTGCAGCGCCGCTGTCAGCGTCGCAACCGTCGCGGCCCCGAGCAGCGCCGTCGCGAGCGCCGTCGCGTGAGCAGGCGTCGACGCTGGCAACCAGCTCATCGCGCGCAGGTAGATCGTGTAGAGAGGATAACCGGGGGGGTGCGCCGTGCCCTCGCTGAACGCGAGGGTGACGAACTCCCCGTTGTCGGCGCCAGCGAGCCCGGTCTCCGCCGTCAGCGCGTAGACCACGAGCGCGAAGAGGCCGGCGAGAGCCGTCGCCGTGCGGCTGAAGGTGTGGGGCTGGTCTGGTGCGTCGGCGCTCAGAACTTGAACGTGAAACCGCCGGCCAAATCCAGGTTGATGGAGGTCGCCGGCGCGAGGACCATCAGGTAGGCGTCGGCGACGAAGTCGAGAAAGTCGGTGATCGGGATCGCCGCGCCACCGCCCACACCGAAGTGGAACCAGCCGGTTCGCACCGTGTCGCGGATGTTGCAGAAGAAGACTTCTTCGGAGTTCCCGTTCGAATCTTCGACGACCTCGGAGCGGATCGCCTTGCCGGAACACGCGCCGGTGGGGTTCTCCGGATTCACGACGCGCTGCTTGAGCGGCAGCCAGTTACGGACTCGGCCGACGCCGATGCCGAAGCTCGAGTAGAGCCGCATCCCCGTCCCCTCCGTAAAGAAGAGCTTGTACTTCGCGCCGAGAATACAGTCGCCCGGAAGTCCAAGGCCCATGCATTCGCTCTTCGACTTGTAGAACGGGCTCGCCGGGGTGATCGATTCTTCGGGGAGCTGCGTGAAGTCTTGCGACGGCGCGAACTGGAACCGGAAGAAGAGGCCCAGATGCATCCGCGGATTGAGCGTGAGGCCGAAATCGAGCAGCGTGTGCCCGAACGCACCGGCGACGCCGGGGGTCACGGAGCGACCGGGGTTGGCGGTCGGTGCGTTGCTCGGACCACCGGTGAGAAATCCGATGCCCGTCCCACCCAACAGCGACGCATAGACGTTGGTCGAACCGTCCGACGGAATCTCGGGATCGGGGTCGGGATCGGGGTCCGGATCCGGGTCGGCGTCACGCCCGCCCGACCCGAGGACCACGACGTTGTAAGGGTCTTTGGCGGTGCCGGCGTGACCGACCTCCTTCCCGCCGCGATCTTCGGCCATCACGTAGTAGTCGAACTGCGACGCCGAGAACTCCTTGCCCTCGACCTTCACCGCGAAGCGTTCCGCGTTCGTCGGCTGCAGCTCGACCTTCTTCCACGCGTCCTCGCCGAGGATGCGGAAGAAGACGTGCACCTTGTAGACGGGCATGTCGCGGGGCACGAAGACCTCGAACATGACGTCTTCGGAGGCGTCGACGTTGGTGAGCGGTGTGTGGGTGATGTTTCCGCTGCTCGACGGGGAGCCTTCCTTGGGACGGCCCGCCTTCTGGACCGCGCGCTCCATCACGTCGTCGAGCTCGGGCGTCTTGTAGACGTCGGGGATCTGCGCGGCGGGATCGGCCTGGATCGCCTGCACGAACGCCTCTTCGACCAGCGCTTCGTCGCGCGTCGAGGCGAAGCGGACCACGCCGAGCATGACGTAGAGCTTCGCGACGACCTCGCCGCTCACTCCCTCGGAGTTCGCGAGGTCGAGCGCGTCTTCGATCGTCTTTTCGGCCGAGGCGATCTCGAGGACGTCGTAGTCCTCGGTCGCCTTCTTCAGCGCCTTTTCGAGTTTCGCTTCGGTCTGGGCGAAGACGACGGTCGGGGTCGCGAACGAGACTGCCAGCAGGACGCTGAAAAACAGCAGGAAAGTGCGAAGCCTCATGAGCAAAATCTCAGGTATCAAAACAGCCATCCATCAGGGTCGGCGACCCGCATCACCTGGCGGTGATGTGAATCTCCACGCGGCGGTTGGCCGCTCGGCCAGCGTCGGTGGCGTTGTCCTCGATCGGACGTTCTTCACCGTAGCCGACCGACGCCATGCGGGTTCCGCTGATCCCCTGACCCATGAGGTACTGGCGGACGGAAGCTGCGCGTCGGTCGCTGAGGTCCTTGTTGTACTTGTCGCTGCCGCGGCTGTCGGTGTGACCCTCGACGCGAATCTCGATCGTCGGATTCTCGCTCAGGATCGTCGCCACCTCGTTCAGGAGCGGGAAGCTCTGCGGCAGGATGTCGGACTTGTCGTATTTGAAGAACACTTTCTGGTTCAGCTTGATGACGTCGCCCTCGATCTGAGCCAGCGGCTCTTTGTCCGGGCAACCGTCCTCGTCCTTGTGGTTGTTGTAGACCTCTTTCTCCGTCGGGCACTGGTCCAGGAGGTCGGCGACCTGGTCGTCGTCGTTGTCGGGATCGGCGCAGCCGTCCTCGTCCTGGAAGCCGTCGTAGTCTTCCGGCGTGTCTTTGCACTGGTCGTTGATGTCGGCCAGGCCGTCACCGTCGTTGTCCAGGTCGGGGCAGCCGTCCTGGTCGGCGAAGCCGTCGATGTCTTCGGCGACGAACATGCAGTTGTCGGCGAGGTCCTCGATGCCGTCTTTGTCGTTGTCGAGGTCGGGGCAGCCGTCTTCGTCCTCGAATCCTTCGAAGTCTTCGGGATCGAGCGGGCACTGATCGACGTCGTCGGTGAGGCCGTCGCCGTCCTTGTCGCCCGGCTTCGGCTCGACCTTCTTCACTTCGACCTTCTTCGTGGTCTGGACGACCATCTGGACGTCTTGATCACGGCACTCGTCGAAGTCGGAGAGGCGGTCGGCGCGCTTGGCGTTCCGCTCCGAAAGGAGCAGGTGGCGTTTCGCCTTCACCCAGTTGCCCTGCGTCAGCTCGTAGAGCCCGAACTCGACGTTCGACTCGGCGAACGCGAGCTCCTTGGGAGCGCAGCGGTACGCGCGGTCGTGAATCTGCTCGTTGAGGGCCTGGATCTCTTTGGCCTGCCCGCGCAGCTTGGCGCCGGTGGTGCAGCCCGACAGGACGATGGCCGCCAGTGCGGCCCAGACCACGAGGATGTTTCCGATGCGACCCATCGCCTACTCCTCGGTCATCTGAATGGATTCGTAGCCAAGATCCTTGAGCGCTTCCTGCGACAGCTCCGGGTCGACCGGCGAGCCTTCCCAGGGGTCTTCCTTCGCCTTCAGGATCGCCGCCTCCGCGGCCCGCTTCGACTCGCGGGCGTAATCGAGCGCGGCGTTGAAGTCCGAATACGACCACTCTTCTTCGGCTTTGTAGAGATAGAACCGTGCGCTGTAGTACTCGTACGGCGCTTTCTTGTCGGCCTCCACGACCCGGGCGCGTTCCAGCGCCACCGTCGCTTCGCCCAGCCGAGTCGTCGACTGAATCGGGCCGCACGCCACGAACCCGAGCGCTGCCGCGGCGAGCGCGAGCGGGCGAACCCAACGACCAAATTCGGATGCGAAACCCATGCAGAATCCTGCGGAGTGGTGTTCGTAGACCGGTGCTTCGTAAACCGAGGTTAAGTAACACTCACGCGCGCGAAGTGTCAATCGGCGCGGCCCTCGCGACCGACCTCGCCCCGCCTTCTGCTCGGGACCCGGCGCCAGAACGACCTCGTCCCGCCGGGAGGAACCGGGATCGAGCCTCGATCGCCGGTGTACCCTCGCGACGCGGAGCAGCGTCCGGTAGAATCGCCAGCCTCCGCGCAATCCCATCATCCCGACCCCGGGCGTTTCATGCGACCACATCTCCGACTCATCGTCCTCGCCGCCACGATCGTGCTCGGGTGCAGCGACGCGACAAAGAAGAGCGACCCCGGGGGATCGGACGCGGGTACCCGCGGAGAGGACGCCGGAGCCAAAGTCGACGCCTCCAGCACGGACGGCGGCGCAGACCCTGACGGCGACCTGCAGGATGCCGGACCCTTCGTCGATCTCGGACCGATCACCGACGCCACGACGACCACCGACGTCGGCGGATCCGACGTCGGCACTCTCGATCTGGGTATCGAACCCGACGCTGCGACTCAGGACGCCGGGACAGCCGACGTCGGGACTGCGATCGATCAGGGTGAACCGGACATGGACGAATGCGCGGACCCGTCCCTCACGCTCTGCTACGGGACGTGCGTCGACCTCACCTCCGACTCGCAATACTGCGGGAGCTGCGCTGCCCGCTGCGGCGTAGGGAAGGTCTGCGTCGACAGCACCTGCGTGCTCCGAGACAGCTGCGCAGTGTTCGGCTGCAGCGAGCCCGGCGAGCGGTGTAGTCCCGTCACCGATCGCTGCGAACCTTTCTGCGCCGACGACTCGGAATGCGCCACAGGTGAGACCTGCTACGACGGCACCTGCGGCCAGACCTGCGCTTCCGACCAGCTGCGGTGTAACGGCTACTGCTCGTATTGCGGCGGGATCGCCAACGCGACCTCCTTCGCATGCGAGCAATTCGGCTGCGCGGCGGCGAGCTGCGAGGCCGGCTACGAACTCTGCAAGGGCCCGAGGGGAACGGCCTTCAAGAGCGAGTGCTGTCCGGTGAGCGACCCGGCGACCGGGATCCTATTCGACGAAGACATCGTCCACGGCACGACGATCGCGCTGAACGGAGACACCCCCCACATCGTCTGGGCTTGGGAGGATCAGAACTATACCCCCCGACGGATGCTGCACACCCATTGGAACGGATTCTACTGGGTCGGCCCGAACGTGCTCGAGGAGTCCGCGACCGATCGGTACGACTACCCCGCCCTGAGCATCGATGCCAACGGGGTGGCCCATCTGGTGTACGCCGTCTGGGGCACCAACGAGCTGAAGTACGCGAACCTCCCCCCGGGCGGCACGTGGACGACCGAAGTCGTCGTATCCGAGCGAGTGGCCAACCTCGACCTCGTGGTCGATTCGCAGAACCGCCCGCAAATCGTCTATCAGGCGGGCCCACCAGCCGGCCCCTTCGACATCTGGTACACGACCCGTGACGCCAACGGATGGGCAGCACCGACGAAGCTCAGCAGCACGGCGGGAGGGTTCGTTCCCGCCCTGGCGATCGGCCCCAACGACGATCTCCACGTCCTCTTCCGCAATGGGACGGCCGACGACCTCGCGTACCGGACACGGAGCAACGGAACCTGGGGCCCGATCGAGGCCGTCGCGGTCCGGGCCTCACTTGGGAGCCGTTCGGAGGACATCGCGGTCGATTCCAGCGGGATGCCCGCCGTCGCTTACACCGACGCCAACACCGACGAGATTCGATACACGACCCGTGGCCCGAGCGGTTGGAACGCGTCCGAGCTCGTATGGGACGAGGTCGATTGCTGCACCTACTACCGCTACGACATGCTGACCCTGCTGTTCGACGCACAGGACACGCCCCACGTGACTTATCTCGATCATGGCGGGTATCGAACCTACTTTGCCGAGCTGAGCCTCTCGTCACGCGGCGCCGCGGGGTGGAACCCGCCGGTGTCGGTCCAAAAGGTGGGGGGCCGCGTGATCGGGGACGATCAGGACGCCGTCTTCGATTCGTCAGGAACGATACACATCTCCACGACCTACTCCACCTACATGCTCCTCAATGACGTCCTGTTTTACGCGACGGCGACACCCTGACGCCCGCCGCCTTGTCTCGCCGTCTCAACCGCATGGGGTGCGGAACCTGAACCCGCCGGACAAAACCGTCGCGTCCGATCGGGGATCGCGCTATGGTGCGCGCTTTCATGGCGAACGGGCCCAGAATGGCTGACGAAACGATGAAAGAACGTGCGCTGCGCCTGGCGAAGCGTCCCGACCTGTGGATCTTCCTCGCGCCGCTGATCTACTACGCGATCCTGATCCGCACCGAGATCACCTTCGGGGACGGCCCCGAGCTCCTCGTCGCGGCCCACAACCTCGGCGTACCTCACCCCAGCGGCTACCCGCTCTGGACGATCCTCGCCTTCGTTCCGGCACACCTACCGCTCGTCTCCCCGTACTGGAACGTCGCGTTATTTCTGTCGGCCTTGCCGACGGCGATCGCCGGCTGGGCGATCTTCCAGACCCTGCGGCACTTGAAGGTGAACCAGTTCGTCGCCGGCGTCTGCGTCGGCGTCTGGACCATGAACTACCACGTCGCCTACCAGGCGACGCGGATCGAGGTCTACGCGCTGCATTGCGCCCTGATCGCCCTGTCGTACTGGGCGCTCGTCCGTTTCATGATGCCGCGCGGAATGACCGATCCCGACGAGGACCCCGACGAGCCGCTCGAGCACGATCTGCGCTGGGCCTACGCCGCGGTCCTGTTCGCGTGCCTCGCGCTGGCGAACCACCTGACGTCGGTCTTCATGGTGCTGCCGGTCCTGTTCGGCATGCTGAGCGCCGATCACCGCAACATCCTCAAGCCGAAACCGATCCTGACGATGTTCGCGATCGCCGCGGCGTGCGCCTCGATCTACTTCTATCTGCCGCTGTCGGCGATGGCGAACTCGGGCGATCGGATCACGTGGAACGACCCGCAGACGCTGGAGCGATTCTGGTTCCACGTCACCGGCAAGGAGTACACGATCTTCCGGCGCTACGACAAAATCTGGTCGTCGCTCGAAGGCTTCTGGAACTCCCTCAACCGCTCGTTCTTCCCCGGGATCGTCGTGATCGTCGCGATCGGGTTGTACGACTGGCTGATCCGTCACTGGAGATCGATCGCCTGCATCATCATCTTCGTCGCGTCGTACCTCGCCTACATCGCGACCTACCCGATCAACGACGTCTCGACGTACTACACGGGCATCTTCATTCCCGTGATCGTCGTGTTCGGCGTCGGGCTCGACTGGCTGCTGCGGGTACGATTCCGCCCGACCACCAAATCGCGCCGCAAGATGGAGGGCGCGCTGTCGTTCATCGTGATGGTCGTTCTGCTGTCGTGGGTGATCGGCCTCGCGACCTACAGCCGCGCCAACCACTACCGCGAGGCGGTCGCCAACGACATGAGCACGCACGCGATGTCGGTGATGGAAGATCCCGCGATCGTCTTCACCTCGGTCGACGGCCATACCTTCCCGATGTGGTACCAGACGCTCGTCGCCCACCCCGACCGCAAGGTGGTCGTCGTCGACGCCGTGATGTTCCACCTCAAGAACAAGCAGTGGTACCGCGACCACCTGCGCGAGAACTACGACTGGGTCGAGTGGCCCACCGACGACATCGCGATGAGCGCCAACTGGCGCGACTGGATGGTCGACAACAACCCCAACGTCAACATCTACGCGTTCCTCGACAAACCGTGGCCCTCACGGCAGAGCTACCCGGAGCTGATCGGCTGGCACCACCGCATCCACAAGGGCAAACGCGACCCCCTGATCGGGTCGACCCGCACGCGCCACGCCTACATCGCCCGCGTCGCTCCCATGAACGGGCACACCTACTTCCACGACAGCCGCGACCGATACAAAGCGGGCGCCGAGAAGCTCGCCTGCGTCGTCGAGTGGTGGAAGACCAAGGACTTCGCCGCCTCGTGGACCTTCATCGGCCCCGACGACGAGATCGTGTCGACCTTCCCCCACCACGCGATCCCCGAGGGCTCCACCCAGAGCTGGGAATACCTCGAGATCGAGCAGCAGCGCCCCGGCCAGTGGCGCTGCGAAGTCAAAGCCCCCAACGAACCCGTCATCGTCCGCGAGTTCGTCCTCGAGTAGCGGGGAGTTCATCCGCGGGGTGCTCCCGTCGCCGCTTCCGCCCGATTCACGTCGTCTTCCGCATCGTCGATCGTCGACGATGCCTCCGGCATTGCCTGCGTCCGACGAAGCGAAATCCAACGCAAATCGACCGGTTCGGCTCGGTCCGCTCCCCGCGGATGAACTCCACTGGATCTGGCGTCGAACGGTCGAGTGGCGAGCGCTGGGCCGCGGGAACCATGCCGGTTCTTCCTAATCTATGGTGGCGGCGCGAACGAGCGTTGTGTTCGTGGTCGGAGCTGGAGCGGATGTCACGGTGGCGGAGGGCGGGGAGCGCAAGGAGCCAGGAGGAAGTCGGGGCAGCGCCCCGTCGACGACGCAGCGACGCAGCGATCGTCGCCCTCCGCCACCGTGACGCCGCTCCAGCTCCGACCACGAACACAAAAAAGGACTTGCGATCCTGCGGGTCGCTCCATAGTATCCCCGCCCTGCGTCCGGCCGGTTTTTCTGCCGACCGGACCACGAGCGCGAATTTCGTGGAAGACACGTGGAGTTGAACGATGCGCGAAAAAATCAGAATGGTTTCGTCGGCTGGGACCGGCTACTTCTACACGACGATGAAGAACAAGCGTAAGACCCCGGACAAGCTTCGCCTCAAGAAGTACGACCCGGTCGTCCGCAAGCACGTCGAGTTCGTCGAAGCCAAGATCAAGTGAGTAGTGCGGGCTCGAGCCCCACGATGGAGTGAAAGATGGCCAAGTACCAACGCATCAACTGGCGTCGTCGCAAGAAGGTCGATCCGTTCGACCAGAACCCGAGCTGGCGCATCGATTACAAGAACCCCGAGCTGCTGAAGCTCTTCGTGACGTCGACGGGCAAGATCCTTCCCCGTCGCATCACGGGCGTCAGCGCACGCAACCAGCGCAAGCTGCGACAGGCGGTCCTCCGCGCTCGACAGATCGCGCTGCTGCCGTACACGACGCACAGCCGCAGCTCAGACTGAATCGCGCACCCACGTGTCAGCGTCCAGCCCGCCAGCTTCGGCGGGCTTTTTTTCGTGGCGCCGCACCGCCGACGCCCACCCGAAAACCGATCTCGCGGCCCGAGGCTTGTGCTCTGCGCACGAAAAGCCTATCGGTCTTGCGAAGCTCCACCGCACACTTGTGGTTTGCCGCAAGGGCGATCCGAAACTAGACTCCACCTCGTGCGGGGTAGACGTACTGGCCGCACGAACACTGTAACTGCCACCAGGAGGCACACCATCAGACGCAAATACTATCGTCGGGACGAACCCAACAAGGACACCTACCGCTACAACGCGGGCATCCGAGCGCCAAAGATCCGTGTGATCGATCCCAACGGGGAGCAGCTCGGCATCATGACACCCGACGAAGGCCGTGAAGCGGCCGAAGAGTTTGGACTCGATATCGTGGAGGTCGCTCCACAGGCCGACCCGCCCGTCTGCAAGATCATGGACTACGGGAAGTTCAAGTATCAGCAGTCCAAGAAGAAATCGTCCTCGAAGTCGGACCGCGTCGAAATGAAGACGTTCCGAATGCGCCCGAACATCGGCGACCACGACCTCGAGACGAAACTGAAGCACGCGACCGAAGCGCTCGAGAAAGGCGACCAGGTCAAGCTCATCATGCGAATGCGGGGACGCGAACGAGCGTTCACTGACCGATGGGTCGAGCGGCTCGCCGAGATCGTCGAGATGCTCTGCGAACAGGTCGAACGAGACGTCTCCGTGACGCAGAGGCCGCGATCGGAGGGACGGCAGATCGGTGCCGTCGTCGAGCCGTCATAACGCATCCGGCGCCGCCGCGCGCCACCCTCACCAGTCTGGAAACGTGACACGACTCGGCCTCGCCATAGGAGTCTTCGCGCTCTTGACGCCATCGATCGTGATGGCTCACGCCGAAGAGCCCAACGCTCGAAGTGTGTTCGCCGTCGGTGAAGAGCAGTTCGTCGTCCGGGCGAACTTCGGCGTCCTCACGAGCGACGCACCGCAGAGCTTCGTCTGCGAAGAGGCGTTCCTCGGAGGCGACGGGTGGCTCCTCGGGGCCCTCGGGCCGACCGAATGGGTCACCTTCGGCCAGACCTCCGTGCAGCGGACGACCGACGGTTGTTCGTTCGAAAAGGTCCGCGACCTTCCCCAACGCCCGAGTGACGCTCACGCACATCGCACCTCCGGGGTCCTCGCCTACACCATGAACGGCGACGAAGACGCCGGCGTGTGGTTCTCGACGGACCGCGGCGCGACCTTCTCCCGCGTGGAGGGGATCGCCGGGGCGATGAACGAGCTCACCGGCGTCCGCGTGATGTCGGCCGACACGATTATCGTCTCCGGCTACGAACGCGAGATGGAGGGCGGGGCGCGAGCGTGGGCGGTCACGACCGCTGACGGCTCCTCGACCTCGCTCCCCCTCCCCGACGGCCTCACCTTCCCCTACGTCATGAGCGCGCGCGCCGGGCGCCTCGCCCTCCTCGCCCGCTCCGAAGGACAGAAGCTCTTCTGGGGCTCGATCGAGGACTTCGGCGCCGCCCAGCCGCTCTCCCTCACCTCATATCCCACGGGCGCGATCATGGCCGAAGACGGCCAGACGCTATGGATCGGAGGGACCGACGGCGGCAAAGCGATCACCCGTGGCACCATCGTCGACGATACCGTCACCTGGGAGGAGATCGCCCCCGACGCCGTGGCGAGCTGCATCGGCGGCGACGAAGACGATCTCTACCTGTGCGGCCTGGGTCGCCTCGACGGGGCCGATCTCTTCCGCCTCGACGGCGATTCGGCATCCCCCGTCCTCGACTTCCAGACGGTGGAAGGTCCGCGCGATTGCCCGGACGGGACTGACGTCGGCGATGTCTGCCCCGTCGTGTGGAACGAGATCGCGGTCTACTTCGACAAAGCCCCTCCCGCCAGCCCCGACGCGGGACCAGACGCGGGCAGCCCGCCCGACGGCGGGGCAGACGTCGACGGAGCCGGGCCCGACGGCGGCCCCGAGGCGAGCGGTGGCTGTTGTGCTTCGGCCGCTCACCCCACGCCGGCCGCCCCGCTCGGCGTGCTCCTCCTCCTGGTGGCGTTCACGGTCGTGCGACGGCGCTGAACCGCGAACGGCGTGGAGACGAACAGAGGGGTGGCACCCACGTCTCGGTCCGTTTATCCTCGGTAACTCCGGAGGATAATGAACGTTCGCACACCGACCGCCTCGCTCGTCGCGATCGCACTCGCGGCGACCGTCGGCTGCCACGAGGAGCAGCGATCCCGCGGCGAAGTGCCCGCGGCCAGTGAGCGTGACCACCCGCCGGCCTCCCGCGCTTTCGCCCTCGACACCACAGCCCGCGTCCAGAGTTCCGTCTCTTCACCGATCGATCTCGGCGCCCCCGAAAATGCGCAGAGCCCAGGCGAGAAGCTGGCCCCCGCCGTCGCGTTCGACGGGACCAATTACCTGGTCGTCTGGACGGACGGCAGGATGGGCTCGGAGCAAAGCATCTACGGGACCCGGGTGACCCCCACGGGGGACGTGCTCGACCCGTACGGCATCCGCATCTGGCGAAAGTACCTGCGAGAGGCGCGCGATCCCGTGGTCACCTTCGACGGCACCAACTTCGTCGTCGCGTTCACGTACCGCAACTACAACAACCAGTTCAGCGACCCGAAGCTCGGCGTGGTGCGCGTCACCCCGAACGGGCAGGCGCTCGATCCCGGCAACGCGATCGAGGTCTCCGCCGACGCGGACACCGTCGGCGGGTACGACATCGCCTCGGACGGCGCGACGTCGCTGGTCGTCTGGGCAGACCGCCGCAACGGGAGCCCCGACGTCTTCGGCGCCCGTATCGACGCGAACGGAAACATCCTCGACACCCGCGATCTCTCGATCCGCGTCGGGGCGAACGTGTCGGACAGCCCCTCCGTCGCGTACGACGGCACGAACTATCTGGTGGTGTGGCACGACTACGAAGCTGCCACCGACTTCGACGTGCTCGCCGTTCGGGTAGCGCGCGACGGAACGGTCGTCGAGTCCGACCCGATCATCGTGACCGCTGCGCTCCAGCGCGAGACCCAACCCGTCGCGGCCTTCGACGGGACCAACACGCTGGTCGTGTGGGAACGGCACGGAGCCGGCGGTTGGGACATTCTCGCGCGCCGGATCTCGCCGGCTGGCGCAGCGGTCGATCCGATGCCGGTCGTCGTGTCGGACGCCGCCGGCGACCAACGGCAGCCCGAAGTCGTCGCACGCGGCGCGTCGGGTTGGACGGTCGGATGGCACGACACGCGGGCCGGCTCCGAGGCGTTCTACGCCGCGCGCGTCGCCCCGTCCGGGACCGTGCTCGATCCGACCGGGGTCGAAGTCGACGGCGACGCCGACGCGACGTGGGGCGTGGGGCTCGCGTCCGGCGGCACGGGCTATTTCGGGGCCTGGTCCTCGACGGACGAGGCAGATCGGACGGCCGTCTTCGGCCGCCGGCTCGACGACACCCTCGCCCTGGTCGATCCGTCTGCGATCCGTCTGGCCCTCACCAACCATGCGGCGCTGGACGTCGTCCTCGCCACAGACGGGGACGAGTTCTTCGCCGTCTGGGGAGATCGACGTGGCGGCGACCTCGACATCTGGGGAACGCGACTCGATGCCACCGGAGCCGTGCTCGATCCCGACGGGATCGCGATCGCGATCGCTGCCGGGGACCAGGATTCCCCGGGCATCACGCACGATGGCACCCATTGGGTCGTCGCGTGGCGTGACGATCGCGACGATTCGAACGACATCTACGCGAGCCGCGTCGACCCGACCGGCGCCGTGCTCGACCCCGACGGCATCGCGGTCGCGACCGGCATCGGCGACGCGGCCTTCCCCACGCTGGCGAGCGACGGGACCCGCACCCTCGTCGCCTGGCAGCGAAACATCGGATCCAACGCGGACGTCCTCGCCGCGCGACTCGCCGCCGACGGGACGGTGCTCGACACGCCGCCGATCGACGTCTCGGTCGGAGCCCAAGCGGAGCAACGCCCGAGCGTCGCATACGACGGGACCGACTTCGTCGTCACGTGGACCGACCACCGCACTGGCGACCATGACATTTACGGAGCGCGCGTCGAGCCGACGGCGGGTGTGTTGCTCGATCCGGCCGGGTTCCCTATCGCCGCAGATCCGTCAGTACCCGAGGTCGACGGCTACGCGATCGGCGGAACCGGCGAGCTGCTCGTCGTGTGGCAGGCCGGCTCGGGCCCCGATGCCGACCTCTACGCCGCCACCGTGGCGGGGGCCGTCGTCTCCCCACCCACCACGATCAGTACAGCCCCCGCAGCGCAATACCAGGCCGCAGGCGCATTCGACGGGCTCGACTACCTCCTGACATGGATCGACGCGCGGAACGGCAAAACCGATCTCTACGGCGCGCGGCTCGACGCGAGCAGTGGGGTGCTCGATGCGGACATCGAGATCGCGACGTCCGACACGGTGCGCTTCGCACTCGACGCCGCCGCAGCGTCCGGGCGGCGCTTTCTCGTCGGCGCCGTCGCCAGCGACCCCACCGATGCGGCGATTCGGCTGCCCCTTGCGCGCCTCGTCACCTTCGAACGGATCCTCACCGCGACCTCTCTATCCTCGCGGACCGACGAAGACACACCGTTGGCGATCGATCTGCGCGAGGTCTCGAGCGACGCCGACATCGCGTACACCGTGCGGAGCGAACCGACCTCGGGAACCCTGGGCGGGACGGCGCCCGATCTCGTCTACACCCCCGACCTCGACTTTCACGGAAGCGACGCTTTCACGGTGGAAGTCTCGGCCGCCGATGCTGCGCCCCAATCGGCGGTCGTATCGATCGACGTCAGCTCCGTCGACGATGCCCCCGTCTTCGTCGCGCCGACCCCCGAGGACGGCACATCTTTCGAGATCGCCGGGGGGATGGAGCTCTCGCTCCCCATGGCTGCCTTCGACGGCGACGGGGACGAGCTCGCCTTCACCGTGACCCCGACGCTCGACGGCGCGAGGTTGGAAGAGGCGCGCTACGCCTGGATCGCCGCCGAACCGGGCTCTCACGCCCTGGAACTTCGGGTGAGCGACGGTGTGCTCTCCTCCACCCGGTCGTACTCCGTGACGGTACTGCCCGACTCGGTCTCCTCGCCCGACATGGGCACCGAGCCCGATTCGGGACCCCGCCCCGACGATCCGGACGCCGGCCCCGATCTCGGCGGCGAAGAGCCGAAAGTTCCGAAGGTCGGTGAGGATTCGAAGGGCTGCGGATGCAGCAGTTCTTCGGGCACCCCGCCGTTCGCCTCGATGATGCTCGTCGTCGGACTGCTCGGCGCCCGCCGGCGACGACGACGATGAGACGTCCGGCCGATCTCGTGGGCCGACGGACCCGCTCACAAACACTTGACATCGGGCCCTCGTATTGGCACTGTCCTCCGTCCGCGCCCGACGTGAAATTTGAACCGGGCCGAAGCAATGGCGAGGAGCAGGGGCTCCCGACGCCGCAGATTCGATGCGAATGGAGTAGGTCATGGCCCGTCGATGCAAACTGTCCAACAAAGGTCCGCTCGTCGGAAACCGCGTCTCGCACGCGAACAACAAGACGAAGATGCGCCAGTTGCCGAACCTGCAGTCCAAGCGCATCTACATGCCCGAAGAGAACCGCTGGGTCCGCGTCCGCCTGTCGACGCGCGCGCTCCGCACCGTCTCGAAGAAAGGCCTCGCCGCCTACCTTCGCGATTCGGGCCTCACGCTCAAGGACATTACCTGATCAGGTGATTCCGAACCCCGCCGCTCCGCTGACGGGGACGCGCCGCTCGCGGCGCACCATCCAGGTACATCATGGACGCTAGACTTCAGCGCGCCGTGGCCGCCGCGATCGGCGCCGAGGTGCGCTCGTCGCGTTCTGTCGGTGGAGGCTCGATCAACGAGGCCGCCGTCGTCGAAACCTCCGATGGCCCCTACTTCGTGAAGTGGAACCAGCGGGCACCCGCCGACATGTTCGACCGCGAAGCGGAGGGGCTCGAGGCGATGCGCAACAGCGGGACCTCGCTCGTGATCCCGCGGGTCGTCGCCTCGTGCCGCGCCTCGAGCGAAACCCCCGCTTTTCTCGTCCTCGAAAACCTCGCCTCGGGGCGCCGCGTCGACACCTTCGACGAAGACCTCGGCCGCGGCCTCGCCGAGCTGCACCGCGCCACCGCCGATGCGTTTGGCTTTCCGCACAACAACTACTGCGGGGCGACCCCGCAACCCAACCCGTGGAACGCGGACTGGGGCGAGTTCTACACGTACCACCGCATCGGGCACCTGCTCGATCTGGCGGGCTGGAACGCCGACCGCGACTGGCAACGCTTCCTCGACGCCCTCCCCGGCATCGTGGGAACCGATCCCGAGCCGCCCGCTCTCATCCATGGCGATCTCTGGTCCGGCAACCTCCACGTCGCCGCGGACGGCCGCCCGGCGCTGATCGATCCCGCCGCGTACTACGGCCACCGCGAGGCGGAGCTCGGCATGATGAAGCTGTTCGAGGGATTCGGGACCCGCGTCTGGGACGCCTACGACGAAGCGTGGCCGCTGCAACCCGGCTGGCGCGACCGCCTGCCCGCCTACGAGCTCTACCACGTCCTCAACCACTACGTGCTCTTTGGCGGCAGCTACGGCGCCCAGGCGCGCGCAATCCGCGATCGGCTCCTGTAGCGGGTCGCCTCGTCGCAACCTTCGCCAGCGCTCGCCTCGCCAGGCCGCGCGGTATTGCGGTCCGCGGAGGTCGGACTGATCGCCGTTGCTGGCCCCGAAGGCCGGCGGTAAGGTTTAGTTCTTTAAAAACAAGGAGCTACACATGCCGACGACCGACGCGAATGGCATCGAAATCTACTACGAGCGCCACGGCGAGGGAGACCGCGATGTCGTACTTCTGATCGCAGGACTCGGAGAGCAGTTGACGAGCTGGCCCATGGAGTTGGTCGAGGCCCTGGCGGAGCGAGGCTTCGATGTCGCTCGCTTCGACAACCGCGACGTCGGACTCTCCGGCAAGTTCGAGGGCTCCCCCAACGTGATGAAGGCGCTCGTCACCGGGAAAGCGCCCGAACCGCCCTACACGCTGGACGACATGGCGGACGATGCTGTCGCCGTTCTCGACGACCTCGGGGTATCACAGGCGCACGTGGTCGGGGCCTCGATGGGCGGGATGATCGCGCAGACGGTCGCGATCCGGCATCCCGACCGGGTCGCATCCCTCGTCTCGATCGGTTCGTCGACTGGCAACCCGAACCTCCCACCCGGTCGGCCGGAGGTCTTCCAAGCACTGCTCGCTCCGCCTGCGCCCGCCGACCAACCTGAGGCCGTGGTGGAACGAGGGCTCGAGACGTGGCGCGCGCTGGCGGGTCCGGATTACCGGGTCCCGGAGAACCAGCGCAGGGAGTGGCTGCTCCGCGACTTCCACCGCTCGTACTACCCGAGCGGCTTCGCCCGCCAGCTCTATGCCATCGTCGCTCACGGTGATCGAAGGGAGGGACTCCGTAATCTCGACGTCCCCACGGTCGTGCTCCATGGCACCGCCGACCCACTGATTCGAAAGGAAGCGGGCGAGGATACGGCAGCCACCATCCCGGACGCCGAGTTGCGACTCGTCGAAGGCTGGGGGCACAACCTCCCTCTGGAGATCGTCCCCACCGTCGCCGACGCCATCACGGACGCGGCGCGCCGCTGATTCGACGCGCGGCGTGCGGAAGTTCGATGCTTTTCCTGCGACCGTCCTCCTGTCGGGACCGCGCTCCGGGCGCGAAAGGCGCACATCCCGGAGCGGAGCCAAAGCGCCAAGGGAACGAGCGAGGAGCTGATCCGACTTTTTCGACTTTCTTCGCAACGCAGAGATGTCGCGGCCGAAAACGTAGGTGGCCAGCGCTTCCTCCTCTGCGCTCGAACGTGGACCATTCGAGCTCGGGCGAGGCGGACTCGACTTCGTTTTCGGCCGGCGAATACTCGCGATTCGCCGGCAGACGCCGAGGTACGTCCGACGGCGCCGGTGGGCGGGCCTTTGGGGCCCGACCGTAGGGAGGAAGCGGGTGGGTCTTGGAGGGCGGAGCCCGTGAGCCCGGGAGCCGGCAGGGGCGGCACAGAGGGCCGGATGCAAGGGTGAAGTCGTCGCACCACGATGTGAGCTCGGTGCCGCTTCGGCTCAGTCGATGGTGCGGTTCCGGAACTCGTCCCCTTCGACGATCTTGTCCTCTCCCTCGGGATCGATTGCCCAAGAAAGCATCGCAGTGGCGAGCTCGACGTCGTTCGTCGAACGGTACCGGCGCCGCAGCCCGACGAAGCCAATGAGCGACGCGGCGAACAGAGCAGCGTCGCCGACTTTTCCCGCGATCCGCTCGGCGGGCCGGTCTTCCTCGCGGTTCTCGCCGGTGATCACGCCCGGTCGCACGAACGTCCACGGGAGCTCGGTGTGGCGAATGTACTGCTCCGCACGCCACCGCGCCTGCATGTAGGCCCCCCACGCCTTGGGCCCGGTACCTGCCGCCGACAGATAGACGAACCGCGGACGAATCCCGGCGTCGACGCACGCGCGGGCGAGCATCGCCGTCAGGCCGTAGTCGATCTTCTCGTACGTCTCCTCCTGCGGCTCGTCGGACTTCTTCTTGCGCTTGCGGGTCGTACCGATGCAGCAGAAGACGGCGTCGGGTTTCAGCTCGCGCAGCGTGTCGGCGAGGGCTTCCTCGTCCCACGCCGTCGTATCCACCGTGGCGCCGAATCCCTCGAAGCGCTCGCGGTGCTCCTGCAGCCGGGACGAATCGGGGCGTACGTGCGCGACCATCTGGTAGCCGTGCTCGGCCCCCAGGCGGACGATCGCTTTGCCGACATAGCCGGTGGCTCCTGCGACGAATGCTTTCATTGCTTCTCCTCGGATTCGGGCTTCGGCGTGGCGGGCGGGTCGGCGTAGCGCCGCTCGTACCGATCGATGTAACCGTGCAGCACTCCTTCGATGCTGTCGCGCGCCGATCGATGCGCATCGTCGTCGGCGAGGTTCTCGGACTCCTCACGGTCGCGGGCGAGGTCGTACAGCTCGAGCGAAGCCCCCTTCTCGCGCCAGATCCCCTTGTAGGGCCACGCCACGACCGCCGCCATGTAATTGCCCAGAGTGGTCACCGACCACGTCTCGAGCACAAGCGGGCGCTCCTCCACATCGCCCCCGAACATCACGGGACTCAGGTTGCGGCCCGACCAGCGCTCCCAGTCCTTTCGGACGCGGGCGAGGTTCGCGAGCGTCGGAGCGACGTCCACCGTCGAAGCGGGCTCCACCACCCGGCGCGCTTCCACCCCCGGTACCCGGGCCAGCCCCACCGTCCTGACCTGCGGCTCGTAGAGGTTCGAGCCGTGAAACCGCTTCCCGTGCTCTTCGAACTCTTCGCCGTGATCGCCCGTGAGAAAGACGACCGTCTCGTCGAGGAGCTTCGTCTTGCGCAGATGGTCCAGGAGCCGTCCCAACTCGTGATCGACGCCCCAGATCTCGCTGTCGTACAGGTCGATCGGCTCGTCACCCCACTTCGGGGCGCCCGGGTAGCGCTCGTACTTGTAGTGCGGCTCCAGAAAGTGCACCCACAGGAAGAACCGCTTCTCGCCGTCCCCCACGAAGTCGATCGCCTCGTCGACCTGTTTCTTCGCGGTGAACCCGCGCATCGTGCCTCCGCGGTAGCGGATCTTCGGCGACGAGTCGTACATCGTGAAGCCGCGCTCGAGCCCCAGCGAATCGCGGCTCGTGAACGCGCTGAAGTTCGCCGTGATCGCCCCCGTCTTCAGGCCCGCCTCTCGCATCGTCTGCGGCAGCCACGGGTTGCTCTCCATCAGCCGCGGCATCTTCTTCTTCGGCTGCTTCTCGAACTCCAGCTGCGACGGCGTCCGCGACGCGAAGAGCGACGGCAGCGACAGCCGCGTGAACGTCGACGAGGCGTAGAAATTGTCGAACACCACCGAGGTCTCGGCGAGCTTCGCGAGATTGGGCGTCGTGTCGCGTTCGTAGCCCCCGAAGGTCGTATGGTCGGGCCGGAGCGCCTCCACCGTGATGAGCAGGACGTTGTGGTTCGCAAACTCGTCGGGGACCTCCTGCCACGTCGGAGGGACGACCTTCGTATCCGCGGTCGCGTCCCCGCCGACACAGTTGTTGTCGATGCCGTCGTCGGGGATCTCGAGTTTCCCCGGCCCCACCGACGCGTCGAACGGTGCGCAGTCCGCCCCACCGAAGAACGACGAGCTGCCGTCACGATCGAAGTCCGTCGCCAGGTGCACGCCGCGCGCGAGCGCCTTCGACCAGGGACCGTCGTCTGCCGCCCGCCCCACGACGCTCGGCCGGGCACTCCCCACCGCAACCGCCGCAACCACGCCGACGAGCGCCAACCCGGGCGCCAGCACCACCGCTCGCACGCGGCTACGCGGGACGAAGCGAAGCGCGAACCACGCCGCCCCGAAGACGGCGAGGGCGACGAGCGGCGCGCCGATCACCCAGCGGTCGAGCTGTCGAAACCCCTCCCGATTGTGCCAACCCAGCCCCGCAGCGACCGCGACCGGCACCATGACGGCGAGCACCGCGCCGACACGAGGCCGGCGCGCGAAAACCTTCGCCGACAGCCAGTAGATCCCCGCCGCCGCCGCCACCACCGCGCCCGCAACCACCGTCGCCAGGAGCGCTGCGAGCTCGTCGTTTCGAAATGCACGCGTCCCCAGCACGGCGGCGTAGTTCGCCACCGCACCGAGCGAAGCGGCCACGGCGAGCGCCCCGAGCGACGCGCCCGCGAGCACCCGACGCGCCGCGGTGACCGCCGCCGCCCACCCCGTCGCCCCCAGCACGGCCCACGGCGCAAGATAGAGCGCATGCAGCGCCCCATCGCCCCACCCCCGCTGCGTCGCCAGCGCGTCGGCGAGCGCAAACGTCCACGCCCCAAGGAGCGCCGCGAAGAAGGCTCGTTCGAAAGGTGTTTCTCTCACGCTCGGAGGACCTGCGAAGTCACGCCGCCCCTGCGGCGGCGCCCACAGAATACGCCGATTTGCTCAGTTCCCAAGTTCGATGAGGTGTGAGCTTGGCTTCGGTGAGCGGGCGTCTCGCCCGGCTCCCTCGACGGTGAGCGAACGTCTCGCCCGGCTCCCTCGATCGGTGAGCGGGCGTCTCGCCCGGCTCCCTCGACGTTGCGGTCCGAGCCCTGCCCGCGTGAGCGGGCGTCGTCGCGAAGCGACGCGTAGCCCCGGACGTAAGCCGGCGTGAGCCCGGGGACCCGGGGACCCGGGGACCCGGGGAGGGATGAACTATTCTGGGCGACCTATTCGGTCGTGCGACCTTCGTAGAAGACGTTGTTCTGCTCGAACCCGAAGTTGCCATAGAGACGGACGGCGGGTTCGTTGTCTTCCTGAACGTTGAGGGCGACGTAGGAGACGCGCTCGAAGAGGTCGTCGAGGAGGCGCGAGGTACAGGCACTCGCGAGCCCGCGACCGCGGCGGCGCGGGTGGGTGACGAAGTTGCCGATGACGGCGACGTCGTGGTCTTCGCTGACGACGTGGATCCCGGCGATGCTCGACAGGCCCAGCTCCTCGTCGCGAACCCCGAAGTAGAGGCCCGTCTCGAGCTGGTACGGCTCGAAGAAGTTGTCGGGATAGTGCTGGTAGAGGTTCATGATCGCGGCGGTGTCGCGATGACCCAGCCGTTGCGGTTTGACGTCGGCGGGACGGGCGTCCCGCCGCGCGTACGCGTCACGGTGCAACCCCATCCGCTTCATCCGCACGGCGCTCGCGGGATGAAACACCTCGCGGACGACGTCCATCTGATCTTCGAGCACGTGAAAGTGGAACCGCTCGGGGAGGTGCTGCGCCGCCTGCCGCAGCAGATTCTCGAAGTCGGGCTCGGTCCCCGCCATGAAGACGACCGGAATGCTCAATCCCGTGTAGAGCAGCACGACGCTTCCGAGTGCGCCGTCGTCGCCCCGCTGCCCGTACCAGCGGCAGAACTGAAAGTAGGCCGGGTCCAGATTGCCCAGCATGTAGGCGTTTGCCAGCCGGTCCCCCAGCAGAAACTCGCGTAACTCCTCTCGGTCTTCGACGCGTTCGATGGACATCCGGTCCTCGGTCTCGGAGAGGGTCGTGGTGGTCGTGGCTACGAGAAGGTCGTTCAGATGCAACATGCAACGCTCCGTGTCGGCATGAGCACGAACGGGCGGGCAACGACCCTGGAACGACCGTTTCTACGGTCCTTCCAAGGTACAACTGCTGCGCGCGTCGTGCAACGCAAGACGCAGGTCCCATCGGGGGAATCTGGCACTCGCGGGGACTCAATTCGCATTCGACCACGGAAAATTCCGACTTTTTTCGCAACGGAGAGAGGTCGCGGCCGAAAACGTATGTAGACGCACCAAACGTTGTCACACACACAGGAGGACAAACATGATTGACGGACCTTTGAGCCAACTCGTCGCTAACCCCGCCATCCAGCAAAACAAAATTTTCGGAGAAATTTGTGATCTCGTCGGGATTCGCGACCCCGAGAAGCTCGCCGAAGCCAACGGCGGCCCCGGTTCCATCGTGAACGCCCTGTTCGAATCGTGCGGCATCCCCGACGAAATCGCCGCGCTCGTCGGCGTCGCCATCGACGGCTACACCGGCAACGTCCCCGGCGTGATCTCCAACGCCGCCGACGCGCACAACGTCGACGAAGGCACCCTCGGTAGCCTCTTCCAGTTCACCCAGATGATCCCGATGTAGTCCGCAGCGGTCGGTGGCGCTGGCCGGGATCTGGTGGTCGTTCGACCGATCCGCGGCCTTCGCCGCGATTCGTCGAACCGCCACCAGGCCCCGCAACACCCACCGTGCTGCTCACTCGCACGCACATCCGGATGGTTCGAAGCAGCGCCACGCGCCGACGTTCTGGTCGAACCCGCAGTAGTCATCAGCCGCGCAGTCCGAGTCCGCCACGCATTCGTCGTCGCACGTCCGACAAAAGAACCCGACGATGCGCTCGTCGCCGCAGAAGTCGCGGCTGGGGCTGCAGACGCCGCCGTTCCCGCAGTCGGCGTCCACCCGGCAATCACCCCGCGTCGCGCAGTGGTTTCCCGGGCCATCGGCACCTCCGCAAACGCAGACGCTGCCCGATGGGCAATCGTCATCCTCGAAGCATTCGTCGTAGGTGCAGCGCGACACGTCGTCGTCGTCGACCAGACATCGGCCGCCGTCGCCGTCGCTGCAGTCCGCGTCCGTTTCGCATCCTTCACGGAAGTCGTTGCAGGCGTCCGAAAGCCCGCTCCGGTACGGTCCTGGGTCGCGGGCTCCCTCGCATGTAGCCGCCGCCGGGCGCCCCTCGCCCGAAACCTCGCATACGTTCGCGTCGGGCTTCGTCGTTTCGAGCCCGGCATCGCTGCGCGTATCGACGCTGTCGGTGCCGGCTCCAGAGCAAGCCGCGCCGATCGCGCAGACGACGATGGCGGCAATTTGGATCTTCAACTGGTTCATCGCTCCCCTTCTAGTCGTGGACACCGGTGACACTAACGAAATGGAGAGTCCGTTTCACGACACCCCGTGGCGGTGGGGAATTGTCTGGAGTCTGGTGAATGACCGTCCGACGGATCCGCGCACGACCGCGGTTCCTACGCCGCTCCCGGTCGCGTTCGACCGAGAAATCGAGATGTCGAGCCTGGTGGGCCCCTTAACCGACGACGCGCGCGTCGATCTCTCCGTAGCCGACCTCGACGGTGACGGGATTCAGGCCGAGACGGTGTGTCAGCCGCCGTCGACCATGCAGACCGTCGAACACCGAGGCCCCGGCTTCCCCGAGGCCGTGGCGCTTTGCATCGCGCCGCCCTCGTCGGCCAGGTCGATAGAGTCACTGGACGGCCGTTCCTGGCCGTCCCTACAATGGCATCGTGTCCCGACCTGTCATCACTGCGTTCGCGTTCGTCCTGTTCCTCGCTGGCCACGCTTCTCCGGCTTTCGCGTCGGGATTTCGGACGTGTTCGACGGTCGTCGAAGTCGTTTCGGTCTCCGACGGCGCAACAGACCGGCAGGGCTTCACGGCGCGGGTCCTGCTTTCGAAGCCGACCGGTGGCCACAGTGAAGATTGCGGTCGACTCATCGGAGGAGAGCGCGAGTTCACGCTTCTCGACCCGATCCCGGACCTTCGAGCTGGGCAGGTCCATGCGCTCGAGGCCTCGCTGACGTCGGACGCGCTAGCCGGGTCCAGCAGCAGCTGGGCAAGGGGTGGGGAAGGGTCGGCGGCCGCACTGGCGCTGGTCGGTGCGGCCGCGAAAGGGCCCGTCGAGTGCGAAGTGAAGGTCGACCCTCGCCGTCGTTCGTACCGCACCGGTGAGGGCACCAAACTCGAGGGAACAGTCGCGGACGCTCCTCCACCGTGCACCTGGCTGAGGGGCCTGCCGATCGAAGTCTCCTTCGAGGAGGACCTGCCGCGCTCCCAACGGCGGATCACGCTCTACGCTCGCGCAAAGCATGACCCGAAGTCGGGTTTCACCCTGACGTGGCATCCCTCGTCGAAGCAAAAGTTGCTGGAGCCGCCACCCGCCGCACCGGTCCCCGAGCAGCCAGAGGCAGCAGCGAATCGCGGCCCCACGCCGCAAAACGGCAGCGAATGCGCGAGCGCCTCGGGCGAGCCGCCCACCTGGCTGCCCGCGTTCGTCGCCCTGGTCTTCGCAGGCCGTCTCCGACGAAAGGGCGGTGCGGTCCGTGCGGCGACGAAGCGACCCGGTCCGTTTGGCGCGCTTTGACGACGTGGAAGTTGCACTTGACTGTGAAGCCACCCACAGGACTTCGGCGACCTCAGGCGTCGTGTAGGGCCGCAGCGTTGCTGCCGTCGCTGGATTGGTCTACTAGACCACATGCTTACACGGCCACCACCCGTGCCCCGATGACCACGGCGAGAACTGCGTTCGCGTGATGGCGTGCGTGGACCCCGACTGTTTCGAACGGCTCGAGGGAGCGGACGCAGAGCTGTACGAGGAATACGTCTACTTCATCGCCGACGTCTACGTGGGCACCAGCGAAGAACTCCCACGCCTCATGCACGCGCGATACCGCCCGTGGCTGAACAAGGACGAGGTCATCGTGAAGGGCGCGCCCGACGTGGAGGCGACCACGAAAGAGGCCGCATCGAACGACCACCTCTACGACCGCGAACCTTGAGCGCTGCCGGCCCTGAGGTAGCTGATGCCTCCCAGTCACCACCCGACGGGAGTTCTTTCGCGCCCGACCTGGCGCTCGACGGCTCAGCTACACGCGACCTCGCGGAGGCCGACATGGGCCAAGAGTCTCGTGGGACGTGCACGTCCGACAGCGACTGTGAACCCGACGGTACCTGCGTCGCCGTCCCTGTCGGGGCCCCGGACGGTTGGGGCACCTGCGCGACGCAACCGATCGAGCCGCCCGACTGCGTTCAACCCGGCGCCGACGACGAGTGCTGCGAGCACACCGATTGTACCGAGAGGGCCGGCGGAGCGTGCGTGAACGCACCAATCTTCCATTGTGGCGGAGCACCACCGTCGGGGATGACGAGCTGCATGTACGATGCCTGCGACTCGGCCGCGGACTGTGACGGCTCACCTGGAGTCTGCGTGCCGGCCGGCGCGTTCGGCGAACCCGTCTCCCGCTGCATCGATCCCCAGTGTGCGTTCGACCGTGACTGCAAGGCCGACGACGGAGGACGTTGCCTTCCGTTTCTGGCGCCCTGCTCCGGGCGTCTCGAAGGGTTTCACTGTACGTACGACTCCTCCGAGTGCCGAACCGACGCGGACTGTCCCACGGACGCACCCTTCTGCATTCCGGGCGAAGGGGACGGAGACACGTCGTGTCAGCCGTTTCTGCCCCCCCCGTAAACCCAAACCCCGCTCTGCCCGCCACGGAGCACCGCGGTCCGCGCGGCGGCGGAGCGCCGCGGTCCGGTCAGGGCGCTCCGACGCCG
>CAYPJU010000071.1:0-36505 GCA_964411125.1 uncultured Bradymonadales bacterium | reverse complement strand
CAGGATGCCCGACCACCGAAAGAGGGCAGATGACCCCCAACAAGAGTTCGGAACGCGGGGCTCGGACCGAGCGAGGCGGGCGGAAGGGGTGTAGATTTTCGTTCGTGAAGCGTAGGCGATGCAGCGCATCGTCGAGCATTCACGGGCGGAAAGATGCATCCCTTCCGCCCGCCTCGCGACGGTCCGAGCCCCGCGTTCCGAACTCCCTCCTCACATATTGCGGGAGGCGCCTTCGACGTTGAGAGCTGCTTCGCGGATGATCTCGGCGAGGGTCGGGTGTGCGTGCGACGAGCGCGCGACGTCCTCGGCGGAGCCGTGGAACTCGACGGCGATGGCGAGCTCGGCGATGAGGTCGCCGGCGCGAACGCCGATGATGTGGGCGCCGAGGATCTTGTCGGTCTTGGCGTCGGCGAGGATCTTGGCGAACCCGTCGGTTGCGTTGAGTGCCTTGGCGCGGCCGTTGGCGCTGAACGGGAACTTCCCTTTCTTGTACTCAACGCCCGCCTCCTTCAGCTCCTGCTCGGTCTTGCCGAGCCACGCGACTTCGGGGTGGGTGTAGACGATCGACGGGATCGCCTCGTAGTTAATGTGCGCGCCGATGTCGTGCATCAGCTCGACGGCGACGACGGCCTCTTCTTCGGCCTTGTGGGCGAGCATCGGGCCGCGGATGACGTCGCCGATGGCATAGATGCCTTCGACGTTGGTGCGGAAGTGGTCGTCGACCTCGACGCGGCCGCGGTCGTCCGTCTTCACGCCCGCTTCCTCGAGGCCGAGGCCTTCGGTGTAGGCGTGGCGCCCGGTCGCGACGAGCAGCCGGTCTCCTTCGATGGTCTGCGCGTCACCGCCCGACTTCGGTTCGTAGGTCACCTTCACCTTGTCGCCTTCGACTTCGGCGCCGGTCACTTTGACGTCGAGGACGAACTCCATCCCCTGCTTCTTGAAGATGCGTTGCGCCTGCTTCACGACTTCGGCGTCGGCGGGGCCGAGGATGTTCGGCAGCCACTCGAGCACGGTGACCTTCGCGCCGAGGCGCGACCAGACCGAGCCGAGCTCGAGGCCGATGACGCCCGCTCCGATCACGACGAGGTGCTCGGGGACTTCGTCGATCTCGAGCGCGCCGGTCGAGTCGACGATGCGGTCTTTGTCGATCGTGACGCCCGGGATCGACGACGGCTTCGAGCCGGTCGCGATCAATATGCGCTTCGTCTCGAGCGTCTTCGTCTCGCCGTCGTGGGTGACCTCGACGGTGTTGGCGTCTTTGATGCGCCCGGTCCCCTGGATGCCGTCGATCTCGTGCTTCTTGAAGAGGAACTCGACGCCGCCGGTGAGCTGCCCGACGACCTTGCGCTTACGCTCCATCATCGCTTCGAGGTCGAGCTTCACCCCTTCGATGACGACCCCGTGGTCGCCGAGGTGGTGCTTCGCCTCCTCGTAGCGCTCACTCGACTCGAGGAGCGCTTTCGACGGGATGCAGCCGACGTTGAGGCAGGTGCCGCCGTAGGTCGGGTATTTCTCGATGCACGCGACCTTCATCCCCAACTGTGCTGCGCGAATGGCGCCGATGTAACCGCCGGGGCCAGAACCGATGACGACGAGGTCGTACATGTTGTTTCCTCGGTGAGTCGAAGAGGTTTCAGGCGTTCATGTCGAACGCGAAGTAGTGGAATTTCACGGTCTCGAAGTCGTGAAACGGGACGTCGAGCTCTTCCATCAACTGGAACATCGCGAGTTCCCTGTCCCCCGCCTTCGCGACGCGGTTTTCGGCGGTCAGCGCCTTCCCCTCCGAGACGAGGATGTTCCCCATCTGCGCGAGGAGGGAGCGGATATGCTCGCCGTCCTGGTAGAGCGAGAATCCGTAGTTTTTGGAGAGCCGGGACATCACCAGGCCGAACGAACGCTTTCCGTCCTTGGAGGTCTCCTGCAGGAAGTAGGAGACCTCACGACCCCAGAGCGAGCCGACGGGCGCGGTGCGGCTGAGGCTGATGAACGGCATCGAATCCGTGATCATCGTCCACTCGCCGTTCGAGCCGATCATGCGAGTGTTGGGCTGCGGGGAGGTCGCCTCGATGAAGGAGACGGTCCCCGCCTGCACGCCATCGGGGAAGCCGAGCGCGGCGAAGATCGACCGCGGGTCGTCGGTGTAGTCCCCCTGGACGATCAATGTGCTGAGCTGGAACGCCATTGCGGTTCAGATCTCGAGCAGAATTCGTTCCGGATCTTCGATGCACTCTTTGATGCGGCGGAGGAACGACACGGCCTCCTTTCCGTCGATGATGCGGTGGTCGTACGACAGCGCCAGATACATGATCGGGCGGACGACGATCTGACCGTCCACCACCACGGGTCGCTCGACGATGTTGTGCATGCCGAGGATGCCGACCTGCGGCGGGTTGAGGATCGGCGTCGAGAGCATGGAGCCGTAAATGCCGCCGTTCGAGATCGTGAAGGTCCCGCCCGTGAGGTCGTCGAGCGAGGTGCGTCCGTCGAAGACCTTCTTGGCGAGGCGCCCGATCTCGAGCTCGACCTCGGCGAAGGAGAGTCGGTCTGCGTGTCGCACGACCGGCACGACGAGGCCCTTGGGACCACCGACGGCGACGCCGACGTGGTAGTAGTTCTTGTAGACGATCTCGTCGCCGTCGATCTCGGAGTTTACGGCCGGGTACTCTTTGAGCGCCGCGATCGCCGCCTTCACGAAGAACGACATGAAGCCGAGCTTCACGTCGTGTTTCTCGACGAAGCTCTGCTTGTAGCGGTTGCGGATGTCCATGACCGCCGACATGTCGACTTCCTGGAAGGTCGTCAGCATCGCGGCGTTCTGCTGTGCTTCGACGAGTCGCTTCGCGACCGTCTTGCGGAGGCGGGACATCTTCACGCGTTCGACCTGCTCTTCGCCGCCGACGTCGGGGGCTGCGGGCGCCTGAACGCCGCGCTCCGGCTGGTCGACACGCGCGCCGCTCTTGCGCCCTTCGATGTGCGCGAGAACGTCGCCCTTGAGGATTCGGCCGCCGGGGCCGCTCCCGCGGACGTCGCGGGGGTTGAGGTCGTTCTCGCTGATCAGTCGATGCACTGCCGGCGAGAGGTCTTCGGAATTGGTCGAGCCGCCCTCGGCCTTCGGGGTTTCGGTGGACTTGGACTCGGACGTCGACTTCTTCTCGTCCGCCTTCTCGGCGTCGTCACCCTTTGCCTCAGCCTTGTCCGCCTTCTCGCCGCCGTCGGCCTTCTCGTTGTCATCGGCCTTTTTGGCGTCGCCGTCGGCCGGCCCGTCGCCCGGCTCGATCTCGGCGAGGACGTCGCCGACGTTGACGGTGTCGTCCGTCGACGCCTTCAACGACTTGAGGACGCCGGAGACCGGTGCGGGGACCGATACCGTGATCTTGTCGGTCTCGAGCTCGACCAAGATCTCGTCTTCTTCGACGAAATCTCCTTCGCTCTTGACCCACTCTGCGACGATGGCTTCGGTGATCGACTCACCGAGGGCGGGAACCTCGACCTGGACCGTCATGAGGACTTCCTGTGGAACGTACAATCAGGGTGCGACAACGCTCCCGTTCTCATACATCCTCACCGGGGTTCGCGGCAAGCCGACTCTCGGGGGATCGAGTCGACGTCCGGTCGTCGAGCTGCGCGCTGCCGAGCCGACACGCGGGATTTTGGCTGTGGGTCAGGCAGGCTCGATGGCGCCGAGAACGTCACCGTCTCGCACGACGTCCACACCGAGCACGACGGCCCAATCCATGATCTTGCCCGATGCGGGCGCAAACACATCGACCACGACCTTTTCCTCTTCGAGCCTCGCCACGAGTTCGTGGGCGACCACGTCGTCACCCGGCTGCCGGACCCATTCGACGACGATCCAGTCATGAGGCCCCGAGGACACGAGGGGAACCGTGATGGGAATAGGCTTTTCTTCCTTGGGTGCCATGGGAAGTCAACCTCGCTCGACCTCGGGTGGGCGCCTCGCGAGTTTTCAGACGTCGCCGAACGCCTGCCGCAGCAGCTTCGCCTGCTCGATCTCGTGCGCTTCCTTGAAGCCGGTGGCGGGGCTCGCGCTCGCGACGCGACCCGCGTACTCGGGTTTCTTGCCGGTCAGCTCGAGGAGACACCAGCCGATGTAGTTCCACGCACCCATGTTTTTGGGCTCTTCCTGGACCCACACCACCTCGGCGTCGTCGGGGTACTTCTCGATCTCGCGGCGGATCAGCTCTTCGGCAAGCGGGTAGAGCTGCTCGACACGGACGATCGCGACGTCTTGCCGGCCGTGTTCGTTCGCGTAGCCGAGGAGGTCGTAATAGACCTTCCCGGAGCAGAAGAGCACGCGCTTGACGCTCGATGCATCGATCTCCCGCGTCTCCCCGATGATGTGCTGGAAGTGCCCTCCGGCGAGGTCTTCGAGCGACGACGTCGCCTCGCGCAGCCGGAGGAGGCTCTTCGGGGTCATCACGACGAGCGGTTTACGGACTGGGTCGAGGACCTGGCGACGCAGCAGATGGAAGAACTGAGCGGGGAGCGTCAGGTTGCAGACGTGCCAGTTGTGCTCGGCCGACAGAGTCAGGAAGCGCTCGAGACGGCCGGACGAGTGCTCCGGTCCCTGACCTTCGTAGCCGTGAGGGAGCAGCAGGACGAGCCCGCTGAGGCGCTTCCACTTGTCTTCGCCCGAGCTGATGAACTGGTCGATGATGACCTGCGCACCGTTGGCGAAGTCGCCGAACTGCGCCTCCCACGCGACGAGCGCGTCGGGGTAGTCGAGGCTGTAGCCGTACTCGAAGCCCATGACGCCCGCCTCGGACAGGAAGCTGTTGTAGACGTCGAAGGGGGTGTCGGCGACCTGCCGGATCGGCCAGTAGAGCTCGCCCGTCTCCGCATCGTGGACCGCGGCGTGACGGTGGTTGAACGTTCCGCGGATCGAGTCCTGGCCGCTGATTCGCACGCGCGTGCCGTCGTGCACCAGCGTCGCCAGCGCCAGCGATTCCGCCATCCCCCAGTCGAGGGGCGTCTCACCCTGCGCCATCGACATCCGGTTGCCGAACAGCCTTCGGATCGTCCGGTGCGCGTTCACTTCGTCGGGGATCGTGCTGATGATCTCGCCGAGCTTCTTGACGAGGTCGAGATCGACGGACGTGTCGATCTGGCTCTCCCGGTCGAGCGTCCCGCCCTTGTACTCGGTCCAGAGGCCGTCGAGGGTGCTCACCTCAGGCTTCTGCGGTGCGTCGCGGACCTCCTCGAAGACGCCACTGTAGAAGTCCATCTTGTCGTTCCAGAGCGTCTCGACCCGGTCCTGATCGACCACGCCTTCGTCGACGAGCTGGGCGGCATAGGTGTCCCGCACCGATCCGACCTTGTCGATGAGCTCGTACATCTGCGGTTGGGTGAAGCGCGGCTCGTCGCCTTCGTTGTGGCCGTAGCGGCGGAAGCAGACGAGATCGATGACGACGTCCTGCTGGAACTTCTGCCGGTACTTCATCGCGAGCTTCGCGACGCGCACGCACGCCTCGGGGTCCTGACCGTTCACGTGGAAGATCGGGACTTCGAGGAGCTTCGCGATGTCGGTCGCGTAGGTCGTGGACCGCGATTCGTTCGGTCGGGCGGTGAAGCCGACCTGGTTGTTGATGACGATGTGGATCGTGCCGCCGACGTCGTAGCCGCGCAGGCGTCCCATCTGCAGGGTCTCGGCGACGATCCCCTGACCGCTGAACGCCGCGTCGCCGTGCAGGAGTAGCGGCGCGAGCTTTCGGCGGCAGTCGTCGTTGCCGCACCGGTCCTGCTTCGCCTTGGTGCGACCGGCGACCACGGGGTTCACGAACTCGAGATGGCTCGGATTGAAGCAGAGCGACAGGTGGATCTTCTTGCCGTCCACGACGGTGTAATCGCTCGAGAAGCCCATGTGGTACTTCACGTCGCTCGACCCGAGGTAGTCTTCGGGCGAGGGGTTCTTCTCGAACTCGGAGAGCATCGCGCGCGCGGGCTTCCCCATGATGTTGTGCAGGACGTTGAGGCGCCCACGGTGCGCCATGCCGAGGATGACCTGCTCGAGCCCGAGCTGGCCCCCTTCGTGGAACATCGCGTGGATGAGGGGGATGAGGGCGTCGGCCCCCGACAGCGAAAACCGCTTCGCCCCGACGTACTTCTTGTGCAGGAACTCCTCGAAGGCGTGAGCGTCCGTGAGGTGCTCGAGGATCTTGACGCGCTCCTCGTTGCCGAGGATCGGGGCGAACCCGTTGACTTCGATCTGCTTGCGCAACCACTGGCGCGGTTCGTTGTCCGGCAGGTTCTGGAACTCGACGGCGATGTGCCGGCAGTACAGGAACTTCAGGCGCTCCATCACCCGCTGCAACGTGACCTCTTCGTTGCCGAAGAGCGCGTCGCAGAGCACCGGGGTGTCCATGTCGGCCTCGGTGATGCCGTACCGGGCGGGGTCGAGCTCGGGGGGCGGGTCACCCGAGTGGGGGATCCCGAGCGGATCGAGCTTCGCGATGAGGTGGCCGTGAAGCCGGTAAGCGCGCACGATGGCGCGCACTCGAGCCGCGAACTTCGCCGTCTTCTCCGGCGTCCGGACCGTGAACCCTTGCGAGGCGAGCTCGGCGTACTCCGCCTCCGACATCTGCCCCGCGCCGTTTCCGCCGATCAGCGCCGGCGAAAAGAGGCTGCGAGGTTGAAACTGGGGGGCGACCCGCCCGCGGTGCCCGTTGGGCTCCACGCCGAAGTACTCTTCGAACACGGGTACCCAGCTCGGATCGACCGAGTCCGGGTCGTCCACGTACCGTCCGTAGAGCTCTTCGATGAAGGGGAGGTTTTCGCCCGAAAGATGACTGCTGGTCTGATCGCTCACGTGCACACGTCGGGTGAGAGGAGATGCGCTCGGCGCGCGCTTTTCCTAACACACCTCGGCATCCGAAGCTAGATCAGGCGTGTGAGCCTCGAGCCAATGACTGGTTCTTCCTCAAGCCTCGAGCCGATGCACCGCGGCGTATCGTTCCAGCCGACCGGCGACCGGCTGGCCGGCGGCTCGCGCCATTTCGGCGGCGATGTGCGCCATCATGCCGAGGTCGGGATCGACCAGACCGTCGAGCTCGGGGAGCGCTTCGTCGAGGAAGCGTTCGACCCGGTCCCATGCGCCTGCCGCCGCTTCGCACGGCAACAGACAGATCCGCGCGAGGGCGGCCGTCCCCGCCTCGCGCCGAAGCTCTGCCTGTTGGAGGACCTCCTCGAACGGGAGGCGCGCCTCGCCGTACCGCCCCCGCTGCACCCGCACGATCCCCAGGTTGAGGCGCGCGGAGTAGTTCGTCTGGCCCAGCGCACGCGCCAGCGCCACCGTCCGAACGTATCCCTCTTCGGCCACCTCGAAGTTGCCGCCCGCCCGGTCCGCCTGGGCCGTGTCGTGGACACACCACATCACCCCGTACGCGTTCCCCTGCGCCTCGAACCAGTTGGCGGCACGCGTGTACCAGGATCGCGCGAGGTCGTACTCCCGACGCTTGCGGTAGACGTCGCCGAGGCCGTTGGCGCACCAGCCCGCCTCCGTCATCTCCCGACGCTTCAGATGCGACTCGAGCGCCCGGTTGAAGAGAGTTTCTGCTTCGGCCGGTTGGCCCGCCGCAACAGCGCACATCCCGAGCCCCTGGTCGCACTCTGCGACACCCTGCAGATCGCCGAGCGCTTCGAACGCGCTGCGCGCCTCGGTATACGCAGCGCGCGCCGCGGAAAGCTCGATCTGCTTTCTGAGGAGCCGTCCACGAAGAAAGAGCGAAGCCGCGAGGAGATCGAGCCAGCCCGCAGCGCGTGCCCCGACGACGACTTCCGCCGCTGCGTCGAGCGCCGCGTCGAGCCGCTCGTGCCCCCAGATGCGAGCGCGAAGAAGTCGCGCCTCGGCGAGGAGCCGCGAGGCGTGCGGTTCGTCGAGCCGCTCCGCAGAACGTTGCGCGCGAGCGGTCATCCGGCCCGCCTCGGCAAAGCGCGACTGGTCGTAGGCGAGCCGCGCCGCTTCGAGGAAACTACGCGCCGCCCGATGGTGAGCCTCGATCTCCTGCTCCCACCCCGCGCGACGTCCCGGCTCGGCCTCCTCGAGGGCGTGCAGGCACGCTCCCACCCACGACCTCCAGGTGTTGCGCTGGCGAGCGTGGTCCGCGATCTGCCGACGCACCGACTCGTCGGCGAACCGAAGACCTCGCTGGGTCCGCAGCAAGAATCCGCGCGCGACGAGCGCTTCGAGGAGCTCGTCACTGACCTCCAGGTTCACCTGTGCGCCCGCCCGCGCGACCTCGTGAATTCCGAAGCGCGACCCCATCGCGGCGAGCAGTTCGATCGACGGGCGTGTCTGCAGGCCGAAGTCACGGACGAGCTGCTCGATGCGAAGCTCCCAGATCGCTCCGAGCTCCGGCGGCGCGAGCTCATCGAAGTCGCCGACGAGCGCGAAGCCGTGCTTGCCGTTGCGCAGTGAGCGGCGTTCGACCCAGGTCGACACGAGGGAGGTCGCATACCCCGGCCGACCCGCGGCCTGCTCGACGACCCGCTGGGACAGCTCGGGTTCCAGGCCGACGAGGTCGCGTACGAGCCATGTGAGCTCCGTCTCCGGCAAGGGCCCCAGTTCGATGTGATCCCAGCGCTGGAATCGACCGTACGGGGTCGAACTCGAGGCGAGGAAGAGCCACGCGCGATCTTCTGGATCCTGCAACAGCGCGTCGATCACCTCCGTCTTGTCCGCGCCCCCTTCGTCGACGGCGTCCACGACGACGACGAGCGGCGTGCCGCGCGCCAGGACCCTCAGCGCATCGGAGACGACGCGCACGAGGTCGCGTCGGCTCGCGAGTTCGAGCTCGCCGGCGAACCAGCGCGTCAGGGCTCGGCGGCGGACGACCTCCCAGCCTTCGGTGAGCCCCGCGACCTGCTCGGCGCGATACTCGTCGTCCTCGTCGAGCTGGAGAGCGTGAGCGATCGCGTCGCGAAAGGACTCCTCGGGCTCGACGACGAGGCTGCGCGCCATCCCGAGCTCGTGGGCGCGCTCGGCGACCCATGCGGCGAGCCGCGATTTCCCGACCCCGGGACCACCGTCGATCCAGACCGCCCGCGCCTCCCCCCGCCCCGCCACGCCGGCGAGCAGGTCCCAGAGACGATCCCGTTCGGTGAGACGGCCGACGAACGGGGGCGAGCGGAGGAGCGCCACTTCCAGGCCACCGTCGGGAATGTGGGGCGTCTGGCCCGTGGTGTCGTGCGGCGAGCGCCAGTCGAGCAGCACCGTCGGGGCGCCCCCCGGCGCGGCCACGCTCGTCGACGTACGCGCCGGGGCGCTCGACTCGAAAGGGTTGAAGGCGAGCGTGGTGAGAGGCAGTGTCTCGTCGCCTACCGGCACGTTCCGATGGGTCGGCGCTCCCGATTCGTCCACGAAGCCGTGCTCAATGAACGCGAGCTCACGAGCCGCCTGCGCCGCGAAACCGTAGCGCTCCGCGGGGGCCTTCGCCGTCATCCGCCGAAGCCACGCGGCGAACTCCGCCGAGAACGGTTCGAGCGGGAACGGAGTCTGCAGATGATGACGCGCGAGCTCCACGACCGAATTTCCGCGGAACGCGTACTCCCCGGTCACGAGACGGTGCGCCAGACAACCTACCGCGTAGAGGTCCGTCCATGGACCGATCGGGCCCGACGAGCTGACGAACTGCTCGGGCGCCATGTAGTGAGGAGTCCCCGTCGCCCTTCGCGTCGTCTCCGTCGTCTCCTCGGTGCGCATGCGGGCGACCCCGAAGTCGGCGAGCCGAAGCCGTCCGAGCACGCCGACGACGTTGGAGGGCTTGACGTCCCGATGAACGATCCCGCGCGCGTGCACGTGGGCCAGCGCGTCCAACACCTCGAGCAGGACGGCCTGAACCACCGGCCAGCCCAGCGGCAACTGCAGGTCGTCGACCGACCTCGGCACCCACTCCATGACGAAATACGGCGTCTCGGCGGGGAACTCGCCCAGGGCGCCGGGAAGTCGCCCGAAGTCGTGAACCCGCACGACGCGTGGGTGGTGCAGCAGAGCCACGGCGCGGATCTCGTTCTCGAACGCGGCGAGGCGATCCGCCGAGCCCCCCGGCTTGAGAAACTTCACGGCGACCGCGTGCCCGGTGTCGACATGGCGAGCTTCGAAGACGGCACCCATGCCGCCTCGCCCTGCTTCCCCCAGAATCTCGTAGCTACCGAGTCGTTCGGTCATCGAAGGTCCGGCGCTGGTCGGGGACGCTACCGTTCGATGAACTCGAGCCCGATGTGAAACCCGTCGTCCTCGCGGGAGACACGCACGAGCCGCGCGCGCCGCGTCGTCTCTTCCCCGTCGATCGTGACGGTGAGCGCCACTTCGATCGGCTCGTCCACTTCGAACCCGATCCCGTGCTCGGAAAGGTCGACACCACGCGCCTCCATGACGCTTCCAGCGTCGTCGAGCACGAATTCGACCTGACCGGAGATTTCCTTGCGCGGTGCTCGTCGGCGTTCTTCGTCCACAAGCTCCCTCTTCTTCGAGTTGAGCGTCCAGCCTCGCGCATCTGCGCGAATCGCGCAACAGCGCGCTGTGCGCTCTGCGCTCTGCGCGGTGCGCTCTGCGCCTTGCGCTCTGGGCTCTCCGCTGTGCGGTCGGCGCGGGGCGCGGGGCGCGGGGCGCGGGGCGCGAAGCGTTTGACATCGAGTCGGTCGATCGACAGTATCGCGCGCTGGCTGACCATGCGGGATTTTAGATGCATTCACGAAGTACTATCCGTCTCCTGCTCGCCGCCATCCTGATCGCTTCGACCCTGGGGGGTTGTGCGAAAGTCGAGATCGACCCGAGCGGAGACGCTGGCGGCTCGAACGGTGGCGAGGACATGGGAGACAACGATGGCGGAGGCGAGAGCTTCTGCGGCGACGGGGAGCTCGACGAAGGCGAAGAGTGCGACGACGGCAACGACGTCGACGACGACGAGTGCTCCACCACCTGCACCCTCCCCGTCTGTGGCGACGGAGTGCGTCAGCTCGACGAGGAATGCGACGACGGCAACGACGTCGGCGACGACGAATGCACCAACGGATGCCGGCTCCCCGCGTGCGGCGACGGAATCATCCAGGACGGGGAAGACTGCGACGACGGCAACGACGACGACGACGATCGCTGCATCCAGTGCAACCTGCCCGTCTGCGGCGACGGATTCGTCAGCCCCGGCGAGGGGTGCGACGACGGAAACTCCGACGACACCGACGAATGCACCTCCGAGTGCGAGCCCGCCGAGTGTGGCGACGGAATCGTCGCCGACGGGGAGGCGTGCGACGACGGCAACACGGACGAGACCGACGCATGCCTCAACGACTGTGCCGAGGCGTACTGCGGAGACGGTGTCGTTTGGGCGGGTCGCGAAGCGTGTGACGACGGCAACATGGTCGACAACGACGGCTGCCGCAGCGACTGCAAACCCGCCGTGTGCGGCGACGGGTTCGTTCAGGCCGGGATCGAGGAGTGCGACGACGCGGACGACGACGACCAGGACGACTGCACCAACGACTGCAAGGTCGCGGTGTGTGGCGACGGGATCGTCCACATCGGGGTCGAGGCGTGCGACGACGCGAACACCGACGAGGACGACGGCTGCACCTCGCTGTGCCGCCTGCCGACCTGCGGTGACGGGATCCGGCAGACCGGCGAGGAGTGCGACGACGGGAACGACGACAACACCGACGCATGCCTCGACACCTGCGTGTCGGCGACGTGCGGCGACGGCTTCCTGCTCGCCGGGATCGAAGAGTGCGACGACGGAAACGCGTCCGACGAAGACGCGTGCCCGACGACCTGCAAGACGCCGCGGTGCGGCGACGGCTTCGTGCGCGCAGGGGTCGAGCAGTGCGACGACGGCAACACCGACGACACCGACGACTGCCTGTCTGTCTGCCTCGTCGCCCGGTGCGGCGACGGAAAGGTCCAGGCGGGCGTCGAGGAGTGCGACGACGGCAACACCAGCAACACCGATGCCTGCCTCAACACCTGCGTCGCGGCTCGATGCGGCGACGGCCTACACCACGTGGGCGTCGAGCAGTGCGACGACGGCAACTCGATCGACACCGACGACTGTCTGACCGACTGCCTGCTCGCGACCTGTGGAGATTCGGTGGTCCACGCCGAGGACGAAGAGTGTGACGACGGCAACACCGACAACACCGACGACTGCCTCGACGGCTGCATCGGAGCGAGGTGCGGCGACGGCTTCGTGCGGGACGGTGTCGAAGAGTGCGACGACGCGAACCCTGACAACAGCGACGGATGCCTCGACACCTGCGAAGCGGCGATCTGCGGGGACGGGTTCGTCCAGGCAGGCGTCGAGCTGTGCGACGACGGCAACGCGTCGAACGACGACGACTGTGTCGACGGCTGCGTCCCCGCGACGTGTGGGGACGGGTTCACCTGGGCAGGGATGGAAGGCTGCGACGACGGCAACATGATCGACACCGACGGTTGCACCAACGCCTGCACCCTCCCGACCTGCGGCGATGGAGTCCTGCAGCCCGGGGAGCAGTGCGACGACAACAACGGAAACAACGGCGATGCGTGCCTCGACACGTGCCGCGACGCATCATGCGGCGACGGCTTCGTGTGGCAAGGGATGGAGGGGTGCGACGACGGCAACGCGATCGCTACGGACGCCTGCACCACCGCTTGTGAACCTGCGACGTGCGGGGACGGCTTCGTCTGGTCGGGGATGGAGGGCTGCGACGACGGCAACGTCGCCGGCGGCGACGGCTGCAGCGCGGGATGCGAGGTCGAGGGCTGCGTCCCCGTCGCCACGCTGACGTGCAACCAGACCATCTCGACGAGTAACGACGTCGCGAACGCGCGGGACCTCGTCGACAAGTGGGCCTGCACCAGCTACTCGCACACCGGGCCGGAGATCGCCTGGCGGTTCATCCCGTCGACCTCTGGTCTGGTCGACATCGAAGTCACCGGGCTGACCGCCGACCTCGACCTCTTCGTGTTGCGCGACGACGGCAACGGGTGTTCGCACACGGTCGCCGGTTCCTGCATGGGGGTCTCGCAGCGCAGCGCCACGAACGACGAGCTGCTGCAGATCACGGTGCAGGCAGGCACGACCTACTACGTCGTCGTCGACGGCTACAACGGAGCGACGAGCCCCTTCGACATTCGCATCGGCTCGCGGGCGCGGCACCTGCAGCTCAACGAGATCGGCGGCGTCGGCGGGGCGAACGACTGGGTCGAGATTCTGAACCGCTCGGCGTGTGCCGCTCCGATGACCAACATCCGCCTGGAGCACGAAGGGACTTGCGACAACAGCGGACCGATCCAGGTCAGTTTCGCGACGGTGAACCCGCTCGCCGGCGGGGCGGTCGCCCGGGCAACGGAAAATCCTCCGCGGGCGGGGATCGACGTCGCATTCTCGACCTGCGACACCCTGACGGCTGCCGACTCGCACACGCTCTTGTGCGACGGGGCGTGCGACCGCACGGGCTGCTCGAACGTCATCGACTACTCCGAATCGATCGGAACGACCGGCGAGGACCCGCCGCGCCCCACGTGTCTGTCGTTCACCCCCGGACCGATCGACGCGTCACAGATGACGAGCGGACAGAGCAAAAATCGCGTAGGGTGGTCGGGAAGCGCCACGACGTGGCGTCGCGCAGACTGGTCGATTGGGGCGGGGACCCCCTGAAACCCGAAACGAGTTCACCGAGAGTACCGTGAGCGACGGACCGGATACCCTTCCCGACCAAGTGTCGGGGCCGACGACCCATCTCGAACATCGATGCCCGGAGTGCGGGAACAAGTATCCCCTCTCGGTCGCACGCTGTCCTGACGACGGAGCACTCCTGTCGGGCGCCGAGTCCGGGGATGACCCCGACGAGCCCGAGACGATCGCCGGACAGAAGATCGACGGGCGGTTCTACATCGGGCGACTGATCGGCCAGGGGGCGATGGGTCGCGTCTACCGGGGCTCCCAGCTCTCGGTCGGACGAACGGTCGCCGTCAAGGTGTTGCGTCGGCGCCTGAGCGCAGACCAGAAGGTGAGGGCCAGGTTCCTTCGCGAGGCCAAGCTCATCTCCGGCTTCGACCACCCCAACATCGTGAAGCTCATCGACTACGGTGAGCACGGCAACTACCTCTACATGGTGATGGAGTACGTGGAGGGGGTCGCCCTGCAGCGGGTGATACGCTCGCGCCCGATGACGTTCGACTTCGCCCTGGACGTGGTCGATCAAGTAGCGAGCGCGCTGCGCGCGGCCCACGAAGCGGGCACCGTCCACCGTGACATCAAGCCGGACAACGTCTTCGTCGTCCGGGGCGCCGGCGCACGCCCCCAGGTCAAACTGCTCGACTTCGGGATCGCACACGTCGAGCGCCCGACGCTCGGCGTCGACGAGAACCTGACGCGCGAAGGGATGGTGTTCGGCACCCCCGAATACATGTCTCCCGAGCAGGCGCGCGGTAAGCCGGTCGACCAGGCAACCGATCTCTACGCGCTCGGTGTGATGCTCTTCGAGCTGGTGACAGGGATGTTGCCGCTTCAGGGAGCGACCCCGATGGAGACGATGGTGATGCAGCTCGGGAGCCCGCCTCCGGATCTTCGCGAGATTGCGCCCGACGTCCCCGAACCGATCGTCGCGCTGATCGAAGAGCTGATGGTCAAGGAGCGCGCCGACCGCCTCGACGACGCGGCGAAAGTGCGGTCGAGGATCGCGGCGATCCGTCGCGAGCTCGCCCTCCCACCCCTGGCGCCGCTACCCGCCGAAGCCGATCTGGAGGCGGCTCTCGAGGGGCGCTACGTCCGCACGGACGCGCAGGTCGACACCGACCGAAAGTACGAGCCCGTCGAGTTGGAACTTGGCGACGTCGTCTCGTGGGTCGATGTGAAGGAGAGCGACGGGTCGGACGAGCGGAACTCCCCCGTCGAGCCCCGACGCCCAGAGTCGAAAGAGATCGAGACGAAGCCCCACGGAGCCGACACCCGGTTCATCGTCGCGGTGCTCGTCGTCGGGATGTTGGTCGGAGCCGCGGCCGCGGCCCTCGTCGTGACGTTCGCGGCCTGAGTCCGGCCCGCCGGGTCACTTCTTCTGCAGCGTCTTCGCGATCCCCTGCACCTCTTCCTTCTTCGCCTCGTACATCTCGGCCTCGGCGAAGACCATCATCGCGATCCCCTTCTCGCCGGTCCGCACGGAGTTCATGATGAACTCGATCTCCTGGTCGCCCCCCTCTTTTTCGAGAACGGCGGAGCCCTGCGCGGTGTATCCCGGGAGCCCGTTGAGGACGGTCTGGCTGTCTTTCTTGAGCTCGACGTCCTTGAACGTGACCTCTTTCTTGATGCTCTCGATGGCGGTCTGAAGCAGGCCCTCGCTCTCGGTGCCGACCATCAGGACGGAGATGGCCGAGTCGGGCGACGTGACGGAGACGTTCTCGCCGTCCTGCTTCACCTCCCAGTCGTCGGGAACCCGGAACTTCACGCCGTACGTGTCGTGGGCGACCCACTGCATCCCTTCCATCGCCTCTTCGGCAGGTTCCTCCTTCGCCGGCTCTTCCTTCGGCTCGGGTTCGGCCGGTTCCGCTTCGACAGTCTCCACTGGCGGAGCGGGCTCGGGAGCTTCTTTCTTCTCTTCACAGGCGCTGAGCGCGAGAGCACCGACGATCAATACGAACAAGACACGCTTCATGGGATCTCCGTTATCGCGACGAGAGGCGTTCGTGGTATCACAACTCGGCGTCTCGGGCGTGGGAAAAAAGGTGAAGCCCTGCCGAGACCAGCCGACTCGATGGTTCGCACGAGCCCGACAGACCGAACAGTCGGTCCGCGGGCAATTCGCACCGACGCAAGCTTAGCGCGCGATGGAAGATTCCAACCCCACGCCGACGCATTGTCCCGAGTGCGGGGCTCCGCACGACCCGGCGACGCCCTTCTGCGAGAGCTGTGGATTTCGGGTCGGACGCGGGCTCGATACCGCCCTGGAGGGACATCGGCCCCCGAAGGCTGCCGACGTCGACGCCGTCCGCGAGGCGATCGGGCCCCGGCACGCGTCGTCCGACGCCGCCACCGTCCGGGAAGCGCCCGCGGTGACACCCGAAGACCTCGCCCGTCACTCGGTCCCGCGCGACGAGCCGACCGCGATGGAAGGCCATCGCGCGATCCGCGTCGGCGACCCTCACAACACCGTCAACGAAGGGATGCGCTCGGTGGCCGCCGAAGAGGACGCGTCCGGACCGATCGAGCTTCCGCCTCCGACCGGGTTCGTCCCACGGCCGAAACGCGACTCCGAAGCGTTGGTGAAGATCCCGGCCGCCCGCGAAGCTGAAGAACGACGGCGCACGCCGATCTGGGGGGCGCTCTGGGTTTGCTCGCTCGTCGCGGTCGGTATGGCGGTGTGGTGGTATGCGACCCCGTCGGGGACGAACGCCACCGCCGAGATCGAGAGCGCGACGACCCGCCAGCCCCTCGAAGTGCCAGCCGGTCCCTACCTGCGGGGCCTCAGCGAGTCGGTCCGTTCCTTCGTCCTCACCGCATGCCTGAGCCAGGCGGACGACAAGGACAGATGTGAACAAGACGAACTTCTCGAAGGTGAGTTTCCCGAAGAAACCGTCGAGCTCGACGCCTACGCGATCGATTCGCTCGAGGTCACGCTCGACGAGTGGAACGAATGCAAGCGAGGCGGAGCCTGCGCCGCGATCGACTTCAAGAACTGCAAAGTCTACACGAGCCAGGGACTGCAGCCGGGGCTGCGCGTTCCCAAGACCGTCCAGGACCGGGCCCACCCGGCCGTTTGTGTCACACGCGAAGAGGCTGCCGCCTTCTGCACGTGGGCAGGGGGGGCGCTACCGGACCACGACCAGTGGGAACGCGCAGCGCGCGGAAAGGATGGGCGGCTCTTTCCGTGGGGAATCGCCTGGGATCCCAAAGTTCTGAACTGGGGCGAGGTAGATGTCGCGCGTGTGTCGGTCGCCGGCCACATAGACGGTGGGGAGTGGTCGCTGCCACCGGGGGCATTCCCCGACGGGAAGAGCGCAGTGGGAGCCTACGACATGGCGGGAAACGTGTTCGAATGGGTCAGCGACGGCGACCAACTGCGAGGCTTCGCGCGCGGTGGCTCGTGGGCGTCCTCCCCGTTCGATGTCCGGACGACGGGCCGCCTCGAGCTCAAGAGCGACGCCCGCCGTGCCGACGTCGGTTTTCGGTGTGCCTATCCCCGCTGAAACTCGCGCCAGCTCCGGCGACGTCGCCGCTCAACTCGTCTCGGCGAAACGCAGCACACGGAGTATGTCGAGGGAATGCGTCGCGGGGGGAAGCTCCTCGATCTCGAACGGCGCCAGCGATTGCTCCACGAACGAGACGCGGTCCACCATCGAGCTCGTCGGCGCGAGGTCCATCGCCCGCAGCGCATACAGTCGCGGATCTTCGTCCGTCGCCCGCCCGTTCGTCTCGAACGTCCGTGCGAAGCTCGGCCCCGGAAGCTCGGAATCCCACCACTCCAGGGTCGGAACGCCGGCCCGGTACACGGTGACGTGCAACGTCTCCGTCGCTTCGTCGTACCCGTAAAACGCCGCATCCTCGGCGAGCAGCCCGACGATGGCATCGGCCGTCTCCGGGCGCAGCAGGCGGTCGGAGAGGTCGACCTCCGGCTCCGTCACCGCCGTGTGAGCGCCCACCCGATGCAGAACGATCCCTTCTTCCCAACGATGCGGCTCGTCGGTCACGTCGACGAGCTCCACCTCGAGCATTCGCGCAAACGTCCGCAGCGCTTGGACGATCGTGTCCCCATCGGCACGCGCGACGAGCTGGTTGAATGACGGCCAATCGATGGAGACGACTCCTTGTTTGCCACGGTTCCAGTAGGACCGGTTGCGGTAGTTTGCCGACCGTCGGCCCCATCGATCAATGATGAACAGATTCTGACGCATTTTCCCTCGACCTGATGATCGCACCTTAGATCCGTGGTCCGAGGCCCGAAAGAAAACCGCGCGGAATCTCGATCTTCCCACCGTGGAATGCGGTCGATCTCCCATCCGATCGACTTTTCCACAGGGTTTTCCCCAGATCGGTGACCCAACGTGTCGCGGTGAAGGAGATCGTGTGGCAGAGAGGCTACGCCCCATTGGGTCCTCACCCGCCAATCCCTTACATTTCAATCGGTTGAAGCCACAACCCGCCGAAAGCCGCGATGCCGGCTCGGCGGGGAGGCCCCGCACCTACACCTGTGGAAAACTCGGGCCCCTCCTGTGGGAAACCCCGCCGCCTCCTGTGTAAACATCCGTTTAACCCATAAAAACCATAAAGTTAGGGAATTTCACGCAACGGAGCGCGGCGACTGCCGATAACGGAGAGGACAAACCCGATCCCACGAGGTCCTCATGCGCATCCTCCGCCTACCCATCGTTACCTTCTGCCTCGGCTGGCTCCTCGCCTCCGCCGCCGCCGCACACTCCCCGACGCTGCCCACTGCGCTGGCACTGCTCGGCGCCGTGGCATGTGGTCTCGCCTCGTGGTTGCGCACCGCGACGGTGCTCAGGTCCGGTGCCGCGGGTTTCTTCGGCGCCGTCCTCGCCTGTTCGCTCGTCGGGTCGAGCGCCGAGGAAGATCCGCTCGCATCGCTCTTGCAGGAGGAACGGCGCGACCTCTCGTTCGAGCTGCGCTTGCTCGACGGGCCGCGGCTCGGCGTCGATGGAGCGTCGTGGGAGGCCGAAGTGCTGAAAATCGACGACCGCGAGGTCGGTGACGCTCGTGTTCGTCTCTGGACGGACGGGTGGGATGGCGAGACGGTCGCGGGGGACCACGTGCGCGTATACGGGCGAGCGTCGCGGCTCGCGCCCCGGGACTTCCCGAGGGTCGAAGCGCCCCGGATCTGGGGGGCACGCCACGGTATCGTGGGGCGAGTCGTCGCCCGCGAGCCGTTGCGGGTGCTGCGAAGAGACGACGAGGGGTGGCGAAGCACGATGGCGAAGCGACGCCTCGCGACCGAGGCGCTGCTGGTGGGCTCGATGCCGCGGCAGTCCGCGGTGGCGACCGCGATGCTCACCGGGACGCGCCTGCGGATCGACGACGCAACGTGGGAAACGTTTCGGGACAGCGGCACCGCACACGTGTTGGCCATCTCGGGGCTCCACTTCGGGACCCTCGCGGCCCTGATGTGGTGGTTCGGCGTTCGCGTCATGCGTCGCTCGGTACGGGTAGGCCGCCGCATCGGGGCGCGTCGCGCGGCGGCCGGTTTCGTCGTGCTCGCGATGGGCGCATACCTGTTCCTCGTCGGCGCCCCCGTCTCGGCGCTGCGTGCCTGGATCTTCGTCACGGTCGTCGCAGCCGCGGTGATCGCGGCGCGCCGCCCCACCGTCTGGGGAGCCCTCAGCATCGCGGCGGTCGCGGTGACGTTCGGCAACCCCTCGATGGTCGACGACCTCGGCTTTCGCCTCTCGTTCGGGGCGTCGGTGGGGATCGCGCTCTTCTGGACCAACCGTCCCGACTGGCTGCGATTCGAACGCTACCGCCTCGATCCCGAAGCGTGGTGGCGCCGCGCGCTGCGAAAGTTCGGCTGCGCTGCCGGCGTGTCGTGGGCAGCATCGCTCGCGACGGCGCCCTTCCTCGCCGCGACCTTCGGCGTGGTGAGTTGGACGGGGTTCTTCACGAACCTCGTCGCAGTTCCGTGGGTCTCGCTGATCGTCTTTCCCCTCCTCCTTGTGGGCGCGAGCGTCGGCGCGGCGTTCCCGGGCGCGGCGGCGCTGCCGTTGGAGGCCGCAGACATCTGCCTGGACACCATGGTCGGTGCACTGCGACTTTTCGATGGTCCGTCGGCGCTCGTGGTCGTCGGCTCAGGTACTTTTGCGCTCCGCATCCTCACCCCGGCTGCCGTGGCCCTGACCCTCGCCCTCCTCCGCCGCCGCGATCCGACGGGACTCGTCGCGCTCTTCCTCTGCGCGGTCGCCTGGCTCGGGACCGGCGACCGATATCCGAGCGACGGACTCCGAGTGCACTTCATCCCGGTCGGGCAGGGAGACGCCGTCCTCCTCGAGTCTCAGCGCGAGCGGATCCTCGTGGACGCGGGCGGCTCGCGGTGGGGGCGCGACCCAGGCCGTCACGTGGTCGTCCCCTACCTGTATCGTCTCGGAATCGACCGCCTCGACGCGGTAGTCGTCACCCACGAGGATTTCGATCACGTCGGCGGGCTCCCGGGAGTGCTGGGGCGCATCGAGGTGGCGCAGACCGTGCGGGAACCGCGAGAGCTCGAACGCTCCTGGCTGCAGCTCTTCCGAGCTACCGACGAAGGTCCTCGAAACGACCGATCGATCGTGGCCATCGTCCGTCGGGGCGGCGTCAGGCTCCTCCTCACGGGCGACATCGAAGCGACGGCCGAGCTCTCCGCGCTCGACCGTTTTCCCACCAGCCTCGTCTTGAAGGTCGCACACCACGGTTCGAAGACCTCCACCACCCCGGAGTTCCTCGACCGGGTTCGTCCACGCGTCGGTATCGTCTCGGCCGGACGCCACAACCGCTTCGGCCATCCACATCCCGACGTCGTGGCCCGCCTGCGGCGGCGTGGGGTCGAACTCTTTTCCACCGCGGAGAACGGTCTCGTCGTGGTCGAGATGAAGACACGAAGCGTGGTAGTGCGAACCGTCCGCTGAGGGCGTCGAGGGGCGCTCGAACGGAGAATGGACTCGGGCGGGACCGCGGGGGGAAAACCTCGCTCGCGCTTCTGCAGCAAGGCCCGCTTGACCTCGGAATGCGAAAGCCTAATATGTGGTTGCTTTCGCGGCCCCAAAATTTTGCGGCCTCCCCCCACATAACGACCCTCAACGTCAACGCGCGGGTTCATTTGGGCGGGGTAGATATGCTTCCCGGGTGCCCACGGCGGTCGACTCATGATGAACATCATCAACAAGATTTTCGGTAGCTCGAACGACCGGTACATCCGGGCGGCACGGGCGGACATCAACGCCGTCAACGCGTTGGAGTCGCAAATGAAAAAGCTCTCCGACGCGGAGCTTCAGGCGAAGACGGTCGAGTTTCGGACCAAGCTCGACAACGGAGCGTCGCTCGACGACCTGATGCACGAGTCGTTCGCGGTGTGCCGCGAAGCCGCATGGCGCGTCTTGAAGATGCGCCATTACGACGTGCAGCTCATCGGCGGCAAGGTGATGCACGAGGGGAAGATCGCCGAGATGCGGACCGGTGAAGGTAAGACCCTCACCGCGACCCTCGCCCTCTACCTCAATGCGCTCTCCGGAAACGGCGCGCACCTCGTCACGGTCAACGACTACCTGGCTTCGCGTGACGCCGAGTGGATGGGACGCGTCTACAAGTTCCTGGGAATGTCCGTCGGGATCATCACCAACGACCTCTCCGACGCGGAGCGACGCACCGCCTACGGTTCGGACATCACGTACGGTACGAACAACGAGTTCGGGTTCGACTACCTGCGCGACAACATGAAATACGACCTCGAGTCGTACGTGCAGCGCCCGCTCAACTACGCCATCGTCGACGAGGTCGACTCGATCCTGATCGACGAGGCGCGTACGCCGCTCATCATCAGTGGCTCTGCGGGCCAGTCCACCGAGCTCCCCTACCTGGTCAACCAGTACGTCCCCTACCTCAAGAAGGACGAGGACTACCTGGTCGACGAAGAGCATCGCTCCGTCTCGCTGACCGACAGCGGCGTCGAGAAGCTCGAGGACAAGCTCGACATCCCCAACCTCTACGACCCCGCCAAGATCGAGGTCGTGCACGCGGTGCAGAAGGCGCTGCAGGCGCACACCCTCTACAAGAAGGACGACCGCTACATCGTCAACAACGGCGAGGTCATCATCGTCGACGAGTTCACCGGTCGCCCCATGCCGGGCCGCCGCTGGTCAGACGGCCTGCACCAGGCGATCGAAGCAAAGGAAGGCGTCGAAATCCGCGACGAGAACCAGACCCTCGCCACCGTCACCTTCCAGAACTTCTTCCGCATGTACGACAAGCTGTCGGGCATGACGGGTACGGCGCTCACCGAGTCCGAAGAGTTCCACGAGATCTACAACCTCGGCGTCATCGCGATCCCGACCAACAAGCCGGTCATCCGCGACGACATGGAAGACGTCGTCTACCGCTCGTACCCCGAGAAGTTCAACGCCATCGTCGATCACATCGTCGAGGCGAACGAGAAAGGACAGCCCGTCCTCGTCGGTACCACGTCGGTCGAGAAATCCGAGGCGATCAGCCACGTCCTCAAGAAAAAGAAGATCCCGCACAACGTCCTCAACGCGAAGCAACACGAACGCGAAGCGACGGTCGTCGCACAGGCGGGACGGCTAGGCTCCGTCACCATCGCGACCAACATGGCGGGCCGCGGCACCGACATCCTCCTCGGCGGTAATCCCGAAGCGATGGCCGAAGAGGAAGCGGGCAAGCAGGAGATCCCCGATACCGCCTTCGGCGAAGAGCGCAAAGAGTACATGACGCCCGAGTACCGGGCAGCGCTCGAGAAGTACACGGCGCAGTGCCAGGCCGAAAAACAGGAGGTCCTCGACGCCGGAGGTCTCTTCATCGTCGGCACCGAGCGCCACGAATCGCGACGTATCGACAACCAGCTCCGCGGCCGCGCCGGCCGTCAGGGAGACCCGGGCCGGAGCCGCTTCTTCCTGTCGCTCGAAGACGAGCTCATGCGCCTCTTCGGCGGCGAGCGCATCGCCAAGATCATGGACACTCTCAAGATGGAAGAAGGCGTCCCCATCGAACACCCCATGGTCACGCGAAGCCTGGAGAACGCCCAGCGGAAGGTCGAGGCGCGAAACTTCGACATTCGTAAGAACGTCCTCGAGTACGACGACGTCATGGACCAGCAGCGCAAGACCGTCTACGGACTCCGAAAGGTCGTCCTGCGAGGCCTCGACGAAGAGGGACGCGATCTGCGCGGCATGGCACTCGACCTGTTCGAAGAGGTCGCCGTCGCAACCATCGACAACTACGCGAGCCGAATGGTCCGCCCCGAAGACTGGGACCTCGAAGGGCTCGAGACCGCGCTCCGCGAAGTGTTCTCGATGGAATTCGACCTCACCGAATACACCGGCCGCGAGCCCCTCGAAGCCTACGTCTGGGGACAGATTTCGGCCCGCTTCGCCGAGAAGGAAGAGATGGTCGAGAAGCTCGCCGAGCGCATCAACGGCGCGCCGACCAACGGCAACGGCGGCGACTGGGCTCACGAAGAAGACGACGACAAGACCACCGGGCGCGAGATCCTCAACGAGCAGATCCAGAGCCAGTACCTGCGCTCGATCGACCGCTTCTGGCGCCAGCATCTGCAGGCGATGGAGCAGCTCCGCGACGGGATCGGCATGCGCGGCTACGCGCAGAAAGACCCCAAGCAGGAGTACAAGAAGGAGGGGTACAACCTCTTCCTCGACCTGCTGATGAACATCAAGACGAGCGTCGTCCGCTTCGTCTCCACCTTCCAGTTGCAGGAGACCCAGCGGCCGGCACCGGCGCCTCAGCCCAACGTTCCCAAGCAGATCTTTCTCAACCGCGACGAGGCGGGAGACGGCGAGAAGCCCGCTCCCCAGCCGCAGCGGGAGCTGCCGAAGGTCGGCCGAAACGATCCCTGCCCCTGCGGAAGTGGCAAGAAGTACAAGCACTGCCATGGGCGCAAAGGCGCACCCGAGCTGTCGCTCTGAGCGCCATGCGGATCTTCGTCGAGAACCTGCAGTTCACCGGTCGACACGGTGTCTACGAGGAGGAGCGCCGCGACGGGCGCCTCTTTCGCGTCGACGTCGCGGCGCACGTTCCGACCTTCGACGACGACGACGACATCGAGAACACCCTCGACTACCGCCGACTCGTGAACATCGTTCTAGAAGTCGGCCTGGGGGACAGTAAGCGGCTCGTGGAGACTCTGGCGCGAGCCATCCTCGACCGAATCTTCTCCGGGTACACCGCCGTGGAACGCATCGAACTGACCATCCGAAAGAAAGCAACCGGCGTCGCCGGCGATCCCGAATGGGTCGGCGTGGGGTTCGACCTCGCGCGCGCCGACTGGGATCGGGCGGGCGACTGATGTTCTTCGAGCGCAGCGGCTTCCGCCTCTTCTCCATCGCCGACATCGCCGTCGCCGTATCGCCCTGGTACGCGATCCTGATGGTCTTCATCATCTGGTCGAACGGGTTCGTGAACGGCCTGCTCTTCGCACTCGCCATCACGATCTCGATCCTCATCCACGAGTTCGGCCACGCGATCCCGTCGAAACTCTACGACCTTCGCCCCTCGATCCTACTCCACGGATTTGGCGGCCTCTGCTTCCATCAGCCCGCCGACTCCGACTGGAAAGACATCCTCATCGTGGTGGCGGGACCGCTGATTCAGATCGCGGTCGGAGGGCTCGTCTGGTTCGCGGGCATCGCCGCCGGCCCGACCGGCACCAACATCGACATCTTCCTCTACTTCTTCTTCTGGGTGTCGGTGATCTGGGGCGCCCTCAACCTATTCGTCCCGATGTTCCCGCTCGACGGAGGCCAGCTCTTTCACCTGCTGCTGCGCCGCTTCGTCCCCGAGCACAAGGCCCAGGACTGGGCGCTCAAGGTGAGCGTCACCGTCGCAATCCCTCTCGGCATTCTCGCCGTCTGGGCGGGCTTCTTCTTCGGCGCGATCATCTGTCTCTTCATCATCATGGACAACGTGGGGACGCTGCGGTCCGGCTCGAGCCTCATCGACCGCCGCGCCAAGGTCCGCACCAGCAATTTCGTCAAAGAGAACCTCGCCGCCGCCGAAGCTGCATACGCCGACGAAGACTGGCGCGAAGCTGCGCGCCTCTGCCATGTCATCCGCGCCGCCAACGACCCCGTCGCCGAGAAGCAGATGGACCGCATCTGGGAGCTGCTCGGCCTCGCAACGATGCGCCAGGGGGAGTGGGAAGAAGCGCTCGCCTGGCTCGAGAAGGCGCCGCAAACGACCGAGATCGAAGCGGCGATCGAACAGTGCCGGCAAAGTCTTCCCGCGGAAGACGGCGAGGCGTGAGGCTACGGTTCGTCCGCGTCGAACGCGGCGTTGGGATCACAACCGCCCGCCAGGATCCTCACGATCCAATCGTCCAGAGCGGACTCCGAGCCATCGCCGATGGTGAACTCCTTACCGCCAGACGGTGAGTCCGAGCCCTGGACCTTCAGACTGACGGTGGATGATGGCAAGTGAGGGGACAACTCCCCCGACAAGAACAGCGCCCTGAGTCGTTTGTCGGCACTTTGCTTCAACGGCCCAGCGGCTGCTCGCAGTTTGACGAGGCTCCCTGACTCCAAGGCGGGGCCTTCCATCCACTGGCTATGACTGTCGAACGCTCTGAACCCCGATCGCCAACAGATCGAGCGGTCCGCGTCCCCCTCCACGCCGTAGAAGAGCTGCGCGTGGCTCCCTGCAAACTGGGCGTGGAAGAGAGGCTGAGCCATGGCTGGGCGCTCCCCTGACGACCAGAGGTCGTGGTCGGTCTTGGAAGGGAAGAAGTCGGGCTCCAAGGTGTGCGAGAGCTCTTCGGGCACCTCGACCCTCACGACACCGGCCGGCTCCTGTGTGGCGGGGGCCGGCATCGGTTCGGTCACCACCACCGTATCGCTGGCATCCGCTGTGACCTCGTGCGGCGCGACGGCGGCGCTGCGGGGTTCTTCGTGATCGCAGGCGGACGTCGCCAAGACGATCGCAGAGCCAATACCGATGAAGCTTCGCAAGCCAACCTCCTAGGTGTGGACCGAGTGTGGCCCAACCCGCGGCACGCTATGGACCGCATGGTCGCCTCGTTCTCGTTCTGTTGCTCGGCTCGAACCACACCGCACGCCAATAGGCGCAACACCGCAGACCGAGACAAATGCCGCCCGCATCGATATCCTCCCCGGCACCAGACAGGGAAAGGGAAACACCGATGACCAGACTACCGAGCCAGCTCCCGGACGCCTTCGACGAGGCAGTGATCGTACGTGTCGGCGGAGCAGATTGGGAACTGCGGCGGGTCGGCTCCGACTCCTTTCTGCAGATCGATGGGAAGGGCGCGGTCCTGGAGTTGTCCGGGCTGTCGAAGTTCTCCGGCTTCTGGGACGAGCCGGAGCTCGCGATGGATGGGACGACCGCGGTGCTCGCCGCTCCCCCTACCCTCTACGTCGCCATCGGGACGGCACCACTAGGGCTCGACGACGTCACGACGGGCGACTACGAGCTCACGTGGTTCGACCTCGATCGTGGCGAACGAACCGAGCCGCGAGCCGTCGTTCTGGATGGTGGTGAAGAGAGCCTCGATGCGCCATTCGACAGACCCGGCATCGTCGCGCTCTTCCTGAGACGCACCAGCCGCTGACGCCTTCCCCGCCCCGCCGGGCCCGGGTCTCCCCGCTCCCGCGGAGGAGCGCTCTCGGGCCGCCCGCGAAACTTTCTCACTTTTTTTCGCAACGGATCCTCGGCACGGCCGAAAACGTATGAGGCCAGCGCCTCCTCCCCTGCGCACGAGCGTGGACCACTCGCGGGCAGGGAAGGCGGACTCACTCGACCCCAGACGGCGACTCGACATCGTCGCCAGGGCCGCAGTGTGTCCGACGGCGCGGGTGGGCGGGCCTTCCGGGCCCGACCGTAGGGAGGATGTGGGTGGGATCAGCGCGTCGCGCGGAGCTCCGACCGCCGTCCTGGTGGCCGCGCCGACGACGACCCCGTGTTGTCCGACGGATCAGGGTTGCGGCGCGTCGGAGACGTTGACGATGAACGTCGTCCGAAACATTCGAATCCCGTGCCGCTCGTCGTCGCCGATTTCGCGGTCCGGATCGTTGGTCCAGATGAAGCGCACCACGGCTTTGCCGGCGCTCTTTCCGTCCAAGTAAACGCGCCCGTCCTCCACGCGTGCGCTGACGACCGCCGTCTCGTCGATCCAGATGCGCTGGATCCCTGTCGCGTCGAAGCTGGCAGCCTCTCCCGGCTGGAGCGGCAGCGAATAGGCGCTCACGTCGAGCTGCTCGATCGAACGGTCCGCGTCGTGCGGGGTCGCGGGCGGCAGCGGGTGCGCTGGCGCGGGAACGGCGGCGAGGACCAGAGCGATGGTGAGGACGAGGGCGATGGCGGGTCGGTCGATCATTGGTGTCTCCTTGGTCGGTTATCCAATGAGTCACCGCTCCCCGCCCAAAGTGTCACTTCTCTCGCGAAAACCCCTCGAAACGAAAACGGCCGCCCACGGGAAACCCGGGACGGCCGTCGAAACGAGGGTGGGAAAAGTCAGCCGCGACTGCGTCGTGCGGCGGCTCCCAGCTTGACGTCAGGGTTCCTGCGGCGCCGGAACTTCTTCTTCGGCTTTGCCTGCTCGGAACTCTTCGACGACGTGTTGCCGTTGGACTTCTTCTTCGAAGATCTTCCGTTCGACGATCGATCGCGCTGCGAATCATCTTTGGCCGACGACTCGATCCTCGGCGCGGCGGGCACGTCGGCCGATTTCAGCACTTCGACCTTCTCGCCGATGAGCTTTTCGATGTCCGTGAGGTAGGCACGCTCGTCCGTGTCGCAGAACGAGATCGCCATCCCGTCGCGGCCCGCTCGGCCCGTCCGTCCGATCCTGTGGACGTAGTCCTCGGAGACGTTCGGAAGGTCGAAGTTGAAGACGTGGGTCACCTCGTCGACGTCGATTCCGCGCGAGGCGACATCGGTCGCCACGAGCACCTTGTAAGTACCATCGCGGAAGCCGTTGAGCGCGCGTTCTCGAGCGTTCTGCGACTTGTTGCCATGGATAGGCGCGGAGTTGTGGCCGTCGCTGATGAGCTGCTTGCAGAGGCGATTCGCACGGCGCTTGGTCCGCGTAAACACGATCGCTCGGTCGACGTCCTTGCCGTGAAGCAGCGCCGAGAGAACCTTTCGCTTCTGCTTCGTCCCGTCCGAGACGAAGAAGACCTTCTGGTCAATCCGCTCGACCGTCGGCTCGTCTGCGTCTTCGCGGACGGTGACGGGGTCGTGAAGCAGCTTCTTCGAAAGTTCGACGATCTCCTTGGGCATCGTCGCCGAGAAGAGCAGATTCTGCCGCTTCTTCGGGAGCTCTTTCATCACGCGCTTGATGTCGTTGATGAAGCCCATGTCGAGCATTCTGTCTGCCTCGTCGAGGACGAAGTGTTCGACCTCGCTGAGGTCGACGAACCCACGACCCATGAGGTCGAGGAGGCGTCCCGGCGTAGCGACGACGATGTCGACGCCCTTCTTCAGGGCGGCGATCTGCGGCTTCTCGTTCACGCCGCCGAAGATGACGACGGTCTCGAGATCGAGAAACTGTCCGTAGGTCTCGTAGCTGTCCGCGATCTGTGCGGCGAGCTCACGGGTCGGCGAGAGGATGAGGGCGCGGGGATTGCGGTGCCCCTCGATGATCCATTCGTCGAGCTTCTGAAGGACGGGAAGCGCGAAAGCCGCGGTCTTGCCCGTGCCGGTGGGAGCGACCCCGAGGAGGTCGCGTCCGTTCAAGAGTGGGGGAATTGCCTGGGCCTGAATCGGCGTGGGCTGCGAGTATCCGACAGCGTCTATCGCGCGCTGGAGCGGCTCGATGAGGTCGAGCTCCATGAAATTCTTCAAAAATACCAATCTGTGTTTCTGAGCATCTTGGTGGACCAGCGAGGCCTTGCGCCCCCGATGCTCCACGGAGCGGTACATCCGACTCCCGGGCCACTACGTACCAGTCGAGGCGGCGAAAGTCCAATTCACCGATTGCGACGCCCCGAACCTGCCCGCCCCGACGCACGCTTAGACTCCCCGGCCTCGTTCGGAGCAGCGACTGAATCGGAGTGTCCCCTCACAGTGGACCGCGCGACGCAAACCCTCCAACATGCTCATCGTGAGGGTCGAGCGTGGCAACGCCCATCATTGGACGGGAGGGACGAAATTTGACCGACACGGAGCATCTCGAGGCGCGGGAAGAGGTGGAACGCTGGCTTTCCCGGTCGGGGCAGAACTTCGACGAAGCGCTGCGCCGGTTCGACCGCGACGGCGACGGAGTCCTCGATGCCGAAGAGTGGAGAGCTGCGCGAACCGTGCTTCGGCGCGAAGTCGACCAGGACGTCGCCGAGGAAGTCCTCGGGGGTCGGTATCGCGTCGTGCGTCCCATAGGTCGAGGCGCACAGGGGCTCACGGTGCTGGCCGTCGACGAGTCCGACGCGTCGTTCGTGGCGCTGAAGGAGCTCGATTTCGACGACGTCGACGGTTGGGATGCGGTGGAACGATTCGACCGAGAGGCCGCGGTCCTCGGTGGGCTCGACCATCCCGGCATCCCGAAGTTCCTCGACACGTTCCACCTCGACGGAGGTCGGCACTTCCTCGTGCAGGAGTTCATCGACGGCGACAACCTGCTGGTTCGGATCGAGTCCGGCGAGCTCTTCGACGAGACCCGGCTCGAGCGAATCGCGGGACAAGTCCTCGAGATTCTCACCTACCTGCACGGCCACACACCTCCGTTGATCCACCGTGACATCAAGCCGGCCAACATCGTGCTCCGCAACGACGGAGCGCTCGCGCTGGTCGACTTCGGCGCCGTCGAGACACGCCCCACGGGACGGGTCGTCGTCGGCACGTCCGGTTACATGGCGCCCGAGCAACTCATGGGAAGAGCGGGGCCGGAGAGCGACCTGTACGGACTGGGCGCGACGTTGGTGCATCTGGCGACCGGGCGACATCCCGAGGAGCTCCTCGACGACGACCTGTCGCTGCGGTGGACCGAGTTCGCCAACCTGAACCCGGTCTTTCGGCGGTGGGTCGACAGTCTCGTCGCCCCGGTCCCCGAAGACCGCCCACGGTCCGCCGAGCAGGCTCGCGTGATGCTGAATCGGCGATCCCGCTCGGCGCTCGCCCCACGGGCGGCGCTCGAGCCGCCGTCTCCCGGCGTGCTTTGCAACGTGAAGGCCTCCGCGGTGGCGGAGCGCTGGCGCATCACCCTCCCCAACGTGGTGCGTCGACGGTTTTACCTCACATTGGCGTTGAACCTCCTCGCCGCGGCATTCGCGCTCGGGGCGATGACCATGGTTGGCGCGGCACTGCCGATCGTGAACTCTTTTGCCTTCGGGTTGTTGATTGTCCCCCTCGTCTCCCTCGCTCCGCTCTATGCAATGGAACGTCGGCGCATCGAAGAAGTGACGCTGGACGAGGAGAACATCACGATTCGATACGCGCACCGCGAGCCGCGGAGGGTCGGACTGCGCCTCGTCCGGGGCGCACAGGTGGCGTTCAGTGATCGTCGCAAAGAACGTGAGGTCCAGCTCGTGACCGCCTACGGGGAGGAGGTCGCCGCAGAGATGCTGTCGCAGGTCGACTCCGAGTATCTCGTCGACGCGATCCGCATCTGGCTCGCCGAGCACCGAACGCGGAGGCTCGATTGATCGACGACGCCCGCTGGGAAGTGCTCGACCCGGAGGCGGACGAGGGCGTGCTCGCTCGCGAGCGCAGCTCCGGCCGACGAGTCGTCGTGCGGGAACTGACTCTGGGCCGCATCGGGTCGTGGAAGGAGCTCGAGCTCTTCGAACGAGAGGGAGCGGTGCTCCGTCAGCTCGACCACCCGGCGATTCCAAAGGTCGTCGAGGTCGGTCCCGGCACGGGAGATGACCCGTCGTTCGTCCTCGTCACGGAATGCGTGGATGGCATATCGCTCGAAACGCTCCTCGCGGCGCCTTCGACCACGGATCCTCCGCTCCCCTCCGTCCCCCGCATCGCGAACGAGATTCTCGCCGTACTGGAGTATCTGCAGGGCTTCTCGCCTCCCGTCCTTCACCGCGACGTCTGCCCCGCGACGATCCTGGTCCGACCGGACGGGTCGCTGGCATTGACCGGGTTCGGCAGCCTCGCGGTCCGCCTGCCTGACACCGTCGGGGGCTCGACCATCGTGGGAACGAGCGGCTACATGGCGCCCGAGCTTCTCATGGGGAAGGCGACGGCTCAGAGCGACCTGTTTGGACTCGGGGCCACGCTGATCCACGTCCTCACCCGAACACACCCGGGGGAGCTACCGCTAGACCGGATGAAACTACGTTGGAGGGACAAGGTCGCGGGCGATGAACCGGCCTGGTTTCTGTCGTGGGTGGACGGCCTCGTCGAGCCGGCGCTCGGCGATCGCCCGAGAAACGCCGCCGACGCTCGCCGGCTGCTTCGGCGCGGAGAGGAGGCGCTCGTCCCCTCGTCGCCAGGAGTGGTCCGGCGTCCATCCCAGAGCGAGCTTCGCATCGACCACTCGCCGGGGCGCCTCGTCGTGACCTTTCCCGTGCGCAAGGAGCCACATTTCCTGGCGACCGCGATCTACCTGGCCGTGGCTTCGCTCGTCGTCCTGATTGTGTCCTTCCATCTCGTGCTCTCGGAGACGATGATCTACGGCGCCATGTTCGTGGCCGCGGTCGGCGCTCTACCGTTCCTGATTCTCGGCCAACGCGGGCGCCCCAACCCAACGAACGCCGTCCTGGAGCTCGACGTGGCGCGGGGCTATCGGCTGCGAAGTCGCGATACGGAGTTTCGCTACCGCAGCGGCCCGATAGACGACGTGATTGGCCCGGAGAAAGGTTTTGGCGCGCAGGAAGGGACGTTCTCGTTGGTGACGCGCCAGTCCCGATTCGCCCTCGACCAAGAGCTGAGACCAGGCGATCAGCGGTGGCTCGACGAGGAGATTCGGGAGTTCCTCACGAGTCACCGCGCTACACAGGGTAGCGAATAGCAGGCGTCAGGGGGCGACGGCCTTCTGCTTTCCGGTCGTCGGGATGACGATGCCTTCCTCGTCGTAGTCGTAGATGTCCGACAGGAAGTTGGCGCGACCCTGCTCGTCGACGCTGACGGTGTGGTACTCGACGAAGACGGGCACCTGGCGCTTCAGGAACACCGGCAGGTAGGTGCCCTCCTTCAGTGCTTCGGGGACGTTGTTCTCTTCGAACACCTTGTCGCGACGCAGCAGGTACTCGGCGAACTCCAGGGGCTTCGCCATCCGCATGCAGCCGTGGCTGAAGGCGCGGATTTCGCGAGCGAAGAGCGGCTTGGCGTTCGTGTCGTGCAGGTAGACGTCGTGCAGGTTGGGGAAGATGACCTTCACTTTCCCGAGCGCGTTGTGGTCGCCCGGGGTCATCCGCACGTACTCCCACTTCTTGCTCGGGTACATCACCTCGTAGTCGTTCGCGGCGTACCACGCGGGGATGTGGTCGGGGTGGGTCGTGCTCATGTCGAACTCGCCCGTCTCCTCGTTCAGGTAGACTTTGAACCGCTCGGGGATCTCCGGCTCGGCGGCGTAGGGGAGGAAGGCCGGAGGTGCGTTCCCTGCGGGCGCTCCCGTGTTGCTGGTGAGCGTCGTCTCGGTCGGCCGCGTCGTGCTGCCGGTGGTCTCTTTCTCTTTCACCCGCAGGTCGCCGCCGCGCTTCCATGTCTCGTAGCGCGCCTGCATCCATTCGGTGAGCTCGGGGAGAATCTCATTCTTGCGGACGCGCGGCGTGACGTTCCAGTAGGGGTTGTAGATGGCGCGATCGATGTACGCCGCGATCGGCAGCGGCGTCCGGTTCGCCTGCTCTTTCTCGCCCGTCTCCTTGTCCTCGACCCAGTCATTGTTGCCGACGACGATGCGCGTATCGAGCGCCATCTTTCCCTCGTCCCAGATCTGGGCCTCGAAGGCGGGGACGTTCACGTAGACATACGTCTCGTCTTCGTCGTGGCGGACGTTCGACTTGCGCCACCGACGCAGGTTCAACTGGATCTGCTTCATCCGGCGCTCGGCTGGCACGTTGAGGCTTCGCCAGAAGGTGCGGCCGGGCTTGCCGTCCACCTCCATCTGATGCGTCGTCTGGTACTCCTTGATGGCGGTGAAGAGAGCGTCGTCGAACTTTTTGTCGATCTTCCCGTCCTTCGGAAAGTAGCCCTCGATCTGCAAGCGTTTCTTCAACTTCTCGACGGTGGAGTTCGAGTCCCCCTTTGAAAGTCGTTTCACGGGCGGGACTTCCTCCCAGCCTCCGGCGTCGACGATCGCGCGGTATCGCTTGTGTTCGGCGATCAAACCGCGGTACTGCGGCTGGGCGGGCCAGACGGCGGCGACCACTTCAGCCGGCTTTTCGCTCGCGTAGAGCTTTTGAAGTTCTGCTTTCAAAGACTCGTGGATCGTCTTCGTGTGGTTCGCCATCGACTCGGCGACACGAGCCGCCTGACGCCACATCACGCCACCCTTGTAAGCGGCGAGCGCTTCGGTGTCGCGCGATTCGTTCTTCTCGCGGCGGATCTCGGGGTCGTTGTAGTAGTCGTCGTGCCGCGGGTGGATGAACATCGTGCGAATCCGCTGGTAGCGGAGATCACGCGCGAACTTCATGTAGTCGCGGGCCAGCAGATACTCGAGCGAGGCACTCTCGGCGGCGAGCTTCTTCTCGGACTCCGTCATCTGCGCGATCGTCGTCTCGAAGCGCGTCCCCTTCTCCGAGGCGAGCAGAGCATCGGTGAGCGCCTGATGGCTCGACTCGTCGAGCGCGAACTTGTCGCGGGGCTGCTGCTGGAGCCACGCGATCGCCCACTGCTTCTCGTCCTCGGTCGGGGTGAGCGCCCCTTCCATCGTTTCGGCGGTCGCTCCCTCGAGCTTCTCGAGCTGCGTCGAGATCTGTTCGAGGTGGTAGCTCGCCGGGTCGAGGGCGTGGTCGGCGACGTTCTTCACATCGCCCCAGACCGCCTCGCCGGCGGGGGTCAGCTTCCCGTGGCGCACCATCTTCGGGTGCCACTCACCAGCGACGTAGACCTCCTCGATCAGAGCGTCGTACGGCGGCTCGTCGCGGTTGGTCTTCGCCTTGTCCGCTGCCGCTTTCGGCTCGATCACCGCCTTCAGCGCCGGACCGACCGCCGCCCCTTCGGCCTGCGCCGAGAGGGTCTCGTCGACCGTGGGTGCCCAGGCGGCGACGAACTGCGTCGCCTCTTGCTGGGTGATGGGCTCGACCTTGTCTCCGCATCCTGCGAGAAGGACGAGCGCCAGTGCGATAGAGCATCGTTGTGCTTGCATCTTCAGCCGCCTATCGTTTGTTTTCCTCATTCCTGATGCCAAACAGCCTATCTCACCCATCGATCGGGTCAAGCGACCGATCCACGGAACACGCTGTTGACGCGTGGCCCGAAGCGTTGTTCTTTGGGCGCGGCTGCCCGGCATCGATCGTTAGAACCATCGAGCGCCGGAGATCCTTCCGCACGGAGAACACGATGGCGAATCCGAAACTTTCTGCCGGCGACGACGTCCCGGCGTTCGAACTGCAATCCGACACCGAGGGGACCGTCTCCTCCGAGAGCCTCCGGGGGACGAAATACGTCCTCTACTTCTATCCGAAAGACGACACGCCCGGCTGCACCACGGAGGCGTGTGACTTCCGTGACAACATGGGGCGCCTCGAATCGGCGGGCTACCGCGTCTTCGGCGTTTCCCCCGACTCGGTGAAGTCCCACGAGAAGTTTCGCTCCAAGTACGACCTGACCTTTCCGCTGCTCGCCGACCCCGATCACGAGGCCGCCGAAGCGTTCGGCGTCTGGCGCGAGAAGCAGAACTACGGGAAGACCTACACGGGGCTCGTCCGCTCGACCTTCGTGGTCGACGAAGACGGAAAGCTGGCCCACGTCTTCGATAACGTCCGCGCCAAAGGGCATGTAGAACGCGTCCTGCGCGACATCTCGTGAAGAAGGTCACGCTCCCCGACTGGAACCTCGTCGACGAGCTTGGCGGCCCGGACGCATTCGACCGCATGATGACGGTCTTCTACGACCGCCTCTACGACGACGTCCTGATCGGCTTCTTCTTCCAGCCGCACGACAAGCGCCACCTCATCGAGTCGCAGATGCGCTATCTGTCGGCGCATCTCGGCGATCGCGCCGGTGACTACGAGGGACCCAAGATTCGGCGCGCCCACCAGAACCTCCCGATACTCCCCGGCCACTTCGACCGCCGTCACAAGATCTTGGTTGATCTGCTCGAGGAGTTCGCCGTGCCTCTGCACGTCCGCAAGGCATGGCTCGACCTCGACCTCGTGCTGCGCGACTTCGTCATCAACTTGGGTGCGACCCGACGGGACACCCTCCTCGCGCCCGATGGCGACTGAGCGGGACTCCTGTTGCTGGAGTCGCTCCCCCGTTACACTTTCGAGGTGAACTTCCTCGCCAGAGCCCTCGGCACCGCGGCGCTTCTTACGTCGGCTTGCCTCACTCCCCCCGTCCCGCTGAATTTCACGGACGGCGGCCCCGCCGACGTGCCGGAGCCTACCGATGCTGGAGCCTCGGACTTGAGTACCCAGACCGAGGACGCAGCGCCGGACGTAGCCACCGTCGACGGGTCCCTCGAGTTCGACATGGGCGACGGCTCCCGGATCTCCGCGGTCTACGACGATTGGGTCGCGATCTCCGTCGGGGGGCGCCACGCGTGCGCCGTCGATGTAGTCGGTCGCGTCTACTGCTGGGGCGACAACTCGGCCGGTCAGCTCGGACTGCCGGAGAGAACGTCGTTTCGACAGGGCTGGATCGAGTCGGAATACCCGTTCATCGCAGTTGCCGCAGGAGAATCGCACACCTGCGCACTGAACCTGAAGGGAGGCGTGGTCTGTTGGGGACAAAACAGTCACGGGCAGATTGGGCTCGACGCGGACGATGGCTACTACCAGCCGACGTTGGTGAACACACCAGCCGACTCGTACGACCTGATTGCGGCGGGCGGCAACCATACATGCGTAGCCACTGCCGCGGGGGACGGCCAGGAAGTCTATTGCTGGGGAGGCAACGAATTCGGCGCCGTCGACCCCGCGATGCCCGGCCTCCCCACCAGCAACGAAACCGTACCTGCCGGAGGCATAGTCCATCTCGGGTTGTCCGAGATGGTCTCGTGTTTCGTGGGGCGTGAAGGCTCGCTCACCTGCCGGGGCAGCGGACCCCTCACGGGCTGCGAGGCGAACGCACCGTGCGTGAGAGACTTTGCGGATTCGGTCCCGTTCGAAGCCGTTTCGGTTGGCATCGAACACGCCTGCGCAATCACACAAGGTGAGCGTAGAGTCTGGTGCTGGGGTAGCAACACGTACCGGGGAGAAGACCATCCCCTAGGAGAAGACCACCCAAATGGGAAAGTGGGTCGAGAATTCTCGACCCTTCTCGTTCCCTCACCAGCTCCCACGGACATCGAAGCGCTCTTGCTCGACGGCACCACGGCTGTCGTGGCGGGACGGAATCATGGCTGTGCGCAGACGTCCGCAGGTTCCAGATGCTGGGGAAGTAACCATTTCACCCAGTTGGGAAAGGCCTATGACATGCAGGAGGACGACCGGTTGCATCATCGGCTGGTTCCGTGGCCGACGACCCTGGAGAATCTCGCTGCGGGCGACGATTTCACCTGCGCGCTGACCGAGAGCTGTCCGACCAGCCCCTGCGAAGGGGGTCCGTCGCGGCGCCACGCGGTGTGCTGGGGAAGAAACGACCATGGTCAGATTAGCGTCTCCGGTGCTCCGCGAATTCCGGTGCCGACATGCGTTTGCCCCGAGACCGCTCCCCCGTAGCCGCGGTCCGCGCGGCGGCGGAGCGCCGCGGTCCGCGCGGCGGCGGAGCGCCGCGGTCCACGC
>CAYPJU010000070.1:0-36686 GCA_964411125.1 uncultured Bradymonadales bacterium | reverse complement strand
ACCGTGGGGCTTTGCCCCACACCCCACCAAGGATTGCATCCTTGGAACCGCGAATCTTCTCTCCGCCGACGTCGCAACGCGTTGAGATAGAACGCAACGTTCCGTGAGAACAGAAAGAAAAACTTCGGGGTCCAGGGGAGAATCCCCTGGTGGGTTTGGGCGAAGCCCAACGCCCCCCTTATTACGACAACCTCGAGACGCGCGCTCACTGAGTCCCGCCCGGAGCGCAGCGCGAGTCCCCGTGAAAGATTCGTAGATCCCTACGCGGCGGGGTACGTTCACTGCAGCCACTCTCGCGGAGCAACACCATGTCAGTCCTGCCTCTTCTTCTCGTCGCGCTCGTGGCGGTCGGCTGCACGCCCGACAGCCCCCAGCAGGAGGAGTCCCCCTCACCAGCGACGGTGGCGCCGTCGCCCGTCGAGCCGCCCCCCACCACCGGGGAGACCGCCCCTCCCTCCGTTCCCGCGCTGGCGAACACAAAGGCGAACGTCGATCCCTCCGCGGTCGAAGCGCGAGCGCTGCTGGGAAGCGTCCATCGATGCATCGAGGAATTGACCCCCGACATGAAAGGTGTGAGCGGGAATCCGCTGAGGCTCGACTCGCTGAAGCTCTCCCCGCATCAGACTCGGTTCGTGAAAGAAGGCCCGGTCTACGAGATCCCCGACACGGAGTCGCGACTGTGGCACATTCGCATCGAGGAGGAGCATCCCCACCGCTCGATCCCGAATGGCATGGAGTACTACCTCGACGTCGAGACCGGACGCTGTTCGCACGCGCCGATGGAGTGACGGAGCTCGGGGGTGGTCAGGAGCAGTCGGGCGCGTCGACGCGACAGTCGTCGTCGGACTCCCAGCCCGCGACGGTCGTCACGTTGGAGAACCACCAGCAGCTTCCCCCCGGATCTCGAAGATAGCTCTCGGCCGGTTGAACGGTTTCGCCGCCGCAAGCAGCAGGCGCGGCGGCTTTCCAGCACTGGTTCTGTTCGTCGAATTCCCGCCCGTCGCGAGCGTTGCAACCTCCCCCACATCCGCCTGCGACGGTTCGTTCCGCGCAGGAGAGCTGGGCATTTCGTTCTGCTGCTGTCTCGCCGCAGGCTGCTATGGCGGCCGCGACTGCCGCGATGGCGATGTGTTTCTTCATCGTGTCCCCTGGAAACATGGCCGGAGAAGGGTTGCCGAGATCCGAGAACCGATCAAGCGGGCTCGCTCACTCCTCGGTGTCCTCGACGTCGGTCCAGTACACGAAGTTTCCGCGAAAGATGACCGCTTCCACGTGGTTGGTTCCAAAGTGGTACGGGATGGTGCGGTAGCCCGGCACGTCGAAGCAGGCGAGGTCGGCGCGCATGCCCGCTTCGATGCGGCCGACGTCGTCGCGACGCAACGCCTTGGCGGCGCCGACCGTCACGGCGCGCAGCGCCTCGCCCGGCGTGAGCCCGTAGAAGGAACAGGCGAGCGTCGTCATGAGCGCGAGGTTCGAGGTCATCGCGCTGCCGGGGTTCAGGTCGGTCGCGATCGCGATCTCGCACCCGGCGTCGAGCAGCTTTCGCGCCGGCGCGCAGTGGTCGATGGTGCGAAGGAAAAGGTTCACCGCCGGCATCAACACGCCGACCACGCCCGCTTCCGCCATCGCTTCGATCGCGTCGTCGGTCGTGAACTCGAGATGGTCGGCGCTCGAGCAGCCGACCTCGGCGGCGAGCCGCGCCGCCCCGGCGTCGGTGAGTTCGTCGGCATGGATGCGCGGGATCAAGCCATGCTCCTTGCCGGTCTCGAGAATTCGGCGCGCCTCCTCGACGGTGAACGCTCCGCGGTCGCAAAAGACGTCGCAGTACGCCGCGAGTCCTTCTTTCGCGACGCGCGGAATCATCTCGTTGCACACGAGATCGACGTACTCCTCGCGCCGGTCGGCGTAGTTGCGCGGGATCGCATGGGCGCCGAGGAAGCAGCCGGTCAGCTCGCACGGCATGTCGACGGCGGCGTCGCGGACGGCGCGCAGGCACTTTACTTCGTCTTCTGTCGAGAGCCCGTAGCCGCTCTTCACCTCGACGAGGGTCACGCCCTGCCGCACGAAGTCCAGGATGCGCGGGACCAGGTCTTCGGTGAGCTGCTTCGTCGACGTGCGACGCACGGCATCGACGGTGTTCAGGATTCCTCCACCGGCCTCCAGAATCTCCACGTAAGGCCGCCCCGCGTTGCGCAGGACGTACTCGTCGGAGCGCTCGCCGGCGAACACCGCGTGGGTGTGGCAGTCGATCCACCCCGGCATCGCGAGCTTCGTCGGCATCGTCGGCAGTCCGGCATCCCGAACCTTTCGCGGGCGCTCGTCCCACGCCCCGACCCAGTGAAACTCGCCGTCCTTGATCCAGATGCAGACATCTTCCTGCAGCCCCGTGATCTCGCGGTCGCGCGCGTCGATGTCGGCGGGGTCGTAGTGGCGCAACGCCGGCGCGTCGAACGGCATCGTGAGGGCCTGCTCGGCCCGGATGAGGATTTCCTGCGACATCGTGTCAGCTCCGTTTCTTGCGCCCGATGACCGCCTTCACGCGGTCGAGGTCTTCAGCTCCGAATTCGCGCGTCAGGGCCAGAACGACCAGCAGCACGACGCCCATGACGGCCATCTTCACGCCGACGATACCGAGGAAGACGATCTTTCCGTAGTCCGCGACCCACTCGACCGGCGTGGGAAAGACGAGGTCGACGCCGTAGAGCACGGCGGTCGCGACGAGGACGCGGGCGATCGTTGCGAACGGCGGGCGTGCCTGGAACTTCCACCAGAGCCAGCCGATCGCGCCGAGACAGCCGCTCACCATCGCGATCGTCGTACCGTACGCCGCGAACTCCATGTAGGTCGTCGCCTTCAGCAGGTAGGGCCCGCCGAACTCGGCAGCCTGGTTCGCCTTGTCGAGCGCCTGGGCGACGGCCTGCGAGGCACCATCGGGCGGCCCGACCGGCGGCAGCGGGTTCCAGACCAGCTCCGCCATCGTCTCTTCGTGCACTCTGTTGACGAAGATCCAGTTGAACACGGCCGACAGGACCATGCTGATTCCCATCACGACCACGGCGACGACAGGGTGCCCCGCACCGATGATCATCGTGGTCGCGACGTAGAAGAGCGCGAAGAAGATGATCGAGACCGACAGGACCGCGAGCGCGGTCGACGCCGCCTGGTAGTCCGAGCTGTAGAGCCCCGCGATGAGCGAATCGCTGTTGAACGCGAGGAGCAGCGCGACGCCGGCGATCAGCAGGATGCAGTAGCGCAGGGTCGTGCGGATGTAGTTTCGCGTCGCGTCGACGTCCGCGGCGAAGGTCGCCTCGCTGATCATCGGGAAGATCACGAACGTCACCGCGATCACACCCTGGTAGGGGATCCGCGCGAGGTTGAGCACCGCGCCGTAGAAGCCCGCGAACTTGTCGCTCATCGATTTGAAGACGTCTTCGGCGCCGACAAACGCGGCGGGCATGTCGCCCGCGACCGACTTGAGGATGAAGAGGTCCGCGCGCATCAGGCCGTTCAGCGCGAACGTGTAGAGCATGATCAGCCCCAGGTAGCCGGCGAGGCGCTTGAGCGCGTCTTTCGGCGGGGGGTCGTTCGATTGCTCTGCTTCGCGGCTCCGCATCAGCTTGAAGACCCAGACCGCGGAGGCGATGCAGACGAAGGCCGCCGCGGCGACGAACCCGGAGACCGCGCCGACGACGCCGAACCCGACCGCGACGAGGCCGAGGATCCCGACCATCTTGAGGGTCGCGAACGTCATGTCGATCAGCGCCTGCTTCACGAACTCTTTGACGCCGTTCAGGTAACCGATCGAGATCGCGTAGAAGCCGTAGAACAGAATGATCAGCGACGAGAGCCGCAACAGCGGGACGAGCGTCGGGTCGCTGAAACTCTCGGCGATCGCGGGCGCGCCGAGCGCGTAGAGCGCGGCGACCGGTAGCGCGACGAAACACTGTAGCTTCGTCGCGAGCTTCACGATCGCGTTCGCGCGGTCGGGCTGCTCGCTGACGAGTTTCGACACCGCCTGCAACGACGCGGTGAGCACCACCATATTGAGGAGGCCGATCGCCTCGGTCACGATCTTGAAGATTCCGAAGAGCTCGGCCGAACCGAACACGATGGGGAGCCCCAACTGGACCGCCGCGGCGGTCACCAGGAACCAGACCTTCGCCGCCGTGATGACGAGAAAGCCCCGGCCGGCCGTCTTCGCCGTCTCCGCTTTCGCAGCCGCTTCGTCCGTCGTCGCTTCCTCGACTCTGTCGCTCGTATCGCTCACGCGCACCTCCTTGCGTCGGGAACGTTTTCGGTCCTTCGCGATCGGGCCGCAAGTTCAATCAGGCTTCGACGGCGTCGGCAACCCGCTGAGCAGTCCACGGGGCAAGCAGAATTCCGTTGCGTCCGTGGCCGACCGCCCACACGACGTTGTCGTGTTCCCCACTGCGCTCGACCACCGGCTCGTTGTCGAGCGACGTCGGCCGAAACCCGCTCCACATCTGAACGATCGGTGCGTCGTGTAACCCCGGCAACACTTCCCATGCGCCGACCAGGAGGTCCATGACTCCGCCCGCCGTCTGGCGATCGTCGAAGCCGACCTCCTCCATCGTCGCCCCGATCAACAGGCGCCCGTCCGACTTCGGCACCAGGTACGCGTTCGGTCCCCGCAGGACACGGGTGCAGAGCGGAGGATCACCGAGCTCGACCACGACCATCTGACCCCGTACCGGCCGAATGTGGGGAGTGGCGGCGAGGCCGAGCTTGCGCGCCCACGCGCCTGCGGCGACGATCCAGGTCGCGTCGGGACCCTCGAGGCGCCGTCCCGCCGAACGCGCCCCGACGACGCGGCCGTCTTCGACCTCCAGCTCCTCGACCTCCATTTCGACGAACTCCCCTCCCCCCGCTATCACCGCCCCCGCGAGCGCGCGACGCACGCGCACGGGATCGACCTGATGATCGTCCGGGCAGTGAAGGGCGCCCGGCAGGCTCGGAGAGAGGCCGGGCTCTAGCCGACGCGCTTCGTCACCGTCCAGAAGCTCCGCGGCGAGGCCGAGTTCGCGGTGAAGCTGGTGCCGATGCCGGATGGCGGTGAGGTCGTCTGCGTCGACCGCCACAACCAGTGTGCCGTGCGCGCGGTAGTCGACGTCGATCCCCGACACCGAGCTGATCCGTGCCGCGTATTCGGGCCAGCGCTGCGCGGACTCCAGGTTGCGCACCACGTGCTCGCGCTCCCCCCAATCGGACTCCGCCACCGGCGCGAGCATCCCTGCAGCCCGCTCCGTAGCAGCTCCCATCGGGGCTTCACCGGGCAGGGATCGGTCGATCACGACGACGCCATGACCCCGCCGAACGAGCTCTTCGGCTGCAGCCAATCCGACGATCCCCCCGCCTAAGACTTTGATATCCATCGAATTCCGAAAAGATTGTATACAAAATGAATGTAATTGTTTGCCGTCGGCGCTAGAGCGCGCAGGTTCTGACTGTCCGGCTGTCGTTCACTTTTCTAACTCTTTTTGTTTAGCTGGAGAATACAATGTCAATGGATGGGAAGTTTACCACACCACTCTTTTCGAAGTCGGTCGCCACAGCCGCCGGTGCAGTTTGCGCCGTGATCGCTGCGGGCACGATGCTTGGTGGAGGCTGCGGCGAAGAAGGGCGAGATGCCATCTTCGGCCAGAGCAACACCTCGACGGCAATGGCTCTCACCTCTGCTGTCGCCGCCGATTCCGGCGTCGACGGGATGAAGTTCGAGATCGAACGCGTGGCATGCGCGAACGGCGAAGACTTCGAAGAGTGGGACTACGAGTTCTCGGGAAGCCTCGAGGACATGGACCTGCCCGCGCATCTGTCGGTCGACCACCCGCTGCCGGCCGACGGTAGCAACCACGCGTTCGCCGACCACTTCGTGACTCTCGACGCGGGTTGCTACAACGTGAAGGCGACCCCGCTCAATGCCGAGCAGCCGTCCAACGTCTGCGCCCCCGCATTTGCGGACGGCGTCGAAGTCGAAGACGGACGCACGACCGAGATCATGCTGCTCTCGCAGTGCGAAGGCGAGAAGAAGGGCGCCCTCGATGTCATCGCGGCGCTCAATACCGCTCCCCATATCGAAGCGATCGTCTACAACCCGTCGAAATTCGCCGGGGTGTGTGAGGACGTGGAAATCTGCGTGACCGCGGTCGACCCGAACAACGACCCGCTCGACATCACGTTCGAGCAGATCGGAGGGCCCGACAACGGTGGCCAGCCCGTCAGCACCGGCACTTCGCCGGCCGCCAACGGGATGACCGAGTGCTTCTCCGTGGAGCCCTCGGCGATCGGTTCCTACTCGTACAAGGCGAGCGTCTACGACCTCCTCGAAGACGAGAACGGCACCCTGATTCGCTTCGACGATTACCTCGCTCAGCTCGGATCGAGCGAAGGTTCGTACGACGACCTGACGATCCCGCTGCACGTTGGTGACACCGACGAGGTGTACGAATGCAGTGGTGAACCGGAGCCGCAGCCCGAGCCCGAAGAGCCCGAAGAGCCTGACACCGAAGAACCGCCGGTCGAAGAGCCTGGCTGTGTCGACTACACGGCGGCTCAGCTTCGTGCGGCAGCGAACTGTCAGTTCAACGGCGGAAGCATCAGCTTCACCCTCCCGAGCGACGCATGCCCCGAAGCGCTGAGCTTCTCGGCCTATGCGCTGAACGGCAAGCCGATCACGGCGTACGAAGCTCAGGAGCCGTTCTCGAACGTGACGAAGGACTTCTTCGCAGGAACCAACACCGCCACGATCCCCGTGCCGGCTGCCTGCGGATACCACGTCGCGCTCTACACGAACGATTCGATGACCCCGCTGAATCCGATCCACGGACACGCAGGGCGACTCATCTGTGCTGATGCCGAAGAAGACCTGACGTGCAATCCCCCGACCCCGGAAGAGCCGGAAGAGCCGGTCACCCCGGAAGAACCGGAAGAGCCGGACACTCCGGCGAACCCTGACATGGGGAACGATGACGACGGCGACGATCCCGACATGGGGACCGACGAGCCGGTCGACACTCCGGACGAAGGAACGGACGACGATGACGACACCGACGACACCGACGATGGTGACGACGGCGAAGTCTGCGACGTGACCGATTCGTGCACGCTGAGCAACGACATGACGGACCAGGGCAACGCATACGCGGACATCACCGTCGAATTCCGATGTGGTGAAGTCTACGTCGAGTCGTCGAAAGACCTCTCGAACGTGGTCGTCCAGTACGCTGACGGTCGTACCCACAAGTACGACGACCTGAACACCGGTAAGGCTGGTACCTTCGGCTTCGACGAAGAAGGAACCATCACGACCGTGTGGGTCAAATCCGGTCGCTACCAGTCCGGTGACGGGCCTGGCTACGGTGTCCGCTTCGATCTGAGCTCATGCTCCGACGACTGATACTGCTCAGGCCACTAGCCTGGTTTCTGGCTGCCGCCGTGGCGACGATACTCTGCGACCAACTGGTCAAAGAGTTCGCGTCACGGCGGTTGGCTACGAGCGGCGCCACGGGCCCCCCCCATACCCTGGTCGTGCAGACGCCGACCGAAGGTTGGGTCTCGACGTCGGACGCCGTCCGCTCCTCCTTCACGTTCATGAACGAAGAGCAGGCGTCCCGCGTCGCCAGGCATCACGTTCGCATCCTGGGCGGTAAGAAGCCCGACGCGAACGAGATGCTCCCTCCCGGTACCCACCTGGAGATTCTCAACCGGGACATCGTGTTGATTCCCGGATGGTTGAAGCTCGAGTACCTGGAGAATCGGCGGGCGTCGTTCGCCCTGCCGACCCTGGAGGCGGGCCTGACCCCCGAGGAGGTGGGCATGCTCGGCGTCTTGATCGCCGTCGCGTGCCTCTACTTCCTCTACATGGCTCCGCGCGACGAGCCGGAATTCTCGGTCGGGTTGGGTCTGATCGCCGGCGGAACGCTGGCGAACGCGATGGACCGCCTCTTCCGCGGCGCGGTGATCGACTATGTCGCGATGGTCGACTTCCCGACCTTCAACCTCGCCGACGTCGCGATCGTGGTCGGTGCGGGCCTGCTCGCTTTCCAGATGATCCTCTGGATCGTCTGGGAGTACTGGTCGCCAGCCAGGGCCAGGGAGCTCGTGAGGAAGAGCTTCGCGACGCTCCGAAATCGGCGCTGAACGAGCGCCTCGACAAAGGTATGAGCCGCGCACCTTCGGGTGTCGCGGCCATTTTTGTTTTCAGACTTCGAGATGCCTGGCGAGGACCGGGTGCCGTCGCACGATGTTCAGGGCGAGCTCGGCGTGCCCCTGGGCGAAGCCGTTGCCGATGATCAGCTCGACGTCCTTGCCCACTCCTTCGGCGCCGAGAGCAGCTCGGGCGAAGTCGGTCGCCATGTTGAAGAAGTAGACCTTCCCGTGGTCCCTGCACGTCAGGATCGCGCTCATCTCGGTCCCCGGCACGTTGCAGGTGTTGATGACGACATCGGCGAGCTCCCCGCCGGTCATGTGCAGGACTTCCAACATCACCCGCATCGGGTCGGTCGCGTCGACCTCTCGGTGGAGATCGATCATCCCGGCTTGCACGAAGGGCTCGAGATGGTCGGTGTGCAGGTCGAGCGCGTAGATCGAGCCGTGCGGCATCACTTCGCGCGCCGCGGCGGCACAGATCAGCCCCGACTTGCCGGCCCCGAGGATCACGACGCGCTGGGCCCCTTTACAGAGCCGCTGCGCCTGGGCGGGCGCCCCGCACACGTCGAGTACGGAGAGCGCGAGCTTCGGGTCGAGATCTTCGGGAAGCGCCACCACCGGAGCCGACGGTGTCAGGTAGGCCGTCGCCTGTACATCGACCTGGTCGTGGTCGAGGTGGACTTGCACGATCTCGCGCAGCTCGAGAGGGGTCAGCGTCAGGCTGACGAGCGTCGCGATTCGATCCCCCACGCGAACCCCGTCGCCGTAGCGCGGGCCCTTCGCGATCACCGTTCCGATGAGCATGCCGCCCGAGCCGGTGATGGGATTCTGCATCTTGCCGCGGTGCGACACGATCGAGTTGATCTGCTCACCCACGGCGTACTCGTCGCGGCCGACGTCGCCGATGATCTGATGAAAGCTCGCCGAGTCGATGTTGAGCGTCTCGACGTCGATCACGATCTCGTTGTCCCAGGCGGGCCCCTGGTTCTCGAGCCGCTTCGCCGCCTGTGGGAGGGCGCCCTTCGGCTCGAGGACGCGGTGCGTCCCGTAGTGCTCTCCTTCTTCTCGAAACTCCATCACGACCTCCGGTCCGGGGGGATGGCGTAATATGTCGGCACCGATCGTCACGCAACGAGGATCGGGAAGCGGGGCGCACGAGATCGGACGTCAGCCCCGCAGGACGGTGCGGAATGCTTCGTAGGCGGGCGCGAGGAGCTCGGCGACCGAGGCGGTGTCGTCGCGCCCCTCGCGCAGCTCCGCCTCCACGCCGGGAGCCACGACGTAGCGGGTGTCCTGCAGCCGGACGAACCCCGCGCGGGCCAACGTCTCGAGCAGATCGACGTCGTCCCCCTTTGCCGTGTCGTCGGGGTCCGCGTCTCGCAGCTCGGTGGGAACTTCGTCGGGCGTCGCGATCCCCATCTGGGCGGCGATCTTCTCCACCACTTGCAGGGGTGGTCCGACGTCGCGCTCGCGCTCCCAGACCCTCAATCCGTACATGTCCCGCGTCACGCGAACCGGGGACGTACCCGCTGCGTCTCGATGGGTCATCGCGGCGAGCATGAGCGCGACGTAGGGCGACACCATCGCGAGGAATCGCCGGAAGTCACGTCCCCCTCGCGACGCGAGCTCGACCGTCGACGGGTTGACCGGGACGGAGCCGAACCACGTACCGGCACCTTCGGGGAGCTCGACCGACGCGCGGCGCCAGATCCGTGCATTCAGTCCGTGCCCTTGCTGGTCGACGAAGGCGCGGACCTGCAGCGGGAACCCGATCCTCAGTTTGCGTCCCCCCCCGAACTGAAGCGCGCCGAGGGCGAGGAGAAACGCGCGCCCCTGGTACTCGAGCTTGCGCACGAACTCCGGCCGACGCTCGCCGGTGGCCCAGTCGATCCTCGACGGCTGGTAGGCGGCGTCGAGCATCTGTGCGAGCCCAGATGCGCGGCGCGCGGCGGTGTTTTCGGAGAGGTCGGTGAGCCCGCGGATCGCCCGCAGGCACGCCTCGCGGGTGTCGAGCGTCTCGAGCTCGTCTTCGTTGGTCGAGTCGCGCTTGAGCGCCTGAACCGTCTTCACGAGTTTCTTGCCGAACATCGCGGTCGCGAAGAGACGCCCGCGGGACGGCACGCTCTCGACGAAGTTCCGGCCGGCAGTCGACAGCCCCGCCTGGCCGGTGTCGGGAGTGATCACGAAGTGCAGCCAGCGCCCGAAGTCGATGTAGTAGTGGACTGTGCGCTCTTCCACTTCGAGCGCGGCTGCGAGCTCGGCGACGTCCACCTTACCGCGATGGATCGCTTCCAGCATGCGCACGAAGAGCGGCAGGCTGTTGGCCTGCGGCACCTCCGTGACCGAGAGAGTCAGGTCGAGCTGGACCAGCTGGTCGTCATCCGCCATATCCGCCCATTCTAGCCGGTTTTCGTCCCGCGAGCGACGTTGGCGAACGCGGCCACCAACCGCGGCCTCCCGCCGGCTTCAGCGCTTCAGCGCCTGGATGACCTGCACGTTGTGCATCACGAACAGCGCGCCCAGGATGACCGTGAACATCACGCTCAGTTTGAAGATGAAGGTCGCGGGGACGAGCAGGACCACGATGGCGACGAGCGAGACGTAGGCCGAATAGAGGAGAGCCTTTCGTTTCGGCATCTTGAAGCTGAGGACGTGCTGCACGATGTGACCGCCGTCGAGCGGCGCGATCGGAAGCAGGTTGAAGACGCCCCAGAACGCGTTGACGAAGGCCATCATCGTGAAGAACTCGTCGAGCAAGTCCTCGCCGGGGTAGAGGAAGGCGAGGAGCCCGAAGACGAGGGTGAGAGAGAAACTGAACGCCGGACCGGCCGCGCTGATGACGAGGGATTCTTTCGGCGGCTCGCTCGCGCGTCGCCGATTGATCGTCACGCCGCCGAGCCCCTGCAGGACGATCGTGGACGGCCCGTTCCCGTATTTCTTGATCGCGATTGCATGGCCGAATTCGTGCCAGAGAATGCTGACGGGGAGGATGACGATCCAGAGCAGGCGACTCGGAAGCTCAGCCGCCGACCGCATCCCCATGAAGACGAAGATCGCCACGAGCACCAGAAAGACCGGCTCCAGGTACACGTCGTGCCCTCGGACCGTGAAGAGTTTCCAACGCGGCATCTGTCCAAACATGTTTCTCACCTCGCTACGAACCGCCTTTTCCTACCGCGGTTCCGGACACAAATGAAACCACCGAAGGCCGGGATGCAATTCCGAAGGACCTCCGGCATACTCTTCGGGATGTGTCGCTTGTTCGGATTCCGCTCGGTCATCCCGAGCCAGGTTCACCAGTCGCTCGTCAGCGCCGAAAACGCCCTGATGGTGCAGAGTGAAGAACACCCCGATGGTTGGGGGGTGGCGTACTATGTCGCGAGCGCCCCCCACGTGATCAAGAGCGCCACCGGGGCCGTCACCGACAGCCTGTTCAAGCGCGTCAGCGGTATCGTCTCGTCCGAGACGGTCATCGCGCACGTCCGAAAGGCTACGCACGGAACGTTGTCCCTCATCAACTCGCACCCGTTCCAGTACGGCAACTGGATCTTCGCGCACAACGGCGACATCCCGAACTTCGCCGACCACCGCGAAGAGATCGTCTCGCTCATTCCGCCGGTCTTGCGCCGATTCATCCTCGGCGATACCGACAGCGAGGTGATCTTCTACATGTTGCTGGGGCATCTCGCGCGACGAAGCGACCTGCATCGGCAGGGGTACCCACTCGACGACCTCTACGCGGCGATCCGAGAGGTCGTCGCGGAGATCTCGACGGTCACGGGCCTCGACCCGTACGACACGGAGAACAAGCTCTACCTGAGCTTCCTGGTGACGAACGGGCAGACGATGGCGGCGCACCAGGGGGGTAAGGAGATGCTCGTCTCGACGTACAAGAACAGTTGCCCCGAACGCGACACCTGCCCTTCGTACAGTCCGTACTGCGAGGCCCCTTCCAAGACCGGCTTCATCTCGCACTTCATCGTGTCGAGTGAGCGACTTCAGGGGCAGAACGTGTGGGACAAGCTCTCGCCTGGCGACGTGGTCGGGGTGGACGCGCGGATGCGCTTCACGGCGTTCGACTGACCTGCTCGGGTCACGACTTCTTCAATCGGGAACACACGTACCGACCGACTCGCCCGTCGCGCCGTTGGTGACCTCCATGCACTGATACCCGGAGCGGCAGTCGGATTGATCGACGCACGTCGCGACGCAGAGCCCCGTCCCGCTCGATTCGAGACAGACGGCGTCCAGGTCGCACTCGAAGTTGAACTCGCACACCGCCGAGCAGTACCCGCCGTCGAAGCCCCCGGTGCGGATGCAGATCGTGTTCAAGATGTCGCAGTCGCCGACGTTCTGGCACGCGTCGCCGTTCACGCCGTCACCGCCGGGATACGGCAGGCATTCGCTCGGACCGTGCCCGTCGTAGTTCCAACATTCGTAGATACCGCCGCGGCATTCGTTGGATGCCTGACAGTTCTTCGCGCAGATTCCCGACTGCGCAGCGTCCACGTAGACGCAGTTGGAGCCGATGGCGCACTCGGTGTCGCGTTCGCAGGTGTTTGTGCAGTAGCCGCCCTCGTAGTCTGCCGATTCCAGGCATTCCCCCGACTCGCACTGGTCGGAGTTCGTACAAGCGCTGCCGACGGGACGCCCGCTCGAGCACTGGTTGTCGACGCATGTATCGCCCCCTTGGCAGCCTCCGCAGTCGAGGGTGCCACCGCAGCCGTCGGCGATCTGACCGCAAGCCGCGCCGGCCTGCGAGCATGTCCTCGGGACACAGGCGCAATCGTCGTCCGAGTCGTGGTCGCAGCCCGAAGGGCAGCATCCGTCCCCGTCGACGCACTGGCTGACGGGATCGAACACACAGACGACGTTGCACAGGTTCTTCTCACCCGACAGTCGGTCGACGGTGCAAGCATCGCCGTCGTCGCAGCTCTCGGGGCAGTCGCCGTCGCACGTCTCACCGGCGACGAGCACGCCGTCTCCGCAACTGTCGCGACAGTCGTCGTCGTTGGATTCGCTACATCCGTCGGGACAACAACCGTCCCCGTCGATGCACTCCGAGACGGGCGCCGAGAGGCACTCGAGGCTGCAGGTCGCGGCAGACCCCGTCGAGCCGCCGGCGTTGCACGCCGACGCGTCACACGTCGGGCAGTTCCCGTCGCACGTCTCACCGGGATCGACGACACCGTCGCCACAGGTCGCCGAGCAATCACCGTCGCTCTGCGCGTCGCAACCCTCGGCGCAGCAGCCATCGCCGTCCACGCATTCGGTCACTTCCCGCCATTCACATCGCGCGGTGCACGCGTCTTCGTCCCCGACGAGCTCGAAACCACCACATGCCGTCGCGCCCGCCGCGCATGATTCGGGACATGCCCCTTCTCCACTGATGATGAACGGGTCGCAGACCTCACCGGAATCGAGACGGCCGTTTCCACAGGTCGGTTCCTGCGGCGGGGCTTTCTCCGTGGGACCTCCGCACGCTGCGACGGCGAGCGTCACGAGACAGGCGGTGACGAGGCGGAGGGGGGCAGTCGGGACGACGGATGCGAACGAAAGACTCTTCATGACGACTCCTACGGTGCTTCGAGGACGCCGTGACGGCGGCCGCACCGAGGAAGATGGCGCCTCGTCGCACCCGCCTCCACTTACGCTCTCTTACGATCCGGGGCGCTCCCTTACGCGTAGGTTACGTCCTTCGAAGGGAGACGTCAGATCTGTACGCGGGCGACTTCGGCATCGATGAAGAATCCCTCGGCGGACTTCGCGAGGACGCTGCCGAGCCCCTCCTTTCGGAGGCGCGACACCTGCACGTTGATGCGGTTGACGAGCGAGTCGTAGGTCAACGTCTCGTCCGGATAGAGGGCGTCGGCGAGGACATCGAAGTCGAGGGGTTCGTCCGCCTCGACCAGCACCTCGAGCATCCGCCGCGCCAGCGTCTTCGACTCGAGCGAGGTCCATTCGCCTGCGACCCAGAAGGCGGAGAAGTCGTCCAGGACGACCAGCCCGGCGCTCCTGTTCGTGGCTTCGGCGAGCCGTTCGAAGGAGTCGGGAACGCGTCCGTCCCAGTATCGAACCAGCGCCACGTGCGCCACAGACTCTCCGAACCCTTCGCGCAGCGACCGATAGGCCTCGAAACCTTCGACGATCTGCCCCGAGGTGCTCCGCGGGTGGACCCGGGAGAGCAGCATTTGCTTTTCGAGCAGCGGCGCGATCGCCGGGTCCTCCGTCGTCGCATCGAGGACCAGCCGATCCGCCGCGGCTGCATCACCGCGCTCGAGCCGACGTCCTAGCTCCGTGACGACCCACAACCAGTGGATCGTCTTCACCACCGGGGTCCACCCCTCGGCGGCCTCCAGCAGCGGGTCGACGTTCTTCGGGTCGCCGTCGACGAAGTTCAGGGCCGCTTCGAACACCCGCATCAGGTTCGCGAGCAGTTCGTCGGAACCTCGCAGCGCCTCCGTAAGCTCGCCCATCACCTCGTGGGCGCGCTCGATCTCGCCGGCCCGCAGCCACCCGAAGGCCTCGAGCGAGACGGAGATGGCGGCGAACGCCGGGTACGAGCCCCGCTCCCTCTTGTAGAACTTTCTCGCCTCCCGGAAGTGATGGGAGGCTCGCTCGGCATCGCTCTTCGTGGCGAACGCGAACCCTTCGCCGGACACCATGTGCGCCATCGCGATGAGTCTCAGCGCTCGCGATCGCTTCGCCAGGTCAATCGCCTTCTCGCAGCGCGCCGCGAGCTGCGACGTCGACAGGTTCTCTCCGAGCCCCACCCACACGTGCGCCAGCGCGACCTGCGTCTGTTGTTCGATCGTCGAGTCGTCGGCGAGGAGTTCACGAGCTCGTTCGACGGCCTGGACCTTCTCCTTGCGCTCCCAGAGGTTCGTGCTCGTCATCACGCTGTAGACCCAGCTCAGCAAGCTGTCACCCGTCTCCCATGCCTCCTCCAGCGCCTCGTTCGCCTCCCCCATCTGCATCTGATTCGCTTGAAAACCGGCGAGCGCCACCTTCGCCACGTGCCGCTGTTCATCGGTCTTCGCGCGCGGCAGGACTTCCTCGTTCACCAGATCGACCGCCTCGGAGAGGCTCGTCCGGGATGCCACGCGCGCATACTGCAACCACGCATCCCAGTCATCCGCATGCCGGAGCGCCTCGACGATCTCTTCCCCGACGCCCGAGTCCGCGAGCAACGTCCAGCGCAGATAGCCCGAGAGCACGCGCGCGACTTCTTCCTTGGTGCGCGATACGAAGTCGACGTTCTCGAAGTAGTAGATCCACAGGGAGGGACCGTCGCCGTAATCGAGCGCATAGTCCATGCCACGAGGTACGTCCTCGGCCGCGGCGACCGCGCGCTCGAGCGTGCGTGCCTCGATCTCGGCGGCGACCCCGGACTGACCGCGAAACATACCCACCGCGTAGTCGGCGAGCGCTTCGAGAGGTCGGGGGTAGGCGGCCGGGGGGACGAGCCCTCCTTGCACCAACTGTGTGACGCCCGCCTCGACCTCCGCGAGCGGCCGGTTGAGGACACGCGCGAGCGCGTCGACCCGCAAAGGGCGCCGAAAGAGCGACATCGCGAACACGATCGCCTTGAGTTCCCGGGAAATGGCGGTCCACGTCAGCGCCAGTGCGCTCGAGAGGGACGTGTGCCGAAGCGGCATCGACCCGTCGACGACGTCCCCTCCTTCTTCGACCGCTCGCACGACCTCTTTCGTGGTCACGACCGCCGCCCGCCGCCCGGCGAGCGCGATCGCCAGAGGATAGCCGTCGAAGCGTCGCACGAGCTTCTGCACCAGCACGCGATCTTCGTCGGACAGATCGAACGACATGTCGATGTCGCATGCCGCTTCGACGAAGAGACCGAGCGCCTCCTCCTCCCCGTCCGGCGTCGACAGATCGATCGGCCGGATCGGCAGGACGCGAACGTCGTCGGAGTCAGGCACTTCCTGGGTCGTCACGACCAGCGGGCCGTTCACGTGGGGCGCAACCGTCGCGATCGCGGACGCCTCGAGATCGTCGAGGACGACCGCACCCGGTTCGTCGTGCCGCTGCAGGTCCGCGACCACCTCCGCGGGGGTGCGGCTGAAGCAATCGATCCACTCGGCGTCGACCTCCCGCGCCCACGCGCGAGCGATCGTCGACTTCCCGACCCCCGAGGGGCCCACCAGCGCGATCACATCCCCCGCACCCACGGCGCGGCGGCGGAGGATCTCGATCTCTCGAGTACGGCCTACGAAGGAACTCATGCCGTGAACCTAGCACACGGATGCCGAGGCAGTCAGCGCGCGGATGGCGGAGAACGACCAGGTGCTCGGTCAGAGATACTTCTCGATCGTCGTGAGAATGTCGTGCTGATCGACGAGGTCGGTGACGTAGTCGAGCTTGTTGGTTGGGATAATCACGAGCGGGGAGAGGTCGTAGTTGTCGATCCACCCCTCGTAGAGCTTGTGCAGGCGCGACAGATATTTCGTCGGAATGTCCTGCTCCATCTCGCGACCCCGGATCGCGATCCGCTTCTTCACCGCCCGGACGGGACACCGAAGGTAGATCATCAGGTCGGGCGGTCGGATCTGGTCCCGGATCGACTCGTACATCAGGCGGTACGTACGGTAGTCGCGTTCGTCCATGATCTTCTGTCGATAGAGATTTTCGACGAAGATCTCTGCGTCCTCCCAGATCGAACGGTCCTGAACCACGGAGTGTGCGCTGCGGTCGAGCTCCTGGTGGAGCTTGAACTTCGCGGCGAGAAAGTACATCTGCGACGAGAACGCCCAGCGGTGCATGTCCGCGTAGAAGTCCTCGAGGTAGGGGTTCTGCTCGTTCGGCTCGAAGAAGGGCTGAAGCTCGTAGCGGTCGCACAGGAACTCGACGATGCTGCTCTTCCCCGCGCCGATGTTGCCGGCGACGGCGATGTACTTGCGATCGGGAGCGTGCTGCGGAGGTTCCACCAGAGCGGGACGGTAATCACCGTTTGCGGGGTCCAGTTCGATGATTCGACGCGACGAGCTACCGGCCATCCGATCGTCCTCCATATTCCTCGCGCGGAGGACTCGCGTCCTGCCGCCTTCCGTGGCTGAGTTCGAAAACTGACAGACAGCGAGGCCCTCGACAAGAGAGACGTTGGGGCAGAAGCCCCCAACCCCACGTCATCGCTCGACTTTCGCACCTCGACAATCCCGCCGCGCTTCACGTCGAACGGTGATAGACTCCCTCCCCCCGATCCCCTGGGCGGCGAAACGATGTTCGAATCCGACACATCCTGGCTCTACATCCGCGACGAGTCGCTGCTCGACGCCGCCGAATGGCAGGCGATCTGGGACGCAGCGCACCGTGGTGGTCGAGCGGCAGCGGCGGTGGGCCGACGTATCGCTGCCGACCTCGACCCCGAGCGGGCGGACGCAGTCGGGGCGCGGCTCGCCTCGCTCGTCGACCCTTCCGTCGAGCTCGACGCGGCCCCCGCCCTGATCGCGGCGTGCTCCGCGTTCGGCGGTCCACGCACCACCGCAGCGATAGGCGCCGCGCTGCGCGCCGAACCGCCACTCTGGGCGGTCGAGCCCGCGCTGGGTTTCCTGCGCGACGCGCGAACCGAAGAAGCGGCGATCCAGTTGCGCCTCTGCGCGCGCGATGCGAACGAACCCGACGTTCTCCTGGGTGCGCATCGCGCCTACCGCGGCTGGACCTCCGCGATGCTGGGGCTCCTCTACATGGGACGAGCCGACGCGCCGCTTCGCGACGTGGAACGCTACTTCGCTCTCAACCTCGCCGACGCGATGATTCACGCCACGCGCTTCAGCGGCGCCGAGCTCCGAAACGCGTGCGAATCCGCAGCAGGAGGGGCGCTATCACGCGTCATCTGGGCGGCGTACGACGGTCGACGGACGGCTCACACCTTTCGATGGGACCCCGAGGAGAGCGAGTTCGTCGGTCCCGACTGCGACCCGATCGCCGTCGCTGACGAACGCCACGTCGGCGTCGTTCACACCGCAGAGCTCTCCCCCGAGGACCGCGATGCGTGGGGGGTCACCCTCGCCGACTTCGAGATCGTCACCCTCGTTCCGCAGCTCGACCGGCCGCACCTCCCCGCGCGGGACGACGTACCGTACGGGTGGATCGGGCGCCGGGTACCGCGCGTCGACGCGATCCGCTTCCTCGCGGCCGCCGGCTGGACCACCCGCGGTGACGGATCGTCGTGGACGTTCTCCACCCGCGGGTCCGTCCTGGAGCTCGACGTCGGGGTACAGGGGGAGGAATGGGATCTCCGCCAACTTCGATATCGATCCACCCTTCGCCCCAGCGCCGACGTCTTTCGCGACATCGCATACAGCGAGACACACCTCGCCTGCGTGGCCCTGCTCGCGGAGTTCGCGCCCGACCTCCTGTGATCTTCGCCTACCCGGCGCCGAGTTCGTTCCTACGTTGTACCTCTATCATCCCGTGGCTCTGGCCTCGGTGCACTGACGAGATTGGAATGGATACTCTGGAAGCTGAAGAACAGAAGCTGTCGACCGCAGACGTGCGCCTGGAACGAGACGTGTTCCTGCGGACGCTCTTGCGTCATCTCTCGGGCACCCTCGAGGACCTGATCGGGCTGCGAGAAGCGGAAGGTTTCATCAGCGTCGTCGGGCAGGAGATGGGGGACGAGATCGGCGACATGTACCGTCGGACCCTGGATGTCTCACGGCTCTCGAAAGAACAATTGGCCGCGGTGCTCGTCGACCTGAAGCGCAGGATCGAAGGCGACTTCTACGTCATCGAGTTGACCGACGAGAAGATCGTCTTCGGCAACCGGGCCTGTCCCTTTGGTGACCGCGTGATCGATCGTCCCTCCCTCTGCATGATGACCTCCAACGTCTTCGGCAGCATCGCGGCCCGTGAGACGGGGTACGCAAAGGTGAACCTGGAAGAGACCATCGCCCAGGGGGATCCCGGCTGCCGAGTCGTCGTCTACCTCCAGCGCACCGAAGAGGCCGATCAGAACGAAGGACGCGAATACTACTCGTCGGAACTGGAGCCGGCGTGACCCTCGACGAGTGCCGGCGTTTTGCCCGCCACATCGGGGAGCCGGTCCTCGGTGTCCAGGTGGACGGAACGGTGGTGTTCGTCAACGAGCTCGCGAGCGACCTCATCACAGAGTCGCAGAACCTCCTCGACCATGTCACCGACCGCGACGCCGTGCAGCGGATGCTGAAACGCTGCGCTCGCTCCGCGACTCCCCTCCCCGGCTCGATCGTCCTTCGGGAGGGGAACGTGCGATGGAGCGCACGGGGCTCTGCCCTCTCCCTCGATTCGGGCGTCATCGTCCTCCTCCATCTGCAGACCGCGGAGCACTCGCTCAAGGAGTTCGTCGCTCTGCGCGAAAAACTCGCCGAGCTGCGAGAGCAGATCCAACTCGGCGAGAAACTTCAGAAGGAAAACCTCCAACTGCTCGAGCGTGAACGACAGGCGCGCGCCCGCGCCGAGGAAGCAAACCGGGTGAAAGACGAGCTCCTCTCCGCGGTGTCGCACGAGCTACGCACCCCCTTGCAAGCGATCGCGGGCTGGATCGCGCTCATCCGGGAGAATCCCGAGGATTCCGACCGACTCGCCCGCGGAATCGAAGCGATTCAGCGAAACCTCGACGCCGAGGCGCAGCTCACCGACGACCTCGTCGACGCGGCGCAGTTGGTCTCCGGCAAGATGGACATGCGGTTCGTCCGCGTCGACCTGGTGCACGCCGTGGAGAAGGCCCTGGAGTCGGCGCGTCCCGCCGCCGAACAGAAGAACATCAGCATCGAGTTTCAGAAGTACGGCGCCGGAGAGTGCGTCGTCCACGCGGACCGCAGCCGGCTCGGCCAGATCTTCTGGAACCTGCTGTCGAACGCGATCAAGTACACCCCTCCGGGCGGTCGCGTACGGGTCGAGGTGGAGTGCAAGCGCACCGACGTCGTCATCTCCGTCCGGGACAACGGGGCCGGGATCGCGCCCGACCTCCTCCCCCACGTCTTCGAGCCCTTCCGTCGCGGCGACGGGTCCCGAACGCGGCAGCACTCGGGCGTGGGCCTGGGCCTGTCGATCGTCCGCCAACTGGTGGACCTTCACGGCGGGGAGATCAGCGCCGAGAGCACCGGCATGGGAGGGGGGAGCACGTTCGTTCTGCGGCTCCCGCTGATCGTGAGCGAGCGTGCCCGTGAGACGACCCCACCCCCTACCGCGGCCACCGAAGGCCCACTCACCGGCATCCATATCTTGCTGGTGGAAGACCACGACGACTCGCGCGAGATCATGGCGGAAGTGCTCAGCTCCTTCGGGGCCACACTGGACGCGGTCGAGGGAGCCAATCGCGCCCGAGAGGTCTTCGAAGAGAGCCCCCCCACCATCGTCCTGAGCGACATAGAAATGCCGGGGGAAGACGGTTTTTCACTCATGAAGGGACTGCGAGAGATCGAAGAGAAAGCCGAGCGCACCGCCATCCCGGCGATCGCCGTCTCTGCTCACACGTTCCAGAATGCGGAGCGGCGCGCCTTCGAGTCCGGGTTTCAGTCGTTCGTCCCCAAACCGGTTCGTCCCGACGACCTCGTGAGATTGATCCGAAGCCTCTGCGGCACGCCGACCGCCGAATGAAGGCGCCTGGCGAAGCGTCCGCCCACTGCATGCAACGGACCGCCGGGGTTGCTAGACTCGCAGCATGAGACGTTTCCTTCTGCTCGCGGGGCTCGCATTCACGGGGTGTCCCGCGCAGCCCCCCTCGACGGGTCAGACGTGCGATTACGAATGCCGCGGCGACGCCGACTGCATCGGCTTTCGCTGCGTGAACCGATGCGAGTTGGAGGGGGACTGCCCGGTAGGATTCCGCTGCGTCGACGGCTCCTGCCTCGGCGAGTGCACGACGCAGGAAGACTGCGCGGGGTTCGGGGTCTGCGAGTCGCTCGGCGAAGAGTTTCGCGGAAGCGCGTGTGCCCTCCGCGACCTCCCCCAATGCGCCGAAGACTGGCACTGCAATTGGCCGCGAGTCTGCGACGGGCGCGACTGCGTCCCCTACTGCGACGAGTGGACCCCCTGTCCGCCCGGACAGACCTGCCGCGTGCGGGACGACTATGTCGGCATGTGCGAGATCGTTTCGGAGTAGCCCTCGCGCCGGGGCGAAGGGCGAACGCCGCACGTGCGGCTCCGTTCGCCGACGGACGCATTTGAAGAACGGTGGTTCGATGTGCGATACGAGCACCCTCTCACCACTCGCCGAGGTCCGAGATGCTCCGAAAAGTCGCTCTGCTCACCCTGTTGCTGACCGGCTGCACGACCGTCGCGACCCCGAAAGCTGACGAGCCTCTCACGACCCGCCCCGAGCCGATCGATACCGCGACCGAGACGCCGAACGCATTCCGATGCGACGCGCCGCAGGAAGGCTGGACGACCTTCCAGGGCAACTCGCAGCGCACCGGGAACACCGAGGCGGAGCCGATCGCGCGCCCCACCGTACGGTGGTCGGTCCCCCTCGGTATCGCGAGCTGGTTGAACAACCCGGTCGTCGCGGGCGAGACCGTCTACCTCGGCACCAGCGGCCAGATCTGGAACGAACCCGACGGTGGCGACGGGGTCGTCGCCCTCGGCCTCGCCGACGGTTCCCGCCGCTGGTTCTTCACGACGGACGCCGACGTCAACGGCGTCACCTACTCGGGCTGCCGTGTGTTCGCCACGACTGAGAACGGCGCGGTCTTCGCGCTCGACGCCGCGAACGGCAAGGCCCTGTGGAAGCACCGGCGGGACGGCGTGAAGTTCTACACCAACCCTCTCGTGGTCGGCGGCGTGGTCGTCGTGGGGGACGGAGCGGGGACCCTGTGGGCGCTCGACGTCGCGACCGGCGCCGACGTATGGAAGAAGCGGTTCTCCGGCGCTCTGCGGGGTGGTGTCGCGGCGCATGAAGGGGTCGTATACGCAGCCAGCCAGGCCCGCGAAGTCGCGGCGATCGATGCCGCGTCCGGCGACGTCGTCTGGTCCTCGAAGATCGTCGACGCATACGCCAAAGAGGTCTACGCCTCCCCCACCGTCCTGGCCGAGCACGGTGCCGTCGTCGTGAGCTACGCCCGCGACACGAGCTACGAAGAGCCCGCGCTCGTCGCCTTCGACATCGCCGACGGGAGCGAAAAGTGGGTCGGTTCGAACCCCGACGGACTGGGCGGAGGCTGGGGCAACATCCGCAGCTCACCTGCCGTTCTGGATGGAAATCTCGTCTATGCCGAGCCCTACTCGAACCGGCTGGTGACCGTGGACGGCGCCACCGGAGCCGCCACCGCCTCGGTCGCCGCCGGCGCTTGCACCTTTCCGCACTGGCCTTCGCCCGCCGTCGCGGGGTCGACCCTCTACGTGCCGCGCCACGACGGTGCACTCTACGCCTTTGCCGACCCCCGCCAGGGCCCGACGTGGTCCCTCTTCCTGGGGGACGCCGAGCGCCCTGCCCTCCCCGTCCCCGACGAAGTCACGCAGGCGAACGGCTGCTCCTGGGACGGTCCGATCGAGGGATCGGCGATCTTCGCGTCACCCGCTGTCGCCGCCGACGGGACCGTCATCGTGGCGACTGGTCAAGGGTACGTCTTCGCCATCGCCCCCGCGCGCTGACGCCGGTCGACGATCGGCTCGCGCGAGGCCTTGGCAGCGGGCTCGGGGCGTATAACCTCCCTCCGAACTCCCAGAACCATGGATTGACGATGTGGAAACGAACGATGATGTCGCTGGTGCTCGTCTCGCTCACCGCCTGCGCCGGTAGCAAGTCGCAGGAGAAGGCCGAGCCCGTCGCCCCCGAAGAGACGATGACCGACGAGGAGTACGGCGAGGCGATGGGGGAGCAGCACTCCGGCGAGACACCGCGATCCAGCGGAGCCGCGCTGGCGATGGGGGCGAAGGGAATCCCCACCGAAGGGAAGGAGAACGTCGCGTACGGAACCGTCGGAGGAAAGCAGATCACGGGCTACTACGTCGCTCCGACGACCGAGGGGACCTACCCCGGCCTCATCATGATCCACGAATGGTGGGGGCTCAACGACAACATCCGCGACATGGCCAACAGCTTCGCCGCCCGCGGTTACCGCGTCCTCGCCGTCGACATGTACGGCGACCAGGTCGCGACCACCCCGGACAAGGCGAAACAGTACATGACCGCCGCGATGTCCAACCCCGACGACGGCAAGGAAAACCTGCGCCAGGCACGAGAGTTTCTCGAGGCGAAGGGTTCCCCGCGCATCGGCGCGATCGGCTGGTGCTTCGGAGGCGGATGGTCGCTCGAAGCCGGCCTTCAGCAGGGGAAAGACCTCGACGCCATCGTGATGTACTACGGGCGCGTCAAGACGACCGAGGCGGAGCTCGCCACGCTCGAGGCGCCGCTGTTGGGCCTCTTCGGGGCCAAGGACGAGGGGATCCCCGTCGCTCAGGTCAGGGCGTTCGAAGAGGCGCTCGACGAGGCTGACAAAGACGCGAAGATCGTGATCTACGACGAGGCCGGGCACGCCTTCGCCAACCCGTCCGGCGACAAATACGTCGAGTCCGCCGCCGCGGATTCGTGGGCCCGGACCCTCGGGTTTCTCGAAGAGCATCTCCGGGACGACTGACAGGCGACAGGCGAGCGCGTGTTGACGAGCGAGCCCGTCGGAAGGCAAGCTCGCGAGGCCCACGAAGTCGAGCAACGGTTTGTCCCTCCGAAGTTTTTGCGTCGCCGCCCTGTCGCTGTTCGCAGCACTCGGCGCTTCCGTCCCCGCCGCCGCCGACACGACGACGAGTCGGTTCGGGGCCGGCGGTTACATGCGCATCATGACTCGCCCCGACTTTCAGGGGGGGAACTCGCGGCTCGGGTACTGGAATCTCTACGGGCGCCTTCTCAACGAAGGCCCGTACGCCGCGCTCGAACTCAAGCTCGACGCGCTGCCTCGAGATCCGCTGACCCAGTCCACCTGGGCCACGGTCCACGCACGCGTCGAAGGAGGTTCGGTCGCGGGAGCCGACGTCGGCCAGGGCTCCCTCGCCAACTTCCGGCTCTCCCAACTCTACGCCCGCGCGGGCAACGTCCTCTTCGAAAACGTCACCTGGCAGATCGGGACCCTGGAGTCGTACTGGGGCGACCTGGGACTCTACGACATCCGCCTCGCGCAGATCCTGGGCGAGACCGTTGGGCTGAGCTCTCGCTACGACAACGAGCACGTCGAAGTGCTCGTGGGGGTCGGAGACGCCGGTTACACGCTGAAGGGCTTCGAGTACAACACGATCCTCACGGTCGGCGGCTCGCTGAAGCTCAAGTTCGGCAAACACGCCCAGATCGGAGTCGGCGGCGAGTACCACTACGAACCGAAGGTCGAGGGGAATCGCTTCGCTCCGCACGTGAGCCGATTCCCCGGGAGCGACGACGACGCGACCCTCGCCGACGACGGCGTGGAGTACGAGAACTTCGTGCGGGGCGAGGTGACCGAGACCTTCTTCGAAGAAGGGGGCCAGCCGCTCGACTTCGCAGATCCCGTAGCGGTCGACGCGAGCTCCTTCAGCCTCATCGGCCACGTCGGTTTCGGCGGGCTCGGGCCGCTTCTGTGGAACAACCTCTACGCGAGCTTCCAGAAGCTGCACCCCGACAACTTCGTCTTCGAGTCGTACGAGGGGGCGGAATACCGGATCTACGTGACCGACCTGACCGACGAGCGCTTTCGCTTCAACGTCGGGAACGAGATGCAGTTGCGCCTGATCCCACGATGGCTCGACCTGACGTGGGCCGTGCTCTACGGTCTGCACTACGACAACGACAACTTCATCACGCCGACCGACGACGACCGACGCTATTTCTCGCTCGTCGCGCGCACGCAGACGTACCTCACGGACACGCTCCACATCTTGCTCGAAGGCTCGGCCGCCCAAGAGCAATCGACGAACGGCAACGCGTTCCGGAACAACCCCGACTCGGTGTTTCAGTCGAGGGACGGGATCCGCGACGCGCGAGGGCTCGAGTTCGGTGATGCGGACGTCCGTAACACCGTCCAGCTCAAGGTGGGGCCGGTGCTCCAACCGACGGGGATGGGAATCTTCACGCGCCCGTCGTTCCGCCTGCTGTACGGCTACCAACACAGCTCGCAGAACAACGCGTTCGGCAACTCGTTCGTCGAGACGCTCGACGAGTACAACGACTTTCAGGTGGTCGAGCAACACGACCATCACGTGATCGCGCTGGAGGTAGAGACGTGGTTCTGAGCCCTACCTTGCTTTCCCTGAGAGCCTTCGCGCTTTCGATGACCACGGTCATTCTGCTGTCGGGCTGCCTGAGCAAACCGGACCCGCAGCGCCTCCCGCAGTCGACGGACGTCGCGACGGTATTCGTCGTCAGCTTCCCCGACCGTCCCGCGGTGGTGGGGGTTCCTGACGCCGTGGTGACCGCGGTCACCAAAGAACTCGCGGAGCGAAACATCCGGCCCGTCGTCCAGGCACCTCCCCCCGCCTTCGAGCGGAAGAGGTCGACCGACGATCGGCTGGAGATCGTCGCCTCCAACGCGAGCACCCCCTTCGTCCTCCTGGTCGAGGCGCGCGTCTCGTACTACTCGTTGATCAGCGGGCGATACCGGTGGGACATCGACGTGAAGACGACGGTGGCGGCGACCGACGCGCCGCAGGACGCCGAATCGGAGCAGTCCGATCTCGCGGCGTTCGTCGACTACGATCACCAGGACCACGTCGAAGCGCTCGAGTACGCGGCGACGCCGATCGCGCGGCGCGTCTCCCGGGTGGTGGACGGTTTTCTGGCTGCGCGAACGACCGGGCCGGCTGCCGCCACCTCGGGGAGCGGCGCCGACACCGGGTCCGCGACCGATTCACCGCCCCACCCCCTCGCTCCCGGCGCCGTGATCTACTTCGCGATGGTGGACCGGTTCTTCAACGGCGACCCCTCGAACGATGGCGACGCCGATCCGAACGACCCCCAGGGCTTCCACGGCGGCGATTTCGCCGGGCTGACCCAGAAGCTCGGCTGGCTCGACGAGCTCGGGGTCACGACACTCTGGATGTCGCCCGTGTTCGAGATGCGCGAGGAGAAGTTCCACGGACACGGAGCGTTTCACGGCTACTGGGTCGAGGACTTCGGCGCGCTCGAAGACCGGTTCGGGGACGAACGTTCGCTCGCGGAGCTCGCGGACGCCGCGCGGTCGGCGGGGATCGGGCTGATGCTCGACATCGTGCTGAACCACGTCTCGTTCGACGCCCCGCTCGTGAAAGAACGTCCCGACTGGTTTCATCGGCGCGGGACGATCGAGGACTGGGGAGATCGTGACCAGGTCGAGAACTACGACGTTCACGGGCTGCCGGATCTGGCCCAGGAGAACCCGGAGGTCTACGAACACCTGGTGAAGCACTCCCTTCGATGGCAAAAAGCAGTCGATCCGGTCGGCTTCAGACTCGACGCGGTGAAGCACGTCTCGGGAGAGTTCTGGCGCGCGTACAACCGCGACGTTCGCCAGGCGGCCGGCGAGGAGTTCGTGCTCCTGGGGGAAGACCTCGACGGAAATCCCGCAAACGTGGCGCGCACGATGCGCGAAGGAGGATTCGACGCGATGTTCGATTTTCCGCTCCACTTCGCGATGCGCGAGGTCTTCTGTGAGGACGCTCACCCTGGTCGCCTCGCATCGACGCTCTTCGCGGACCGCCAGTATGGTCAGACCGCGGGCGCCCGTCGCGAAGGTCTCGTGACGCTCCTGGACAACCACGATCTCCCGCGCATCCTCTCGGCGTGTGGGGGTGATGCGGACCGAGTGATCGATGCGGTCGTCTTCATGCTCACCGCCCGCGGCACCCCTTCGTTCACCTGGGGGACGGAATCGGGCGCGCAGGGCCTGGAGGAGCCGGCGAACCGCGCCGACATGCAGTTCGAGAGCCACCCGGTCGGCGACGCGATGCGACGCTGGATCGAGCTGCGTCGCAAACATCGGGTCTTCACGCACGGGACCGATACGCTCGAGTCACTGAGCGCCGATTCCTTCCGTTACCGCAGGACCGACGGTCGCGAGACCGTCGTGATCGCTTTCGGAGACACGACCCCGCCCGACGGCGATTGGACGCTGCTCGGAGAATCCGAGCGCATGCGTGTCTTTCATCGTCCCACGGGAACCGTGCCCGAAGCGGACGAGATGACCGCGGTCACTTTTGCCGTGCGAGGCGCGCCACCGGGCGAAGTTCACATCGCTGGTGGAGGCCCCGAGCTCGGGGACTGGAGCGCGCGGCGGGCTCCCGCCGCAGGTTCGGTTTCGCTCCCGACCGGGGGCGCCTTCGCCTTCAAAGCGGTCGTCGTCGACGAGGCTGGCGCGGAGACCTGGCAGCCGGGGCCGAACCATTTCCTGCTGGTCGACGACGATACGACCGAAGTCGTCGTGGCCTGGCGAGGGGACGTCGGACCCTCCCCCTCTCCTTGAACGAGCTGCAGCTCAGAACCAGGTCTCGTCCACCGGTGCAGCCTCCTCCTCGAGGAACCGTTCGATCGTGGCGAGGTAGTCGTACCGGTTGGGGATCGGTCGGCAGGTCGGCAGGTGCTCCGTGCCATCTTCGGCCCACTGATGGCCGCTCTCGACCAGACACGTCACGAGCTTCGCCTCCCCGTCCCACTGCCGACACTCCCCGTTCTCACCGCTGGCGTAGGGCTGGGGTTTCTTACCGGCTCCAGTCCACTCCTTCATCCGTTCCGTCCAGCTCGACAGCGGAGCGAGAGTTGCGCCCGCGCAGTTCATCCCCCCCTTCGTGGGGAGGTGAGGATCCTCCCTCCCCTGGAGCGAGATGACAGCGACGCGGTTCGCATTTTCGCACACGTCACGGTCCGCGCGAGGTCGAAAGCCGGTCACCGCGATCGCCGCGACCGGCAAATCACAGCCGACGCGAAAGGCGAACTTACCGCCCCCTCCGTGCCCGAACGCGACGACTCGGGTGAGGTCGAGGCAGAGCTGGTCGTGGACCTCACGCATGACGTCGCGTACGGCGAAGATCTCGTCGTTTTCCCATGCCTCGAAAACGTTGTGACGAGCGTGGGGGGCGACGATCACCCAGCCCTTGCGGTCAGCCAGCTCATCGAGCCGGTACGACTCGATCGACTTCCGCCCATCGGTGAGCGTGTTGTGCAGCACCAGGAGAACGCGGTGCCTGGTGTTCGGATCGTAGGATTGGGGGACGTACGCCGACCACGTCGTCCGGGCCGCGTCGGCGAGGCGAGCCGTCCGCAGGCCCACGAACGGCGCAGCTCGTCCGCAACCTCCGTTCTGATCCTCGTCTGATTCTCCCCGCGGGACTTCGTCCACCTCGAACACCTCCACTCGGGCGGGTTCCGGGGCGGCCGGGAGCCGAGCGGTCTCGGTCTCGGAAGGTGGAGTCGACACCGCCGCGGGAGCACGCGACGGAGCAGCCCTCATGGCGTCTGGCGCGTCGGAGCGGGGATCGGAGGAGCCGAAGAGCAGCAGCGCTCCACCGACCAACCCCAGCGCGGCCAACAGAGCCGCAACCGCGGGAATGACCGTGGTCACCGAGAGTGGCTCCTCTGCCGGGGATGGTGAAGGAGCGGCGAGGGACTCGCGGACCGTCGCCTCTTTCCGCGGGGCGGACCCACTGCGCAGATCCCGCAAGACATCGGAGGCGGTGGCGTATCGTTGGGCGACATCTTTCTTCGCCATCCTCTCGAAGACCGCGCGGACCGCCGGCGAGACGGGGACATCGTGCGGAATTCGCCACTCGGTGTCGTTGAGTTGCAGGATCAACTGCGCGTCCACGTGCGAGCCGGCGACGACCCGCTCTCCCGAGAGAAGCTCGATCGCGACGAGCCCCAGACTGTAGATGTCGGCCGGGGGACCCAGCGGTTCGCCGCAGATCTGTTCGGGCGCCATGTAGCGAGCGGTGCCGACGAAGAGCCCTGTCTTGGTGATTTTCTCGGCGCTCCATCCTTCGTTCGTCTTGGCGATGCCGAAGTCGATGAGCTTGGCGCGGTAAGGGTCGTCGAGCTGCTGAAAGCAGATCACGTTCGCGGGCTTGAGGTCCCGATGGATCACCCCGGCTCGATGCGCCTCTTCGAGCGCCTCGAGCACCTGGACGACGATGTGGACGACGGTGCGCTCGTCGAGGCGGCCGGACTCCCTCAGGACTTCCCGGAGATCGCGGCCCTCCACGAACTCGAAGACCATGAAGAGGAGGCCGCTTTCGCTCTCCCCGAAATCGAATAGCGTGATCGTGTTGGGGTGTCGGAGCGCCGCCAACACGGCGGCCTCCCGCTCGAACCGCTTTCGCACCGCGGTGGAGTATCCTTCGGCCTCGGGCGTGATGATCTTGACGACGACGTCGCGCCGCACCCGCCGGTCCACGGCACGGAACACGACTGAAAACCCGCCCTGGCCGAGCATCTCCCCGAGCTCGTAGCGGTCTTCGAGTACGTCTCCTGGCAGGGGGATGCGCATCGTGGCGCCCGGGGATTCGAATGATCTCAGTAGTCGCTGATTCTACCGACGAGTTCGGGGAAGTCGATGAAAGGATTACGAGATCCCTGGACGTTGTCGATCGCCTGGTTGCGTCGCCGCTCGCGGTCGTCGGGCGGATCGTCGGCGTGCCACTGGCGCAGGACCTCTTCCTCGTAGGCGGGGACGTCCTGTCCGTAGATCACCGCGTAGTAGAAGATGGCTCGGGCGGCGTCCCCTTTGTGCTGGTCGCGGGGCTCGAAGCGGGTGTCGCCGCCGGCGTCCCGGCCCCTTTTCGAGCCGCCGACCTCCCACTCCGCGTTGACGACGACGCCGAAGTTGAGCGAAGCGCGCTCCTGGTTGGCGTCTGGGTCGGTGGGGAAGATGTGGTGGAGGTCCGACTCGGTGGCGGGATCGCCGCCGGAGCGGCCCTGCGGCCAGGTGTGTTCGGTGTTGAGCTGCGAGGCGTCGGGGATCTCGACGGTCGCTACCTTCTTGCCCGTGTAGACGCCCTCCACCTCACCGTCGACGTTGTCGATCCAGGCGAACATGTGGACGCGCGCTTCGGTGTAGTTGAGCGTGTCGTGACCGGCGTGTTCCGTGCGCAGCGCACTCTCGAGCTCGTCGTCGGAGCCCGACGGTGCTGCGTCGCAGTCGCCGGGGAGGTAAGGGCAATCGTCGGAGGCGTCGGGCGTTCCGTCGAGGTCGGCGTCGCCGGCGTCGATCGCACACGGCCCGCCGCGGCACTCGAGGGTGAACTCGAACTCGCCGTCGGCCGAGCCGCGGTTCTCGAGCTCGAGGTCGTAGGTGCCGCTGAACCAGAATTCGTAGCCTGCCTCCAGCTCGTTTTGACGGAACGGAATCGACGCATCTTCGTCGCCGGGGGGATTTCCCCACACGAGGGTCTCGCCGTTGTCCCGGCGGATCACGTTGATCGACGGGTCCCAGGTCGTGCCCCCCGCCTTTCTCAACCACATCGTGACGCGGTCGCTCTGGAAGACGGTCAGGTCGATCGAGATCTTCTCGCCGGCGCCTAGCCTGCCGGCGAAACGTGCGCCGCTCGAGTCGATCGCGTCGGGGATCTCGTCGGAGAAGCCGAGGTCGGGATCGGGAGGCGTTCCCATCTCTTCGCCGTCGTTCCCCCCGCCGGTGTCTTCGTCCGCGGTTCCGGCGTCGTCGCCGCCGTTGTTGGGGGCGATCGTTGCCCCGTTATTGGTGGAGCCGCCGTTGTTCGAACCGTCGGGCGTGGACGGGTCGGGGGAGCTGCAGGCGGCGAGGGCGAGTACGGCGAGGGTGGTAATTCGTTTCATCGCGCGGAGTGTAGCGGGTCCGCGGTCGCGAATCGATCGTCAAATCGGTCGGGCGCGACATGCCATCGAACTTGTCGAAGAGGGAAGGGTCGTGGACACTTGGGGTCACACGGTACGGGGGCCTACCATGTCCAGACGACTCGTCTTTCTCATCGCGTGGGCGTGCGCTTGCTCGACGACTTCGGAGGCTGCAAAGAGGCCGCCGTCGTCCGAAGAGCTCGCATCGCTCATCCAGACCGCACCGAAGAGAACCGCGGGGTTCGAGGTCGACGACAGCGCAGCGGTCGACCAGTGGCGGATGGTGGGGGAGCGCGCGCTGGTGATCGAGGGGCCCGCCGTGGAGGCGTCGAACGAGGCAGAACGTGCAATCGTCGAGCTGGCGGGCCCCGACGCTTTGGGGGGTAGCCAGCAATGCATGGCGCGGGAGCTGGCGGCGTTCTACGAGGCCGAGGGGGGCTGGCCGACCGCGGCGCTCGAGCTTCACATGGATGCGTGGTGCGGCGAAGCGAACCGTGACCGTGGGATCACGGTTCGACAGCTCGACTCGCTCGGAGAGTGGATCGACGAGGGGAAACAGTCCCCCGGTAGAGTGCGGATGGGCGCAGCGCGAGTCGGCGAGACCGATCGGTGGCTCGTCTTCGCCTCGCGAGACTGGGTGGAGCTCGACCCGGTCGAGACCGTGGTGGGTCAGACGATGGTGGAGATCAGCGGGCGGGTGCTCTGGAAACCGGGACGGCTCGAGGGGGTGTGGGGGCGATCGACGTTCGGACCGATGGACTCGAAGTACTGCAACTCGGACCCTTCCGTCCGCTACCCGCGGTTCAAGATGTCGTGCATCGCCACCGATCAGGTCACCCGCATCTCCTTGAACGGCAACTTGAAGGAGAGCAGCGAGGTCGGTGAGGGGCTCACTACGCTGACCGTCTTCCGCGGCGAAGCGGAGCGGCTCTACCGCCCCCGGCCGATTCCGAAGGTGGCCCACACGTCGACCCCCGAGAGTGTTCACAACGCGTTCGTCAGCATGGTGAACCAACTGAGAGCGAAGGTCGGCCGCGAGCCGTTGACGGTCTCCAGAGCGCAGTCCGAAGTGGTGCGGCAGGCGCTCCCGGCGCTGGACCGCGCCTTGAAAGACGACGACTACGGGGTCGCCGATCCGTTGATCGCCGGGCTGAGTGCCGGGTGGGAGATCGAGGGAGATCTCGTCGACTCCAGTTGGACCAGCCGACGCGGGCGTGGCCAGGAGCTCACCCACGTCGTCGAGGGGATGTGGGAGAGCCCGTCGACCCGCGACCTGTTGTTTCATCGCGATGCGTCCGATCTGGCGTTGCACGTGGAGCTCAGCGAGAGCGACGCCGATTCGTTCCGCGTCGCCGTGTTCAGCTACCGACGACTCCGCGAGGAGCACTACAACCGCCGCGTCACCCAGGTCCTCGACCGGCTCAACGAGCTGCGCGCCGCCTACGGCCGCAAACCGGTCCGTCGCATCCATTCGGTCGGCGATGGGATGGCCGAGATCGCCGATCGAGTCACCGCCGGCGACCTCGACGCCAGGCAGGGATACGAGCGCATGCGCCGCTACACGAGCTCGAAGGGCGTCTACGGCTGGACCACCTGGCGCACCACCCGCCAGCTCCAACACCTCAGCTTCTCCAGACGCCTCCTCACCCAACCCAATCTCCAAGCCCAGGTCGCCGTCGCCATCGAACGTCGCCCCGGCTTCCCCTTCGTCCGCTACGTCGTCTTCTTCATCTGGAAGGAGTGACCCCCCGCCCGCCCACCCCGCGCTTACGCGCGCGGCTACGACGACGCTACGCGTCGTACGCCCGCTCACGCGGGCAGGGGCGGATCTCCGCGCGGGGGCCGCTTCCAAACGCCCCCTCCACCGCGCGAAGCGCGGTCCACCACCGGCCGAAGGCCGGTCCACCAACCGGGCGCTCAGCCCGGTTCATGACCCAACGGCTTCGTTTACGGCGGGAGCGGTCCTCGCTAGATTGGCGAGAGACTCAGGGAAGAGCCGATGCAAGACTTCGTACACCTCCACGTACACACGCAATATAGCCTCCTCGACGGTGCGATCCGGATTCCGGCGCTGATGAACCGGGTGAAGGAATTCGGCATGTCCGCGGTCGCGATGACCGATCACGGCAACATGTACGGCGCGGTCGATTTTCAGAAAGCTGCGCAGCGGGCCGGGGTGAAGCCGATCATCGGCTGCGAGCAGTACATGACGACGGAGCCGTACGACACGACCCAGGCTCCGAAGAGTTACCACCTGACGCTGCTGGCGAAGAACGACGTCGGCTACCGGAACCTGATGGAGCTCAACTCGATGAGTTGGCTCTACGGGCAGCACAAGCGGACGGGGCTGGCGCGCGCCGACTTCGCGCTGCTGGCGAGTTACTGCGAGGGGTTGATCTGTCTGTCGGGGGACCTGGGGTCCGAGGTGAACCAGCACCTGCTGCGCGACGACTACGAGGGCGCGCGGGCGGTGGCGATCAAGTACCGCGATCTCTTCGGGGAGGACTACTACCTCGAGGTGATGGACAACGCGCTGCCGGAGACGGCGAAGGCGCGACAGGGGCTCGTCGAGCTCTCCCGGGAGCTCGGGATCGAGCTCGTCGCGACGAACGACTGCCACTACGTCGACCGCAGCGATGCGGAAGCTCACGCCATCTTGATGTGCATCCAGCTCGGCAAGACCGTCGAGCTCGATCGGCTGATGGAGCACAACCTCGATCAGCTCTACGTCCGGTCGCCCCAGGAGATGTACGAGGCGTTCTCGGACATCCCCGAGGCGTGCGCGAACACGGTCGTGATCGCCGAGAAGTGCAACGTCGAGATCCCGCTCGGGCAGGTCTTTCTGCCGCTGTACGACGTCCCCGAGGAGTTCACCGAAGACGAGGGGATCGAGGACCAGAAGCTCGCGATCGCGGAGTACTTCGAGCACGTCTCCAAGCAGGGGCTCGAGGCGCGGTTCGAGGAGTTCGAGATGCTCGGGCTCGAGGTCGACAAGGAGGCGTATCGGGAGCGGCTGGCGCTCGAGATCGACGTCATCCGCAACATGGACTTCCCGGGCTACTTCCTGATCGTCTGGGACTTCATCGCGTGGGCGAAGGCGCACGACATCCCGGTCGGGCCGGGGCGTGGCTCCGGTGCGGGCAGCCTGGTCGCGTACGCGCTCGAGATCACGGACATCGACCCCCTCCCCTACGACCTGCTGTTCGAGAGGTTCTTGAACCCCGAGCGCGTGTCGATGCCCGACTTCGACATCGACTTCTGCATGAACCGGCGCGGCGAGGTGATCGACTACGTCACGCGCAAGTACGGCAAGAACAACGTCGGTCAGATCGTGACGTACGGGCAGCTCAAGGCCCGCGCCTGCATCCGTGACGTCGGCCGGGCGCTCAACTTCAGCTTCGGCGAGACGGACCGGATCGCGAAGCTCGTGCCCGACGTGCTCAACATCTCGCTCGACGACGCCCTCGATCAGGAGCCGAAGCTTCGCGACCTGCGCCGCGAAGACCCGCGCGCCGACAAGCTGTTCGAGGTCGCGCTGCGCCTCGAGAACTTGAACCGCCAGGCGGGGATGCACGCCGCCGGCGTCGTCATCTCCGAGGAGCCGCTCTGGAAGTACGTCCCGATCTGCCGCGGCGCGAACGGCGAGCTCGTGACGCAGTTCGCGAAGAACGAGGTCGAAGAAGCGGGGCTGGTGAAGTTCGACTTCCTCGGCCTCAAGACGCTGACCGTCATCGACGACGCGGTGAAGCTCATCAACCTGCAGCGCGAGGCGGCGGGGGAAGAGCCGTTCGACCTGCGGCGCATCCCGATGGACGACCCCGAGGTCTTCCGGATCATCTCGGCGGGCAACACGACCGGCGTCTTCCAGCTCGAGTCTTCTGGATTCCAGGAGCTCCTGAAGAAGCTGAAGCCGGACTGCTTCGAGGACATCATCGCCGCCGTGGCGCTCTATCGCCCCGGCCCGCTGGGATCGGGCATGGTCGACGACTTCATCGACCGAAAGCACGGGCGCAAGCAGGTCGAGTACCCGCACCCGTGGCTCGAGGAAGTGCTGAAACCGACCTACGGCGTCATGGTCTACCAGGAGCAGGTCATGAAGACCGCCCAGGTGATGGCGGGCTACTCGCTCGGCGGCGCCGACCTGCTCCGGCGCGCGATGGGCAAGAAGAAGCCCGAGGTGATGGCGCAGCAGAAGGGGATCTTCGTCGAAGGCGCCGTCGGCCTGGACGTCCCCTCGGCGAAAGCCGAGGAGATCTTCGACCTGATGGCGTACTTCGCCGGCTACGGCTTCAACAAGTCGCACTCGGCCGCCTACGCGCTCATCACCTACCAGACGGCGTATCTGAAGGCGCACTACCAGGTCGAGTTCATGGCGGCGCTCATGACCTCCGACCGCGACAACACCGACAAGGTCGTCCGCTTCATCAACGAAGCGAAGCAGATGGGGATCGAGGTCCTGCCGCCGTCGGTCAACGAGTCGCAGCTCGACTTCAGCGTCGTCGACGGGAAGATCCGGTTCGGGCTCGGCGCGATCAAGGGAGTCGGCGAAGGGGTCATCGAGGTGATCCTCGACGCGCGCCAGGACGGCCCGTTCGAGTCGCTCTACGACTTCTGCCAGCGCGTCGAGATGCAGCAGATGAACAAGCGAACGCTCGAGGCGCTGGTGAAGTGCGGAGCGTTCGACTCGGTCGCGCCCGACCTCGGCGATTCGCGCTACATCGGCGACATCTCGGAGGCACGCTCGCGGATGTTCGCGGCGATCCCCACCGCCGCCGAGCAGGGGGCGAAGAAGCAGCACGACGCCGCCGTGGGTCAGGCGAGCATCTTCGGGATGATGAGCGTCGAACAGCAGGCCGAGGTGCTCGAGGAGTTCTACCCCGACGTCTCCGCCTGGACCGACAAGGCGCTCCTCGGGTTCGAACGTGACTACCTCGGCTTCTACGTCACCGGGCATCCGCTCGATCGCTACGCCGCGGAGCTCGGGACCTACGGCGTCACCCCCACCCTCGACATCGTCAGCGCGAAGAAGAACGACCGCGAAAACGTCGTCGTCGCCGGCGTCGTCTCGGAGTGCCGCGAACGACCGCTGAAGAACGGGAACGGGCGCATGGCCTTCATCCGGCTCGAGGACAAGACCGGCGAGGTCGACGTGCTCGTCTTCTCGGCGACGTTCGCCGAGTGCGAAGAGGTGCTGAAGTGCGGTGAGCCGATCCTGATCAAGGGCACCATCTCCGAGGAAGGGGACGGCGACGCGAAGTCGTACAAGATCCGCGCGACCGAGGCGAAGCAGCTCATCGACGCCCGGCGCGAGTACGTCCGCCGCGTCATGCTGGATGTCACCGTCGAAGAGATCACCAACGGCGAACTCGAGCACCTCAAGTCGCTGCTCCGCCGCTACTCCGGGACCTGCCGCACCGACCTGGTCGTCACGATGCAGAACGGTGTCGGCGAGGGGCGAATGCTGCTACCGCTTCCGCAGGCCTACTGGGTCGACCCGGAGGACGAGCTGTTGATGCAGGTCGAGCGCATCTTCCGCCGACCGAGTGTGATTCGCCTCTCATGATAGCGGTTAGCGGGTAGCGGGTAGCGGGTAGCGGGTAGCGGTCCGCAGTCGGGTGCAGGGTGCAGGGCAGGCGGCACAGGACTCGCGGTGCCGGTGTGGGTCCAGGGTGAAAGCGTCCGGGCCCCCGCTGCCCGCTGCCCGCTGCCCGCTGCCCGCTGCCCGCTAACCGCTAACCGCTAACCGCTAACCGCTAACCGCTAACCGCTAACCGCTAACCGC
>CAYPJU010000069.1:2310-36905 GCA_964411125.1 uncultured Bradymonadales bacterium | reverse complement strand
CGGAGCGCCGCGGTCCGCGCGGCGGCGGAGCGCGACGGTCCACTTGAATCGGCACGTTTTGAGCCTATCGATTGAGGCATGGATAGTGGCCTCGCAAAACGTGTTTCGATCATCCCCACGACCGAAGAGTACTACCGACTCTTCCACGACGCTGCGCAACGCGCGAAGCGGTCGCTGCTGATCGCAGGGTGGGACTTTCAGCCCGATCTCGCGCTGCTCCGCGAGGAGAACGGTGATGGGGAGGTCGAGCGAAAGTGTGAACTCGGGGAGTTCATCAAGCAGCTCGCCGAGGCGAATCCGGAGCTGGAAGTTCGGATCATCGCGTGGAACTACTCGATGTTGCTCGCGGGTGCGCGCGGAGTGCTCGAGCAGGGTGAGTGGGTCTCGAGCCTCCCCGACAACGTGAAGGTGGAGTTCGACCCGGCAGACAGCGCCGGTGGTGCCCACCATCACAAGATCGTGGTGATCGACGAGGAGCTCGCGTTCGTGGGGGGTACCGACCTGTCCGTGCGACGCTGGGACACCAAGGAGCGTCCCCCGAAGGATCCTCGGCGAGTCGACCCCGTCGGCAACGAATACCCACCGTGGCACGACGTGCAGATGCTTCTGGAGGGAGATGCCGCGCGCGTGCTCTCGTCGTATGTCCGCGAGCAGTGGAAGAGCGAGGCGGGCGAGTCGATCCCACCGGTCGAACCGCGCAACGGTGCGGCGGAGACGCTGTGGCCCGACGTGGACGTAGAATACGAGGACGTCACGGTTCGCTTCGCGCGGACGTGGCCGAAGGATGGTGAAGACGGCGAGATCGAATCGGACATCGAGGATCTCTTCCTGCACCTCATCCGCAGCGCGAAGGACCTCATCTACATCGAAAACCAGTACTTCACGCACGACGACCTGATCCAGGAGCTCGCGCAACGGCTGGGGGATCCCGACGGCCCGGAGGTCTTCGTGGTGCTGCCGGCTTCGTACCGAAAGTCGAGCGAAGAGATGAGCTTCGGGGTCCACCGGGACCGCAAGGCGAAAGCGTTACGGGAGGCAGATCTCTACGGTCGCCTGACGTTGGTGACTCCGTGGGCGCTCAAAGAGGAGGGGAGCGAAGACGACGCGGACGTCTACGTGCACTCGAAACTTCTGATCGCCGACGACGAGGCGGTCGTCGTGGGCTCGGCAAACTTCGCCGACCGCTCGATGAACGTCGACACCGAGGTCGTCGCGATGCTGTCGTCGAAAGACGGGGCTCCGCCGCAGTCGATCCGGAACACGAGGAATCGGTTGCTCGGCATTCACTGCGGCATGGACGCCGACGAGGTCGAGCGACGCGTGCGCGAGGCGGGCTCGCTGGCGGCGTTCGTGAACGGGCTGGACAAAGACTCCGGGCCGACGCTCCGGCTGCTGGACGCGAAGGACAATGCCGGCCCCGCCGTACCGATGTGGCTCGCCGACCCGGACAAGTCGCTCTGGAAGAAGTGGCAGGTGTGGGTGACCCTGCTGTTGCTGCTGGCGCTTTGCACCCTCGTCGTGGCGATCGCGATGGGTTGGTGACGCCGCTTCCTTTGTTTTGCCACCACGGGTCGGGCCGGATATCCTCGGGCGACCATGGCGAAAGACGACGATCGCAACATAGATACGCAGATCGTCGACATCAGCGAGTCGCTCGATGCCGACGCGACGCAGTCGCTCGTCGGTAGGACCGTCGCAGGCAAGTACCACATCCTCCGCAAGCTGGCGCGCGGTGGGATGGGGGTGGTCTACGTCGCGGAGCACACGGGGCTGGCGCGCGAGGTGGTCTTCAAGGTGCTGTCGTACCACCTCTCCAACGACAACAAGGCGAAGTCGCGGTTCGAGCGTGAGGCGCGGGGGCTGAGCGTCCTCGACCACCCCAACGTGGTGACGGTGCACGACTTCGGGCACGAAGACGGCCTCACGTACATCGTGATGGAGTATGTCCCGGGGGAGAATCTGTCGCAGCGTCTGCGCCGTCGCGGGCGCATCCCGTACGACGACCTCCTGCCGATCTTTCTGCAGACGATCGATGCGCTCGCCGCGGCGCACGAGAAGGGGATCGTCCACCGGGACGTGAAGCCGTCGAACATCATGATCACCAAGAAGGCGGGGCGTGACGACTTCGTGAAGGTGCTCGACTTCGGCCTGGCGAAGCTCGCCTCGACGTCGGTCGACATCACGAAGGGGAACCTCGTCGGCACGGTCTCCTACCTCGCCCCCGAGGTCATCAAGGGAGACGAAGCGACGCCCGCGTCGGACGTCTACTCGCTGGGGGTGATGTTCTACTACCTGATGAGCGGTTCGAAGCCGTTCGAGGCGTCGGACGACATGTCGGTGCTCTACCAGCACGTGAACGTGATTCCGGATCGGCTCGACGAAGTGGTGCCTGCGGGGGAGGCGCCGACCGAGTTCATCGACTTCATCCACCGCTGTATCGAGAAGGACCCCGCCGATCGCCCGTCGGACGCGGGGGAGATGCGCGAGATACTGAACGCTCGGCTGACGCTGCCGTCGATCTCTTCGCTGAGCATCGACTCGGCGGCGGCGATTCCGCGTTACCGGCCGCCGGACAGCTCGGCGGAGACGCTCGCGCCGGACCGCCCGATCCGGCAGACCTCGCCACCGATGCGCCCGCTGTCGGGAACCTACGACGAGATGCGGCAGTCGGACGCGTCGATGAGTCGGTCGATCTCGATCGAGCGGGTGCGGACGCGGAATCGTCGTCGCGTCGCGATCATCGCGTTCACCACCGCGGCGCTGGGGCTGGTGCTCTACCTGACGGTGGTCATGACGCAGCAGAACCCGCGCGTGGTGGAGAGGATCGAGACAGTTCCCGTCGAGGAGGGACCCGGCATGGAGTTCGGCCTCTTCGAGATCCACACGACCCCGCCCGGTCGCGTTTCGGTCGACGGCGAAGCGATGGGGACGACACCGGCCGAGCTTCCGATCGGCCCCGGAAAGCACACGGTGGTGGTGTCGGCCGACGGGTACGAGGACTGGGAGCAGACGCTCGAAATGACGCAGGGGGAGCACCGTCGGGTCGACGTCTTCCTCCCTCCCGCGCCGACGAAGACACCGACCGCGGTCGACGCCGGTTCGACGCCCGCGCCGCCGCCTGCCGAGCGACCGAAGCCGCCGCCTCCGCGCATGAAAACCCCGACGCCGAACGCACCCGTCGAACCCGCGCCGAAGACCGCCGACCAGGCGACCGACGAGGTGAAGCCGCTCCCGAACGAGCCCCGAGACAAAGGCGGGCTCCTGTCGGTCGAAGAGCAAAAGGGTGGGCTTCTGCGGGTCGAGTGAGCCGGCGGATAGCGGATAGCGGGTAGCGGTGGCGCAGGGTGCCCGGCAAGATGCCGCGCCACCGACTGCGAACAGCGAGCCGCGAACCGACGATCTTTTTGACGGGGGAGCGATCGGGGCGCACCCTTTAGAGGCTCAAGGACCGAGCCCCAACCCCAGGACACGGATGTTCTCGCGCGACCCTTACAAGAAGTTGCATCGTCGCCGACGCCGCCGCGATCACCGGCCGCTGTTCGCCGCTTTGTTTGCCCTGATGCTCGCCGGTGCCGGCGTCTACACCACCCTGCGCGGGATGGAGAATTCAGACGTCTCGCTGTCGGCGACGACGACGAGGAATCCGTCGACACCGACCGTGGCGATGTTGACGGCGAAGGACGCCGTCACCGCTGCGCGCTTGCTCGCCGTGCCGATCGAAGAAGTGCCGTTGGTGGAGGAGGAACCTTCGGAGCCGACGCATTGGGAGCGCGGTCAGGAGGTCAGCATCAGCGGTGAGCTGCAGCGCAACCAGTCGCTGTCGGTGGCGCTCAGCAAGCGCGGGGTGACGCAGACCGCGATCGCGAACCTCGTCGCCGCGGTGAAGGGCGACTTCGATTTCCGCAAGTGCCGACCGGGCGATGCCTGGGAGGTAGACGTCGCGGAGAACGGGCGGATCACCCGGTTTCGCTACCAGTCTTCGCCCACCGACATCGTCGAGGCGACGGAGGTGAACGGGAAGCTCGTGGTGCGGGGTGTCGACGTTCCCACGGAGCGGCGGAAGACGCCGGTCGGGGGGAAGATCAAGAGCAGCCTCTGGCAGAGCTTCGAGAAGACCGGGGCCGGAGGTCAGCTCGCCGCCCAGTACGTGGACGTCTTCGCGTACACGATCGACTTTGCGACCGAGACGCAGCCGGGCGACGCGTTCGGAGCGGTCTACGAGTCGACGTGGCTGAACGAGCAGAAGCTCGGGTCGGGGAAGCTGCTCGCGGCCGCCTACGAGGGGGCGGCGGGGACGCACTACGCGTTTCGCTGGAAGGACGCCTACTACACGGCGGACGGCGAGTCGGTGGAGCGGCAGTTTCTGCGAAGTCCGCTCGCCACGGTGCGCGTGACGAGCAACTACGGGCGGCGGTTCCATCCGGTGCTCAAGAAGATGAAGATGCACGCGGGCGTGGACTACGGCGCCCCGGTGGGGACCCCGGTTCAGTCGGTCGCGAGCGGTCGCGTCGTCTATGCGGGATGGAAGGGGGCGAACGGCAAGCTCGTCGCGATCCAACACGCGAACGGATACACCACGTACTACGCGCACCTGTCCCAGATTGGCGCCGACATCCGGCCCGGGGTCCGGGTGAAGAAGAAGCAGGTGATCGGGAAGGTGGGCAACACGGGACGTTCGACGGGACCGCATCTACACTTCGGGATGAAGCGTCACGGCAAGTACATCAACCCGCTGGAGGTCGACTTCGAGCGGGGCGTGCCGCTGAAGGGCCAGGAGCGCGAGCAGTTCATGCGCGAGGTGGTCGCGCCGATGAAAGCTGCGATGGCGGCCAAACTGTAGCGAGCGGCGTGCCGCTCCCTGCGAGGCGGCGAGCACGTGAGCGACACCATCGCCTCGCGCATGGTCCCCATGCGGACGACGTGTTCCGACACGACTATCTCCCGGCAATAATGTAGTGTTCGTGACCTCGACTGTAGTACGAGGCGTGGGTGAAAGCGGAAACACTACGGCAAGCGACGCCGGAGGCTCCGGTGAGACTTGGGCGATACGATGTCCACGGGCTCATCGGGACGGGTGGGATGGGTACGGTCTACCACGGGCTCGATCGAGAGCTCGGCACACCGGTCGCGCTCAAGACACTGAACGATCTCGCTCCCGATCTGCTGCTGCGCTTCAAGAACGAGTTTCGGGCGGTCGCCGACCTGGGGGACGAGAACCTGGTGCGGCTGTACGAGCTGGGGCGCGAAGGCGACCTCTGGTTCTTCACGATGGAGCGGATCGAGGGGGTCGATTTCGTCACGGCGCTTCGCCCCGACGAGTCCGGTGTTTCGGGGGCCTCCGACGATGAGCCGACGCGGCGGAACGTCGACACTTCCGCGCCGACGGTCGTCGGGACGAAGGCGACGGCGACGGCCCGGGAGGCGACGGGAACGTCTCTCCCCGCGCCGCCGGTGTCCGCTGACGGGGTGCGCGGCGCTCTACGGCAGCTCGCACGCGGGGTGCAGGCGCTGCACTCGGCAGGACTGTTGCACCTCGACCTCAAGCCCAGCAACGTCCTGATCGACGAGAACGGGCGCGTGGTCGTCCTCGACTTCGGGCTGACCCGAGCGATGGATCTTGCGTCGAGCCCCGACGAAGAGGTCGCGGGCACCCCCGCCTGGATGGCGCCCGAACAGCACCTCGGAGTGACGGTGGGTCCGCCTGCGGACTGGTATTCGGTCGGGCTGATGCTCTACCGGACGTTGACGGGCGTGTCGGCGTTTGGTTCGGAGGACTTCGAAGTGCTCGCCCACGCGAAGCGAAACGTGACGCCGGTCACACCGCTGGAGTTGGTGCCGGAAGTGCCCGAGGACCTCTCGGAGCTGACGATGGCGCTCTTGAGTCCGGACCCCGAGCATCGCCCGACGGGGCGCGAAGTCCTGGCGATGCTGAAGGACAACCCGCCCGGGCCCGCCGCCGGAGGTCGCAGGGTGATCGTGGGTCGGAGCGAGGAGGAGTCGCGCTTCGCCGAGGCGCTGCGGCGGCTGCATGCGCACGGTTCCACAGCGCTGGAGATCGCCGGTCCGTCGGGGGTCGGCAAGACGGCGCTCCTGCGGCTGCTCCAGAACCTCGCCGACGAGGCGGAGGCGCTCGTCCTCGAAAGTCGTTGTTACGAGCGCGAAGCCGTACCCTACAAGGCGTTCGATGCGATGATGGACGCGTTGGCCGCCCGTCTCGCGACGTTCGACGACGAAGAGCTCGACCGCCTCCTCCCCGAGTGGCTCGTGGAGTTGAACCACGCTTTTCCCGTGCTGGGGGGGTTGCCGGCGGTGAAGCGGCGTCTGGACGAGCTCGGCCCCGGCACGCTGGCTCCCGGCGAGCTTCGACGACGGGTGGCGTCCGCGCTCTGCACGTTCCTTTCGAACCTCGCCGCCGAGCGTCCTCTGGTGCTGACGATCGACGACGTGCAGTGGATCGATGCGGACAGCGCGGACATCCTGACCCACTTGCTGCGCAACCGCCGAGCCGGGGCGATCGTCGTGGCGCTCGGGTTTCGCCCCGAAGAGACCGCGACGAACGACGCCGCGCAGCGAGTCCTTGGCGAGACGGAGGAGGGACCGTTTCGACGCGAGCGGATCGACGTCGTCCCGCTCGAAGCGGCCGCGGCGCAGAAGTTGGCCTCCGACACCCTCGCCCGGTTGGGCGTGACCGACGAAGAGATGGCGAAGCTCGTCGCCGACGAATCGGGCGGCGTGCCGTTCTTCGTCGAAGAATTGGCGCACCTCGCAGCGGCGGCTCATCGTCGGGGTGACGACGACGTCTCGGGGCGCAGCGTCGGGATCGACGCGGTGCTGACCGAACGCATCGGGAGCCTCGACGCGGTAGAACGCGCTCTGGTCGACGTGCTGGCGGTCGCGAACAGTCCCGTACCTCTGGAGGTCGCGGCACAGGCTGCGAACGTGCGAGGCAAGGGTGTCTTACGGGCGGTCTGGACTCTCCAACGCACCCACTTCGTCCGCGCATTCGGCTGGGAGAGGACCCCTTCCGTCGAGCTCCACCACGACCGGATGCGAGAGTGCGCCATCGCTCTGGCGAGCGACGATGCGCAGGCACGGCTGCACCACGACCTCGCCGGGGCCCTCGACGGCTGGTGTGAAGGAGACGTCGGCAATCCGTACTACTTCGACATGGTTCGGCATCTGCGAGCGGCGTCGACGCGTCTCACGGAGGACGAGCGAATCGAGGCGGCGCGCAGCAGCTTGCGAGCGGCGACGGACGCCCGCCGAAAGGTCGCCTACCCGCTCGCGTTCGAGCTCTTCGAGGCCGGGATCGAGCTGCTCGGGACCGACGGCTGGCAGTCGCAATACGATCTCGCGCTCGCGCTCCACAACGGCGCAGCCGAGGCTGCCTACCTGAGCGCGAAGTTCGAGGCGGTGCCGAAATACACCGAGGAGGTGATCGCGCGGGGCGAGTCCGTGCTCGATCGACTGCCGGCGCTCCACGCGATGATCGACACGGCGATCGCCCACAAGGATTTCGACGACGCGGTCGACCGAGGGCTCGCCCTGCTTCGAAGCCTCGACGTCGAGTTGCCTGGCCACCCTGGCCCCGACGACGTCTCGGGTGCGGTCGAGCGCACGATCGGCGTGCTGATCGAGATGGGCCCCGAGGGTTTCTCGAACCTGCCGAAGACGCAGGATCCGGTGATGATCGCTGCGGACGTGACGCAGACGAGGATCGGGTCGGCGACCTACTTCGGACGCCCTCAACTCCTGCCGATCATCGCGGCGAACCTCATCTGTTCGGCGGCCGAGCGGGGAGTGACGGTCGCGACCCCCTACGCCCTGTCGCTGTTCGGCATCGTGCTCAACTCGATCGGGATGTACGACCTGGCGCACATCTGGGGGAACGTCGCTCTCGGGCTGCTCGATCTCTTCGAGGACCGGACGCTCGAGACGCGCACGCGCCACTGCGTCCACGACCTGGTCTGCAACCTGCTGGATCCACTCCGGGAGACGCTGCCGAACGCGAAGCTGGTCTGGGAGCTCGGTCGATCGACGGGGGACCTCGAGTACGCGGGGTACGGCCTGCACGCCTACATTCACAACGCGCTCTACGCGGGTTTGCCGCTCGAGCCGCTCTACGTGGAGGCGCAGGAGGCTTCGGCGGCGATGCTGGCGTTCGAGGAGTACAACGCGCTCCACGTCCACCGGCCTTTCGAACAGTTGATCCGTTCCTTCCTCGGGCTGAACGACGATCCGTCGCGCCTCGACGGCGGTGGGTTCACGGAGTCCGAGGCGCTCGAAGCGGCCGAGGCGGCGGGCTCCACGGCGGCCGGGTGTCTGATCCGGATCGTGATCGGGATGGCGCGCTACCACTTCGGAAAGCCGGCAGAGGCGTCGGCGGTGCTGGAAGAGGCTCGGTCGATGATCGAGGGCGCACCGTCCACCTGGCATCTGCCGATGCTTCACCAGTATTCGGCGCTGGCCAAATTCGCCCTCGACGACGACGAGCTGCTCCCGGCCGCAGACAAAGACATCGCGGCGCTCGACGCGCTCGCGGCGTGCGCACCCTACAACTTCGAACATCGCACCGAGCTACTGCGCGGGGAACGATGTCGCCGACGCGGGATGCCGTCCGAAGCGCACAATCACTTCGAGCAGGCGATCCTTCTCGCCGAGAAGCACGGCTGGACGAACGACCTCGCCCTCGCCTGCGAGCTGGCCGGACGGCTCGCCGACCAGCGGGGCGAGGACGAGCGGGCCCGCGAGCTGCTCGCCGCCGCCAGCGGGAGTTGGGCCGCATGGGGTGCGCACGCCAAAGTCGCGGCGCTGACGACCGCCCGCGAGGGCGAACTTTCAGAAACTTTGAGATGATTCCCTCCCAACCGCTGGCAGAATATCGCTGTGAAATTTTTGGAGGATGAGATGCGGTCTGGATGCGTAGCGGTTCTGTGTGTAGCGGGCCTTGTGATGATCGGTTGCGGAAAGCCCGCGAAGAAGCGGAGCGGCAAGGACGATCCGGTCCAGATCAACAACGGGGCGACGAACAACGGGGCGCAGAACAACGGCGGCGAGAACAACGGGACGACATGCGGAGCTGTTTCGTGTGACGATCGCAACGCCTGCACGATCGACAGCGGCGAGCAGGATCCCTCCACCTGCGTGACGGAGTGTTCGTACGAACGCGAGAGCGAGTGCGTCGACGGCGACGGGTGCTGCCCGGTCGGCTGCGGCCAGACCAACGACGACGACTGTGACGGGACGAACCAGGACCGGTGCGGTACCACCTGCGCGCCGGCCCAGAGTGCCTGCGTCTCGGTCGTGACGACCGCGGACGCCGACGGCTGCGTGATCGGCTGCGAATACCGTCCCGTGGACGTCTGCCTTTCGGGGGATGGATGCTGCCCTTCGGGGTGCGGGTCGAGCGATTCGGACTGCGAGGGAGTTCCCGACAACAACGGCGTGAACAACGGGACATGCACGCCGCGCACCTGCTCGCAGCTCGCGGTCGAGTGCGGCAACTTCGACGATGGATGCGGCGGCGTCGTGCGGTGCGGCGAGTGTGGCGACGGAATCTGTATCGGCGGAACGTGCCAGGACGACGCCACGGGATGTGACCCGAGCGTCTCGGGCTCGTGCCCGGCGTCGACCCCCTACTGCCTCAACGGAACCTGTTCGGAGTGCATCGGCAGCGCCGACTGCGCGTCGGGGGAGCTGTGCGAGGACGGATTCTGCCGCGACTCGCCGTCCTGCTCGAACAATCCCTCGCTCTGTCCTGACGGCTATGCATGCGTCAACGACGAATGCCGCGTACCGCAGGGGCAGTCGTGTGACCCGAACGACCCCGCATCGTGTCCGCAGGGAACGTTCTGCGACCCGTCCGCCGCGCAGTGCGTAGCGGCCGGCGGCGGGGCCGGATGCGGGCTCTGCGCGGCAGACTGCACGTGTCCCGGTGGGGAATGTGACGGATTTCTCTGCACCTGCGACTTCGCGAATCCGGTGTGCCCGGACGGAGCGATCTGCATCCCCGGTGACTTCGCGGGCACCGCCACCGGCATCTGCTTCCCCGGCCTATGAAGTCGCACGCGACCGGGCGAGAAACTCCTCGATCGCGGTCGTGTGGGCATCGGAGAGCCAGCAATCGACGAACGCGTCGAGTTCTTCTTCGATCGCGGCGGTACGTGCGGCGCGGAGGCCGCCTCTCTTCAGCGCGCCGATGAGCGGGCGCTCGTGGCGCGCGAGCTGCGCGGCGCGTTCGAGCACTCGATCCGTCAGCTCGGCGCGCTCCACGACTTGGTGGACGAGGCCCTCCCTCAGCGCCGTCGCGCTGTCGACGATCCGAGCGTGCGCCAGCCAATCGATGGCCGTCGCACGCCCCACCAGCTCGACCAGGCGGGTGAGCGCGCCCCAGCCGGGCGGCACGGCGAACTTCGCCTGCGTGAACCCGAACACCGCCTCCTCGGCGCAGACTCGGAAGTCGCAAGCGAGGAGCGTCTCGCAGCCGCCGCCGTAGGCCGCCCCGTTGATCGCGGCGACGACCCAGGCGTCGAGCGACTCGAGGCGGGCGAGGAGGTCGCGCATTCGCGTCGCCATCTTCGTGACGCCCGCCTCGTCGTTCAGCGAGGCGAACTTCTGGAGGTCTCCGCCGCTCACGAAGGCGCGGTCACCGGCCCCGGTCAGGATCACGACGCGCAGGGAGCGGTCGTCTTCGACCTCGGTGATCGCATCGTCGAGGGCGTCCATCGTCGGGAAATCAATCGCGTTCAGGGCGTCGGCGCGGTCGATGGTGACGGCGAGAACGGCGCCGTCGCGTTGGACTCGGACGGTCACTTCGTCGCCTCGAGCTCGCGGAGCGCTTCGGATGCCACGGCGCGAACCGCGGGCGCCGGGTGCGCATCGGCGACCGTGCGCAGATAGGTCTCGACCTCCTGCCCCCCCAGGTCGGCGAGGATGTGGAGCATCGGGACGTACTGAGGATCTTTGTCGCGGCTGAGATCCTCGGCGACCCTCACGATCTCGTTGCGTGACTCGGTGTCCCCGAGCTGCACGAGGGTCGCGGCGGCAGCCGTACGGAGGTTCGAGGGATTCTCGGGGTCGAGCTGTTTCCGGAGCGACGGGATCGCCTCTTTTGCGCGCCGCTCGCGGAGCTCCTGGATCGCGACGATCTTCTCGTCGGCTTCGGCTCCCTCGCGTTCGAGCACGGCGACGAGACCGTCGACGTCGGAGGCGAGCACGCCCGCCTGCCGCGCGATCTGCTTCGCCATCTCGTCGACGCTGCCGTTCACGAGCTCGGCGACGCTCTTGTCGGCGTTGCCTTCTCCGGTCGACTTCTGCCCCACGCCCGCCTGAAAGCGCGCGTTGGGGGAACCGACGCCGCCGCCGAGCATCACGTCCCACCCGTCGTCCGTTTTGCGAATGTCGTACATCACCGAACCGGAGAGCTCGCGCGGACCGCCCTTTTCGAACGCGTCCGACTCGTAGAGCTTGGCCTCGAGCCGGGCCTGGACCTCTTCTGGTTTGGGGGCTCCCTCCGCTTTGAAGACCCCGACGCTCGGCTTCACGTCGAGCTTTCCGATGGAAAACTTTCCTTCCGTTGGGGCCAACGGCTCGGTCGAGGGGGGCGGCGTCTCGCGCTCGGAGGTGGTGACCTCTTCGCTCTCGACCGCGGGCTTTTTCTCTTCGCAGGCGGTCCCGAAGGTCAGCGTGGCGATCGCGAGGGTCATCCAGTTTCGCAGGCGCACCATGTACTCCGTGTCGTCGTCGTGTTATTGCCGCTATCTGTGGCGACCCGCAGCATAGCGCGGGGAGCGCACTACGGCCACGATGAGCACGGAACGCGAGATGGCGAACGAAGAAGCGGCGATGGGGCCCCCCTGGACAGTCCTGAAACTGTTGGAGTGGTCGACCGGCTTCTTCGAATCCAAGGGGGTCGACTCGCCGCGGCTCGACGCGGAGATCTTGCTGGCCGACGTGCTGGGGATCGAGCGCATCCATCTGTACGTGCAGTTCGACCGCCCGATGAAGTCCGAAGAGCTCGACGCCTACCGCGCGCTCGTGAAGCGCCGGGCGATGCGCGAGCCGGTCGCCTACATCGTCGGGACTCGGGGGTTCTGGACGCTCGACCTGAAGACCGACGCACGCGCGCTGGTTCCGCGCCCCGACACCGAGGTGCTCGTCGAAGAGGTTCTGAAGGTCGTGCCCGAGGACTCGACCGCGACGCTGGTCGACGTCGGTACGGGGACCGGCGCGATCGCCCTCGCGATCGCTTCGGAGCGCCCCTCGGCCCGCATCCTCGCCACCGACGCCTCCGCCGAAGCGCTCGCGTTGGCCCGAGAGAACGCCGAAGCGTTGGGCTACGCCGACCGGGTCGAGTTCTTCGAGGGTGACCTGCTCGACGCGATTCCTGCCGACATCGCGCTGGACTTCGTCGTGAGCAACCCTCCCTACATCGCCGAATCGGAGCGCGATTCGCTCGAGCCCGAGGTCGCAAAGTGGGAGCCGGCGGGAGCACTCTTCGCGGACGACGACGGGCTCGCGATCATCCGGCGGCTCGCGGCGCAGGCGCATGGAAGGCTCGAGCCTCACGGGTGGATCGTGCTGGAGCACGGATACCGGCAGGGCGCAGCGGTGCGACGAGTTCTGAGCGACCAGGGGTTCTCGGACGTTCGCACCCGCAAAGACTACGGAAACAACGACCGGGTGACCGCGGCGGCTCGCTAGCTGCGTTGGCGAACGGCTCGCTGCGCTCGCATGGAGGTCGTGCGAACGCCCCCCGGGTTTGGTCGGCTTCGCCGCCCTGCACCCGGGGCTACGCCGGGCTTCGCCCGGGGCGCGCTGCGCGCTGTCACCCACGACGCGCGGGACGCGCGCGCACCAAAGTGGGAGGCTCGTAGGCCTGCGTCAATCCCCCGTGTAAGGCGGATCCCCCGGAGAGCGATAGCGGTCGAGCGGGCTGCGCTCGGCGTCGCTCCCGAAGTACCAGCCGCTCCCGCCGACGTCGCCGAAGAGCAGGTGCATCTGCGCGCGGGTCCCTTCGGCGGGGGACTTCATCCCCATCTCTTGCGCGGTTTTGTCCGAGCCCTCGAGGTACGGCCGGGTCATGTCGGTCTCGATGAAACCGGGGGTGCAGGCGTTGACGGTGAGCTCGGGATGGCGGCGGGCGAGCGAGATCGTGTAGGCGTTGAGGCACGCTTTCGACAGGCCGTAGGGGTCGCCGTCTCCAAGGCCGGCTGCCTGGTAGTCGCCGCTGTCGGCCCGCTCGATCTCGAGGGCCTCGTCCATGATCTCTTCGATCTCACCCCAGCTCACATCCGGCGAAGTGAGGGTCTTCTTGCGGGCGTCGCTGCAGGTCTTGACGAAGTTGGGGCCCGACGCCGAAGAGACGTTGACGATGCGTCCACCTTCGCTCAACAGCGGTACGCACGCTTCGCAGACGCGGCGCGGCCCACGGATGTTGACGTTGAGGACGTTCTCGAGCCCGTTGCCCCGACCGATTCCGGCGTTGTTCACGACGCCGTAGAGCGGACCGTGATGCTCGCGGAGATGCTCAGTGACCGCGGTCACTGATTCGTCGGAACCAACGTCGAGTTCCAAGACCTCGATGCGATCGGCCCAGTCGGGATGGTCTGCGACGAGCTCGTCGCGGGCGGCTTCGCCCCGTTTGCGCGAGCGCGATCCGAGGAAGACGAACGTGTCGTCGGCGTGGTCGAGGATCGCTGCGACGGTGGCTTTCCCGATGCCCTTGTTGGCACCGGTGACGAGTACGCGACGTTGAGACATGTGTGCTCCGTGGTCGTGAGGAGTCACAAGTTGTGGGCACGACGCCCGGGAACGCAAGGGTCGGCCGCGAGGGTCAGACGAACCCCGGCGCGCGGGCGACCTGGCCTGGATCGGCAGGTTCCGGGAGTGAGAGCGAGGGCGCGAGGTTGGTCCCAATCATCGCATCGAGCTGTTCGAGCACGTAGCGCGCGCCGGTGCGGATCGTGCGGGCGGGCTCGCCCGGAACATGCCACTTCAAGGGTGGTGCGACCTCCACGAGGTCGGACCCGACGACGTCGAAGTCGGCGCCGAGCCGACGGAGGACGTGGATGACGAGATCGGGGTGAAGCCCGCCGGGCTCCATCGTCCCGGTCGACGCGGCGTAGGTCGGATCGGTACCGTCGATGTCGTTCGAGACGTAGACCTGGCGAACGCCGGCGTCCCGAAGGATCTGCGACACCTCGTCGGCGAGCTCTTCGGGCGTGGCGACCTCGGCCTCCTCCATCCGGATCTGGCGAAGGTCGAGCTCGGTCTCCCAGGCATCACGGGAGCGCCCGGAGACGCGAATACCGAGCTGCACCATCCGCCGACCCCGGCCGATCGCGTCGTTGGCGTGGTAGGCCCAGGTCGCGAAGTTGTGCGGGGTGCCGTCGCGCTCGTCGAGCAGGTCGGTGTGCGCGTCGACGTGGAAGACACCGAGGGTGTCGGGGAAGCGCTCGGCGAGAACTTCGACGGGGATGCGCGAGATCGAATGGTCGCCGCCGAGCACGAGGACCGGCGTCTCGGGGGCGAGCTCGTGGCATGCGCGGAGGACGGCCCGGAGCGCCGAGTGCGGGGCGACGGGCAGGTCGTCGTCGCGGTCCCGTGCCCGGCGGACCCGCTCGAGCAGGTCCGCGGTGTAGTAGGAGTCGTCGACGAGGTGCGGGTTGACGCGAACGTCGCCGAGATCGACGACGCCTGCGTCCGACATACGCTCCCAGAGTCCGGCTTCCAGAAGCGCCGTCCGAAGTGCGAGCGGTCCTTTGAAGGAGCCGCGTTCGAAGCCTGCGCCCGCGTCCATCGGGACCCCGACGACGAGGGCCCGAGCGCGTTCGATGCGCTGGAGTTCGGCAGACCAGCGCTCGCGTACGACGACGTCGTCGGTGCTGCCGAAGCGTCGCTGCAGGAAGCGACCGACCTCGGAGCCACCGGTCGTCACGGTCTTGATCCCCTGGGGGGCGAGGAGTGTGCGAAGGGTTTCGGTCGGATTGGCCATGGGCCGTTTTACGTGCCCGCGGCGTGGATGACCATCCCCGAGTCGGTGATGTCCATCGGGACGGACCCCATCGTGTGTCCGGATCCGCGAAGCTTCAGGACGCGGACGCGGCGGTCCATCCCGTCCGACTGGAGGTCGTAGGAGAGGGTGAGTATCGCGTCGGCCATCGTCGACAGATACGGCGCGCTGACGTCGGTCGTCTGATCTTGAGCGATCGCCTGGGTTAGGATCGCGCTCCGTCCGTGCTGGCGGAGGGCCGACGTGACGCCGATGATGAACTGGCGGAACGACTCGTAGGAGGTCACGTGCTCAATCGCGGAGATGCTGTCGATCACGATGAGGCCGGGCTTGTGTTTGTCGATGACGCTGCGCAGCTCGATGATCATGTCCTCGGGGCTCGTCGCTTCGGGGAAGCGGCAGGTGAGCTTGAGCGAACCCTCGTCGACGTATTTGCGCACGGGGATCCCCAGGGTATCCAGGTTCCGCATCAGCGACTCTCGGGACTCCTCGAATCCGTAGTAGAAGACGCGCTCGCCGCGGGATGCACCGGCGACGGCGTAGTGCGACGAGAGGATCGTCTTACCGCTGCCGGTGGGGCCGCGGACGAGGGCGATCGAATCGCTGAGCCAGCCTCCCTGCAGCAGTTCGTCGAGCCCGTCGATCCCGCTCTTCACGCGGCCGGAGCGGGTCTCGGCGCCCGGGTTCACCGCGTCGAGGGGGAAGACGGAGAGCCCCTCGTCGGTGAGAGCGCAGGGGAACTCCCCCTTGTAGTGGGGGCTTCTGCGGTACTTGTGGATCTCGACGGTCCGGCGGCGGCGCTTTCCGTCGACGAGATTGCGCATCACGATGATGAGATCGCAGACGTGGTCTTCGAACCCGAGCGGGCCGATCGGCCCGTATTCGTTGGGGCTCTCGACGGTGAGGATCAACGACGTGCCGTGGCCCGGAGTGAAGGCGCGGACGAGCTGGAAGAAGTGGTGCCGCAGCATCGACGAGTCGGGGAGCGGCGCGAAGAGCGCGGAGATCGAGTCGATGATGACGAGCTCCGCGCCGTGCCTTTCGGCCATGTGCTGAACTCGCGCGATGAGGCCGCCGACGTCGAACGCGCCGCTGACGAAGACCGGGCCCTGCATCGGGTGCGCCAGGTCGGCGATCTCGAGGAACCCTTCGTCGATCAGCTCGCTGGTGCGAAACCCGAGGGCGTCCCCCGAATGCTGGAGGTCGCCGGGTGGATCTTCCACCGCGACATAGAGGACCCTGGTCCCGTTTCGCGCCGTCTCGCACGCGACCTGGAGCGCGAAGAGTGACTTGCACGTTCCACTTCGGCCCGCGATCAGCGTCGCCCGGTCTCTGGGTAGGCCCCCGTCGGACAGGATGTCGAATCCGGGTACACCTGAAGGGAATCGTTCGATGGAGAAATCGCGTGTTGGGTCGTCGGACATCGGGTCAGCCGAGGAAGGCGTCGAGGGTGGACGTGTCGGAGAGATCCCCCACGATCCATGCGCGGGGTCGAGGGTTTCGCCGAACGAGGGTGGGGGTGAGGATGATACGGTCTTCGTCGCCGCGCTCGGGGGCTTCGTGCAGGTCGACGACCTCCAGTTGGTCGTCCTCGTGGCCGTTCGCGGCGAGCCATTTTCGCGTGTTCCGTTCCGCCATGCGGCAGACGACGCTTCCGCTCGTCACGTAGAGGATGAGCGGTGCGAGTTCGCCTACGTCGGGCGAGTCGTCGTCGGTGGCTTCGCTGGCCACGACGCCGACACCCCCCATCTCGCCGAGCTGCTCGAAGAGCGTCGTGATCTCCACCGGCTTCTGCAGGTAGACGGCATGGTCGGGGAAGTCGAAATCGTAGCGAGCGGTCAACAAGATCGTCTTGCCGACCGGAAGCATCGCGGCGAAGTCGTTGGCCGTCCCGTCGGGGAGGTTGTAGTCGGTCACGACGCGGTCGAAGTCGTTCTCGCGCAAAGCGGCTACGGCTTCTCGAACGTTCTTCGCACCCGTGACGGTGTAGCCGCGCATCTCCAGAAGTCGCGTCAGGAGTGCGAGCTGGTCCGGGTCATCCTCGACACAGAGAAGTCGTCGACTTTTCGCCTTTTTCGTGTCCACTGCGGCAACCTAGGAGCGCTCGTTCGATCATCAACCCCCATGGCCCGCCCGCGACTTCGTCCACGGAGACTGTAGGAGGTCTTGGATCTTTGTTCCGACGTCGGAGCGGCGGTACACTGAGCCCATTCGAATCGAAAGGAGAACCATGAGCTTCAGGGAAGATCGAAGCCAGCGCGTGCTGGGTTTGATGGTGGGCGCTGCCGGAGCGGTCTATTTGATGGGTTGCGTGCTGGTGAACGGCTGTGTGGCACGCGGCACACTCGTCTCGACCCCCGAAGGGGAGATCCCCATCGAGCAGTTGAAGGTGGGTGACGAAATCTGGGCCGTCGACGAGACCACCGGCAAAAGGGTCGTGACGCGCATTGTGGCGACCCGCGTGGTGAAGCGCGAAGTCGGGGTTCTGGAAGTGGGTGGACGACAGTTGCGGCTGACGTCGGATCATCCGGTGTTTTGCCCGGTGCAGCGAAAGTATGTGCCAGCCGGGGACTGGTTTCTCGGCGATCGCACGGCGCTCGCGGTCTGGAACGACGACGTGTTGACTGCTGTCGACGTGACCCGAGCCGTGGTCTTCTCCGAGGTCAGCGACGTCTACGACATCACCGTGGAGCACGAACTTCACAACTTCGTGGCCGCCGGGATCGTCGTGCACAACAAGTCCGAGCCGCCCCCCGAGCCCCTGAGGTGCGAGGACGACCTCGTCAGGTGCACTTGCCCCGATGGTTCGTCGTACCAGATTACGGCATGTGCGGACGAAGCGTGCGAGTGCTTTGATTCTTTCGACATGGGGCCCTCTCCCGGCGCGGACATGTCGACCCTCGAGGATAGCGGAACCGTCACCGACGCAGGGGATGGCGATGCTGGTTCGCCCGATACGGGCGACGCAGCGAGCTCTGCGGATGGAGGCCCTGCCGACGCGTCGACCGATGCGGGGGTGGCCGACGTGCGGGGATCCTGCAGCTCCGACATCGACTGCGGACCCCTCGCGACGTGCGACACCATCCCGATCAATCATCCCGACGGCTGGAACACCTGCCTCGTCCCACCCGTCGCCCCGAACTGCGCCGAGCCGATGGGGCTCGACGAGTGCTGTCAACACACCGACTGCACGGCTTCGCCGGACGGCGCGTGCGTGAATGCACCGATCTTCTACTGCGGCGGCGCGGCTCCTCAAGAGATGACCGCGTGCCTCTACGACGAGTGTAGGTCGGACGCCGACTGCGGCGGAGAAGCTGGCAGCTGCATCCCGGCGGGCGCGTTCGGGGAGCCGGTCTCGCGCTGCGTCGACTCGCAGTGCGCGTTCGACAGCGACTGCACCGGCGGTGACGGCGCGGAGTGCCTGCCGTTCCGATCGCCCTGCAACAACCGCTTCGTCGGGTTCTTCTGCACCTACGACACGTCCGAATGCCGAACGGACGCAGATTGCGACCAGCAAGAACCTCACTGCGTGCAGGGCCCCGGCGACGGCGACACGTCGTGCCAGGAGTTCATCCCCCCGCCGTGAAGTCGCGCCTGCGGTCACTTGAAGTGGTTTGTCGTGTGATCACGTTCGTCCCTCCGAACTCAGCGAGGAAGCCATGAGCATCTGGAAAGGCCTGCTGGCCGCCGCGGCAGCCACAGCCGTCGCACGTATCGTCGACCACGCACTTCGGGCCGCGGAGACCGCGGTCACGGGTCAGGAACCGGTCCTGACGGAGGACGAGCGGCAGGAGGGGGATGCGACCGTCCAGGCGGTGCAGCAAAACACCGACACCAGACTCTCGTCGCAGCAGCGGGACTGGCTCGGCGAGCTGGTCGGAGCGGTCGCGACCGCCGCGGTCACGGCGACGGCGAACAAGGTACGCGCCGGGATAACCGACGACGACGAACCCCACTGGGGGAGGACGGTCGCGATCGGCTTGGTGACCTTTCTACTCGTCGACGAATTCTTGAAAGTTCGGGTTCAGGGCGACGACCATCTCGGCGATTACCCGTGGCGGACTCACGCGCGACGCTTCACGACGCACATGACGCGAAAGCTGACGAACACGGGCATTCAACGACTCCTAGCCTGAGAGGAGATTCGGGCGGAGGAAACTTTCTTGTCGCCGCCCCCGCCCGTGGACAGGTTGGGCTGGCACGCGATTCTCGCTTTTGAAGGAAGACCGAATGTCCACTCTGACCGACCTGCAGAACGCTCATCCCAAGACTCCATCGTACCTCTCCGAGCTTCGAGCTTGCCTGACGGCTTGCCTGGAGTGCATCGCGGCCTGCAACGGCTGCTCGGACGCCTGCCTCGTCGAGGACGCCGAGGCGATGTTCGAGTGCATCCGCAAGTGCCAGGACTGCGCGACGATCTGTGCGGCCACCGCACAGGTTCTGGGCCGCCTGTCGACCGGTTCCGGTTCCATCGTCCAGGCTCAGGTTCAGGCGTGCTTGAAGGCGTGCGAAGCCTGCCACGAAGAGTGCAAGTCGCACGAAAACGACCATTGCTCGGCATGTGCGGAACTCTGCAAAAAGTGCGTCGACGCTTGCCGCAACCTTCTGTCCGCGATGGGTTGAGAAAACGTCAATCCGACGTCCATCGCGAGACGAACTCGTCGGACCACTCCCGACGACCATCGAACCGCAAAGCCTCCCCGTTCGACTTCAACACGAAGGTGACCGGGAGGTGTCGCACGTCGAGCGCGCGTTCCACCGCATCGCTGTCGGCGAGGTAGACGAACGGGCGATCGAGATCGTCGCGAAACCCGTCGATCGCCTCCCAGGTCGGGTCGACGGAGACGACGACCAGCTCGAAGTCCTCGCGCTCGGCGAGCGCGAGGACGCTCGGGAGCTCGCGCAGACAGGGCGGGCACCAGGTCGCCCAGACGTGCACCATCGTCTGACGCGCTGGCGCGTCGAGGGTGCGGATGGTCCCGTCACGTCGACGCAGCTCGAGCCCCAGTGGCGGCATCGGCACCTCGTCGGGCGGTGAGACCGCCAGCTCGCTCGACGGTTCGTCCGGCGCGAGGCGTCCCGACTCGACCAGCAGGAACGTGGCGACGAAGAACGCCTGCAGCGCAACGATTCCAACGATCCAGAGGGTCTTCTTGCTCACGCTACTTCACCTTCTTCGGGTGGAGTTCGTACCCCGAAGATCGCATAGAGGACCGGCAGCACCAACAGCGTCGCCACGGTCGACGAGACCATTCCGCCCACGACGACGGTGGCGAGGGGGCGCTGCACCTCGGCTCCGACGCCGGTGTTGAAAGCCATCGGCAGGAAGCCGAACGCCGCGACGAGCGCCGTCATCAGGACCGGCCGCAACCGCGTGACGGCGGCCTCTTCGATCGCGGCGAGCGGCTCGAGTCCGCGGCGACGAAGGTCGAGTACGTACGAGACGAGGACCATGTCGCCGAGCACCGCGATGCCCGACAGCGCGATGAACCCGACCGCAGCGGAGACGGAGAACGGCATGTCGCGCAGCCACAGCGCCACGATCCCGCCTACGGCCCCGAACGGAACACCGGTGAAGACGCGGAGCGCGTCCGCCGCGCGACCGTAGGTGAGATAGAGGAGCGAGAGCACCAGCAAGAGGGCGATGGGGACCACGATCAGCAGACGCGCCCGGGCGCGCTCCAGATTTTCGAATTGCCCGCCCAGCGTAGTGTAGTAGCCCTCGGGGAGGTCGATCGTGTCGAGCTCGCGCCGGACGTCGGCGACGAACGACCCGACGTCGCGGCCGCGCACGTTCGCCTGGATCACCACGCGCCTCGTCGCCCACTCGCGCTGGATCGTCGACGGACCCTCGATCACCTCGACCTTCGCGACCGCGGAGAGAGGAACTTGGACGCCGTCGCCGGTGCGGATCAGCACCTGGCCGATCCGCTCGGCCGAGCTACGCGTCTCTTCGCCGAATCGTAGGACGAGATCGAAGCGGCGTTGTCCCTGGACCACCTGGCCTACCTTCCGTGTCCCCAGCGATTCGACGACGTCGAGGATCTGACCGACGGGGATTCCGTACCGTCCCGCGGCTTCGCGGTCGACTTCGACGGTGAGCATCGCCTGTCCCGTGAGCTGCTCGACGGTGACGTCGGCGGCCCCGGGGATCCCCTCGACGGCGCGGACGATCTCGTCGCCGCGACGGCGCAGGACGTCGAAGTCGTCGCCGAACAGCTTGATGCCGACGTCGGAGCGGATCCCCGCGACCATCTCGTTCACGCGCATCTCGATCGGCTGCGTGTAGATGGTCCGCATTCCGGGCATCCCCTCGAGCGTCGTGCTCATCGCCTCCACGAGTTCGTCCTGGGTCGACCCTCGCTTCCACTCGTCGCGCGGCGTCAGTGTGATGAAGACGTCGGAGACCTCGAGCCCCATCGGGTCGGTCGCGACCTCTGCGGTCCCCGTCCGAGTCCAGACGTGATCGATCTCGTCGGGGAACTCGTCCAACAGGACCTGCTCGATCCGAGTGCCGTAGCGAACCGACTCGTCGAGCGATACCCCGGCGATGCGGACCGTGTTGATCACGACCGCCTGTTCTCGCAGACGGGGGATGAACTCCGAGCCGAGCTGGGTCGCGAGAAACACCGCATTGGCGAGGACCACGCCCGCGACCAGCAGAACCGGCGCTCGGTGGCGCAATGCCCACCTGAGCGCGGGGCGGTAACGCGCCTTGAGCCATGCCACCAGCCGGTTGTCACGGTGTCCCTCCCCTTTCTTCAGGACGTAGCTCGCGAGGACCGGCATCAGGGTCATCGACAGGATCATCGAGCCGAGGAGTGCGAAGATGACCGTGAGCGCCATCGGCTGAAACATCTTCCCCTCGGCCCCTTCCAGCGCGAGGATCGGCAGGTAGACGATGGCGATGATCAGCTCGCCGAAGAGCGTCGGGCGACGCACCTCGACGGCGGCGTCGCGCACGATCTCGCGTACGGAGCGGTCGGACTCGTCTTCGCCGAGGCGGCGCGCGGCGTTCTCGACCATGATGACCGAGCTGTCGACCACGAGGCCGAAGTCGATCGCGCCGAGGCTCATGAGGCTGCCGGCGATCCCGAAGCGGAGCATCGCGTTGAAGGCGAACATCATCGACAGCGGGATCGCGAGCGCGACGATCAGGCCGGCGCGGAGGTTCCCGAGGAAGACGAAGAGGATGGCGATGACGAGGAGCGCCCCCTCGAGCAGGTTGTTGCGGACGGTTTCGAGCACCTGGCCGACCAGATCGGTGCGGCTGTAGACGGCGGTCACCTCGACGGAGGGGGGGAGGCTTCGGCGCACCTCTTCCAGGCGGCGTTCGAGGCGGTGGGTGATCTCGCGGCTGTTCTCCCCCATCAACATGAAGCCGAGGCCGAGCACGGCTTCCCCCTCCCCCTGGTAGGTGACGGCGCCGCGCCGAATCTCGTGGTCGACGCGGACGGTGGCGACGTCGGTGAGACGAATCGGCGTCCCGTCGACGGTGGCGACGACCATCGCCTCCAGGTCTTCGACGCCCCCGACGAGCCCGAGGCCCTGGATGAGCTGCGCCTCGCCTGCCTGATCGAGCACGCCCCCACCCGCGTTACGGTTGCCGAGTCGAAGGACGCGGGCGACGTCGTCCAGCGTGAGCTCGTGCTTGATGAGGCGCTGCGGGTCCACCACGACGTGATACTGCTGTTCGTAGCCGCCCCAGGTGTTGATCTCGGCGACGCCGGGGACCTGCACCATCTGCGGTCGGATGACCCAGTGATGCAGCGTCCGCAGCTCGCGCGGCGACAGGGTCTCGCTGTGCACGATGTACTGGAAGACCTCGCCGAGACCGGTGGAGACGGGTCCCAGTGAGGGGCGGCCGACCCCCTCGGGGAGGGACGCGCTCGCGACGCGCTCGCTGACGACCTGACGCGCCAGGTAGATGTCGGTGTCGTCGTCGAAGATCGCGGTGACCTGCGAGAACCCGAACTTCGAGACCGAGCGCACCTCGACCAGCCCCGGGAGCCCCGAGATCGCCTGTTCGACGGGGAACGTGATCTGGCGCTCCATCTCGATCGGCGAGAGCGCGGCGGCGGTCGTGTTGACCTGCACCTGCGCCGGCGTCGTGTCGGGGAACGCGTCGAACGGCAATTGCGACAGGCTGAACGTGCCGACCACCACCAGCACCAGTGCGGCGATCAGCACCACCGGGCGGTAGGCGAGGCAGAGGTCGATGAGCCGAGTGAGCATCAGTCCTCTCCGCTCGGGGGCTCGACTTCGCAGCAGCCGGCGCCGATGCTGCCCGGCATCACTTCGGTCCGAAGAAGCACGGCGCCCGTCGTCACGACGTCGTCACCCGCGCGCACGCGGCCGGTGACCTGGACCTCTTCGCCGTCACCGTATCGTTCGACCACGCGGGGCTGGTAGGTGCCTGCCTTCTCGCGCACGAAGACGACCTCGTGGGTGCCGACGCGTTGCACCGCGATCCTGGGGACGGCGACCCCGGAGCGCGGCGCACCGGTCTCGATACGTGCGCTCGCGAACTGGTTCGCTCGAAGGCGACCGTCCTCGTTCGGCACGTCCGCTCGCGCAGCCACCGTTCGAGTTCGAGGATCCACCTCGGGCGAGATCCAGGTGAGGGTCCCTTCGATCGACTCGGCGACCCCCGGGAGCGTGACGGTCATGCGCTGGCCCGGCGCGACGCGCGAAGCATCCGCTTCGGAGACGTCGCAGAACGCCCACATGATCGAGGTGTCGGCGATCGTCGCGAGCGATTCGCTCTCAGTCGCGAGGAGCCCCGTCACGGCGGGGCGGCGCACGACGCTGCCCGCGACGGGAGCGCGGAGGGTGTAGCGCCCCGACGGCGCGGATTTCGCGGCTCCCGCCATCCGCAGCGTCGCCTCCGCAGTCTTCGCTTCGGCACGCGCGCTGGCGAGGTCGCGTTCGGCGACCTCCACCTGACGGGCCGAGGCGATGTCGCTCGCCCGTAACTCTCGCTGGCGGGCGAGGTTGGCTTCCGCCGCGCGTACCCGCTCGCTGGCGGTCTGCAGCGCCCCCTGGATCTCGCCGACCCGGGTGCTCTCGAGGTCGAAGAGGGGCGCCCCCTCCTCGACCGACTCGCCGAGCTCGACCCGCACGCGCCGGACGATTCCGGGGACGATCGCGCGAACGTCGGCGACCCGGTCGGCGTCGAACGCGATGCGGGCGGTGCATGCGATCGCGGGCGATGCCTCGGTGCTCGAGGCCTGAACCGTCTCGATGCCTGCCGCTTTCTCGATCTTCGGTGAATCGAACCGCACGATCCGCCCTTCGATCGCCGCAATCTCGATACCGGGCGGGGGCTTCATCGGATTGCAGACCGGACACACCGACTCCGGGAACCCATGTTCCTCGCAGAAGTCGCCCGCCTCCTTCATCGTCTCGACGAGCGCCGGGTTGCACTTCGTACAGCTGGACTCCGGGAGCCCGTGCTCGACGCACCAGTCACCGTCCGCGGCCGGTGCGGCGGCGGCGGCGGCCTTCTGCTCGGCCGCACCCGGGTTGCAGATCGGGCAGATCGACTCGGGAAACTCGTGCTCGGCACACCAATCGCCCTTGGCCTGAAAGACGGGCGCGAGGTCGGGGTTGCACCTCGTGCAGAGGTTGGAGGGGAGATCGTGCTCACACGTCGCCGAGGGCGCCTCCACGGGCTCTTCGCGGACCGGCGGGGACTCCTGCGGCTCCCCCTTGCAGGCGGACGACACGCAGAGGATCGCGAGAATCACGAGCAGAGCGCTCGACGGACGAGGGCGCGGCGCGGAATGGAGTTCGCGGTCGTTCATTCCGACGGCTCCGCTTTGGGAGGCCGCACGATCTTCAGATCGGGGTTGCAGACCATGCACTGCGATTCGGGGAGACCATGCTCGGCACACCAGTCACCGGTCGCCTTGAACGCCGCGATCAGTTTGGAGTTGCACCGGGTACATTGCGATTCGGGGACGGCGTGCTCGCCGCACCAGTCCTCGTGGCTGCCGGGGACCGCGTGGGCGGGCGCGTGTCCGGCGTGGCCCCCCTCCTCGGCGTGATGGTCGTGCTCGGCATGATGGTCGGCGGGGACAGCCGCTGCGGGCGCCGCGGCTGCGGGGGCGTCGCTCGGCGAAGCGGGGGCTTCGGCGGCCGGCTCGGCCTTGTCGCAGGCGAAGAGGGCGAGCGACGCGAGGATGGCGATGGCGTTGGTTTTCAGGTTCGACATGTCGTTTCTCCTTTGAATGAAACAGTGAGGGTTGTCGGGGTTCATCGAAGTTCTCCAGTGGTCGTCGCGAGTTCGATCCGGGCGATCGCGGCCCCGAGACGTAGTTCCGTGTACTCGACCCGGGCGCGCAGGAGCTCCCGGCGTACGCTCAAGAGCTCGCCGAGCGGGATCGCCCCCGCTTCGTAGCTTCTCGTGGCGATCGCTTCAGTGCGCTCGAGCTCGTCGGCGCCCGCCTCTTCGAAGCGACGCACAGCCGCCGTGAGCTCGCGGGCGATCGCTCGATTCGTCGCGACCTCCACGGTCGCGTCGCTCGTGGCGACATCGAGCTCGACCTGCAATCTGTCGGCGCGAGCGGAGGCAATGGCGGCGCTCCCCTGACCGCGTTGGAAGAATGGGAGCGTGAAGGCGAGCGTCCCCTTCACGATGCTGGCTCCTTCTTCGCGAGATACCGCCGCACCGAACGCCACGTCGGGGAGCTTCGATTTCTCGGCGAGCTCGCCCTCGGCCCGGGCGGCGGCGATCTCGGCGCGGAGCGCCTGCAGGTCTGCTCGCTCGGCAAGGTCCCCGGCGATCGCACCGGCGGCGATCGAATCGAGAGAGCCCTCGGGATCGACGTCGACGTCGGCCGCGAGCGCGAGCAGAACCTTCAGGTCAGCCTCGGCCTGCAGCGACAGGACCTGGGACCGGTCCAATTCGGCCTGCGCGCGGGCGAGGGCGAGAGCCGCCACGGACTCGTCGAGTCCGCCCACGTCTCCTACTTCGTGCCGACGGCGCGCGATCTCGGAGACCTGCTCGGCGATGCCGAGGTTCTGCTCGGCGAGCGCGATGCGTTCCTCCGCATAGAGCGCACGGGCAAAGGCGACAGCGACCTCGCGCGTCGTTCGACGGCGGGCGTCGTCGGTGCGAGCCTCGGCCGCGTCAGCCGCTGCCCGCGCGACCGCTCGACGGGCGTCGGGGCGGCTGCCGAGCGCGACCCATTGCTGGACCCCGACCGACCAATCCACCGTCGTCTCGGTCGGGCCGAAGCGCGGCCCCGCCGCCCCGGAAAGCTCCGGGTTCGACTGCCACACGCCGGCGGCCGCGACGGCGACATCGGCCTCACGCCGAAGCGCCTCGGCACGTCGTACGGGCAACGAGTCATCGCTGGCCCGCTCGACAGCCTCTTCGAACGTCAATCTCAAGACCGGTCCGGGCGACTGCTGCGCGTGCGCGGACTCCGTCCACGCCAGCGCGCACAGCGCGAGGCCGATCCACCTGGCTCGGTGCATCTCGATCTCCACGAAAGTGGTGGCACGCAGTGACGTGCCACCTCTACTCAGCACAAGGGGAAGCCGTGCGAGTCAGCGTCGTGGGGGCCTGAAAATTTCGGGAGGAGTGCCACGGGCGAGGGATTCCGCGGGCGCTGCGATCCGAGAGGACGGCGAGTGAGGCCGGGTGGCCGTGGGGATCCAGGGAGTTGCGACGAGCGAGAGGCTCGCGCAACAACCGCACTTTCCACAGTCGTCATCGCATCCGTCATCGTCCTCGCACGGACCGTCGTCGCAGTCGGCGTGCTCGTCCTGGCACCCGTGCTCGGACAGTTCTTCGTCGGCTTCGTGTTCTTCTGCGTCGCAGGGACACGAGGTCTCGCAGGGTGCGCTGGCTGCCGCGAGCGCGGTCGTCCCTTCGGCACCGACGGGGCCGAGAAACAACGCGACCATCAGGAGCCACGAGAACGCCACGCGGAGCGCAGCGGCGATGTCTGATCGAATCGCCATCGGCCGCACGATATCAGCGGGGCAGGCCGCGAGCAACTTCTGGCGCGGCGTCGGAGCGCCGCGCCACGGTTCTGCGCGGCGTCGGAGCGCCGCGCCACGGTTTGCGCGGTGTCGGAGATCCGATGCGACACGCACGAACTTTCTACCACCACGGATATCGAATACACTCGTCTGGCGTTCGGCCCCAAAACCAAGGTGAAGGTCGCCGATGAAGTTCAGTAAGCGGTTGTTCGAGCGGTGGTTCGTCACCATTTTCGCGGTCTTCTGCGTCACGATGCTCGCGTTCCCTGCGTTCGCCGAGGAGGCTCCTCTGCGACTGTCGTTGCTCAATGCGGCAGCGAAAGGGGGCGCCGATGCGCATGGAACGCTCAACGGCTTTCTCAAGAAGTCGGACGACATCAACCCGACCGACCAGGACGAGGTCTTCTCGTACGCAGCCAGGGAGTTCGACCTCGAGGAGAAATCCTTTCGGTCGAGCGCGCTCCGCGAGCAGAACGCCGATAATTTCCGCAAGCTGATGAAGGATCTCGACCTCGAGTCCCTCCTCATCATCGATGTCTTCGGGAAAGGGAAGAAGTTTCAGCTCGTCGTCATCGGTCCATCCGGGGCCCAGATCGCCGACATTCGAAAGGACGTGAGCCGGGGACGGCTCAGCAAAGACGATGCGAAGAGCGTCCTCAAAGAGGCCTTCGGCGAGCTCGTCCCGATCGTGCGCGATTTCCGCGACGCTGGCGGCTGGTCCGCAGAACCCGAGGAAGAGGAGGAAGAAGATACGACCTCACTCCTCCCCGAGGATGAAGAAGAAGAGGAAGAGGAGGAAGAGCTCACGCTCAAGGAAGAGGCGATCAAAGAGGCGCAGGGAGACAATGATCTTCTGCAGCCCGGCGCGCGACTTCAGGCTGGTGTGCTGTTCGGGCGCCGGTCGCTGACGATGACCTCGGCGGGCGGATTCGAACTCACGCATGCCTCCCCGTTCGCTGGTTTCGGCGGCAAGGTCGACGCGATCTTTACCCAGGTGGGGTCGAGCGGAGCGCTCGGCGCCACGATCTTTGGCGGGTACGCGCCCTTCACGACGATCTTCCAGGAATCGCGCAGCTTCCCCAGCCAGTACGCGCGAATCGGTCTCGACCTCAAATACCTCATTGGCTTCTCCCCCGACTTCCTGCTCGAGATCTTCGGCGGTGCCGAAGCGATGTCGATCACGATCGACAGCAACCCGTTCTACACGGGGAACCGTTACGTGATGGCGCGCGCCGGCGCCGGAATCCAGTACCGCGTCGGGCCGGTCCTGTTGCAGGCAGCCGGTGCGGTCTTGCCCGTCTTCGGAGTGAACAACTCCGACGGAGCGTTCGGTGAAACCGACGGGGTCTCCCTCGCTTTCGAGCCCGCGGGTGGACTGTCGTTCGGCATCACCAAGGACATCTCGGTGCTGCTCCGCTACTCCGGGCAGTTCTACTCGGTGGAGTACCCGAGCCCCGTGGTCCTCTCCGAGGCCGCCGACTCCTCGGACACGGTCCACACCGGGATGATCGCCATTGGCTACGGCCTTTGAAACCCGCTCCCGACGTCGCCTGGAACGACGCGGCTGAGCCTCGGTTCGGCACCTGGCGCGGGGAGCTGCAGTCCCTCGATTTTTCCGACCACTCGAACCTCGAGCGCATCCGGCGCGAGAAGCGCTGGCTCTGGTGCAGCGGCTTCACCGACGCCGTGGCGTGGGGGCTCGCGATCGTCAGAACGGGCTATGCCGGGAACGTGTTCTTCTGGGCGTTCGACCGCGCATCGGGCGAGTTTCTCGAGGACGTCTCTCGCATCCTGCCCCCTCCGGCGGTGAGCGTCGCCGATTGGCCCTCGGACGGAACGGTCGCGAAGTTCCGAGGCCTCTTCGAAGGGATCGAAGTGACCCGTGAAGGGGAGGCGTGGAACGTGTCGGGGACGATCGCCGATTGCCGGCTCGACATGACGATCGAAGAGAGCGCCGACCCGATCACCGCCATCTGCCCCGTCGTCGACGCGAGCCACGATGGCAACCGCCCTCTCATGAACGCGACACGCAAACAGGTGGGCGCGCAGGTGAGGGGAGACCTGCGGATCGGCGAGCGCCACGAAGCGATAGCAGGCGTCGCCCTGCTCGATTACTCCCACGGGATGCTCGCCCGCGAGACGGTCTGGCGTTGGGCGATCGCGTCCGGACGGATGGAGGACGGTCGCGAGGTCGGATTCAACCTCGTCGCAGACTTCAACGGCTCGCTGGAGAACGTCGTCTGGGTCGATGGAGAGCCTCGGTCCGCCGGCCGGGCCAACTTCGAGGAGTCCGACGAAGCATGGACCGTGGAGGCGGAAGGAGTGAGCGCCGCTCTGCATTGCGAGGCGGTCCGCTCGCAGACACTCGATCTGGGGCTCGTGGTCTCGGACTACCGCCAACCGCTCGGCACCTGGAGCGGCACCGTCGACGGCGTCGCCTTCCGGGGCGTCGGTGTCGCGGAGTTCCATCGCTCCGTTTGGTGAAGACGTTGCCAAAAGGGGGAGTTGGGTCTTACCCTTTTGACGAACAGTCACCGCTGAGGTTCCGACCATGTCGCTCGCCGTAGATCGCCAGCCGCTCGACGCCGCCAATCTTCCGGACAGTGTCCGCAAGCCCCTGTCGCCGCAGGCTCCTCCGCAACTGCAGATGATGGCAGCGCGAGGGATGCTGCCGCTCGCGCCCGAGGAGAACGTCCAGACGCTCTACATGCTGTCGACGCAGTGGGACGGTGAAGTCTCGGAGACCGCCCGGCTTTCGTTCGACGACCTCCCCGCCGAGATTCTCGTCCCGGCGTTGGCGAAGCTCGACCACCCGGGCCTGCTCGACTGGGTCGCCGAGGAGAAACGCGGCGACAAGGCGGTGCTCGAAGCGGTCGTGACGAACCGCGGGACGCACGACCACACGATCGCCCGCATCGCCCGTATCGCCGAGGCGAACCTCTGCGACGTGATCGCGACCAACCAGGTGCGAATTCTGCAGGCGCCGGTGATCCTCGAGCAGATGTACCAGAACGCGAACGCTCGCATGGCGACGGTCGATCGCCTGCTCGAGCTGGCGCAGCGCGAAGGCGTGAAACTTTCCGGACTGCCCGGGGTGCAGGGCCTCATCGACTCGTCGCAGAAGATCGTCGACGAGGACGGCGGGGAGCACGACTCGTTGATGGCGGCCGAGGCGGCGCGCGCCAAAGCGGAAGACGAAAAGTACAAGAACGTCGACGAAATGCCGCGCTCCGAGCGCGACAAGCTCTTGAACGACGACGACGAAGAAGAAGAGGAGGGACGCAAGACGGGCGCCCTGCACGACAAGATCGCGCGGATGCACATCTCCCAGAAGATCCGGCTCGCGACGATCGGCTCGCGCGAGGCGCTCAACATCCTCGTGCGCGACCCGAACAAGCTCGTCCACATGGCGGCCGTCCGCAGTCCTCGCGCACAAGACATCGACTACCGGCGATGGGCAAGAAACAAGACGCTGCCCGACGGTGTTATCAGTTACATCGCGAGCCAGCGCGAGCTCACCCGTCACTACGAGGTGATGCTGGCGCTGTGTCAGAATCCCAAGACGCCGCTCTCCGATACGATGAAGTTTCTGAACCACATCCGTAACAACGACCTGAAGCAGTTGCAGCGCGACCGTAACGTCTCGATGCAGGTGCAGCGACAGGCGAAGAACCTCTATCAGAAGCGCAGTGGTCGCTGACCGCTCGCATCCCTTCGACGATCACGGAAAACCATGACCGAGCAGTTGCCGCCGTGCGGGTTGTACAAGACGGAGGCGCCCCTCCCGGGCAAGGAGGAGTGGGTTCGTGAGAACCTCCTCGTCTACTTCCACAATCACTCGCAGCAGGGACCGCCGCTATTGCTTCTCCCCGCCGCGAACAGCGACAATCGCTGGACGTTCCACGACAAGGGGTATCTCATTCGGGACCCCGACTACGTCGACGATCTCGCACCGCTGAAGGCGGAAGGCTTCTACGTACTCTCGGAGGCGATCTACCTGTCGCACGAAGAGATGATCCCCGAACAGACTCTGGTCCAGCTCGGCTACAACCGGGCGGCGGATCCGATCCTCTTCCTCGCCGAGTTCGAAGGCAACGGCGTGCAGTTCCCCAACAGTGGGCTCAAGTGCACGCTCGAGATTTTCGATCTGCTCGAGCCGGTCAACTTCCGCACCCCCGAGTTCCGCCAGATGCACTGAGCCCTTGGGTCACGCGCGAGAGAGACGACTCGCAGCTTGCGCTCGCGCATGGAACATCAGAGGATGTGGGCGTGCTTCAACCAGGACAAATGTTCGCGGGCAAATACCGCGTCGAGCGCGAGCTCGGCCGCGGTGCTTTCGCCGTCGTCTACCTCGGGTCCGACGATTCGCTCGGGCGTCAGGTGGCGATCAAGGTCCTCAAAGAGGGGCGAGGAGACGACCGGTTCATCCGTGAGGCCAAGCTCCTGTCGGAGCTCGACGACCCGCACACCGTCACGCTGATCGACTTCGGTCGCGACCCGACCGGCCAGCTCTTCATGGTCTTCGAGTACGTCTCCGGCGACACACTCGAGGACCGGCTGGCGAAGACCGGGCCCATGCCGGCCGGACGCGTCGTCAACATCATCTCGCAGGTGCTGATGAGCCTCGCCGACGCCCACGCGAAGGGGATCGTCCATCGCGACGTCAAGCCCGCGAACATCATGTTGACCCATCAGCGCGGCGAGGCCGATTTCGTGAAAATGCTCGACTTCGGGGTCGCCAAGCCGCTGGAGAACCTCCGCGAGGTTTCTCAGGAGCTCACCGTCGCGGGACAGCTCATCGGCACCATGCGCTACATGGCCCCCGAGCAACTTCGAAACGAGCGCAGCGCCGTCCCGGCATCCGACGTCTACGCCGTCGGGCTCGTCGCCTATGAGATGCTCACCGGCGAAAAAGCAGCCGCGGGGGACGACGGTCGGACGGTGGTGCTGGAGCATCTGAAACCCGAGCCGTTCCGCATCCCGATGACCATCGAGATTCCACCGAGCTTTCGAAACGCGTTCGAGATGATGATGGTCAAGGACCAGCGGCGGCGCCCGCGAAACGCGTCCGAAGCGCTCCGGCTCCTCGACAGCTTGAACGACAACGAGAAGACCGTCACGCGCGAGCGAAAGGAGCGCGGGAGCCGGCCTGCGGCGCGACGAGACTCCCAGCCCCCGATGCGTGCGACGGCGTCTCGCCGGACCACCGACATGCAGGGCGCAGCGGCCGTGGGGTCGAACCTCGAGATCGACGAGAGCGCTCTGCGACAGAATCGGGAGAAACCGATGTTCGCTCCGCCGCCCGGGGCGCGGATCGACCCCGCCAAGCAGAAGAACGAGAACTCGACCGAGCAGGTCATGTGGTTCGTCGGCATCATGCTGTTGAGCGTCGCGATCGTTTTCGGGCTCATGATGCTCGTCATGTAGACCGGGGGGACGTTGGCCGACCCACCCCAAGTACGGTAAGTCACTGCAATGGGAATCTTCGGAAAGCTGCAGAGCGCGTTCGACGACGCGATGGTGTCGCGCCTCCCGCCCGACGTCTGGGAGCGGGTCCGCAACATCGACGCCGGGCAGAACGACCAGGGTTACGACCCGTTCGGCTTCGACCCCGAATTCCTCAAGTACGTGGGCCCGCCCGTACAGTTCTTTCTGCGCACGTACTTCCGCACCGAAGTGTTCGACATCGAGAACGTCCCCGACTCCGGACCCGTGATGCTGGTGGCGAACCACTCGGGACAGATCGCGATCGACGGAATGCTGATCGGGGGCGCCTGCATCTTCGACCGCAACCCGCCCCGCCTGATCCGCAGCATGGTGGAGCACTGGGTGCCGACCCTCCCCTTCGTCTCGTGGGTCTTCGCCCGCGCCGGCCAGGTCACGGGAACGCGCGAGAACGCCCGGATCCTCCTCGCCCGCGGCGGCTGCCTGCTCGTGTTTCCCGAAGGAGTTCGCGGGATCAGCAAGACGTACGACCGAGCCTACGAGCTCGTGGATTTCGGGCTCGGGTTCATGCGGCTCGCCCTCGAGACCGGAACCCCGATCGTCCCGGTGGGCGTCGTCGGCGGAGAGGAGCAGATCCCATCGATCTACAACCTGCAGTCGGTGGCCAGGATGTTCGGGCTTCCCGCGTTCCCACTCGCCCCGACCGGAGCGATGCCCCTCCCCGTCAAGTACCGACTCTACTTCGGCGAACCGCTGGAGTTCGAGGGTAAACCCGACGACGAGGATCGGGTGATCCGAGCGAAGGTTCACCGGGTGAAAGCCGAGATCGAGAAGCTCGTCGAGCGCGGCCTCAGCGAACGCGAGGGGTACTTCTTTTGAGTACCCGACGACGACGCGAGCGCAAGCAGCGCATCCTGATCACCGGCATCGGCGGGCGCCTCGGCCGCGCGCTGACACGGCGTTTGCACCGTAAACACGAGGTGATCGGGATCGATCGACGAAAAGTCGACCACCTCCCCAAGGACGTGGAGATCGAACGCGCCGACATCCGCCGACGTCGCTTCGAAGACGTCTTCCGGCGCGAGCGCATCGACGCCGTCGTCCACCTCAACATCATGCACGACCCGCGGTCCTCCACCGACGAGCACCACGACTTCAACATCAACGGTACCAAGAAGGTTTTCGAACTCTGTGCCGAGCACAACGTCGGCAAGGTGGTCGTCCTTTCGAGCGCCAACGTCTACGGCCCCGACCCCAAGAATGCGCAGTTCCTGCGCGAAGATTCGCCACTGATGGGTGGGATGCACTTCCGCGCGATCCGCGACCTCATCTCGCTCGACATGTTCTGCAACACGTTCTTCTGGCGACATCCGGCCATCGAGACGGTGATCCTTCGGCCCGTTCACATCGTCGGTGAAGTGCACAACGCCCCGAGTCGATACCTGCGAGCGGAGAACCCGATCACCCTGCTCGGCTTCGACCCGATGATCCAGCTCATCCATACCGAGGACGTGCTCACCGCCATCGAGCTCGCCCTCACCCCCGGCGTGCGCGGAGTCTACAACATCGCCGGCCCCGAGCCGGTGCCTCTCTCCTACCTGTTTCGCGAGCTCGGGAGGACCCCGCGGCCCCTCCCCGAGTCGATCGTGAAGACGATGCTGAAGGTCGGGTGGTCCTTCAAGCTCACCGACTGGCCGTGGCCCGAACTCGACCACATCAAGTACGTCTGTATGGTCGACGACTCCCTCGCCAGGTCCGAGCTCGGGTTCCGGCCCGAGCACGACCTCGACCGCATCCTCTACGACATTCGAACGCGGCCCCTCCCCGAGTGAGTCGACCGCCACGGCGGCGTCTCGGTCGGACTCCGGCATTGGAGGCCCAAAAGAAAAGAGGCCCCGCATCGCTGCGGGGCCCGGTCGGAAGATTGGGGGTGGGATGGCGCGGCGATGTCCGAACAGGACGTCCTTCGATCGATACGCGGAATGTCGGAGGGCCTCATCGGCCGACTCACACGTAAAGACGCCCTACTTCTGAAGCAGATCTTAAGATGCGATGACGTTTGCGTGCCGAACCACTCCTGGCCGAGAGCCAAAAGAAAAGAGGCCCCGCATCGCTGCGGGGCCCGGTCGGAAGATTGGGGGTG
>CAYPJU010000069.1:0-2210 GCA_964411125.1 uncultured Bradymonadales bacterium | reverse complement strand
CCAAAAGAAAAGAGGCCCCGCATCGCTGCGGGGCCCGGTCGGAAGATTGGGGGTGGGATGGCGCGGCGATGTCCGAACAGGACGTCCTTCGATCGATACGCGGAATGTCGGAGGGCCTCATCGGCCGACTCACACGTAAAGACGCCCTACTTCTGAAGCAGATCTTAAGATGCGATGACGTTTGCGTGCCGAAGGGGAATCTTCGGGCGACCTGTTCTCGATCACACACCGCGCCGGTAGTGCAATGCGCTCTGAAGCGTCTCCCCCGCGACGTCGAGGTACACTCGGTCGTAGTGTTCCGACACGAAAGCTCCGACCTCGTTTTGTTTCCACAGACGAGCCCCCACGGCGGTGACGAACCCGCCCTCGAACCCGAGGTAGTGAACCCGTTCGGGGAGCCTCAAGACCTCCTCGGCCTGCTCCTGGTAGATGCGCGCGGCTGACGCGGTAGCCTTGACGATCTTGATCGTCGCGTAGGGGTTACTGCGCGTCAGGCGGTCCAGCTTGCGAACAGTCGTGCTGCCGCATTCGATCCACTGCACCACCTCCCCGCGGTCGTCCGTGCGAACCAGATCGGGCTTGTAGTGCCGGTCCAGAGAGCGTTCGATCTCCAGACCCGGGTGGTAGAAGAGCACGTAGGCGAGCAGCTTCATGGCGACGTGCTCGATCGACTCGCCCTCCCCTTTGCGCAGGATCAGGCGTTCCTCGACATCGGCAATCTCCAATGGAGCGTTGCTGATCGTCACGTTGCATCGCATCGAAAGCTTCACGCGATACAAACAGATCGCAGCGCCGCTTCCTTCCGTTTCACTCTTCTTCGCCGGACTCGTCGTCCGCAGTGGGTGGGGGCGCTGCGTCCCGCATCTGCTGAGGAGTGACGGGGGTCACCCGGACAAGAAAACCTTGTCGGTCCTTGCTCACTTCGAGTTCGCCGATCCCCCAGTCGTACTGGCCGAACTGGTCGCGACGGATCTCCACGAGCTCGCGGACCATCGCGACCTGTTTCTCGTCCATCGCCCCGACCATCTCTTCGGCGAGTTCTTGCGGGGTTCGGTCGTCGACGAGGGCCAGGTTCCAGACGTGGGCGCATCCTCCCAACAGAGTTCGCATTCGGGGAAGATCCGGCGCGTCATCAGGTCGCGCATGCTCCGCGAACTTCATGAAGATGCCCGTGACGTCGACTTTTGCTTTGCGGCGCTTGATTCGCTTCATGCGCCCGAGGCTATCACCAGCCGTGTTTCGGCGCGACCGGCATGACCAAAGACGGGAGGCGCTCAGGGCGGTGGGAGGCGTCAGAACTCCACGCCCCCGCTGACCACGGCGTCGTTCGCGTGCTCGAACTTCGCCTTCGCGTCGCGCGTGAGACCGAACGACAAGAAGTCGATCACCTCCTGGCTCGCCTCGTCGCGTTCATGGGCGGTGAAGAAACGCTCGACAAAGATTTCGGCGCGATCCCCGTACCCTGGTTCTTCGTTCGACGTCGCACAGGGCGGCACGTCAGTCGCCATCACCGCAACGTGAAACTGCGCTCCGAGCGTCGCGAGAGGGATGGCCGCGGCCAGCACCAACGCGCGGAGACCGTTGTGCTGGTCCGCGAGCTGCGCGCGAGGATCGTCCGCGAACGCGACGATCCCGTCGATCCGACGAAACCGGGCGCAGACGTCTCCGGCATGTTCTCGCAGCACGCGCTCCGCCTGACGCTCAGTGAGCCCGACGAGGTTGTAGACCTGCTTGTCGCAAGCCGTACACATTCGCTGCCGGTCGTTGTTCCCCAGCATGTCGTCCCACGACTCGTCGCATTCGAACACGAGCTCGAGATCCATTCCGCCTCCTCGGAGTGTGTACCTTCAGAAGAACAGGTCTGTGCTCGATTCTCAAGCGGCCCATGTCTCTCGGGCTCGGCTGAGCCTCCTCGGAACCTCACGGGGGGCAGAACCCACGGCCAGCATGCTCCCGAACCTGCCTCTCTCCGACTCCCCACCACGGCCCCCCACTCCCACTTCACGAGGTTCAGTATCCCTCCAGAAACCTCGATCACCCTCCCTCCCGCCACTTGTCGGAAAAAACATCCATCCTCGAAGTACGCATAGAATCTGACCGAGCGAAGCGATCGAAAAAAACTTCGCAACGGAACGCGGCCGCTGCCGATAACGGATACGTAGTCGCCGCCTTGCGGTCGACCGGAGGGACGGATCCCCGTTCGCGCGCGG
>CAYPJU010000068.1:22105-36938 GCA_964411125.1 uncultured Bradymonadales bacterium | reverse complement strand
CCATCTCGAGCGGATTTGCGTTTCGGGTGACGCAGGCGATGCCAGCGGCATCGTCGAGGAGCCCGAACGCAAAGCCGCCGAGATGGACCCGCCAGCCGACGGGAGAACGCTACCTCTCGAATCTCACTCGTAATCGACCAGGCGGACGTCGAAGACGAGCATCCCCTGGGGGGTTCCTTCGCGTCCCTGGTAGGCGAGCTCTTCGGGGATCCAGAAGCGACGGGCTTCCCCGCGCGACATCATCGACATCCCCTCCTGCCACCCGACGATCAGCTTGTTCAGCGGGGCCGTGAACGGCTCGCCGCGGACGATCGAGCTGTCGAACATCGCTCCGTCCGTCGTCCAGCCCGTGTAGTGCGCCGTCACCGTCTGGTCGACCGTCGGGGTCCCCTGACCGTCACCTTCCGCCAGCACGACCCACGCCAGCCCCGACTCGGACTTCTCCGCGTGAGCCGGCGGCGCCGCGACCGTCTTCGGCGCGGCAATCATGCCGTCCTCACCGACGTCGGTCGCCATCGGCTCGTCCTGCTTCGGAACGGCGATGATGACGTCTTTCGGAGCTTCGTCGTCTTCCGGCGGCTGCTCGACGACCGTGTCGTCCGTTTTCGTTTCGCTCTTGGAGCCTCCGCACGCGGCGAGAGCCAGGGCGGCGGCGCTGATCAGAATCCACTGTTTCATCGTGCGTCCTTCGTTGGGAGATTGGGTTCGGAACGAACGCACCATACATCCGAGAACGCGCATTTCCAACCGCACCCGTACGCGCGAGTGCGCCCCTAAGGCTTGCGCGCCACGATACCGTCACGCCAGTCCAGCACGTCCCGGAAATCGTCGGCGAGCTCGTCCTGGGTCCACACTGCGTGCGTCTGGGGCGTGAAGCGGAAGAGCTGCGGATGCGGCTCCACGAACTGCAACGCCGTCGCGACCGCGATGTCTCCCCAGCCGAACTTCTCCCCGAGGAACGGCTCGACCTCCACCCGCGTCCCGACCCTCTCCAGCGCCGCCCGCATCCGCCGCTTCGCCTCGTCGATCCCCGCCTCGTCGAACGCGTACTTCTTCGCGAGATAGTTTGCCCCCAGATCCACCAGAGGCCCCGCCAAACCCCGCAGCGCCGACGGCACGAACGGCGGAATCTGATCCCGCCGCGCCTCTCCGCTCTCGAGCGTCGCGTACGTAGCGAGAACTCTGCCAGCCTCGGCGATCTCGTCGGCGACCTGCGTCCACACCGTCGCCGCCTCCTCGTCCGCGAAGAGCGGCGCCCCCGAACCGACCTCTTCGGTCCACCGCGCGATCTGGGTCGAGTCTCGCAGCGGTTCGCGCCCCGGCACGAAGAGCACCGGCACCGTCACCTTCGACGTGAAGTCCTTCAACCGCCACCTGAGCTCCGGCGTCGTGATCATCGGAAGGTACATCTTTCGATCGTGCTCGACGCCGTGGTGGGCGAGCGCCCAGCGGGCGCGCAGCGACCACGGGGAGTAGCCGATCGAATAGAGGAGAGGTCGTTTCATGGGAGGGACTCGTCGAGAAAATCGAAGGTCGCCCGCCAGCACGCGCGCGCCCTCTTCTGCCACACGAAAGCATGAAACGCGTGCACTCCGCCAGGGTAGTAGCGAACGTCCGCGGGTACACCGAGCGCGTCGAGCGCCGCTCCCAGGCGCCGGCTGTCGTCCAGCAGCGGGTCCTTCGTCCCGACCGGGACGAAGAACGGCGGCATCGGCCGCTGCGGCTCGCCCCCCGCCTCCAGCACCAACAGCGGGTCCGCCAGGTCGTGCTCGCCCGGCTCGAGATCCTGCAGGTAGGCGGTCGCCACTTCTTCCAGGCGGTCGACGAGCCATCGCGGGAGGTTCTTTCGGCGCACGAATCGCTCCGGGTCGCTCACCTGCAGAATTCCGCACGCCGGGACCGCCGCCGAGGGGACGCGCCCGGTCTCGAACACCTCCCGCGCCCACGGTTCCGGCCGCTCCCAGCACGACGCGATCACGAGCGACGTCGCGAGATTCGCCCCCGCGGACTCCCCCGCCACCACGATCCGATTCGGGTCCCCACCGAAGCGCTCCGCGTTCTCGAGCACCCAACGGTAGGCGGCCGAGACGTCTTCGTGCGCCGCCGGATAGCGGTGCGGCGCCTTGCGGTAATCGACGTTGAAGACGACGTAGTCGCGCCGCGCGAACGCGAGCCCCATCACCCAGTGCGAGTCCTTCGACAGGATCCGAAACCCGCCCCCGTGAATGTAGAAGACGACCGGCAGCCCCTCCCGCTCGTCGTCGGGGCGATACACGTCGAGCAGGTGCGCGCGGTCTCCCGAACCGAGGTACGGGATGTCCGCCTCCATCCGCAGCCCGTGATACTCGGGCCGCGTCTGCGGAAAGACGCGCGCCCCGCGCGAAAGCCCACGAAAGAAGCCGTCCACGAGCGTCGCTCCGGTGTTCCTCCGCGCATCCTCGAGCTGTTTCGCGATCCGGTCCCGCTTCCTCATTGGCAGTACCCCGGCGCGACGAACGTATGCTCCCACACCCCCTCCCAGACCGCGCACCGCGCCGCCCCCGGGACTCCCTCCACCTCCGGAAGCCCCGGCTCGATCGCGACGTGGCTCCCAGCCGCAAACGCCGACCACCCCGCTGGGGTGCCGGTGGCCGCGAACGAAGACCACGCCGCGATCATCGCGTCCGACAGCTCCACGTCCTCAGCCCCGAAACAGCGTCCGGCGTCGTCACAGCAGTGGAAGTCCCCCGCCGCGTCCACGTCGCACGACTCGTCGTTTCGAGGGCTCGCCAGGCTCCCGAAGACGTAGGGGAGCTCCGCCGAGTGGTAGGCGCCGAGCTGGTAGCCCACCCCGTAGTCCTGCCGCCCCGCCCACGGGACGTGCGTGAAACGGTAGAGGTACACGTCCGATTTCGCCGCGCTCCAACCCGCCGCCAGGTTCGTCGGACAGGTGTACCACTGGTCCCCGACCATCTGCATGTACGCCGCCACCGGGTCGGTCGCGGCCTGCGGATACGCCGCCTCGAGCTCGTCGGCACACTCCCCCCACGCCGCTGTCACCGACCGGAACTCGTCGAGCGTCGTCACCGGCGATTCCGACGGAAAATGGAAGAGCGTCGCCTCGTCCTCCGTCGTCCCCATCATGAAGTCGACCGGCGGAAAATCCCCCGACTGGAGCGCCCACGCCGGCGGCTGCGGAATGTCCACCAGATCCACGAACCGCGTCCAAACGACCCCGGACGGATCGAACCCGATGCTCTGCGGCAACCCCTGCAACACCTCGACCGCGCTCTTCTCGCGCATGCACTCCAGGCGCGGCTCCTCGGTGCAGCCGAGCGCGTCCCCGAGCCGCTCGCTCAGGCATTCCGCCGACAGACACGCCCACGTCTGCTCCGCCTCGATCTCCTCCAACGACGGACAGATTCGCCCCAGATCGGGGCACAAAATCCGCGAGTCCTTCCACGGCCGCATCACCGAAGCGCAAAGACCGCTCTGCATGATCGCGCGGTCCACCAACGCCCCACCGCGTGGCGACGTCACGAGCTCGCAGACCGCCGTCCCGCCCGCCGATTCTCCGAAGACCGTCACGCGCTCCGGGTCGCCGCCGAACCGATCGATCTCGCGCCGCACCCACTGCAGCACCGCGACCTGATCCTGAAAACCGTGGTTCTCCCCGATACGCATCTCGGGCAGCGCCAGCATCCCCAGCGGCCCAAGCCGATAGTTCGCCGTCACCACCACCACGTCGCCGCGCTCGGCGAGCGCCTCGGCGTCGTAGAACGAACCCGCGCCCGACACGTTCGAGCCGCCATGGAACCACACCATCACCGGCTTCGCCCCGTCCGTCGCCGTCGTCCAGACGTTCGCCGTCAGACAGTCTTCGTCCTGACACCGCTCCCTGCACGCGTCGTCTTCGCACGTCGAACACGCCGGCGGAGCCTCGATCCAGCTCGTCAGTTGAGGGCAGACCGGCCCCGGGACCGTCGCGTCCCGCACGCCGTCCCACTCGGGCACCCGCTGCGGCGGGGCCCACCGAAACCCTTCCACGGGGGGCGCTGCGAACGGAATCCCGTGAAAGCCGAACACGTCCCCGTGCCGGCGACCACGAACCAACCCGCGCTCGGTCCGCACAACCAGCGGGTCGGTGCCGAAATCATCCAGTTCGCTGAGCCCGGCGTCCCCAGTCTGGTCCGCCTTCCCCGACGAAGCATCGGGAACCAGGGCCGCCGCCCCGCCGTCTACCCGCGCACCGGCGTCGGGCGAACTCTCGCTGACGGGACTACCGCTGCATCCGACAAAGAGTGTCGCCGCGAGCAGCGCCGCGGATTTGAAGAAGACATCGTTCATGCGGGGGAAACTAGAGAACTGCGTCGCCGTTCGCAACGAAACGCCCGCGGCATCGCACGTTCCGCAGAGGCTCAGCGCCGCCGGCGGGTACGTCCCCGCCGCAGCAGCCCCAACACGAGCAACGCGAGCGTCGCTCCCCCCGGCGAGGGACGCGTCGATGCGCACTGACAACCCTCGTCCGGGCGAGGATTCCCGGGGCCCGTCGGTCCGTAAGCAATGCCGGCGCCCCCCTCCGAGCCCCCTCCTCCCGTCTCGGGGTCCCCCGTGCCGGGGTCGGGTTCTCCCGGCTCCGGTGGCACCTGCTCCGAATACTTGAAGCCGCCCCCCGGCGCACTCTCCGGGTTCTCCACCGCGAGCCGTTCGTAAGCCCCGATGTCAGGCGTCTGCCCGCGCCCACCCCCGTTGTAGTCGTCGCCCACCCCGTAGACCGGGTCCCCCGCATCCAGAAACGGGCTCTCCGCGGTCGGGTAGAAGTTCCCACCCGCGGCGTCCTCGAAATCCACTCCCGGGCTACCGCCCGGCACCGAGTCTCCCGGAAAGTCGGCCGAGCCGAGCAGCGCGTTGGCCACCATCTCGAGGAACGTGCTCGTACCGTCGACGAAGATCACCGCGGAGCCCCCCTCGCAGTAAAAGACGTTGTTCGCGATCGCCAGCACCGTGGACGAAAGCGGCGCTTCACTCACGCTCAGACAGCTCCCCTCCGCATCCACCACCGTGTTGTGTAGGACGTCGATCGGCAACGTTCCATCGCCGATCCCGACCGAAAGCCCGTCACCCCCCGCCATCCACACGACGTTGTTCGCGATCGTCACCCCGCCCACCGTCTGCACGCCGGCTCCGCGGGCGGAGTTCGCCAGCACCAACGACGGCTCGAGCCCCGCGTTCTCGACACGGATCGCGAAGTCGCCGGCAGCCCCCTCCACGACGTTGTCCGCGACCAGATTCGCGCCGCCCGAGACCTCGATACCGACGCCATCGACGTCGTGAATCCAGTTGTTCTCCACGATCGACGAAGTCGCATCGACCAGCGAGATCCCAACCTCCGCGGCGCCCCCCGAGACCTCCGTGTCGACCACGATCGGAGCGACGCACCCTGTACAGACCAGCGGAGCCGGTGTTCCCACGAAGACGAGCGAAGCGAAGACCAGGTTCTCGCCCGCCGCCACCACCCCCGCATCGGCCGCTTCGATCTGAATCCCCCGGACCGTCACGTTGTCCGCCTGGATGTCGAAAGCGACCGCCCCGGTGGCCGAGGTTCGCACGATCGTCCCGGGCGAACCGACGATCGACAGCGGCTCGGACTCCGTCCCCGATCGCGCCACCGTCACCGGCCGGTCCAGCTCCCACTCGCCCGCGGCGAGGAGCAAGACGTCCCCCGCGCCGGCCGAAGCGAGGGCTTCTCGCAATCCGTCGACGTCGCCGACCTCGATCGTCTCGGCAAACGCCGACGACGAAAACGCCGTCACGAGGAAGCCGGCCAGAAGTGCGCGTTTCATATCTCCTCGGATCGATTCACATGTTGCAGACGGCGCTCATCTCGAGCCCGTGCGGACAGTGCGTCACCGGATCGCCGGCTGCGAGCTCGAGGTGGTTGATCCGGCACCACAGCGAGTCTTCCATCATGTCCTGGTCTGTCCCGGCGATGAACATGAACGCGTTGCAGGCCGTCATGCACTCGCCCATCGCGTCGCCGCTCATGTCGTCGTCGGTGTAGATCGCGTTGCCGGCGGTGCAGTTCGTGATCGCTTTCGTGCAGTAGTCGTCGCACAGCGGCAAGCAGTCGTTGTCGGCGTCGAGCGTACACGCGAAGTAGCAACAGCCGTCGTCGTTCGTGCACTGCATGATCTCGGTGTTCGTGCACTCCGCCGTGCAGTCGGCCGCCATACCGCTGATCGCGTCCGTCGTGCAGGCGTCCATGTCGTCACAGTCCGCCACCGGGTCGAGCGGGCAGTAACCAGCAGTCCCCGCCGCGATCATCGGGTCGCAGTTCTCCCCTTGGTCGAGCACGTTGTTCCCGCACAGGTCGACGCAGTCGTCGTCCGTGTCGGACGTCGCGCCCGCCGGGCAACAGCCGTCCCCGTCGGCCGGCGCGTCGATCACCCGAAGGTTGCACGTCGCCGAACAGTCGCTCGCCATGCCGATGATCTCCGCGACGTCGCAAGCGTCGTCGGGGTCAGGATCGGTGTCGGGGCAATCGGTGGCGACGTCCATCGGGCACGCGCCCGGCATCCCCGCGGCGATCGCGCTGTCGCACTCCTCGACCCCGCCCGTCACCACGTTGTCCCCGCACATCGCGTTGCAATCGTCGTCGTCCGCGATCGTGCACCCCGCGGGGCAGCACCCGTCACCGGTGATGCATTCGGTGATGTCGACCTCGGCGCACTGCGCGTTGCAGTTCGCCGCAGAACCGGTCAACACCGGAGCGGTACAGGCGTTGCCGTCCATGTCCATGCAGTCCGCTTCCGTCGGACAGTCCCCGTCGCACGTCTCGAGGTCGTCCACCTCGTCGTTCCCGCACGTCGTCGAGCAGTCCGGGTCCACCCCCGCCGGGCAGTCCGCCGGACAGCAGCCGTCAGCCTGATCGCACGCCTTGATCTCGAACGTCTTGCACTGCGCGTCGCACGACGCCGCATTGCCGAACAGCTCCGAGGAAGTACACGCGTTGTCGTCGTTCTCGCACACCGTCGGGCAAGAACCCGGAGCACCGGCCGCGATCGCAGGGTCGCACTCCTCCGAGACGTCCACACGACCGTTCCCGCAGTTCGTCAGCTCGCACTGGCCCTCTACGCACGACAGATTGGGGCCGCACGTCCCGCAGATGCCTCCGCACCCATCCGACCCACACTCCAACCCCGTGCACTGCCGTACGCAGCTCGTGCTCGATTTGAAGTTGCCGATGCACCCGACCGAAACGCTGGCCGCCAGGGTCAGCACCGAAAATACGAGCGTCGTTCTCAGATCCACGACCCGCTCCACCAGAAAGTTGTCGAACCGTCGGCAGGATACCAACCGCTCGAAGCGTAGACCAGCAGACGACGCCTCCCTTGACGTCTCACTGGATGACTATACACTTGTTCAGTATGTCGGCACTCGTTTCACAGATCGCCGGTCTGATGACCGGCAGCGAACTCGAACGCCGCCAGCGCGTCGAAGCTCCCCTGCAGTGGGGGCTCGAAGAAGTCGCCGGGAGGCTCGTCGAAATTCGCAGCAGCGGTCCCTGCGCAAGCTTGAGCGCGGGCTTCCGACTCGTCCTCGACGCCCAGCGCCTGCACGAACCCGTCGTCTGGATCGGCGCCACACCGAGCTGCTTCTACCCCCTCGACGCCGCACGAAACGGAGTCGACCTCGCACGCCTCCCCATCGTCTGCATGCACGACCCATCCTCGGCCGCCGCCGCCGCCGACCAACTGACCCGGTCGGGGGCCTTCGGCCTCGTCCTCCTCGACCTGGGCGACGAACCCTGGTTTCCCGAAGCCCTGCAGAAGCGACTCGTCCACCACGCCGAGGAGCACCACACCGCCGTCGTCTGCCTCACCGAGGAACGCCGCGGCGCCCGCACCCTCGGCTCCCAGATATCCCTGCGCCTCGAGGTCAACCGAGCCCCCTCCTCCATGCAACTCCGCGCCACCCGCGATCGAAGACGCGGCCCCGGCTGGTCCCTCGATCTCCCCCTCACCCTCCCCTGACATGATCCCCTCCCGCGCCCCCTGCCGGCGACAGCCGGCGTGCGCGCGAAGCGCGCGGCGTCACGCACTACTACCCTGGCCGGTTCACCGATGAAGATCGCCTGCGTCGATGTCCCCTCCCTCGCACTGCAGCTCGTCCTCGAGCAAAACCCCGGGTGGGGCCGACTCCCCGTGGTCGTCGTCGATCGGGACGTCGCCCAGGGCACCGTCCTGCATGCGAACCGCGAGGCGACCCGGTCCGAGATTCGCCCCGGAATGAGCTACGCCGCCGCCCTCTCCCTCCACCGCGATCTTCGCGCCGCCGTCGTCACCGAAGACGAGCTCGCGCAGACCCAGCAAAAGCTCGTCGAGCACCTGCTCCTCTTCAGCCCTCACGTCGAGCCGTCGCGCACCGACCCCGACCTCTTCTGGCTGCGAGCCGCCGGGCTCGACCGCCTCTTCGGGTCCTTCGATCGGTGGGGAACCCGCCTGCACGATGAGACCCGCGACCTCGGCTTCCAGACCTCCATCTCGATCGGGTGGACCCGGTTCGGAACGTTCGCCACCGCCCGCGCCTCCCGGGTCGGCTACCGTCTCTTCGGCTCCGAAACCGAGGAGCGCGCCGCCCTCGGACAGGTCCCCCTGGCCGTGCTCGGACTCCCCCCCCGACGCCTCGCGGCGCTCGAAAAGCTCGGCATCCACCGACTCTCCGACTTCCTCGCCCTCTCCTCTTCCGGGCTTCGAAAGCGCTTCGGCCCCGAAGCCCTGGAGCTCTGGAACTTCGCCCACGGCAACGCCGACCTGCCGCTGCAGCCACTCGCCGTCGACCGTCCCATCGAACGCACGCTCGACCTCGAGGAGCCGGTCACCGACACCACGCGACTCCTCTTCATCCTCAAACGCGAGCTTCATCCGATGCTGATGGCGCTCGCCAACGCCCACAAAGACCTCGCCGAGCTCGACCTCCTCCTCCGCCTCGAAGACGGCGACGAACGCGAGGTCTCCGTCCGCCCGGCCATGCCGACCCTCGAAGAACCGCGCCTGCTCGACCTCGTCCGCCTGCGCCTCGAACGCACCTCGCTCCCTGCCCCGATCGTCCGGGTCGAGCTCGCAGTCTCCGGCGTCTCCTACCGCCGCGAACAGGTCCACCTCTTTCGCCGCAGCAAACGACGTGACCCCCACGCCGCCGAACATGCCCTCGCAAAGCTCGGCGCCGAACATGGTGATTTCGCCGTCTGCCGAGCCGAGCTCCGCCCGCGGCACCTACCGGAAGAGACGTTCGAGCTCGTCCCCTGGGACGGCACCGGCAACCGAAAGGCCGAGCCGGCTCCGCCCGAAGAAACCACCGTCGCCATCCGTCGCATCTACGACCGCCCTCTCCCACTTCATCGCTTCGATCCCGACATCAGCCGCGCATGGCTGATCCGAGACCTCGACGAAGGGACCGTCAGCCACGCCGAAGGCCCCTTCTGCATCACCGACGCCTGGTGGACGAAGGAAGACTTCGCCGCCCGCGACTACTGGCTCGCCCACACCACCCGGGGGGACGTCTTCTGGGTCTTCTGGGATCACCTCCGCAAACAGTGGTTCCTGCACGGAGTCCTCGCGTGAGCTACGTCCCCCTCTGGACCAAGTCCAACTACTCCTTCCTCGAAGGGGCCAGCCACCCCTGGGAGCTCGTCATCCAGGCCTCGAAGCTGCTCGGACTGCCGGCGATCGCGCTCACCGACCGCGACGGCGTCTACGGCATCGTGCGCGCCCACATCCAGGCGCGGGAGACCCCGATCAAGGTCATCTACGGAAGCCAGGTGTCGGTCGCGTTCGAGGCCGACCCCGAACGCACCTCACAGCTCGTCCTCCTCGCCAGCGACCGCAACGGCTACCGAAACCTCGGCCGGCTCCTCACGAAGGGGCGCCTCCGCTGCGAGAAAGGAAGCTCGGTCGTCTGGTGGGAAGAGGTCGCCGAGCACGCCCGGGACGTCGTCGCGCTCTGGGGTGGGGAAGATTCGCTCATCGTCCGCGACGACGAAGAGTGGCGCAGCGCGGCCGAGCATCTCACCGACGCCTTCGGCGACCGGCTCTACGCCATGGTCGCCCGTCACCACCGCGACCGTGAACGCGCCCAGGAGGGTCGCCTCCTGACACGGGCCCGAGAGCTCGAACTCCCCTGCGTCGCCGCCAACGAAGTCCTCTACCACGCCCCACCCCGCCGACGACTCCAGGACGTCCTGACCTGCATTCGTCACAAGACGAACCTCGCCGACGCCGGCGACCTGCTAAAACCCAACGGGTTACACCACATCTACCACCCCGAGGCGTTCGACGAACTCTTTCACGACCACCCCGACTGGGTCGCTCGCACCCGCGAGATCGCCTCGCGCTGCGACTTCTCCCTCGACGAAATCCGCTACGTCTACCCCTCCGAGCGCCTCCCCGACGGCACCACGTCCGGCGAGTGGCTCGCACACCTCGCCTGGGAAGGAGCGCAGCGCAGGTACAGAGGGCGAATCCCCGACGACGTCCGAAAGCAGATCGAGTACGAGCTCGAAGTGATCGAGGACCTCGACTACGCCGGATACTTCCTGACGATGTACGAGATCGTCGACTACTGCCGACGAAACGAAATCCTCTGCCAGGGGCGCGGCTCCGCCGCCAATTCGGCGGTCTGCTTCTGCCTGGGAATCACCGCCATCGACCCGGTGAAGCTGAACCTGTTGTTCGAGCGATTCATCTCGCGCGAGCGCGCCGAGCCCCCCGACATCGACCTCGACATCTCCCACGAGCGCCGCGAAGAGGTCATCCAGCACGTCTACGAAAAGTACGGCCGTTCCCACGCCGCCATGGTCGCGAACTTCGTCCGGTATCGTCCCAAGTCCGCAATCCGAGAGGTCGGCAAGGCGCTCGGCATTGAGGAGACCACGCTCGACCGCGCCGCCAAGATGCTCTCCCACTACGACAAGCTCTCCGACGAAGAGCTCGCCGCCGCCGGACTCGACCTCGAGAGCACCTCGGCCCGTTGGCTCCGCGAACTCACCCGCGAGATCCTCGACTTCCCGCGACATCTCTCGATCCACCCCGGCGGGTTCCTCCTCGGGCACGAAGCGGTCCACGACCTCGTCCCGATCGAGAACGCCACCATGGCCGACCGAACCGTCATCCAATGGGACAAGTACGACGTCGAAGACATCGGCCTCTTCAAGGTCGACCTCCTCGGCCTCGGCGCGCTGACCCAGCTCGACAAGGGGTTCGACCTCATCGAGAACCACCGCGAAGTCGACCTCGACATGGCCACCATCCCCCACGGCGACGAGGCGACCTACGACATGATCTGCGCCGCGAAGACGGTCGGCGTCTTCCAGATCGAGAGCCGCGCTCAGATGGCGATGCTCCCCCGCCTGCGCCCCCGCGAGTTCTACGACCTCGTCATCGAAGTCGGCATCGTGCGCCCCGGCCCCATCACCGGCGACATGGTCCACCCCTACCTGCGGCGAAGAAACGGCGAAGAGCCCGTCACCTACCCGCACCCGAGCCTCGAACCCGTCCTGAAGAAGACCCTCGGCATCCCGCTCTTCCAGGAGCAGGTGATGAAGCTCGCCGTCGTCGCCGCCGACTACACCCCCGGCGAAGCCGACCAACTACGCCGCGACATGGCGGCCTGGCGAAGCTCCGGCCGGCTCGAAAAGCACGAGAAGAAGATCATCTCGCGCATGGTCGCCAAAGGGATCGAGCTCGAGTTCGCCGAGCGCGTCTACCAGCAGATCCGCGGCTTCGGCGAATACGGCTTCCCCGAGAGCCACTCCGCGAGCTTCGCGCTCATCACCTACGCGACCTGCTTCATGAAGTGCCACTACCCCACCGAGTTCGCCTGCTCGCTCCTCAACTCGCAGCCGATGGGCTTCTACACCCCCGCCACCATCGTCGACGAAGCGAAACGCGAAGGCGTCCCCTTCCTCCCCATCAGCATCGAGAGCTCCGATTGGGACTGCATCCTCGAACCGTGGGACGCGCCGACCTCGAACCCCAAGACCGCCGACTGGGCGGTCCGCATGGGCCTGCGCTACATCAAGGGACTCCGCGAGGACGAGGCGCTCCGCATCATCGCCGAACGCACCTGCGCACCGTTCGAATCGATCCGCGACTTCGTCGTCCGCACCCACCTCTCGTCGCGAACGCTCGAGCTCCTCGCTCAGGCCGGCGCCCTCGACTGCTTCGGCTTCTCCCGACGTCACGCCCTTTGGGCCGTCCAAGAGTTCGCCGAAGGGACGCTCCCGATGCCGTTCGACACCGAACCCGAACGCCCCGATTTCGCCGAACTCACCCCCTTCGAGTCGATCGCATGGGATTACCAGACGAGCTTCCACTCTGCCCGCGGACACCCGATGCAGACGATCCGCGGCGACCTCGAAGCCGCCGAGCTGCCCGACGCCGCGACCTTCAACCAGACCCGCGACGGCCGGGTCGCCCACTACGCCGGCATGGTCATCTGCCGACAGCGCCCCGGGACCGCGAAGGGAGTCATCTTCATGACCCTCGAAGACGAAACCGGCTTCGTCAACGTCGTCGTCTGGCCCCCCGTCTTCGAGCAGTTCCGCCTGCTGGTGAAGACCCGCACCTTCATCGGCATCACCGGTCGGGTGCAGAACCAGCGCGGAATCGTCCACCTTGTCGCCGACCGATTCTGGGTCCCCGAGATCGGCCTCACCCCACCGAACCGCCGCAGCAGGGATTTTCACTGACCGTCCAGACGCGCCCGGGATGTGCGGTCAGGGCCCCGCACCACGAACGCCGCGCAGTCGTGGCGCGGCGCTCCGACGCCGCGCATCCGTTTGGAAGGGCACGCCGCCCACGGGGCGAAGGGCGAAGGGACGAGGTGGTATCGATCAAGGCCTGCGTGTTAGGCCTCTTTGACGTCCACGAAGCCCGCCAGAGGACCCATGAGTGTTCCCGATTGGTATACCGACCTCCAGGAGGTCGCGGATCTGCGCACGATTCAGGCCAACGACGGTGTAGTGTGGGCCGTCGCTCGCAGTCGAGACCATTGGATTTACCGGGAGCGTGGCGGGGAATCGGAGTCGTTCGAGACTCTGGCCGCGCTCGTCGGTCGTCTCTCCGTGGCGCAGCAACGGCTGTTCGGCACGAATTTGGCGGAGGCGCGAAAGCAAGACGCCGTGTTCACCCTGGTCGATCTGCTGGAATCCGGCAGACGCAAGGAAGCGCTGACGCTGCTGGAGGACCTCGTCGAACCGGCGGAATCTGGCACATTGCCCGAGACGGAGGCCAATGCCTGCCGTCGGCTCGCCTACTCGCTACGGCGTACCAGGCAGGACGTCCTCGAAGGCAAGGTTCGCCACCTGGACGCGGCGCTCGCTCACGTGAGGCTTCGGCTGGAGTCCGTCAGCGAACACGTCGAAAACGAGGAACTCATCGCGCTTCTCGTCGAACACGACGAAGAGCGACTTGCCGCCGCTGCCCGGCGTTTGGACGAAATGCTCGCCCGTGAAGATCTCGCACTTCTGACCGAGGGGGAGGCGATCGAGGATTATCGGTCCTTCGCGATCAAGCCCGGCGGACCTTGCTGCCCGGAACTCTTCGCCAACGGGCGCTGGGCGCACATCCCGCTCGTCGATCCCGTCCCCCACCCCGAATGTGCTTCGATCATGCTGAGCGCGGTACCCGTTCCGCCTCCCGAGATTCGGGGCGAAGCGAGTCTCACCGAGTTCCTTCGGGGACCTTTCGCCAAGCCAATCAAGGAACTCCACGGGAGTGTCGCGAGGGCCGCTCGCTTTCGGGAATCGGGAGCACCGGCCGAGTTCCTCGAGCGCGAACACGAGTTGACCTGCAAGAGAGTGTCGGACGTCTGCAAAGCTGCGACGGTCCCGCCCCTCGCCGACCGTTTTCCCAACGAGCGCGGGGACATCGCAATCGATACCCCTCCCCCGGGGAACGTGGGGCCGGCCGTCGCTGTGCTCCTCCGGCAGCTACAACCCGCGGGTGAGAGGCTGAACCTCGGGGACGGCCATCTCCTGGTTCAGACCCCCGACGAAATGCGGCTCTACGACGAAGACGGGGTGGTGCGGACGTTTCCACCAAGCGGGTGGCGGCTCGTCAGCGGATATCGAAACTGGGCCGTATTTTTGGGCGAAAGGCCACGCGTCGAGCAAGGAGAGGTCCGCGAGGTCGCGGTCCTCGATGTGGACACCGGGGAGTGGCGAGAGACGTGGCCCACCACCGCCGCGGTAGGCCACACGCTGCGAAGCCTCGACACTCTCGTCATCGTCGAGCCTGTCGAGAACGGTCACTGCGTGACAGACGTCCTCTTCAACCGTACCCGGTTGATCGAGCCACCAGATCTGGTCGTCGCGTGGGACCCTCTTCAGAACGCCGTCTGGGGGGACCGCGACGGACAGCCGTGGAAGATGCGACTGACCGGAGGCGTCCATGCGTTTCACCTGCCGGACGCCAGCACCCACGTGTACGACGCAGACGCGGGAGAGCTCGCGGAGCGACCACGAGTCCATCCGGTGTCCGTTGAGCCCTCGCTCTCGGCACGAACCGACGACCCGCTCTTCTACATCACCGCGGAGGGCACTATCGCGCGCGGAGGCGAGCGAGTTTTGGGGCTCGACGGAGACGTCGTCGGCGTATGTCTGAGCTGGCCGGTCGTCGCCGTACTCACGCCGACGCACGTAGCGAAGCTTTTGGTCGATTTGGCGAGGGAGCGTGACGGTTACGAGGTCTCCGTCATGTGGCGCAAAAGGATCGCCCCATCTTGAGCCTCGTCTCGCGTCGAAAACCAACCGAGGGAACTCTCGCCCCCATACAACCGCGTCGTCGAGAAGCCT
>CAYPJU010000068.1:0-22005 GCA_964411125.1 uncultured Bradymonadales bacterium | reverse complement strand
CGAAAACCAACCGAGGGAACTCTCGCCCCCATACAACCGCGTCGTCGAGAAGCCTCGGCGCGCGTCGAAAACCGACCGAGGGAAGCTCTCGACCGACGCGCGTCGAAAAGCGACCGAGGGAAGCGCTCGCCCCGATTCTGGGGCCCCGTGATCGGCCTCACCACTCCGGAACGCCGCAGCCGCGACTACCCGTGGAATCTTCATCCCCAATTCATATCGCCTCCGCACCTCAATGCTTGAGGTCGCTCGGCGAGTGACCAAATGCCCGACGGAAGTCCCGGCTAAACTGAGCGCCGCTCGAATAGCCAACCTCGAACGCGACCTCCGTCACGGATCCCCCGGCTGCAAGTTGGAACCGTGCCTTCGAAAGCCTCAACACCTTCAAGTACTGCAGCGGCGTCGTTCCGGTGGCCTCACGAAACTTGGCGTAGAAGCCCGATTCGCTCATGCCAGCCTTCCGCGCCAGGTCGGGCACGGCAAGTGGTTTTGCCGAGTTCACCTCCATGAAACGCATCACGTCGATCAGTGCGCGAAGTTTGCTCTGTTCGTCCAGGCTCGCCCGGAGTGCCTGGCCTTGGGGCCCGATCAGCAGTTCGAAGAGGACCTCTCGCAACAGCCCGACATGCAGAATCCGGTGCCGGACTGGATCCAGCGAAGCGGTCACGAGACGGTCCAACGTATCGACAAGGCGAGGCGACAGCTCCCCGGTGAACATGACACTGGGTTCGTCCGACTGTGTGCGATTGGCCGCCACGTCCGACCCTGCCTCGTCGATCTCCAGCGAGACGCGCGCGACGAGCTCGGTATCCAGCTCGAGGACCAGGCCGACAAGCGGCGCAGAGCTGGTGCCGCGAACGACCAACTTCGCAGCGAGAGGCACGGCAGTGAAGAAGAACTTGCTGGAATTGTAGACGAATGTTCGCCCCGCGACCCTCGCCTCCTTTTCGCCACGCAGCAGGACGCAGAGTGAGGGCGTGTAGACGAGGTGCGTATGCGACTGAAGCGGATTCCAGACGTAAACGGTCAGTCCGTCCGTATACCGGGAAAAGCCGCACCTCGGCGTCGCCAAGGGCCTGGCGTTTTACCAGATGGGGAGCGCTACAGTGGACTGGGTGATGTGGTGGACCATGGCTGAGCAGGGAATCTTCGACAACGTCCTCGCGAAGGGAATCGTCGGCGCGGCCATCTCATCGCACTACCTTCTGGGCGTCCTCTTGATGATCGCGATCGCCAAGCATGAGCCGCCCGAAGTCTCGATCTGACGCCCGCAAACCTCGCCGAGAACAAACATGACGAAACAAAGAGCCCATGCTCGTTTGGGAACGCGACTTCCCCTCTTCTTCCTCGCCGGCTGCAGCCACGTCGCGGAGGCTGAAACCCAGATCAACGCCCCGCCGGAAGCCGTCTGGGAGATTCTGTCCGATGCACCGGGCTTCCAGGACTGGAATCCCGTTCATGTGAAGATCGAGGGCGAGTTTCGCGAGGGACAGAAGGTGAGGGTTCATTTGCGCGAGCCTGACGGGGAGATCAACACGTTTGATTCGAACGTCACGAGCGTCGTACCGGCGCGCGAAATCCGGCAAGGCGGCGGATTTCCGGGGATCTTCACCTTCAGCCACAGCTTCGTGCTCGAACCCCGCAACGACGGCACCCACCTTGTTCAGCGCGAGGAGTTCCGTGGGCTCGGAGTGATGTTCATCGATATGGATTGGACGCAGGAAGCCTACGAGTCCGTTAACGCCGCGCTCAAGGAGAGGGTCGAGGCGCGTCTGAATACGGATTGAATCGCGGAACCACGTGCCCATCTCATGCGGTGGAGACGGTCCCTTGGTCGGTTTCCTGGAAGTGCACGTGCGTGGCGCGGCGCGGGATGTGCGGGGTCAGAGCCCCGCACCACGAACGCCGCGTACCCGTGGCGCGGCGCTCGGGGAGTTGGCAAGAGGCGTCGCCCCACCCAAGAAACGGGAAAGGCGGCGCCCGCTGGACGCCGCCTCCCATTTCGACGTTGCTCGGCTCAGCTCTCCGCAGCGTCGTCCGTCGCTTCTTCTTCGGACGGCTGGGCCTCCATGGCGGCCTGAACTTCCGGAATGAGGACGGAGAAGTCCGGCAGGAGCATGATCTCGGTACGACGATTCGTCGCCTTCCCTTCGTCCGTGCCGTTGTCGGCGACCGGATCGCTCGCACCGAAACCGACGACCGCCGTGTTCTCCTCGCGCAGACCCGACGAGGTCAGCATCGTGTGCGCAGCGAGGGCGCGCGCCGCAGACAGGTCCCAGTTGCTCGAAAACTTCTTCGACTTTTCCTTGATCGGCATGTTGTCCGTGTGCCCCGCGATGAGCAGACGGCGGTCTCGGATCGTCTCGAGGGCGCCGGCGACCGTCTTGAGGGTCTCACGCCCCTTGTCCGAAATCTTCGCCGAACCCGACGCGAACAGGATCTCGTTCGGGAGCTGAAGAACGATCATCCCGTTGCGGATCTCGACCGTCAGTGTACCGGCCTCGATCAACCCCTTCAGCTTCTCGCGAAGGTCGGCGAGGTTCTTCGCCCGCGCGTCTGCCTGCGCCTTCGCCGCGTCCGCGATCTTTTTCAGTTCGGCGTTCTCGCTTTCGAGTTCACCGACGCGCGTCGAGAGAGCCGACTTCTCGGTCTCGCACGCGGCCAGGGAGTTCTCGAGCTCGGCGGTCTTGGCGCCAGCGCATCCGACACTCACGGAGGAAATCAAAATCAATGCTGCGAGTAGCTTTCGCATGAATATCTCCAATTCTAGGGATGGGGCTTGATACCAGACGCCTGACGGTTCGTCATCCCATCGTCCGCCCCCCCACTCGCCATCTCCACCCCACGCTGTTGCGTGATGGGTACGCGACGAGTAGTTCAGGGGGATGAGTACCGAAGTCACCGTCGCTATCGTCGCCCACGGTTCCTCCTACGATTCGTCGGTCGTGGACGACGTGAATCAGCTCGCCGCTCGCGTTCGCGAGGCAGCGGCCATCCCTCCCGGCGTCACCGTGGTGACCGCGTTCCTCAAGAACGAGCCACGCATCGAAGATCTTCTGACGGTCACGTCGACCCGACGAGTAGTCGTGTTCCCGTTGTTCATGGCGCAGGGATGGTTCGCCGACCGCGTGATCCCGGCGAGCCTCGGCCTCGACGTGCCCGTCGTCTACGATCGATGGCACGAGGTGGGCGATAAGGAGATCTGCTACCTGCAACCCCTCGGAGCGTACGACGAGACCATCGACCTCTTTCGCGCAGAGCTCGCGCCCGACGGTGAAGCACACCTGATCGTCGTGGGGCACGGGACGCCGAAGGACCCCAACTCTCGCGGTACGGTGACCGAAGTCGTCGAGCGAATCGAACGGGCTGGGCGATGGGCCACGGTCCGGCAGGCCTTCATCGACGATGAACCGAACCTCGCCGACACCTTCGGCAGCGTCGATCTCCAGGGTGGCTCCGTGGTCGTCGCGCCCTACTTCGCCGCCAACGGCCCACACGTCCGCGAAGACATCCCGGATGCACTCGGCGTCAGCGTTGCCCCGGACGGCTCGTTCGAAGATCCCGGGCGCCCGCTCCGTGGGGTCGTCCTCTCCGCCATCGGCGTTCATCCCGGGGTCGCGGACATCATCGCCCGTAGCGTTTCGGGAGCCCTCGACCAATTGGGGTGACCGTCCGCCCCGGGTTGTGGTAGCCAACCAACCATGATGCCCGACAAACTCCGCACCTGGCGCTGGCGAGTCTTCGCCGCGACCTGGCTTTCGTACGCCGGTCTCTACTTCGCGCGGAAGCCGTTCTCGATCGTCAAAGCAGACCTCGAGAAGGCCTACCAGTGGGGGGCGGACGACCTCGGGATACTCGGCGCGACGTACCTCGTCGCCTACACGATCGGCCAGTTTGCCTCCGGCGCCTTCGGGCAGCGGCTCGGTCCGCGCATCGTGCTGCTGACCGGCATGGCCGTCAGCATCGGTGCGAACGCCGCACTCGGCTTCACCAACTCCTTCGCCACATTCGCCGTCCTCATGGCCCTCAACGGCCTCGCCCAGTCGACCGGCTGGGCAAACAACGTCGGCACGATGGGGCAGTGGTTCCGCCGCGACGAGCGCGGCCGCGTCATGGGGATCTGGGCGACCAACTACCAGGTCGGCGGCGTCCTCGCCAACACCCTCGCCGCCTACATGGCCGGGAGCATGGGCTTCCAGTGGTCCTTCTTCGCCGGTTCGCTCGTCCTCGTCGGGGTGTGGACCTTCTTCTTCTTCAACCAACGCGACAAGCCCGAGGACCTCGGCCTCCCTCCCGTCGACCCAGACGAAGACGAGGACGAAGACGTCGACCCCACCACCGGAAAGACGAGCTGGCCGCGGCAGGTGGTGACGAACATCGTCCTCATCGGCTGCTTCTACTTTTTCGTGAAGTTCATCCGCTACGCGCTGTGGTCCTGGGCCCCATATCTTCTGAACCAGAACTTCGGGCTCACGACCGCCGACGCCGGGTATCTCTCCACCACCTTCGACGTCGCCGGCGTCGTAGGGGTCATCGTCTGCGGGTGGATGTCCGACAAGCTCTTCGACAACGCTCGCGCCAAGACGGCGTTCATCTTCATCATCGGGATGGCCGCGTCGTGCCTCGTCCTCTACACCCTCGGGACGACGAGCACCGTCATGTTCGCCATCTCCATGGGACTCATCGGCTTCACCCTCTACGGGCCCGACGCCCTGATGACAGGCGCCGGCGCCATCGACGTCGGAGCCGCAAAGCGCGCGACCCTCGCCGCCGGCATCATCAACGGCATGGGTTCGGTCGGAGCGGTCATGCAGGAGCTCGTCCTCGGCTCGCTGCTCTCGATCGAGGCGACCGGCACCGCCCTCGCCGAAGCCCAGCAGGCCGCCGCGGGACGCGTCTTCGGCGTCCTCCTCGCCGCAGCCCTCGGTGCCGCATTCTGCCTCGCGATCCTGCTCGTCCGCGTCCGCCGCGGGAGCGCCGACATCTAGCCGCCGCCGGGCGCGCGGACCCACCGCCCGGTTGACGCTCCCAACGCCGAAAATAGAATCGAAGGGCCAACTCGTTCACCGCCGAGGTCCTCATGGGTATCGTCATTCGAAAGATGGGCTTTCAGTTCGAAGACATGCCCCGGCACTGGTTCGGCGGCGACCCCGTGCGCACCCACGTCGTGAACGGACTGCACTTCGTCTTCCCCGCCGGCGAGCGTTTTTTCATCCGCAGCGTGAAGCACTACCGCGATCGAGTCCCCGACGAGCTTCGCGAGCGAATCACCGGCTTTTTCGGCCAGGAGGCGCAGCATCAGGCCGAACATCGACGCGCGTTCGAAGCGATCGAGGCGCAGGGATACGACGTCGCCTCGTTCCTCGAGTGGTACGAGCGCCTCGCGTACGACGAGGTGGAGCCGCAGGCCCCGCCGATCCTCCGCCTCGCCACGACAGCCGCGCTCGAGCACTACACCGCCGCTCTCGGCGAATTCGTCCTGGCGAGCGACGCCCTCGACGACTGCCACCCGGCGATGCGCGAGCTCCTCCTGTGGCACGCCTGCGAGGAGATCGAGCACAAGTCCGTCGCATTCGACGTGCTCCAGGCAGTCGATCCCCGATACCGAACGCGCCTGCTGGGGTTCGTCATCGGCTCCGCGAGCCTCTTCTACTTCTGGGGCCGAGGGGTGAAGCACATGCTGGATCAGGAGCCTGCGATCGCCCGCTCACGCGGCAACGGCGCACGAGCAGCGGGCCACATCGCCGACTCGCTCCTCGCCGTGCTGCCGAAGGTTCTCGATTACCTCCGGCCGTCGTTTCACCCGGACGACCAGGACAACTACGGACTCGCCGAGTCCTACCTGGAGAAGGTCGGCCGCCTCGCCGCATGACCCCGCGGAATGTGGGGCCCGCCCGATTGTTCTTCCACGGAACCCGGGAGGCCCCATGACGTACACCACCGACGAAACCGCCAACACACTCCGCGCGACGATCGCGGGCTCGCAGGCGACCACGATCCTTCCCGCGAGCGAGGTGCTCTTCGAAGCCGGGGGGCGGCTCTTCCTCGACGAGCCCGCCCGCCAGGCGATCCGCTCCGGCGCAGAAGTCGGCGCACGCCGCGCCCTCGGGGACATCGTGCCCCGGATCGTCGTCGACGTCGGAGCGGAAGCGGTCCCCGCCGCGGCGACGTTGGCGCAGGAGACCGCCGGGCAGGTGGTGAAGACCACGACGCGAGAGACCGCGCGCGCAGCCGCCCGCGTCGCAGCGGGCCAGGTCCTCAGAGGCGTCGGTCGAGCCGCTGCCCTCGGCGGGGCGATGGATGCCGTCATCGGCGGCGCCGAAGCGACGATCCGCTACCGCCGCGGCGACCTCGATCGGCGTTCCGCGGCCCGGCACGTCGCCCGCGAGACCGCCACCGGCGCCCTCGCCTCCGGCGCCGGCGTCGCCGCCGTCGCTGGAGTGGTCGCCCTCACCGGCCCCATCGGCGCCCTCAGCGCCGCCGCCGTGGCCGGAGGCACCGCCATCGCCGCCAAACTCGCCCTGTCGCGCTCGAGCGCTCCGCGCCTTCCGACCGCGACCGATGGCGACGCGGTGATCGACATGGAGTGAAGGCGTCGACAACGACAACGAGAACGAGAACGAGATCGAGAACGAGATCGAGCACGAGATCGAGAACGAGATCCAGATCGAGACCGAGATCGAGACCGAGATCGAGCGGGCGGCCACGGCCGCCCGCAGCCGCATCAGCGGCTGAGCACCGCGAGCATCGCTCCGATCCGCCGCAGTTCGTCCTGGCGCTCCGCTCCACCCGCCAGCCCGACGAGGTCGAGCACCGCGCACACCTCGGCTGCCGAGCCGAGCGCGATCCTGAAGTGGTTCCTGGCCGCGTCGCCGCGCCGCCCGGCGCCTTCCGCGATGTTCAGCACGATGGAGTCGGCAGCCCGCAGCGCCTGCCGCCGCAGGTCGGCCGAGCCGCGCGGAAAGCGCGTAGCGCGTAGCCAGCGGGCAAAGGCGACGGCGAGTCGGTAGCAGTCGAGGCGTTCGCGGGGGGGGGTAGGCGAAGTCGTCGCGGTTCATGCGGTTGGCTCCGCGAACGGGTGCCGCCGGCGCCCGAACCCTGCGCCCGGGGACCGACCGCCGGCGCGGGTGCCGCAGCACCCCCGCTGCGCGCCCTTCGGGTGAGGGTGCTGCGCCCCCCGTCGCCACCTCGTCCTCGTGTCCGTTATCGTTCTCGATCGCGTTGTCGTTCTCGTTCTCGTTCTCGTTCTCGGTCTCGTCGCTCGTTCTCGATCGCGTTGTCGTTCTCGTTCTCGTTCTCGATCGCGTTCTCGTTCTCGATCGCGATGTCGCTTGCGCGTGGCAGCCACCTCGCGGCTTGCCCGCGACGTTTGCCGCTGGATCGCCATCGAGGTGATGCTCCGGGCGATCGTCCGGTAGCGAGTCCGAGGTCGGGGACCGCACCAGACGGTCCTCGGCCCCACCGCTCGAAAGCCAGAACGAGCACGAGAACGACAACGAGAACGAGAACGAGACCGAGACCGAGATCGAGACCGAGAACGAGCCCGAGGCCGAGTCCGAGATCGAGAACAAGAACGAGATCGAGCCCGAGAACGAGCCCGAGATCGAGAACGAGATCGAGACCGAGACCGAGACCGAGACCGAGACCGAGATCGAGCCCGAGATCGAGCCCGAGCGAGGGCAACCGGCAGGCCCCGTGAGCCCCCTTCCCAGAATCGGTCCCGGTTGCCCCACCGAGGCTCTCCCCGCGCCTCCCCCCTTCTCTCTTCGGGTAGTTTTCGACTCCCCGGCGTGGTAGATCTAAACCGTCCCTTTCGACAACGGTTTAACGATGGGCGTCCGACTCGGGCCGTTCGAAATCGAAGCCCAGTTTGCCACCGGTGGCATGGGTGAAATCTGGCGCGGCGTGCACACGGAACAGGGAGTGCCGGTCGCGATCAAGGTGATCACCGGACCCAACGCGCTCGTCCCCGAGTACAAGGCCGAGTTCCGCCGCGAGGTCCAGGCCGTCGCGCGCCTGAACCACCCCAACATCGTCCAGGTCTTCGACTACGGCGTCCTCCCCGACGAGGTCGCGGCGCTCGACGGCGGCCTCATCCCCGGCGCGCCCTACCTCGTCATGGAGTACGCGAGCCGCGGCTCGCTCGCCGATCAGACCGATCCCCTCAACTGGCGCGACCTCAAGAACGTCCTGATGGCGGTGCTGGGCGGGCTGGCACACGCGCACGCTCGCGGCGTGATCCACCGCGACATCAAGCCCGGGAACGTCCTCCTCGGTAGCCACCACGAAGTCCCCCCGCGCATCATCCTCACCGACTTCGGCGTCGCCCACGCGACCGACCGCGCCACGCGAACCGACGCGGTCGAGCTCACGTCGCGCTCGACCGAAGAGGCGTCCGGCACGCCGCGCTACATGGCCCCCGAACAGTTCATGGGGAAGTGGCGAGACTACGGGCCCGCGACCGACCTCTACGCCGTCGGCATCATGGCCTACCACCTCGCGACGGGGCAGCTCCCCTTCAAGGGCGCCACCTTCATGCTGCTCGCGATGGCCCACATCAACAACGCCTTCCCGAAGCTCGATCCGCAGATCGAGGTCCCCGAAGGCTTCGAAGGCTGGATCCGACGCCTCACCGAAAAGAACCCGCACGATCGATTCAAGTCCGCCGCCAACGCCGCGTGGGCGCTCGCGCAGCTCGACGACACCAAGATCTTCTTCAAAGAGTTCTCCAACATCGTCGGCGAGCAGACCAACGACGACGATCAGGACGAGACCGACATGCTCCCGACGCGCATGGACTTCGCGCTCCCCGAGGCTGTCCGCGTCTTCATGATGAGCAAGTCCTTCAAGGAGAACCCCTACCGCGACGTCCCGCCGCTCCCGATGACGTGGCAAGAGGCCGAGCCCCCACGCGCTCAAGTCTCCCTCGTCGGTGCCGGGCTCGGACTCTTCGGCCTGCGAACGATCCCGCTCGTCGCGCGTGAAAACGAACGCACCCAGTTGTGGGACGCCTTCAAGGCAGTTCACCGCGACCGCAAACACCGCGCGGTCGTCATTCGAGGCTGGGGCGGCACCGGAAAGTCCGGCCTCACCGAATGGTTCTTCAACCTCGTCGACGAGATCGGCGCCGCGACGACCCTCACCGTCACCCACAGCGCCAACCCCGGGCCGATGCACGGCCTCAGTTGGATGCTCAATCAGGCCTTCCGCTGCGCCGGGCTGAACCCCGACGACCTCAAAGACCGCGTCGAGTCGATCCTCGAACAGCACGACATCGACGACGAAAACATGGTCACCGGCCTCGTCGAGATCATGCGCAGCGACCTCCGCGACGCCAGCACGACCTCGGCGCATTCGGTCCGATTCGCGCACGCCGAGCAACGCTACATGGTCGTCCGAGACGTCATCGATCAGACCAACCCTGAGCGCCCTGTCCTCGTCTGGCTCGACGACGTCCACTGGGAGCAGGACTCGATCAACTTCGTGCGCTGGTCCCTCGAAAACCCCGGCGCCCAGGACCACCCGCGACTCTTCGTCATGACGCTGCGCGACGAGGAGCTCGACGACCGGCCCGAGGTCCGGCAGGCGCTCAAGTCGCTCATCGCGATGGACGAAGTCGACGTCATCGACCTCCAACCCCTCGCGACCGAAGCGACCGCCGAGCTCGTACGCGAACACCTCTACCTGCCGATGGAGCTCGCCCGCGAAGTCGCGCGCCGCTCCGCCGGCAGCCCCCTCTTCGCGATTCAGCTCGTCGAGGACTGGATCAAACGAGGCATCCTCGAGATCGAAGACGGCGAGTTCGCGGTCCGCCGCGGCGAGTCCGCCGAGCTACCGAGCGACGCGACGTCGCTCTGGAAGAGCCGCCTCGATTACCTCATCAAGTACCTCGCCTCCGTGAACCTCGACGAGACCGGCCGCGAACCAGTCGAGGCTCCTGCCGCGCGCAAGGCGATCTTCCTCGCCGCATGTCTCGGCGAAGACGTCGACATCGACGAGTGGCTCCACGCCTGCGAGATGCTCCGCCTCAAGGTCGATCAGGGACTCCTCGACGAGCTCGGACGCGCACGGCTCGGCCGGCGCACCGGCGAGAGCTTCAGCTTCATCAACGCACAGCTCGTCGACCTCATTCGCACCCAGTGCAAAGAAGCCGGCGACTGGGTCCCCCTCAACATGCTCTGCGCTCGCATGTTGACCACACGCTACGCCGAGGAACACCCCGGCCTGGCCCAGCGAGTCGGCCGCCACTTCCTCGAGGCGAACTCTCCGATGCTCGCCATGACCTGCCTCGAAGAGGCGTACCAGCGAGCACACGGGACCGCCGAACAGCGCGAGATCACCGAGATCAACGAGCTCCTAGGGCGTTGTTACGAGCTGATGGACGTCCCCGACGACGACATCCGGTGGGCCGAGCTGTGGGTCCGACGAGCGGTCCCCAAGATCTACAGCCAGAACCCCGAGGTCTTCGAAGACGGGCTCGAGCTGCTCCGTAAATCCGAAGCGATCGCGCGCGCGGCCAAACGACAGCGCACCCTCGCCGGCATCCTCCGGGCGCAGGCGTGGGCGAGCATCCACGGGGCCGACCTCGACGAGGGGATTGAGAAAGCGCGCGAAGCACTCGAGCTCTCCACCGGAAACGGCAGCCTCGAGGCATCGTGTCATCGCACGTTGGGTCACCTCCTCCTCGTCAAGGGAGAGATCGAAGACGCGATGGACCACCTCGAAACGGCCGCGAAGATGTCGCCCAACTCGATCCACGCCGTCTGGGCAAAGCAGCAGCTCGCCTCCGCATCGCTCTTGCTCGGAAAGCTCGACCAGGCCGAAGCGTACCTCACCGAAGCCCTCGAACGCGCCGAGGCCGCCGGCGTCGTCATGGCCGAGGCGCAGATCTTCGAGACCTGGGGATTCGTCGCCGAGCGACGCGGCGACTACCCCCTCGCGGAGAAGTTCCACCGGCAGGCCCTCGCCCTTCGGGCAGCCATCTCGAGCGACAGCACGCTGTACGCGAAATCGAAGGAGTACGTCGCACGAGCGATCCTCGCGCAGGGCCGCTACCAGGAGGCGTACGACATCCTCAAGCCGCTCGCCGAGCGGCTCGAATCGGGGCTCCGCGGCTACTACATGCATCTGGAGGACGCCCTCCTCGGCTGCGCAGCGGGAGTGAACGACTGGGAGGCGTGGGAACGATTGTTCGAACCCGCCTTCAGCTTCCCGGACTTCCCCCCGTCCGCCGTCCACGCCCGCGGCCTCCTCTACGCTGGTCGGATCGCCCGAGACTCCGGCAAGATCGAATTTGCCCGGAAGGCATTCACCCGGTCGATCGACCTGCTGCTCGAGCACGACCTCGAGCTCGACATCGCCGAGATCATGCAGACCGATCTCGACTCGCTCGACGAGTACGCGGCGCAGAACTCCAAGAGCGGGGCCGAGGCGGACCCGTACGGGCCCGTCCCCGCCACGGTCGTCGACTTTCCCAACGAAGACTCGATCATGGTCGATCTTCATGACGACTCCGAGCCTATCGACGAGCCCGACTTCACCGGCCGCGTGCAGGTCCTCAGCATCCCGAGCGGTGTCCACGACGGAGCGTACGACTTCGACCTCTCCGATGGCGACGAGTTTACCGACGAGGGGCAGCGCTCGCTCCCCGTCCGCATCATCACCCCCGATCAGCTATCCGGCGCCCTCGCCACGATCGAGCAACCCCGGCTGGAAGATCCTTCTGCGGCCGAAGACGACGAAGCCTGACGCTCTTCTTCCGGCGGCCGGCCGCCTCCCCGCCGGAAACACGCTGATTCTTTGGTAAAGCCCGTCGCGGCGCCCGCTACGTTGACACGGCCGATCCGCTGTACTATTCCGCGTGGATATCGAGGAACGCGAGGCATTCGCTTCGCATGGAACTCTTTTCTCAAAGGAGAGAAAATGAAGAACGTATTGACTGTCCTCATCCTTGCCCTGGCCGTCGGCTGCAGCAGCAGCGAAGCAAACAAGATGGCCGACGACGCGAACGCGCAGGCCGAAGAAGCCAACGCCGAGGCCCAGGAAGAAGTTGCTGAGGAAGCCAACGACGAGGCTGCCGAAGCGATGAAGATGGACGTCGTGGACACCGCCGTGAAGGCTGGGAACTTCACCACGCTCGTCTCCGCCATCAACGCCGCCGAGCTCGGCGAAGCGCTCAAGGGACCGGGACCGTTCACGGTCTTCGCTCCGACCGACGAAGCGTTCGCGAAGCTTCCTGAAGGGACGGTCGCCGAGCTGCTCAAGCCGGAATCGAAGGAGAAGCTGCAGGCGATCCTCAAGTTCCACGTCGTCCCCGGCAAAGTGATGGCCGCTGACGTCACCACGATGGAAGCCGAGACCCTCCAGGGCTCGAAAGCCGGTGTCGTCGTCGGGGAAGACGGCGCAGTCACCTACGCTGGCGCGAACGTCGTCCAGACCGACATCGACGCGACCAACGGCGTCATCCACGTCATCGACGCGGTCGTGCTGCCGCCGGAAGGTGACGCGACGGCTTCGGCCAAGTAATCGTTCTTCGAGGACGAAAGATGGCCGCGCCCTCTTCGGCGCGGCCTTTCTTTTTTCAGGATCTCACATGTCACGCCCCCCGATGGAAATTCGAAGCGCCGACGCCCTTCGAGCCGAGATTGACGCCGGACACGCAATCACCGCGCGCGTTCTGCACCACGTCGACCTCTCCGACATCGACAGCCTCGAGGACGTCGACCTCGACGGAGCCCTCTTTCTGAACTGCGCGTTTCGCGACCACGAACAGCGCGCGATGGTCGAACGACGCGGCGCGCTGGTGTTCCCGTCGCTCGGGAACCTCCCGTTCGAGCCTTACCGCGGGTCGCTCTATACGGCGGCCGAGCTGCTGGAGGGGTACGACGAGGGGGGATACACCGCCACGAGAGACTTCCGAATCTACGCGCACTTCGACCGCGCCAGAAACTCGAACTTCGGCCCCTCCGTTCGTGAAAGCCTCGCCGAGCGCCTGCACGATCACGCCATCGATCACGAGCTGCAGCGCTTCGTCGCCCGGCACACGAACCGAGCGGTCGTCGGGATCATGGGGGGCCACAACATGTCCCGCCGAGACCCTTACTACGAGCGCGTCGTGAGGCTCGGGCGCGAATTGACCCGCGAAGGGTACCTCGTCGCCACCGGCGGTGGCCCCGGAATCATGGAGGCCGGAAACCTCGGCGCCTACCTCGCCAACTTCGACTCCCCCGACGTCGTCGACGCCACTCTCGAAATCCTGGCCCAGGCTCCGACCTACTCCGGCGGCAAGGCCGAGGGAACGCCGGAGTACCTCACCGGCATCCGCGAGTTCCTGCGGGTCGGCTGGGAGGCGAGAGAAGCCCTCGCGAGCCCCGAGTTCGCCGCCCGTTTCGGCCGCCGCGGCGACCCGGGCCAGAGCCTCGCCATCCCGACCTGGTTCTACGGCCACGAGCCGACGAACCTCTTCTGCGACAACGTCGCCAAGTACTTCTCGAACGGCATCCGCGAAGACATCCTGCTCGCCATCTCCCGCGGAGGCGTCGTCTTCGCCCCCGGAAGCGCCGGCACCCTCCAGGAGGTCTTCATGGACCTCGCGCAGAATCACTACGCGACCTTCGTCGACCGCAGCCCGATGGTCTTCCTCGGCTCGGAGCGATTCCACGACGTCTACGACCTGATCCGCGGCTTCGTGCAGCGTCGCGACATGGAGGAGGCGTATGGGGACCTCATCGCGATGTTCGACGACGAACACGACGTCGTCGCCTTCCTGAAAGACAATCCCCCGCGACGCCGCCCGCCCCACGTCCCCCTCTACGACCTCGTATGATGCGCGCGATCCTCCTGATTTCGACGGCGTTCGTTCTGCTCGCCACGAGCTGCGACCGCTCCGGCCGACACGACGGCGACGTCCTGCGAGTCGCCCTCCCCGGCCAACCCGCCAACCTCGACTCGAACAAAGCGTACGACGGCATCGCCGGCTTCATGCTCATGCAGATCCACGAGGGTCTGACGCGCCACACCGTCGAGCTGGAACCCGCGCCAGCGCTCGCCGAGAGCTGGGAGTTCAACGACGATTTCACCGAGATAACGTTTCGGCTCCGCCCCGACCTGAAGTGGTCGGACGGCGTCCCGATGACGGCGCACGACTTCGAGTATTCCTGGCGACGCCTGCTCACCCCCGAGACCGCGGCCGAATACGCGTATTTCATGTTCGACGTCGAGGGGGCCGAAGAGTTCAACGCCGGCAAAGGGACCTGGGAGGACGTCGGGGTGCGCACGATCGACGATCGGACGCTGCACGTCACGCTCCGTCGTCCTGCCCCTTTCTTCCCGCACATCACCACGTTCATGGTCACGCACCCGGTCCGAAAGGACGTCATAGAAAAGCACGGCGACAACTGGACTGAGCCCGGCAACATCGTCGTCAGCGGCGCCTACGTGCCGGTCGACCACATGCACGAATACCGTATGACGCTCGAGCCGAACCCCCACTGGGCGCTCGGGACACCCGAGATTCCGCGGCTCGAACTCTACATGACCGCCGAGAAGTCGACCGCCCTCAACCTGTTCGTCGCCGGCCAGATGGACATCGTCCTCGAGCTCTTGCCGATTGCGATTCCCGCGTATCGAGAGAAGCCGGAGTACTTCAACGGCCCGAAGCTGGAAGTTCGCTACGTCGGAATTCGTGTCGACGCGCCACCGCTCGACGATCCGAAGGTTCGGGCGGCCCTCGCAAAGTCACTGAAGCGCGACGAACTCCCCGAGGTTCTCAAAGGCGGCGAGATTCCCGTTCAGGCCTGGCTCCCCCCCGGCATGTTCGGCAACTCCCCCGACGTCGGGCACGCCTACGACCCCGACGAAGCACGAAAGCTCCTCGCCGAGGCCGGCTACCCCGACGGCAAAGGATTTCCGGGCTTCACGTTGCTCTTCCGAGCTGGCGACGACTGGCGCCTTCAGGCGGAAAACCTTCAGCAGCAGTGGAAGCGGGAGCTCGGCATCGACGTCGAGATTCAGACGCGCGAACAGAAAGCGTTCTTTCGCGAGATCGACGGCGAGCAGCCGCCCCCCGCGCACCTCGCCCGGTGGATCGCCGACTTTCCCGACCCCGAAAACTTCATGAGCCTGTTCAAGTCGAACAGCGGCAACAACAGCCTCGGATTCTCCTCCACCGTCTACGACGAGCACGTCGAAGCCGCCGTCCGTACGGCTTCCAAAGACGAGCGTCTAAAGCTCTACCGAGCCGCGCAGCAGATCCTCGTCGTGGACGAGGTCGCCATGATCCCCGTCTACACCGCGGCACAGAACCACCTGATTCGCCCCGGGCTCGAGAACCTCGAGTTCAATGCGATGGGCGACGCGCGCCTCGGCGAGGTCCGCTGGGCCAGAGACCGGCGCTGAACCTCGAACGCCATAAGGCTCGCTGACCGTGGTCAGTCCTTCCGCGCCACAGAGTCGCCGGGTGCGGATTCCCTGAACGCGCGCTCTCTCGCCAGCGTCGAAAGCTCTCCGTAGCGCGCGATCGACAGCGAGGACTTCGCGAATATCTCCGCGATCTCGCGCTCCGCATCCGCTTCGAGTCGTTCACGCTCGGTGTCGGATTCGATCTGCTTTTTCGCGTTGTAGAGCTCTGACTGGATCTCCGCGATCAGCGGAGCGATTCGGCGGTACTCGGTCATCTCGTCGGACTCGACCTCTTCGTTGCCGCTGAACGAGAGCGTCGGCGGGGACGGCGCGGACCGCTCAGCGGCCGGGAGCGCGCGAACTTCGATGTCGCAAGACGCGAGAGTGAGGAGCAGCAGGAGAGGGAGAGCGTAGTGAGGCCACTTCATGGTCGTTCCATCCAGAATTCGACAATCCATTCGGTCATCCATTAGCACGGTCTCCCGTGCACCTTTGGAACCTAGGCAGGGGGAACAGGGTTTCCAGCCCCGTCGTTGGGTCGGCCGGCGAGCAGCCCTGGGGTGCGGAAGGGCCGCTTCCGCAACCCCCCGTGTTCGACTATGTTCCCGGGCATGAGCGCCACCCGACCGTCGATCCTCTCCCGCTTCTCCGGGCGATTCTCGCTTCAGTACCTGCTCGGTCGCGTGCTCTGGGGAGTACCGGTCCTCCTCACCGTGATCACCGTCTCGTTCTTGGTGATGCGGTTCACGCCTGGCGGACCGTTCGATCGCGAAAAGCCGCTCCCCGACAACGTGTTGATGAACCTGCGCAAGCAGTATCGACTCGACCGGCCGATGGTGCCGATCTACACGACGCCAGACGGGGACATCGAGCGGCGCGAGATCGACAAGTTCGAGGCGGAGCACTCCGTCGTCTCGGTGGGGGACGTGCACCTCGTGACCTCCCCCTCCGGCATCGCCGAGACGCAACTCTTCGCCTACCTCGGGCAGATCCTACGCGGAGATTTCGGCGTCTCGATGAAGTTCACGCAGGTCAGCGTCAACGACATCCTTCGGCGCACCTTCCCCGTCAGCTTCACCCTCGGGCTGCTCGCCTTCGTGCTCTCCATGGTGCTCGGCGTCGGGCTCGGAACGCTCGCTGCCTCGCGACGCGGCACGTGGGTCGACTCCGGGGCGATGCTCTTTGCGACCTTCGGCTTCTCCACCCCGAACTTCGTCCTCGCCGCCGCGTTCATCCTGTTGTTCTCGCTGTGGCTCGGCGTGCTTCCCCCGGCGCTGTGGGAAGGCCCCGCCTACATGGTGCTCCCCGTCGTGACCCTCGCGCTCGGGCCCGCCGCCTACATCGCGCGACTCACGCGGTCGGGCGTCCTCGAATCGCTCGACGAGGAGTACGTGCGGACAGCCCGCGCGAAGGGTGTGCCTGAATCGCTGGTGCTGCTGAAGCACGCGCTGGTCAACGCCCTCGGCCCCATCATCACCGTCGCCGGCCCCCTCCTGGCGATGCTCGTCACCGGCTCGTTCATCGTCGAGCTCATCTTCGCCATCCCCGGCATGGGACGCTATTTCATCACCGCGGTCATCGACCGCGACTACCCGCTCGTCATGGGCGTCACCGTCGTCTACGCCACGCTGATCGTCGTCGCCAACATCGTCGTCGACATCCTCTACGCGGTCGCGGACCCCAGGGTGCGCCTGTGACGACGAAACGACCCGAAACGTTCTGGGCCCGCACCTGGTTCGAGCTCCGCCGCAACCGCTCCGCGGTCGTCGGGCTCGCCATCGTGGGCGTCATCACGCTCCTCGCTCTCGCAGCCCCCGTCATCGCCCCCTACCCCGAGGACATGCAGAACACCGACGCCCTCTTGCAAGGGATCTCGTTCGCTCATCCGATGGGGACGGACCGCCTCGGCCGTGACCTCTTCTCGCGGCTCCTCTACGGAGCCCGCGTCTCGATGGCCGTCGCGGTCATCACGAGCCTCATCGCGATGCTGCTCGGCACGGCTCTCGGCGCGTTCTCCGGCTACGTCGGCGGCCGCATCGACAACGCTCTGATGCGCTTCGTCGACGTGATGTACTCCTTCCCCGACCTGCTCCTCATCATCATCATCAGCGTCGTGATTGGTCAGGGCGTCGTCGGCATCATCCTCTCCCTGTCGCTCGTCTCGTGGATCACCGTCGCGCGTGTCGTCCGCGGCGAGGTGATGGCAGTGAAGCAGCGACCGTTCGTCGAGGCCGCGCGAGCGCTCGGATTTCCCCCGACCCGCATCCTCGTGCGCGAGATCCTCCCGCACACCATCGCGCCGATCGTCATCACCCTCACGTTTCGCATCCCCTCGGTGATCCTCGCGGAATCGACCCTCTCCTTCATCGGCCTCGGCCTGCAACCTCCCGCGTCCTCCTGGGGGGTGCTCGCCGCGGACGGCTGGACCGCGATGGCGTTCTACCCGCACCTGATCCTCTTCCCCGCCTCCGCCATCTTCGTCACCATCCTCGGCTTCAATCTGCTCGGCGACGGGCTGCGCGACGCGATGGACGTGCGCGTCTGACCATTTGCCAACGCGCCCCCCATCGGGCACCGTTGCTCTCGAATGGAAGCCCACCCCGCTCAGAAACTGCTCTGGCTCATCGACGACGTCGACCAGCTCATCGAGCACGCGCTATCGGAACGTCTCGAGATCGCCGAAACGCTCCCCCTCGCCCTCGACCGGCTCCTGAAATACGTCCCCGCGGACGTCGTCGTCGTTCGGGTCCCCGACGAGGACGGCGAGGACTGCGTCTTTCGACGACCTGCCGGCGTCGAGATGATGAAGGACCACGTCGACGCGATCCACGACCAGCTGACCCGAATGAGCTCCCTGTCGCAGGAGCGGCAGGGAGGTATCGTCCACGGTCAACGACTCGACCTCCGACACGACTTCCTCGGCAGCGTCATGGCCTGGTGCTCGAGCTCCCCCACTGCCGATGAGCGAGAGTTTCACCAGCGCGCCCTCTATCACTGGGCCGAAATCGTCGACAACTACGTGGCGAGCGTCTTGGAGGCGCGAGCGAAACAGCGCGCCATCGAGCTCGTCTCCGACGCGCTGAAGACACCGCTGCTAGAGGCCGGCCTCGACGAGGCCATCGCCCATCTGCGATCGTTCGTCGAGTTCGACGCTCTCCTCCTCGCCTGCACGCTCGACCCGATCCTGGGCGCGAGACCCTTCGCCTACCGCTTTCAGCTCGACGACGAGACACGTTACTCGTCGTCCAACACCGTCGATCCACGTATCGACCGCCTCGCGCGAGAGTCGGCCGAAAGGCTGCTCAGAAACGAGATGAGCGAGGTGGTCCTCGAGGAGCTGCAAATTCGCCCTCGGTTCATCGAAGACGTCCCCATCCATGGTCGCGACGGCATCCTGGGGCGCGTCCTCATCGGATCGGAGCGGCCGATCTCTCGGTTCGACTCCGACCTGGTCGGTCGATTCGTCGACTACCTCCGCCATCGAATCCTCGCCTTCGGAAGCGAATGGAATCGCCTTTGCGCCACGTTCGGCAAGGAGACGGCGACCCGGCTCCTCCGCGAGCCGGACTACCGGATGCGACACCTCGCTCCCCGGCACGAGGTGGTGGTGCTGCTCGAGGCCCGTCTCGACCGCTTCGCAGAACGCTGTGAGGACCGACAGATCGCCCCCGAGGAAGTTCGCGCCCTCCTGCGGCGCTGGCACGCCCACGTCGCCGATATCGTCTGGGAACTCGGTGGGATCCTGGAATCACAGGGGAAAGCGCGGGTGACTGCCGTCTTCGGGCCTCCGTACTTCGAGCGGTCCACCCCCCAGGCCGCCGCTGCCGCGGCCGATGCCGCGTGGCGAATCCGAGAGTTCACCACCGCCCTCACAGACTCCGACGCCACCCCCGAGCCGCTGCGCGCGTCCGTATCGCTGCATCAGGGCGCGATCTACCTCGGGGCGCTCGGCGTCGACGACGAGTTTCACGTCATCGGAAGCAACTCCACCGTCGCAGCCGCACTGTGCGACGCCGCCGGACCGGGAGAGATCCTGGCGTCGCTCGACCTCCTCCACATGTTGGGGAGCATCGACGTCGGTCCCGAACGCAGGGTGGAGGTCGCCGCGAACCAGACGACCGTCACCGCCCGCGCGGTCGCTCCGCCGCGGCAGAACGTCAAGCCGCCGGCGACAGAGTGATCTGCGCTTCGTCCCATTCGAGGTCGAACCTCACCAGGTCCTGCTTCGCCGGACCGTTGGTCACGCTCCCCTCGATGTCGAACGTCGAACCGTGGCACGGGCAGACGTACCCCGCCTCGAAAGACTCGAACTCCACCTCGCACCCGAAATGGGTGCACTCCGAGCTGTACGCCACGTAGTCGTCCTCGCCGGTCCGGACGATGAAGATCGGAAACTCGAAGCCGCTCTCCGTCGTCGGCACCTTCGCGACACCCCCCACGTCCCCCAGCCCGGGGTAGTCGTCGAACGACACCGTGAACGGTTCCGACAACGTCGCCTCGCCGCACCCTGTGGTCCCGCCGCATGCCATCAGTGCGACCGTCCCCGCTCCGAATCGCAACGCCGTTCGTCGATCACAGCGGCATTGGTACAGCTCACGCCCTTTCATGCATCACCTCGTTACTGGTGCTATCGTTGTAACATTCCGACTGTCGAGAGCGCCATGCGACGAAACGTCGTCCTCAGCGTCGTCCTCTGCTTCCTCGCACCGACGCTGCTCGTGCCACGAGCCGCAGTAGCCGAGCCCGCCCTTCTGCCGAACATCCAGCCGCTCGTCGGCGTCGACGAAGACGTCGTGAGCCGCGCCCTCACCGTCGGTCCACTCGCCGGCGGCGGGCTCGTCGTCGCGACGTCGGACGCCGGGTACGAACTGAACGCGGCCGGCAAAGTGATTCGGACCGTCGACGGCCACCCCCCGCTCGACGGGCACGCCAACACGACCACCATCTCGCTCGGCTCCGCAGGATTCCTCGCGCTCCTGCGCGACACGAGCCGCGGACTCGGTCTGGCGATGTGGAACGCTCGCGAACACACCTGGCAGAAGGTGGACCGCCCCCTCGGATTCGTCCCCGGTCCTTTCGCCATCTCCGGCGACGGCGACGTCGTCTTCCCCCAGAAGCGGCAGGCGTGGTTCGTCTTCCGAAAAGCGACGCGAGCGTTCGAAAAGATCCCGTTCCCCGAATCGCTCCCCGCCTGCTTCGGGAGCGCCGGCGCACTGCCGGATGGCCGGGTTGCTTCGGTCGGCACGGCCGACGGTCGAAACTGCGCCGTCGCGCTCGACGCCGCGCAGGCGAAGTTCCACGAGCTCCCCGACCCGCCGCGCCCCACCTGCGGAGCTGTCGGCGTCACCGACAAGAAGTCGCTCTACCTGTTGGGGGGACGGGCCCTCTGCGGGCGCGGCAACGCCAGCGAAGAGGTGGGCGCGATGCAGTTCACACCGAAATCAGGCTGGAAGACTCTCCCCGACGCCCCGTTCTCACTCTCCTCGGATACCGTCGGCGCTACTGCGGAGAAGGGCAAGGTCGCCACCTGGCGCTTCCGAAACGATCGCATCGAATTGGCCACGTTCCACCCCGGCGCGAGCGCGTGGCAAACCCACGAGCTTCCCCTCCGGTTTCTCCCCCGCGCCCACGTCCGCCTATCTTCGGGTGCATGGGCGGTCATCGGAAAGCACGCCGGCGGGAGCGACGCCAATCGAACCGTCCTCCTACGGCTCGAAGTCGACTTCGCCCCGTCGAAGTCCGACCTTCGCGATCGTGATGCCTTCCTCGCGACGACCGCCACGAAGCCGACGCGAACCGACTGGTCGGACGCCACCGCCGACGAGCGACGAAAAGCAGTCCGAGAGGGACTCGCATCCGTCGAACGCTGGATCCCAGCGACGGTCGATCCCCGCACTCGAAAGAAGCGAAAGATGGGCGTCTGGGTCTTCTCACTCGGCGACGAAGCAGTGAGCCTGGAGGTCCCGCCGCGCCGGTGCGAGAAGTTCATCGCCGACATCCAGCGAGGCTGGCCCACCCGAACGGTCGGCTCCCGCGACTTCCCCGTCGAGCTCGGCGAGAACTTCGCCCGACATGACCGCCGCGTGCTCTACGACGTCAGCGACGCCTGCAACCTCGAGTCCGACTGCGACGGCGACTTCTACACCGTCACCCACACCCCGCTCTCCCTCGTCGGCCCCGTCCTCTCCGTCGCGACCCTCCACGGAAGCACCGTCCAATGCGAGGTTCGCCCGACCCGAGAGGTCGTCACCGCCACCGACGTCACCACCGGCAAACCGGTCCCCCTCTCCGCCGTCGTCTCCGACGAATCCCTCTTCGTCGCCCTCTCCAAAACCCGCGAGCTCCGCCCCACCCTCGCCGACGCGACAGACATGTCGGACGCCCGCACCCGGCTCGCCGCCCTCGACCCGAACGGATTCGAGACCTTCGCCTTCCTCGATTGGAAAGACTCCACCCAGAAAGCCGCCCTCCGCATCTACTACACCAGCCCGCGCGACGGCCTCCTCGTTTACGTCGACGTCTGGATCGACCCCAAACCAGCGTTCATACCGCATCTAGAGGCCGCCCAGCGGGGTGAGGGATTCACCCTGTCGCGCAAGTAGGGGCGGG
>CAYPJU010000067.1:0-37085 GCA_964411125.1 uncultured Bradymonadales bacterium | reverse complement strand
GCGCCGGGCTACACCGCGCTTCGCGCGGACGCCGGCTCACGCCGGCAATGTCGATCCGAAGGCGCAGCGCGCAGAGCGCAGCGCAGCGCGCAGCGCGCAGAGCGCGATGGTCGGGTGGGGTGGGGCACCGTATACTGCGCTCTCATCGGAGGAAGCATGCGCAGACGGAGTCATTGGGCGTGGGGTTGGGAGGACAAGTTTCCGACCCGTGAGGCACGGGAAAACCTCGGGTCGCTGCTGACGGGGACGCTCGAGTTCGACGTCGACGGAATCCGCGAAGCGGTGCCGCTCGATGCGGTGGAGATCGGGTCGGCACGCCTGGACGCCGAGCTGCCGTGTTGCACGGACGACAGGGAAGCTCGGGTTCGGCACACGTACGGTCGGGCCTACCCCGACGTGGTGCGGGGGTTCTACGGAACGTTCGAGGGGCCGCCCGATCTCGTGGCGACGCCGACGACCGAAGAGGAGCTCGGGGCCGTGCTGGCGTGGGCGTCGGAGCGGGACGTGGCGGTAGTGCCGTTCGGGGGCGGTACGAGTGTGGTGGGCGGTGTCTCGACGAACGTCGATGGCTTCGAGGGAGTCGTCTCCCTCGACCTCGCCGGGCTCGGGGAGGTGCTCGAGGTCGACGACGTGTCGCGGGCAGCGCGCATCCAGGCGGGTGCTACAGGTCCGGCGCTCGAGGCCGCGCTCGCCGAGCACGGTTTCACGCTGCGGCACTACCCGCAGTCGTTCGAGTTTTCGACGTTGGGCGGTTGGATCGCGACGCGCGCCGGGGGGCACTTCGCGACGGGACCGACGCACATCGACGACTTCGTCGAGTCGACGCGCATGATCACACCGAGCGGGACGATGCAGACGCGCCGGCTGCCGGGCTCGGGGGCGGGGCCATCCCCCGATCGCCTGGTGATGGGATCGGAGGGGGTGCTCGGCGTGATCACCGAGGCGTGGATGCGCGTGCAACCCCGCCCTCGCTACCGGTCCTCGGCGTCGTTTCGGTTCGAGCGCTTTCGCGATGCGGTCGCGGCGGTGCGGACGCTCGCCCAGTCGGGGCTACAGCCGGCGAACTGCCGTCTCCTCGACAAGACCGAAGCGATGATCAACCAGGTCGCGTTCGACGGAAGCCACGTGCTGATCGTCGGCTTCGAGTCGCCCGACGTTCCCGTCGAGGCGCAGATGGAGCTCGCGGTCGAGCTGGCGCGCGGTTGTGGCGGGACGCTCCCGAACCCGGTACGTCATCGCACGCCCGAGACCGATGCGGAGCAAAGCGAAGACGCGGGATCATGGCGCGATGCCTTCTTCGACGGTCCGTATCTGCAGAGCGCGCTCGTCACCCTGGGGATCATGGCCGACACGTTCGAGACCGCCATCACGTGGGACCGGTTCGACGCCTTCCACCGCGGGGTGAAAGAGCGCGCGATCGACGTGCTCGAGCGAACGTGCGGTGGCGGGCTCGTGAGCTGTCGTTTCACGCACGCCTACCGCGACGGCGTCGCGCCCTACTACACGTTCATCGCGCCGGCGAGGCGGGGCGGAGAGCTCGAGCAGTGGCGCGAGGTGAAGGCTGCGGTGAGCGACGCAGTGGTCGACCTCGGGGGGACGATCACGCACCACCACGCGGTCGGGCGAACGCACCGGCCATGGGTCGAACGGCAGCGCCCCGAGCTGTTCGAGCGCGTCCTTCGTGCCGCGAAGCAGGAGTTGGACCCTCGCGGGATCTTGAACCCCGGCGTCCTGATCTCCCGGTGACTTCGCTCTTCAGCGAAGAGCCCGGGCCTGCCGCAGGTCCTGCATCCGCTGGAGCTCACCGACATCCATCAGGTCGACCGACAGCTTCACCAGCAGCAGGTCCTCCTCGCTCAGGTCCGTCGTATCGATGTCCCCGAAACGGACGGGTGGCAAGCTCCCGATCTCCCGGACTTCGTGGGGGTCTCCTCCCGTGGGCTTCACGCGAGCGTCCGTCTCGTCGACCGCCGGGGCGATCTTCGCCGCGACCTTCGCGGGTGGCGCAGGCGTCGTTTCGGGACTGCTGCCGGTCAGGTGTGCGACGACGATTCCGCCGATCACGGCGGAGAGGGCGAAGACTCCCCTGAGCAGCGAGCCCCGGCTGCGAGCGGCTTCGACGAGCGAGTTGAGTGGACGCGGAAACATGGCACCTCCTTGAAGTCGTGTGTGTACGGAGGATGCCAGCGGGATATGGAGCGGGTGTGCAGAACGAACGGATTGGTTGCACAAGAATCGTGCGGCCCACGTGGACCGTAAGTTACGAGTGCAGCGCCTCGTACAGGAGGATCCCTGCGGTCACCGAGACGTTGAGGGAGTCGACGTCGTCGGCCATCGGGATGCGGACGCGAAAGTCGCACGCCTCTTCCACGAGCCGCCGAATCCCCGAGCCTTCGGCGCCGAGGACGAGGGCGGTGCGCATGTCGAAGTCGACCGCGGACGGCGACTGCGCATTATCGAGCAGCGCGCCGACGGCCCAGAAGCGATGGTCGTCCTTCAGCTTGGAGATCGTGCGGGCGATGTTGGTGACCCGCGCGACTTTGCACCGCAGGGCGAGCCCGGCCGACGCGCGGATGACGGCGGGGGTGATCTGCGCGGACCGATCTTTCGCGATGACGACCCCGTCGGCGCCGAGCGCGACGGCGCTGCGAAGTATCGCCCCGAGGTTCTGTGGGTCCTGGACCTGGTCGAGGACGAGGACGCAGGCGCGGGAACGGTCCCCGATCGCCTCGAGAATCTGATCGACCGACGAATACTGGAACTCGCCGATGTCGGCGGCGATCCCCTGGTGGTTTCCCCCCTCGCAGAGTTGGTCGAGGCGAGCGATGTCGACCCGCTCGATCGCCACGTCGGTATTCGGAAGGTCGCGGCTCGACTCGGCGACGTAGAGTTTGCGAACGTTTTCGGGAGCGTGGGCGAGGAGCTCTTCGACCGGGCGCTGTCCGTAAATGATGAGCAGGCTCACAGGGTCGCTCCGATCTGGTGTACGGCAGCCAGGGGGTCGGGGGCCTCGTAGACGGGGCGCCCCATGACGAGGAACGTACTTCCGGAGGCGATCGCCTGGCCGGGGGTCGTGATGCGAGCTTGATCGTCACCCGGGCGCCGATCTTCGGTGTCGGGCCGGATTCCAGGCGTGACGATTGTGGGTTGGGGGCCGAGGAATTCGCGCATCATCTCGACCTCCTTCGCCGAACAGACGAGCCCGTGAGCCCCCGCCTCGACCGCCATTTCACCGAGCTTCAAAGCCCACTCGTCGAGGTTGAGGTCGATGCCCAGCAGACGTGTCTCCGACGGGGAGAGGCTGGTGAGGGCCGTGACGGCGATCACCTGCAGTCCGTCACGGTGTGCGGCACCCTCGACGGCCGACGCGACCATCGCCGGTCCCCCGGACGCGTGGACCGTCAGCATGAAGACCGCGGGATGGCGCTCGGCGACGATGCGAACGGCGTCGCCGACGACCGACGGGATGTCGTGGAACTTCAGGTCGAGAAACACCTTCGCACCGAGGGCCCCGATGCGGGTCAGGATGTCGGGACCGGCGGCGGTGAACATCCGCGCCCCGACCTTGAAGTACTGGACGGTCGGCGCGAGGGTCTCGACTAGCGAGACGGCCTCTTGTGGTGTGTCGACGTCGAGCGCGACGATCAGGTGTCGGGCGAGGTTTTTTGCCTGCTGTTCGTTCATCGTGTCCTCCGGCGGTCGGCCGTTTTTAGCAGGCTGCTGCGGCCAAGGCGAGTGGCGCGCGATCCTCCTCGAGGCTGTCGCGAGAGGGGGCGGTTGGGGTTCGCCCAAACCCACCAAGGGATTCTCCCCCTTCTCCCTTGGAACCCGATGTTTTTCTTCGATCGGACCGTCGCCGGCCAGCCGCTCCGCGAGCGAGGGGGAGGCGGCCGCTCTACCACGGTCCCTAGAAGTATCGGTCGATGAGCGCGTCGGCCGCGCGCACGCCGCTCTCGGCGGCTGCTTCTACGCTGCCTCCGTCGATCGACGAGCGGGTCCAGTCGCCGGCGAGGTAGAGGTTTTCGAAACCGGACTCCTCGGGCCACATACGGTGTTTGATGCTGCCAGGAAGGGAGAGGACGTAGCGATCCGAGGGGCGGAAGTTGAGCCTGAAGAACTGCGCGTCGAACGCCGATTCGCCGCGATCCAGCGGGCCGTGGATCAGGTCGGACTCGCTGGCAGCGGGGAGGAGCCGCGGGAGATCTTCGTCGAACCAGGCGCGTGCGCGCGCGCGCACCGCTTCGACCCCGTCTTCCCACGTCGAGATGCCGTCGGCACTGCCGACGTCGCAGAGGTAGGCGATGTGGCCCGGCGGCTCGGGCCAGAACTCGGCACGGGCGACCTCGGACATCTCTGCCCACGTCGCGAAGTGACCGACATGGTTCGACATGACGGTCCGCTGGTTCTTCCAACCGAGCTCTTCGACGGTGGGGCCCCACCAGAACTGAGCGACGGCGATCGCCGCGGAGTCGTGGTTCTCGACCATTCGCCGGTAGCGCTCGGAACGAGCCATCAGCTCCGAAGCGATCGTCGTGTGAGCGGGCACGGGGATCGCGTTGACGACGACGTCGTAGTCGTCGCCCAGGCGGAGCGTTTCCTCGCCGACGGTGGGACCGTGGGGGGCCTCGTAGTCGTGGCCGAGGGCCGATGGGGCTTCGGCGAGTTGGTCCCAGAGGGGTTCTTCCGGCCAGAACCGCAGCCCGTCCCGCTCCAAGAGGGGGCTGTATTCGCCGCGAGTGATCGCTTGTCTCGCGAGCCGGATCGCGTCGATGCGGCCGTGGTCATCGACGCCGAGCGACTCGACGCGCCGGAAGAAGCGAAACCGCACGCCCCGCTCCCGCAGGACCTGGTACGCCGGAGCGAAGATCGTGTCCCCCATGCCGGCCGTCATCTTCCAGAACGGTGCGCCGCGGTAGGCGAGCAGCATCTTGAGCATCGTGCGGATGCCGGGCCCCGCGGCGACGGCGCCGCCGTCGAAGGTCGGGGAGCCGTCGGGGTACGCGAAGGCGAGGTTGTAGATCCCGGTGACGGGAGGGCTCGTGGGGACGTGGCCGGTGCGGTCGTGCCGGGCGAGCCATTCCCGCAGGTCGAGGTCGTCCAGCGCGTCCCAGCCGGCGCTTCCGTTGGGGACGACGTCTGCGAGGAGCCCGCGAGCGATTGTCGTGACGAGCGCGAGCCCTCCGCTCCCCATCGAGAGGGCGGCGCGCGGGTTGCGGGCGAGTTCGCGCAGCCCGTTCACGCCGTCGTTGACCAGCCAGTCGACGCGGTCGACGGCGCCGGGCGGCTGCCATCGCGCATCCCACGGCTTGCCGCGTCGGGGCGGCGAACGGAGCGACCACGGCGTCTGGGTCCCCGCGACGGGTGCGGTCATCAGCGTCGAGTTGTAGGTCGGCTCGAAGGCGTCGTCGATCGTGCGGAGCCAGGCGCCCTGGGGCGGTGTCCAGTGCTCGTAGACGTCGCGGGTCATCTCGAACGCGTTTCGATACCAGCCGAGCCAGACATGCAGGCCGTGTTCTTCGATCCGAAGTCCGTGGCGCGCATTGCGGCCGGTTGCGCCCTTGCCGCCGAGCCGCCAGCCCTGCTGGTAGAGGTCGACCTCGAACTTCTGGCGGTGCCAGACGTCGCGCGTGAGTCGCCAGGCGGCTGCCATTCCGGCGCAGCCACCGCCGAGGATCGCGACGCGCACGGGGCCGCTCATCGGCTCGCTCCCTGCAGCCGTCGGGCGCGTCCGAACCGGAAGCCGGTCGTGACGGCCCAGGCAGCGAGCGGTTCGCCGGACAGGATGGACTGGGTGCTGGCGAATTCGAGGTCGATCCGGTCGAAACGGAGGCGGGCCTCGAACTCGGTGACGTCGAAACGGACCGCGACGAGCTCGTCGGTGGACCAGTCGCCGGGACGTTCGCTGCGGTAGTCGAGGAGGCGGCGGTGGAGGAACGCGTCGAAGTGCGGCCTTCCGCCGAGACGCTCGTAGAGACCGAACAGTTTCGTACCGATTTCGACACTGGAGTCGGGGAGGACCGGCGCCGTCGTCTCGCGCAGCTCCTCCATCATCGTCGCGGTGCTCGTCGGCTTCCCTCCGCCCCAGCGGGCCCGCATGAGCCGCTCGCCGCCGACGAGGAGGTCGAGCCCGTCGTCCCACTTCTGGGCGCGTGCGACCCGTTTGGGAAATCCATAGATCTCGCGGCCCAGGATCGTCGCCATGTACGCGTCGGGATAGAGCTCGGGGATGAACGAGCCGACCTTGCCGCGTTTCGTCAGGACGGGGACGAGCGGCGTGACCTCTTCGTAGCTCCACGAACCCGCCTCCGGGGCGTGAACGGCGCGGCAGTTCTCGAGGAACGACAGCGAGAGGAAGTAGATGCCCCCCATGCCGGGGAGGCGTCGGACTCCGCGCGGAAGAAGCGCATCCAGCGCTTCCGGTTGGGTGCGAACGGCGACGAAGACGGCGCCGAACGGTCCGAATTCGTAGGGGCCCGGGACGAGCTCGGCGTTGGGGCTCGACCAGAAGTCGTCGAACGACTCCACCAGGTCGGACTGGGTGGCCCAGGCGGCGCGGCACTCCGCTACGAGGAGTCGCTGGACGGTCTCGGCACCGAGGTCGGCCAGCGGAACGGTGGCGGCGGCGCCGGCTCTCTCTGCGCGCCACGTATCGCCGAACTCGGCCTCCTCACCAGCGGCATCGGCGAGGGCGAGCAACGCGGGCGCCCGTTCGATGGTCAGGATTCGGCCGTCGCGGATGCGCGCGAGTTCCCCTTCGAGGAGCAGGATCGCGCCATCGCAGCGGTCACCGGCTCTGTGGAGTGTCTCGCCGGCGCCGAAACGCACGGTGGAGAAGTCGTCGCTTCTCCCGACCAGCGCTTCGACGTCGTCGATGGTCCTCGATTTCGTGATCGGTGTGGCCGCCATCTGCGTCCTCGTTCGTATTCGCGAATCGTCGAGCGCTGGGGATCAGCTCGATCTCCGGCGCCCGGCACATGAAGTCTTCTCCCACGATCTGGAGCCCCTCGACCCCCAGGGCCCGCGCAGCGGCGAGCCCCGACATGACCGCTGCCTCGACGGCGGTCGTGTTGACGGACGTACGACACCATGTGCCAGCGAGCGCGAGATTGTCGAGCCCGCTCTGGTGCGCGTAGGGGCGCAACCGTGCGGTGCCGGGGACGGCCGAGTCACAGAGATCGCTCGGTTCGACGTTCACCCGCACGAACTGGCCGAGCACGCGCTCGGCGCCCTCACGGTCGTCGGCGTCGTACAGCAGCGACCAGTCGAACGAGTCGGGGCCGCGTCGATCGAGTTGCGTGCCGACTTCTTCGAGCTGGTCGCGAAGCCGCGCAAACGCCCGCGCTTCTTCCCGGCGCTTCGTGTCGCGCTCGGACGAGGAGGTGCGGTGGGCGTCGGTCCGCCAGACGCCGCAAAGGTAGAGGGACGCCCGCGGTCCCCCTGCCGGCCACGCTTCGTGCGCGACCACTGGGGACATGTCCGCCCAGATCGAGTAGGGCTGCGCCCAGCCGACGGTGGCTGCGGAGTCGGGGGGCCATCCGAGCTCCTCCATCGAGGGGCGCAGCCAGATCTGCGCGGCCACCGTCGGCACGAGGTTCACGTGGGCGAGGAGGGCGCGGAGAGTGGGTTGGGAGGCGACCCAGTCGGCGCACGGCGTCTCGTCTTTCTCGGTGGACGCGATGACGCCGAGTGGAAGGGCGGAGACGACGTGATCGAAGTCACGTCCGGCGTGCAGCTCCACCTCGGCCCCGTTCGTCGGAGAGGACCACCGGCTCTCGAAGTCGACGCCGCGATCCCGAAGGTCGTCGCCGCCGCGGAGCTGCGACCAGTCGGGCTCCGTGGTCCAGCAGCGAAATCCGTTGGCGGTGATCAGTGGGTCGTACGAGCCCGCGACGACCTCGGCCTGCCGCTCGAAACGGAGCCTCGACACGCTCCCACCGTCTTCGGAGAGTTCCATCGCGGTGAGCTTGTGAAAGAGCTCGATCTGGACGCCACGGTTCCGCAGTACCTCGTAGAGTGGGGCGATGAAGGCTTCTCCCATCCCGACGTTGAGCATCCAAGCCACCGCGCCGTGACCCGTCATCAGTCGCAGGAAGTAGCGCAGCGCGGTGCCGGCCTCGAAAGACGGACGGGAGACGTCGCCGTCGACGAACTGGAATGCCGAGTCGTAGGTGGCATCGATCAGGACAGAATGGCGCAGCGTCTCGTCTCGCGCTCCGCTCGCCAGCAGCCACTCGCGGAAATCGAGATGGCTCACGCGGTCGAGATCGCCGTCGACGTAAATCTCCCAGCGGGGGTCGGCGAGTCCGCGAAGGAGAGCGAGCAGCCCGTCGAGGGTGTAGACGAGATGGCGCGTTCTGCGGTTGGACTGGGAGCGGCGCCACAGCGGCGCGAGGGAGAGATGCAGCATCGTGAGCCAGCCGTTGAGCTGCAAGGCGAGGGCATGCTTCGTCGCGTGGTCCTCTCGACCATAGAGGCGCGCGAGGAGCTCGGACATCTTGCGGATGACTGCGTCGAGCAGGGCGCGCGGCTTGGTCGCATCGCCTCCCGGAGACGCGACGATGTTCCGTAGGGCGGCCACGAACCGAAGGAGGGTGCGCGGCGGGGTACGCTCCAGCATTTCGGTGAAGTAGATGGAGAGGACGCGGATGACGTCAATTCCACCCCCCATCAGGCTGAGTGGCTGCCCGAAGACGGACTCGTTGAACCCGGGGCGTTCGCCGGAGTAGGGAAACCAGCGGCTCATGAGCTCGAACGCTTCGGGATCGCGGTAGCCGTAGGTCCCCGTCTGCTGGGGGCGGACGACGTCCCAGAGGTCCTCGAACGGACAGTCGTCGGGGCGCTCCCACTCCTCCCAGAGTTCGCGCGCCAGCCGGAAAGTGTTCTGATAGAAGCCGAACCATACGTGAAGCCCGTGCTCCTCGTTGCGGCCGTGGTGGTCGAGGTTTCTACCGCTGGCGAGTTTCCCGCCGAGGCGATGCCCCATCTGGTAGATCGTGACGTCGTAACGTTGGCGAAGTTCTTCGTCGGAGCTGAGGGCCCAGGCGGTCGCGAGCCCGGAAATCCCCCCGCCGATTATGGCAACCCGTTGACGCAAAATTACTTTCCCCGTTTGCGGTTTCGGAAGGTCTCATGGATGAGGCAGACCTATACCATCCCCAGGTTTCATGCGGTAGGGAGCGATTGTCTCGTTTTCTTTGCGAGAAGCGAAACGGCCAGGAAATTCAACGATTTTCGACGTTTGATCCACGCGTCGGGGGACGCGAACTCTCGCTGACGATCGACTTTTTGCAGCGCGTCCGATGTCACGTACGATTGCAGCATGAGCGAGCACCGACCGGTCGACGAAGATGCGTGTGACGACGACGCCCACGACCACGCGGGTGTCGTGGCGAGGGTGCTCGACGACCTCGAACCGGACGGAACGTACGACGGCGCCGCCGAGCTGTTCGGCGCATTCGCCGACGTGAACCGGTTGAAGATCCTGGATGCGCTGCGAACCGCAGAAGAGTTGTGCGTATCCGACCTGACGGACGTGACGCAGATGAGTCAGTCGGCTGTGTCGCACGCGCTGAAATTGCTCAGGCTGCGCCGGCTGGTGGAGCGCCGCCGCGACGGTCGGCACGTCTACTACCGCTTGACGGATCATCATGTCGTGAAGCTGCTGGAGTTCGCGCTGGAGCACGTCGCCGAGGAGGGGGAGTAGGATGCGCCTTCCCGTGCCTGGCGACCTCTTCCTCGATCGCTACAAGCTGACGGATCTGTTGGGGCGGGGTGGCTTCGCGATGGTCTTCAAAGCGATCGACGTGCGCGTCAGCCGGACGGTCGCGATCAAGTTTCAGGTGCCGGAGGGGAACGAGCACGACGAGCGGACGATCAAGCGCTTCATGCGGGAGGCGAAGCTGCTCGGCGGCCTGCACGATGCTCACACCGTCGTCATGTACGATTTCGGCACGACCGAGGACGGCCTCCTCTACATGGTGTGCGAGTACCTCGGAGGCCACGATCTCGTCGACCATCTGGAGGACTACGGGCCCTTGTCCGAGTACCAGGCCGAGTCGCTGCTCCGTCAACTTCTGCAGGCCCTGCGCGCGGCTCACCACGCGGGCATCATGCACCGCGACGTCAAGCCCGCGAACGTGATGGTGCAGATGGGGCCTTCGGGGGAGCTGCAGGGGAAGTTGATCGACTTCGGGATCGCGAAGCCGACGATGAAGCGCACCGACATCTCGACGATCACCGCGACGGGTCTCATCACGGGGACGCCGCGGTACATGTCCCCGGAGCAGATGTGCGGTGAGCCGCTGACGCCGGCGTCCGACCTCTACAGCCTCGGGTTGGTGATGTACGAGGCGGTCACGGGACGCCCGGCGATCGAAGGAGACGACACTTTTCAGATCATGAAGGGGCAGCTCAGCGAGGAGCCGATCCGGCTGCCCCCCGAGCTACCGATCAGTCCTCGGTTCGCGGCGGTGCTCGAGCGGATGGTCGCGCGGTCCGTGCACCGTCGGTACCCCGACAGCGAGGCGGTGTTCCGCGATCTCGATCTCCTCGACGAGCCCCAGCAGTTCGAGCGGGTGGCTGCGGCGGGGCTCCCGGCGACCACGAGTGGGCCGACGCCGGTGAGCCCGCTCGTCACCGTCGCGCTGGTCGCGGTCTTCACGATCGTGTTCGGCGGGCTCGTGATGCTGCTCGCCGGCGACGACGACGAACAGGCGCGGGTGAGCGCGGATGTCTCGCAGGCGCCCAGGGCGGCGAGTCCTCCTCCGGTCCCCGCACAGCCGGCGAGCACGGATGTTCCGTCGCCTGGCGCGGTCGGTGCTGCCCCGCCCGAGGTCGACGGTGGGAGGGGAGCCGTCGATGCCGGTCGAGACGAGGGGGCGGAAGTCGACGCGCTCGGTTCGATCGGCGCGTGCGCTGAGGAGGCGCGGGCGGGGATTCGCCGGAAGAACGTGGTCGTAGCGGGGGTGAACCGCGAGTACCGCTACTACGTTCCTCGCTCCTACGAGGTCGGACGTCAGCACCCGATCGTCGTGGGGATCGACGCCCGATGGCTCGACGGTGGCGAGAATCCGCTCCTTTACGAGCTTCAAGAAGCGGCTGAGGCTGGCCGGTTCGTGTTGCTCGCGCCGATGTCTTTCGACCCCGATCTGAAGTTCAAGCACCGCACCGACGAGCGGCTGCTCGAGACGGCGCTCGAGGACCTGGCGAAGGAGCTGTGCGTGAACCCTCGGCGGATCTACGGGGTGGGGCACGCGGGGAGCGCGGGATTCCTGAAGCGGCTGGCGTGCAGGCGTGAGTTTTCCGGGATCGTCATCTCCGCCGCCCGGCTCAGTCGGAACGATCGGCCTTGCCGACCCGAGGATCCGCCCCCGATGCTGTCGTTTCACGCCGACCGTGATCCCTACGAGCCGCTCGACGGCGGCGCGCCATGTAAAGGTTCGCCGAAGTTGTCGGCGGACGAGCACGACGAGATTTTTCGGGACGTGAATGGTTGCGGCGAGGCGAGCAGCGCCGAGCTTTCGCGACGTGAGGACGGTGTGTGCACGGTGTGGGAGGGCTGTGACGCGCCGTACGCTCGCTGCATCGTGCGGGGAGGCCACTACTGGCCGCTCGCCGGCGCGACGACGTTTCACATCAACCCTCGGTGCACGTCACCGGGGACGAAGTTTCCCTACGGCGCCCAGACGTGGGAATTCTTCGAGCAGTACGGGCGCGACATCCCCGAAGACGCATGGATCGACTGAAGCTGTGGTCGTCGGCGGGACGGATGACGACGCTGCAGTCTGGGACTACACTCCACTCACCGAGCCCCGAACGAGGACTTTGAGATGAAGACCCGACTTTTGCCCTGGCTGGTTTTGATTGGATGCACCCTCGGGTGCGAGCGCACCCCCGCGGACGTGGAGAAATGGCGCAACGCGGAGGGAGGTTTCGAGAAGATGGTCGAATGGGCTTCGAGCCCGGAAGAGTCGGAAGCGGTGAGGGTCCGCGCCGTGCAGATTCTCGTCGAAGAAGGGCAGGTGCTCCGGGTGGGGCCGGTCCTCGAGTCGATGGACGAAGCGACTCGGTCGAAGATCGTCGCGGGCGTAATGCCGACGGTCGAGAAGATGTGGTCGGCCAAGGACTGGCCGAAAGTGGATGCCGAGGACGCGAACAAGGCCGGGATGGTGAAGGTGACCGGGAAATCCGAGTCCGTGCTGGCGAAGGACGCGGCTTATCAGTTGTACCCTTACGCGAACACCGGTGATCAGGCGAAGATCGAGGCGATCCTCGCCGAGTGGATGTCGCAGGACCAGGACATCCGCAACCAACTCGGGAGCACGACGCTCGCCCAGGTCGCCCCACGAGCGGGCGACAAGGGGATCGAGATGATGCTGGCGTGGCTCGACCAGACCGACAAGCCGGCGATCGTGATCGACAAGATCATGGCGGCCAATTCGGGCGACGAGCCGAACCCCGAGATCAACGAAGCGCTGGCGAAAGCCGTGGCGAAGCGAGCGGAGGCGGAGCATCCCAACCTCTCGCAGCAGACGCGCATGTCGCTCTTGCGGATGAACGATCCGGCGATCGGGCCCTACCTGGAAAAGGCGATCACCGACCCCAAGACTCCGGGTGCGCAGGTCGACGAGGCGATGGTGGTTTACACCCGCGCGATGGGTGAGCGGGCGACCCCGTTCTACGCGAAGCTGGTCAGCGAAGCGGATGGAAACCTTCGTTGGGTCGCGGCGATGCGATTGATCGAGCTCCGCGGCAAGTCGGGGGTTCTGGCGGCGGCGAAGGCGTTGCCGCTCGAAGGAGAGATCTACGCGGAGCCGGAGCCGGACTCGTTCAAAGAGGAGACCGAGAAGTTCTGCCGGATGGCGGACAACGAGTTGAAGAAGCAGGGTGTCGAGTCGATGGAGGAGACGGCGAAGAGCTTGATCGCCAGCGAGCGGTGGCCCGCCCGGGTGATCGGGATCCGGTGTGCTCAGATGAACGAGATCGGAACCCTGAAAGCGGACCTCGAGGCGGTCGCCGGGGACAAGCAGAAGATCCCTGGTTGGGGAGACGACACGACGATCGGCGGGTTTGCATCGGAAGTTGCCGAGGGACTCTCGGGCTGACGTGAAGATCGAGAACCGACGCTTCGGGGGTTGGTGGTTGGCGCTGCCGCGGCTGCTGATCGTGGTCGCGCTGTGGCTCCCGCTGCCACTTGCCCTGGGTTTTCTCTCGCAGATCACTCGGTTCGCGAGCGACCTCCCCGAAGTCCCGGAGCTCTCGACGCTCGATCCGGCGTTCCCTTCGTCGGTCGAAACGATGGACGGGTGGTTTCTGGGCGGGGCCCGCGCGGGGGAGACCGTCCCGTACGACCAGCTCCCCACGCATGTCGTCGCGGCATTTCTCGCTGCCGAAGACGAGGACTTCTTCTCGCACTCCGCGTTCAGCTTCCGAGGGATCCTTCGGGCTGCGCTCGCCAACATACGGTCGGGCCGATCCGAGCAAGGGGCGTCGACGATCACCCAGCAGGTGGCGCGGCGGTTTCTGACGACCGAGAAGACGTACGAGCGCAAGGTGAAGGAGCTGTTGCTCGCGCGGCGTCTGGAGTCGACCCACTCCAAGCGCGAGATTCTGAGCACGTATCTGTCGTCGGTGTTCGCGGGGCATACGGCGTACGGAGTGACGCAGGCGTCCTGGTTCTATTTCGGGAAGTCCCCGACCGAGCTCGACGTCGGCGAAGGAGCGCTCATCGCGGGTATCCTCCCCGCGCCCTCGCGGTTCAGTCCCTTCGTGTCGATCGATCGGGCTCGCGAGCAGCGAGCTCGGGTCCTGCGTCGCATGCACGACGTGGGGTACCTCACAGACGGCGAGGTCGAGAGATGGAACGACGCGGAGATCACCCTTCGCCGAGACGATGACATCGAGCAGGTCCGCATGCCGCGGGCCTATCAGACTGGTCTGCGAGCAGCGGTGCAGTTCGGCGAGGAGGCGTGGGCGACGGGTTCGATGACGATGGTCGTCCCTCATCGTCCGATGCACCAGGCGCTGGCCCGCGATGCCCTCCGCGAGGGTTTGAAGGAACACGACCGGCGGCAAGGTTGGCGCGGCGCGCCGGGGCGTGCGATCGATGGAGCGGCGCTCGACGAGGTGCTGGCGAAGCAGCCAGCGGGCCGATGGGCGGTGGGGCGGGTCACGGAGGTATCAGCCGAGCAGGCGCAGATCGTGACGCCCGACGGCGAGGCGACGATCACGCTCGACGCGACGCGGTGGGCAGAGCCAGCCAGTACCCCGCGACACTACAAGCGCCCCGTGAAGCTGGGTTCCCTCGCCCGGATTCTGGCGCCGCAGGACGTCGTGCTGCTCGAGCGCGGAGCGTCGGGCTGGGAGCTTTCGCAGCGGCCCGCCTTCGAGGGTGCCATCGTTCACGTCGACACCGACACCGGGCGTGTCGACGCGGCGGTCGGAGGCTACGACGCCGACGACGACGAATTCGACCGTGTCTTCCAAGGGTGTCGGCAGCCCGGGAGCGTCTTCAAGCCGATCGTCTACGCGCAAGCGCTGACGACAGGGCTGACCGCGGCGACGATGTTGAGTGACGTCCCCACCGAGGTCTCGACGGGGCGCGGCGACACGTGGCGCCCCCGCAACGCCGACCGTGACTTCAAGGGGTTCGTGACGCTCGCGAACGCGCTCGCCTGGTCGCGCAACATCCCGACCGTCAATCTGATGGATCGTCTCGGTCCGCGGAACGTCGTCGCGCGGGCCGAGCGGATGGGGATCCGCGAGTCCCGACTCGACACGACGTCGTCGGTGAGCCTCGGTGCCTCGTGCGTTCGCCCCTACGAGATGGCGCGGGTGTTCGGGACGTTTCAGCGGCAGGGGCGCGTCCTCGACGTCGCGCCGGTCGCCTACTGGGTCGACGGGCACGGCGCCGTCCGCGACGACGTGATGCACTTCGCCGTGGACGACTGGAGCACGGGCGCGCGGCTCGACCGCATCGCGCGGATTCAGCCGCTCCCCGATCGCGCCATCAGCGAGAACGTCTCCTACATCATGCTCGACCTGCTACGTCGGGTGGTCACGTCGGGGACGGCTCACGACCTCCCCGACGACTGGCTCGTCGCCGGCAAGACCGGGACGACGAACGAGTTCGACGCGTGGTTCGTCGGGTTCGACATGCGCCACACGGTCGCGGTCTGGGTCGGGAGCGACAAGAACACTCGGCCACTCGGCCGCGGAGAGCACGGTGCGACAGCGGCGATGCCGGTGTTCCAGCGGTACATGGAGCCGTTCGTGCGCCGCCGCGTCGACGACGACGAGGAATTCCTCCCGCCGCCGCCAGCCGGCATCGAGTTCGAGGCGATCGACGCGCAGAGCGGGCTCAAGACCCCGCCCGGGGAATGGGGCGTTTCGTATCCGTTCGTCGCCGGCACGGCGCCGACCGAGCTCGCCCCGACCCGAGGGACGAAGCAAGCGCAGCGGTTCGACGAGCTGATGTACGATTTCTGAGGGATCGACGGTCGGCATCGTCGGTCGCTGAATAGCCGATCGGCGCGCTGCGTCTATCCATCGGTGGTCGGCTGGCGCGAGCGGGCGCTCCCGGCATACGATGAAGAAACTCTACCGTTCTCAAGGAGGTCGCATGAAGACCGTGATGATCGCAGTGGTACTGTGTCTGGCGAGTGTTGGCGTAGCGAGTGCGCAGTCGGTGACGGTCCAGGACGGCAAGGTCGTCGTCAAGGACAGCGACGGGAAGACCGTCGTCATCGGCGGCGAAAACTCGAAGGGCGCGGGTGCCGAGGGAGCGACGGACGGAGGGTCCAAAGAGGCCGTGCAGAAGTCGACGGTCGCCTGCAAGGATCGCAACGACATCACGATTCAGGGCGTCGTCGTGAACTCCAACCCGGCGGTCCTCACCGAGGCGACGTGTAGCATCAACGTCGTCGGCTCGACGCTCGAGTCGAAAGTGACGGCGATCCGCGTCACGGGCACCGGCGACGTTTCCCTCAAGGCGACGACCGTGAAAGCGGGCAAGTTCGCCATCGACGTCTCCGCATCCGGAAACGTCGTGCTCGACGGCGTCACGATCGACGCTCCGACCGCGATCCGCATCTCCGGATCGGGGAACGTGACCGCGAAGAACTCCGTGATCAAAGGGAAGATCACCAGCAACGGCTCGGGCAAGTTCATCGATGGAGGCGGGAACACGCTCGCCGAGTGAGGCCCGGTCAGTCTTCGACGCGGACCACCCCGAGAACGTCCGGGGCGGTGCCGCCGCGAACGTGAAGCTGTAGCGGCGGTCGGCGCCCATCTTCTCGCACCGTCCGCAGCCTGACCACTTCGTATCCCTCGTCGGGGGCGGGGATGCAGATCGCACCGTCCGGGCCCACCGCGTGGCGGGCTCGGACCAGGGCGCCGCGAAGCTCTTCTACGTGGCTCGGCGCCGCATAGCCCCTGGCAACGGCGAGGTCGGTCATGCAGATCGCGCGCCCCCGAACGTGGAAATCGGTCAGCGACGTGACCCCGTCGAGCCAGGTCCGGCCGATGGCGTCGCGGCGGGCGAGCAGGGTCTGCACCACGTACTCGGCCGCTGCCGGGTCGGTGTAGTGGGCGCCCTCCACCACCGCGCGGATGTGTTCCTCCTCGAAGCTCGTGACGATGCGCGCTCCCCAGAAAAGGTCCTCGCGGGTAGCCTCGGCGAAGGGGAGGTATGGGTACGCCTCGCGCCAGTACGACGGATCGAAGCCTTCGGCTGAGAAGATGCCGACCGCAGGCCACGGGGTCGGCTCGTCGTCTTCCCATGGGCGTTTCCAGAAGCCGAGAGCGAGGAGCGCGAGCCCCTGCCGGCTCCAGTCGACGGTGTACTCGTACCCGTCGTCCTTGCGGCCTTTCTCCGCGACGTGTCCCCCCATCGCCTCGCCGAAATCGACGAAGTAGTGGACGATGTGGCCCTCTCCCGGCTCGCCGACGTACATGTCGACGGTATTGTCGTCCTTGATGTCGGTATGGTTGAGCCACGCCGCGACAGCCCGCAGGCCGCGGAGCTCGCGACGGTGCTGATGGTCGAATGGATCGTTGGGATCGTCGGGGCGGCGTCCGCGCGAGGTGAACCCACCTTTGGGTTTGCCGTCGAGGAACTGGCTCGCGGTCGCTCGGTAGCGGCCGTCGGGAGCGCGGGCGACGCGGCTCAGGATGTCGTCGATCGCGGTCTGGTCGGGAGCCTCTTCGCCCTCGCCGGGAGAGACTTCCGCAGGGTCGAACCAGAAGATGTAGTCGGCTGGCACGTTGTAGCCCGCCGCCCAGAAGATGCGGTTCACGATCTGGTTCGTCCCGGTCTGCATCTCGGGGTTTTCGGGGGTGTCGAACTTCACGATGAAGGTGCGGCCGCTCGCGTCTTCCATCACGAAGCCCGGGTTACTTCCGCGCGACTTCGCCCTGACCACGCGATACGGAGGGGAGGGCGGGGGCTCTTCGATGGGGCCCCGGGCGACCCGTTCGGGAGAGAGGTCGAACATCCCGAGACGGTTGGTGAACCACGACGAGTTCGGGACTCCGTCCATCGCGTTGACGTTGTGAGCGCGTTCGAGGTCGTGGAGCGATAGAGCCCGCATCACGCGGTCGAAGAGCAAGATGTCGCCGAAGTAGCTGCGGATGTAGAACTCCGAGTCGGCGGGCTCGGGGATCGGTTGGCGATCGTCGAGCTCCCAGACGACGTCACGCTCCGCGAACCGCGGATGCGTAGCGCCGCACCCGGCACAGACGGCGAGGAGTAAGATCAGCGTGAACCGCTTCACGTCGCCTCCGGTCGTCTCAGGAAGGCGTTGGCGAGGTCGGTGCCGAAGAAGAGCCAGAAGCCGTCACCCCCCGCGATGTCGAGTCGCAGGCCCACGCCGTCGTCCGAGCCGATGGAGAGGCCGCCGCCACCGCTCGCGCGCCACGCCGAAAGGTCCGACGCCTGCGACGGGTCATCCACCGCCGATCCGGCGTTGACGAAGAGGCGTCCGGCCACGTTCGCGTGGACGGGGTAGGTGTAGGCGAGCCCCGCCATCGTGGCGTGTCGTCCGCGGAGGCGACCTTCGCGAATGCCGAGCATGCGGTCAGCTCCTCCGAGCATCGGAAGCGTGGCGAACGGCACAGCGTCCTCGTCGCCGAAGACGCTCTCGTGGAGGGCTCGAAAGGAGACGATTCGGTCACCTCGCCACACCGGAATCGACGCCGTGAATTCGGCCGATGCACGCTGGTAGGGCCAGGCTCCCACGGCCGACTGGCCCACTGCGAGGGTCGTCTCCGTTCCCCCGGGGCGCAGCCCGTCGAGGTTTCCCGAAGCGAGGCTGAGGACCGCCTGGACCTCGTCGGTCACGACCGCCGGCGAAAATCCCACGATTTCTGCCGGATCGACCCCGGGGAGCGAGTCGTTGCGCGGCGTCGAGTCGAATGTTCGTCGGGCGAACGCGTTCTGCAGCCCGGGCCGCAATCTGAACGCTCCGATGTCGAAAGACGGACCGGCGCCGACGGCGGCGATCAGTCCGGTCGCGGAGTAGTAGCTCGCGTCGCGGGCTCGCCCGGCGGCCGATTCGGCGCCTGTGCCGTAGAAGGGGACGTTCGGGGTCGATTCCCAGCCCGCCGTCACGTCGGTCCAGGCGGGGAGTCCGGCGACCCGATCGGCGGCGAACTGCAGCTGGTACGCGTGAAGATAACGGCCGCCGAGCCGGGCTCCGATGCTCAATCGTTCGTCGTTGCCGAAGAGATCCGTGTGCGCGAACGAGAGTCCCGCCCCGAACCCGAGGCCGGTCTCGTAGAGGAGTGCAGGCGCGATCCCTGCGACCGAGGGCTCTCCCGCCTTCTTTCCGTGAAGAAACGCCCGCTCGGTGGCGAGCGCTCCGTAGCGGACTGGGAGCATGACGCCGAGCGCCGCGAGCCGTGCGGGAGTCAGGACCAGTCGAGGGACGAAGAGCATGCCGTCGTCGTTCTCGATGGCACGCTCCTCCAGCGTGCCGCGGATTCGGGCTCGAGACGTGGTCGCGACGGGCTCGTGCCGGCAATCGCCTTGTTCGTCGGCTGTCCAGCCCGGCTCGGGGCACTCTGCCGTGAGTGCTCCCGCGGATGCGGCCACCGTGAAGAGCAGCATCGCGACGTATGAGAGGAGAGGGTCGATAGTCTGCGCGCTCGTCGGGGGAGTTCGCAGAAGATAGGCTCGGCAGGTCCCTCGTCCACCGAAGCCGTCGACCGGTCAGGGGACCGGACGCTCGTCGGGTACCACGCAACGAAACGCCTTGCGGAAGCCTCCCATCTCCAGGTCGACGTTCGGTTCGATCCGCTCCGCGTCGACGAAGTGGTTCTCGACGAACTCGTCCGACACCGAGAACGGCGGGCCCTCGACCGTCCCTTCAGGATACTCGATGACGTTGAGGAGGATGTCGGCGCCTGGGGCGACACGCGACAGCACGTCGACGTATTCGGCGCGGCGGTCGGGATCGATCGCTACGATCGCGGCCCGGTCCCAGACGGCGTCGAAGGTCCCCACGACTTCCGGATCGAGGGCGAAGAAGTCGCCGACGAGCACCTCGAGACGGTTGTCCGGGCCGCCCACCCAGAGTTCGTAGGGCCCGGCATGATGGATCTGCGGCAGCCACGATCGCTCGAGAAAGACCTGTTCGACCGCACGTCGCGACAGCTCTACACCGACGACCTGAACGCCTCGCTCGACGAGCCAGGCGAGATCGAGGGACGCGCCGCAGAGGGGGACGAGCGCGCGGCTCCAGTCTCCGACGTGCTTTTGCAGTACGGGATGCACCTCGTCCATGTGCCAGGGAGTCTCCCCCTCGGACCAACGTTCCAGCCAGCGATCATTCGATTGGGTCATATCATTCCTCGAAGAGTGCGAATGCGGCACCGGCGCCTGCGAACCATTCGGTGACCGATTGATAGCGTCCGTCGCGAGCGAGCTGGTAGAGCCTGTCGACCCGGCCCTGCAGGTAGAACGGTCCCCAGACTCCGACACGCGCCTCGGACGCGAGCACGGTCCCGTCCCATCCAAAGAGGTCGTCGGTATCGACGTTGGAGCGCGCAACCCAGGCTCCGAGGACGAGCGGGATCGGCGGGGTGATGCTCACGCGCGCTCGCCAGGAGGTGTCCCCCTCGCCGTCGTGCTCGGATGCGGCGACGGAGAGGGAGCCGAGGTCGGCGATGCCCAGGGTGAGCTGTCCAAACCCCCCGTAGCCTCGGTCGGCGCTCGCCGCGACGCGAGCGCGGGGCGCAGCGATCGGAGCTCCCCAGCCGGTCATTCGGTAGCGTTCGACTTCGTAGAGCGGCCCGAAGTAGTCGGGAACGTACCCTGCCGCGAACGCGCGCCCCTCGAGGCGCAGGCCGATCGAAACTCGGTCGGTGGGCAGAAACTTCGTGGAGAGGCCGAGGTGCGCTCCGACGCCCTGTCCGGCGTTTCCGTCGAGGTAGGGGAGGAGGCGCCACTTCCCTTCGTCGACCAGCGAGAGTTCCGCGTCGACACCAGCGATCGTCACCGGTTCGAACTCTTCGACGGGTGGCGTCGCGCGAAACCCGACGGCGTTCGTCTCGGCGAGCACGGTGGGGGCACGGAAGTCGCTGATGGCGCTGATGCCGAAGGCGGCGCGGTGCCACCATCGCGTGCGGTCCCCGAACCCCCACGGCCGAACGTAGCCGCGCCCGCCGACGAGGTGCGGGGCCGTCACGTCGTCGATCAGGAGGTGGATTCCGCCGTAGGCCGAGTTCGCATGCGCCTCCGCCCCGGGGCGAAAGTCGGACGCGATGATGTTGTTCGAGTAGCCGTTCACGATCGTCCCGTGCCCGACCAGCGTCGCGCCGAGCTCGCCGAAGCGCGCGTGGAGCGGCTCGGACGGACGCCCGTACTCGAGCTGTCGCACGAGGCGGAAGAAGTCGCCGGGGTCGTTCCAGTCTTCGGTGCGCACCAGCTCCGAGTCCGACGGCGGATCGTCGACGAGCTCGAACCGAATCGGGACTTCGGAGACGACGCGTACCGAGGTCCTACAGGCCCTCATCTGTTCGTAGTCGCCGGTGGAGCAGCCGATCCCGGGGACCTCGCCGAAGAGGAGGAACGCCAGGCGCGTTTCGAGCAGCGTGTCCTCCCCGATCTGACCGACGGCGAGTTCGGCTTCGAGACGTTGTCGTGTTTGGGCCGCGGCGTCGGCGGCGAGGAGGGTGGAGAGGAGCGCGACGATGAGGGCGGTCGGCTTCACCGTCGCTCCTGGAGGACGTCGCGCACGTCGCGCACGTCACGTTCGATCTGCTCGACCATCGCCTCGACCGATTCGAAGCGTTCGTCCCCGCGGATGCACCGAATGAGTTCGAGCTCCACCTCGTCACCGTAGATGACGAAGACTTCGGGCGCCGACAGGCAGTACGCTTCGACGGCGCGCTCGAGCCCGTCGCCGAGGGTCGGCCGCGTCCCGATGTACGTGGCGGCGTCCAGGAACCCGGTTTTGTGGTGGTGAAGGCGCGACGCGTAGATGCCGTCGGGAGGGAGGAGCGGGTTCGCGCTCTCGATGTTGGCGGTGGGGAACCCGAAGCCAGTCCCCTTTCCCTCGCCGTGGACGACGCGCCCGATGATCGAATAGGGGCGGCCGAGCAGGTGCTCGGCGTAGTCGAGGCGTCCCTCTCGGATCGCCGCTCGGATGCGGGTGCTGCTGATCACCTCTTCCTCGTCGCGGATCTGCTCGACGACTTCGACGGCAATGTCGCGTTCTCCGGCGAGCTCGCGAAGCGTTTCGATGTCGCCCGCGCGGTCGCGCCCGAACCGGAAATCTGCGCCGACGAAGACGACCGAGGCGTGGAGCGCACCCTCGAGGATGCCACGCACGAACTCGTCGGGGCTCAGCCTTGCGATCGAGGCGTCGAACCGGCACATCACGACGCCGTCGACCCCGAGCTCTTCGATCAGCCGCGCCTTCTGCTCCAGGGTGGAGATGCGGAAGGGCTCGACCTGCGGGCGGAAATAGTGGACGGGGTGAGGCTCGAAGGTGAGTACGGCCGAGTCGACGCAGTCCTCGCGCGCCCGCTCCAAGACCCGCTGCAGCACGGCGCGATGGCCTCGGTGGACTCCGTCGAAGTTGCCGATCGCCACCACGGGACGGTGAAGATTTTCGCCGGCTGATTCTGGTGATCGGTAGAGCACGCGCGGAGTGTATGCGCGTCAGGGCGATCCGTCGAGCACGGTGCGGGAAGGCTCAGTCCAACGACGACGGCATCGCTTCGTTCTGCTCGTAATCGAGCGACGGCTTGGGTGCGGCTTTCTTCTGGCGCTGCCGGGTGGAGCGGAGGCGTTCGTTGGCTTCGGCCTGGCCCTGTTTGATCTCGGCCGACTTGTATTCGGGGTAGTTCGACGCGATCGAGCTGAAGATGCGGCTCGCGGCGGCGTATTGGCCCTGGGCCATCATCGCCTGGGCCTTGAGGTGGAGGGCACGGGCGTTCTGCACCGGCGAACCGTTGCCGCTCGCGACGAACTCGTCGGCAGCACGGATGGTGCCGCTGTAGTCCCGGTTACGCCACCGCGCCTCCACTGCCGAGGCGGTACCGGTCGTCGGTACGTACTCCTTCGACTTCTCCTCCGCCTTCGCCATCCGCTGAGGCGTCGGGTCTGGCTTGGCCGCTTCGGCGGCCGCGACCGCCCCTTCTGCCGGGGGGACGCTCGGCTGGGCTTCGTCGGCTGCGCTAGCAAACCCTTTCCCACCGGACGCCTCGCGGGTCGGTTTGGGCTCTGGAGAAACGGGATCAGGCGCCGGGGCGATTTTCTGCGGCGCGGACGCGCTCTTCCGCGCCCGCCGCTTGGTCGTGACCGTGCGGGAGGCGACGTCGTCTTTCCGCTCCATCTTGGAATCTTCGAGTCGCCCGGACGGCGCCTGTTGCCGTTCGACCTGGTTCGCGCGCCCGTCGAACTCCTCGTTCGCATCGAGTCGGAGTTCGTCGTCCAAGCGGCGGTCTTCGGCGCCGGCGAACGCGGCGACTTCGTCGGCGGGCTCGGCCTCCGGGAGCTCCGCTTCGGCGAGTTCACCGCCGAGGATCGCTTCTTCTTCGGCGATAGCCTGCTCCGCGGGAGCTGCGGGAGGCATCGGAGCCGGTTCGCTCGCGGCGCTGATGTCGCTGGCCGGCGCGGCCCGATCGGGGCTCGCCGCGCGGAAGAGGCTGCTGGTGAAGGCGCCGACGAGGAGGATCGTCGCGACGAGCGCGATCTGGGCGCCGGAGCTTCCGGCGAGCCTCGACCAGACCCCCCCTTCGGGGCTACGTCTCGCGATCCGATCGCGATCGGGACCCTGCGTCGCGGCTGTTCTGGCTGCCTCCATGATGGACGCATGAACGGACGAGGGGACGTCTTCGGCAGGCATCGCACCGCGCACCCGGTCGAGGACGCTCTCGAAACCGTCGAGCTCCGCGCGGAGCGCAGGATCGGAGCTGAGCTCCGCGCGCAGGTCGGCCTCTTCGTCTGGCGAAAGCTCGCCATACAAAAGGTCGATGATGCGCTCTGTCGACGGGTCCGATGCCATGACTATCCGTTCCTCACCTTCTTTGACGTCCCCGGACCTGCAACGGTCTCAGGAAAGTTTTGTTCCCGGCCGACCACTCGTCGGCCTTCCCTACCTTCAACGATCGACACGCTCAAAGGATCTGAAAATCTTCGCTGTCGTCGGATCATGTTCCCCCCACCTCGCGCTGCCGCTCCTCGTCGAAGCTCACTCCTTCGTAGGCCGACAGATGCCCACGCAGTGTCTCGAGCGCGTAGCGCATCCGGCTCTTGGCCGTCGGTACGGGGATGTCCAAGATGTCGGCGATCTCGCGAAATTTCAAACCGGAGAACTCACGCATCACGAAGACCTCGCGCTGGTCGTCGGGCAATTCGTCGAGCGCCTTCTTCAGCCGCTCGAGGAAGACGCGCTTCTCGATCTCCATCCCGCCGTCGGCTGCGTTCTCGTCGACGACGTTGTCGAGGAACGTCGCGCCTCCTTCGTCGCCGCCGATCTGTTTGTCGAGCGAAAGCTCTTTGCGTTTTTTGTACTTGCGGGCGCGATCGATGCAGAGGTTTCGCGCGATCGTGTACGCCCACGTCGTGAATTTCGCGGTCTGCTGGTACTTGGGCGCGCTCTTGATGATGCGGATGAACGCTTCCTGCAGGAGCTCTTCGGCGACGTCGCGTCGGCCGACGCTGCGCAGGATGAAATTGAAGAGCGGCTTCTCGTGGCGTTTCACCAGAAGTTCGAACGCTCGGACCTCGCCCGCCGCGTAGGCGAGCATCAGGTCCTCGTCGGACTTCTCCTCGAGCGGCGTTTCGTCGACGGGTTCGGCCGTCTTCTTGCCGCGGAGGCTCTTGATGAAGGCGAAAAGCATGCGCTCCCGTGGAAGCGAATCATGGTGGTGACGTTCGTGGTGAACGTCGGATCACAACGTCGTGCGAAGGCTCACCTTATTCCATGGCGCCCGGTGGAGCAAAGCTTCGCGCGTTGCGCTCTGCGCGTTGCGCTCTGCGCGCTGCGCTCTTCCGAGGGAGATTGCCGGCGTAAGCCGGCGTCCGCGCGAAGCGCGGTGTAGCCCGGCGCGTGAGCGCCGGGGCGCGTCCGTTCAGAACCGGTACGAGAAGCCGGCCTCCAGGTTGGTGAGGTAGTTCGGGTCGCGGGCGTCGTCCTGCGCGAAATAGAACGAGCTGCTGCCGGCGACGAAGAGGCCGAGCGCGGTGGCGACCTCGAACGAGACACGCGGGCGAGCGTTGACGCCGATGACGAACTGCGCGTTGCCGAGTGGGAGGTAGTTGTCCGGGTCGCGGTTCCTCGGCTCGCACAACGAAAGGTTGGAGTCGATCCCGCGGCAGTAACGGATCTCGCCGATGCGGGTCATCTCGAGCAGCGGAGCGACGGAGAGGCGGAGCTTGCCGAACGTGATGCCGAGCTCGGCGCCGAGGAACCAGCGCAGCGTGTTGAAGCCGCTCTGGATCTGACCGTCGTAGTCTTTCTGGGCGTTCAGGAACTGGAACATCCCCATCAGCGCGAACTCGTTCGTGAGGAAAAAGTTCGCCGCGAGGCTCGCGCCGAGCTGAGCGAAGGGGTCGATCGGGTCGCGCTCGCTCACCTGCGGAAACTCGTAGTACGAGCCATAGGCCGCTCCGAACTGAAGGGCGACGGGGCTCGTCCCCTGCGAGCTTCGCATTTCGCTGGTGGTCGCGGTCGCCTCGACCGGTTCCCGCAAACAGACGACGTGGCGGCTCGCCAGGCGGTTCGCGGCGTCGGCGAGGGCCCCCTCGTCCAGTTCCCGAAGCTCGATCGCTTCGTTCGAAGCGACGCTCTGTTCTGCCGCGTCCCACAACGACGAAGTCACGATCACGTTCGCGTCGTCGGTCGCGACGACCGCGACCGCGACGACGAAGTCGACGTCGGCGAGCTCGGCGAAGCGAGCGATCTTGGCGGCGTCGGGCCCGCGCTCGCGAAGCTCGGCCTCCACCGTGAGGCGCGCACCCTCGTAGAATTGAACGACCTCGTCGGGGTACGCTCCGCGCCTCAGCTCGAACGTCGGTTCGAGCTCGATCATCGACGCCATCGCCTCGAGCGGCTGGCTCACCGCGGTCCCCTGCTCCAGCATCGCGAGGCTCGAGAACTGCAACACCTCGGCGACTTCCCGGGGCGCCACGAAATCGTGGCCGGCCTGCAGAAACTTCTCGTAGCCCTGACCGAGGTCGCGGATCGCGCCCGCGGAGTCGAGCTGCCGGTATTTCGCCTTCCCGAGCTTCACCCAGTCGCGAGCCACCTGCACGTTCGCCTCGTACGTCGGGGAGTTTCGGATCTCCGCCAGCGCCGCTTCGCGACTCACCCAGTCGACCGCCGGATCGGCCACGAGATGACGCGACACACCGTCCGCGACGCGCTGCGGCGTATCGACGCTCAGCGAGGGGCTCGCGTAGATGATGGGATAGAGCGCAACCCGGGGTGCGCCCTCTTGCGCCGAGACGTTCGCGGCGTGAAGGAGCGCGAACAGGAGGCCGATCGCGAGAAGAGAAAAACGCACGCGCCTTACATACCGGAACCCTGACCGCGAGCCAATCGGTCACGCGCAGCGCTGCTATTCGTTTCCGGCGTCCGCCTCGTCGACCGCGGGCATCAACGGCGCCGGCGTTTCGGGAAGCCCGGGCGTCGAGGGCGCAGGCTTCTCTTCCGCAGGGGGCCGCGGCGGGCCAGGAGGAAGGTCCTCGAGAGATTCGGGGCGGGGTACGAACGGCGTGACGATCTTCATGACGCGCTGGGCTTCGGCGGCCGTGTACTGTCCCCGAATGGCGACGAAGTGGCCTTCGGAGCGACACTCGAGACGCTCGACGAGCATCGTGACGAGCCGTCCCGTTCCGAATGGGGCCTCGTCGATCGCCTTCTTCTTCATCGACGGGCATCGACGTGCGAAGGCGTCGGCCTGGGCAGGAGTCTTGAAGGCGATGTCCGCGGTCAGGCGTGGCGCGGTGATGTCGGCGATCTCGACCTTCGCGCCCTCGAACGCGATACGACCGATGCCGGGGAGCGAGAAGGAGGCGCCCATCGCGCTCAAGAGAACGACGGTGTCGGCGCGGTCGGCGGCGCGCTCGATGTGGGCGAGCCCGTCGAGGAGCGACGGGGAGCGCGTCATTTCGCTCACGTCGACCCCCGCCACGAGCTCGCTCTCCGGAGGGAGCGCCGCGGTCAGTTTCGCGCGCCACTCCGGCCGGACGACGAGCGCGAGGTCGGTGCCCGCCAGCATCACCTGTCGCGGATCGGGAAACTTCGAGTCGTCGGGGACGAGCCGTCGAACCGGGTAGCCCTGATGCGACGTCCACGGAATCTGCTGCTCGAAGCGGCGGTCGAGCCGCGCCTTCAACCCGTCCCGTCCGAGGTCGTGTCGCACGGCGAGGAAGGTTTCGTCGAGGTAGACCGGGTCTGCGGACGCCATGAACATCGAGTCGAGGTGGCGCACCGGGTCCACCTCCGTCCCTTCGAGCAAGATGCGGTAGTCGGGGACCGCCTCGATCAGCCGACGCGTGGGCCCCTCGAACTCGGTGCCTCGGATTCGGTCCAGGCGCACGAGCGCGGTCAGGACGGCGTTGCCGGGCCCGTACTTCTCCATCGCGGGGAGGCCGTTCGGCCCGGCGCGGTCGAGCCCGGGGAGCGCTCCTTCCGAGTAGATCTCGCGAGGCGTCGTCGGCTTCTTCGGCTCTGGCGGCTTCGCCTCCGATTTTGGTACGGGTTTCGCCTCGGTCACCGTGGTCGTCTCGGAGGTCGGCTTCTTCTCTCTCGGCTTCGGTGGTTCGGGCTCGGGCGGCGGTTCTTCGGCGGGCTCCGGCGTCGGTTCTTCCTCGGGAGGCGGCTCCTCGGTAGGAGGCTTCTCCTCCTCGCGGGCGGTCTGGAACGACGCCTCGTCGAGCTCGGCGAAGCGCCCCGAGCTGCCGTGCCCGAGGCTCTCCAGGTCCTCGAACGACTTCATCCACTCGACGTCGAGGTCGGCGGAGCCGGGCCGAAAGTTCCCCACGAAAGCGGTGACGAAGAAGGAGCCGTGCAACAGGCAGCTCGCCGCCACCGACCACGTCAACAGGGTGAGCCCCAGTGGTCCGCGAATCGTCGCGATGATGCCCGGCTCCTCGTGTTCCTCTTCTGGCGCCTCGTCGCGCTCTTTGTCGGGTCGTGCCACCATCACCCATCAAGACGTGGTTCGGGTCTCTAAATTCCCAATGAATCATACGCACGGTTCGCCCGACCCGCGAACTGGTCGTCGGTAACGGATCGGGGGCTTCCGCTTGACCCGAGCGTGTTCACGCCCGAAGTTTCAATCCCCCTGTCTACGAGAGGCGCATGGAGTTCAAGATTGACGACAGACCTGTCGCCGAAGCATTCGAGTCCGAGCCGATCTGGGCCGACATCGACCGAATCCGAGCGGTCGCCCTCGTCCCGTACGACCGACGTCCCGAGCCGCCGCTCGGTGTGCTGAGGCATCCACTCTTTCTTCCGTGGCAGCGGCAGATCGAGCAGACTGCTGCGCTTCAAGGGATGGTGAGGTTCCAAGGGCCTGCCGCAGACGACGAGCTCGTCAGCCGCGGCGGCGGGGAGGTCGCTTTCATGAGCACCGAACAGGCTCCCCGCTGCGGGAACTGCGAGGGAGAGCTCACCGTCGTCTTCCAGATGTTGCCCGACTTTCTCGAGCCGTGGCTCGCCCTCGATCGCGCGCTCACCGCGCTCTACTGCTTCGATTGTCATCCCGACGGCTCCGACGCTCGCGATCGCGAGCGCGGAAAGTACGACGGGTCCCTCGCTTGCCGCATCACTTTGGAGGAGCCAAACCATCCCGTGCGCTTCGCCGAGAACGACGAAGGCGCCCGTAAACTCGGTCGCATCTTCGCCTGGGACTTCCCCGACGTCTCCTTCAGCGACCTCCTCGACACTGGGCACGCCGCATCGGCCTTCCTCGGCGACTGGATCACCAACCCGCGGGTCGATTTCACCGACGAATACATGGCGATGGTCGCCGCGCGCGACGGGTATCGCTCGCAGTTCACCGAGGGAGAGGTGGAGAAGACGCCTCCCCACGAGTGGCGAACCACCATCGGAGGCTACCCGTCGTGGGACCAGGAAGACGTCACGCCGGCGTGTTCGGAGTGCGGCGAGGCGATGCAGCTCCTGACCGACTACAACGGGAACCAGTTCCTCGATGGTGCGCTGCACGTCTTCACCTGCCGTCGGACGGAGGCATGCCGACGGGAGTTCCCGATCGATTTCGTGGCCGAATTTTGAGTTCGTTCAGTCGCGCGACAGTGCGACGGAGACCCCGGCCATTCGAAGCTCCATGCTCGCGGCATCGACCCGCGCGATGGTGACGGTGTGCGCGGTCTCCGGGAAGAGGCACACCGGTTTGCCGGTGCGCGGGATCTCGCAGATCTTCTGCTGATCGGCCGACAGCGTTTCGAGCGTGATGGCGGAGAGGCATCCACCCTGACACGGGTTGAAGTACCACGTCGTGTCGACGTCCGAGCCCGCGTAGGTCCCGACGACGCGCACGGCGAGGTTCGCGGCGTCCTCGACGTAGAAGCTGAGCGAGGTCCCCGCGTCGTCGGCGTAGGTGCCGCAGTTCACGATCTCCAGAACGCTCTCACATTCGGACACCGCCGCCTCGGAGGTTGCGGTCGTCCGCATCGAGACGAACGGTCCGCACGTGTCCTCGCTGCTCTCGTGGTAGGGGAAGCATCCGAGCTCGGTCGGAGCGTCGCAGTAGCCCGCGTCGCCCCACCCGGAGGTGGCGTCGAAATCAGCGCTCGATACGGCGGGACACTCGATCGGCTCGGGCTCGGGCTCGGCGCCACAACCCACGGCGACGAGCGCCATCCACATCCATCTTCTTCGCATCTCGCTCACCCCAGGATGATGTCGATCGCGCAGCCGTCCGTCGTGCCGCGCCAGCCGGGTGAGACGATCCATGCCTGGCCCCCGTCGGAGAGGTGCGTCGCGAGCCGGATCTGGTCGCGCTCGTCGTCTGGATCGAACGACCAGGGGACCCCGTCGGGACGGTCGGGGACGCCGAACGAGGAGTCTTCCCGCGCCATCTGCTCGAGCGTCTCGATCGACGGCAGCTCGACGCGGTAGATGAAGCTGTCTTCGGAGTGCGTGTGAACGGTCGGTCTATGAACCAGAAGTTCCATAGGTCCGAACCGGGCGTGGACGCGGATCGACGGGTTGTGGAACTGCGTCACGCCGATCTGGGTCTCCGCCTCCAGCACAGCGAGCGCGAGCGCTTTGGTGCGGGTCGCGATGCCGAGGTTCGAGATGTGGGAGTGAAGCGAAAAGCCACTGACGGCACCCGGCTCGACCGAGATCGCGGCGCAATACTCCGAGATCGGCACCCAGCCGTCGTAGTCGTCGTCGAGGTCGAGGAGGTCCCAGAGGTCGTCGGGGACGTCGTCGGCGTCGAGCATGAACCCGACCATCGCCGACGGGATGATCGCGCAGTCGAGCATCACCCACAGCGGCATCCCCATCTTCTTCCCCCCGAACGCGAGTTGGTTCGAGCGATTGAGGATGTGGCAGAAGTCCTCGTTGTCCTCGTCTTCCACCTCGAGGAAGACGATCTCCTCGGGGCCGACGTCGAGGTCGAGGTTCAGGTACTGCTCGTTGCGTCCGAACGTCAGGACGTAGGGGACGAGGGCTTCTTTGATATCGCCGTGTAGTTCTAATGACATGCCGCGCAGCCTATGCGCTCGGGTGGGCTGACTGCAAGCCGGAGAGACGCGAAGGAGCGGAGCCGTGCATCTCGGTCGCGCAAATGCCGGCCGGCGTGTAGGAAAGATCGGGAATGGTCTCGTCTTCAGAGCACGTTTGCATCAGCGACCCATGGCCCGTACTTCCACCATCTTCGCACTCCTTCTCGCCGCTACGCTCCCGACGGTCGACGCGTGGGCGCAGACGCTGACGCCCGAGCAGGCGCTCCGCACGACGGTCGAGAAGAACCCACAGATGTCGGAGCTCGGGCTGGTGGTACGCGAGGCGGAGCTCGACGCGGAGGCCCAGGAGTCGCTCCGCCCGTTCACGCTGCGCGGCGATGCCGGCGTGCAGCACGACGAGCAGCCGACGGCCGACGTCCTCACCGAAGGCGTCCGGCGGACGACCGCGGTGCGCGCCTCGGCCGAGCTGCTGAAGCAGTTCGTGATCGGCACGAGCCTCAGCCTGCGCCTCGACCTCAATCGATCGGTCTCGCAGGTGCCGTTCACGGTGCCTGACCTGAACATCAGCGAGATACGGACGATCGGTCCGAACTACTTCACGGGGTTGACCCTCGGTGCGCAGCAGCCGTTGTTGCGCGGGTTTGGCAGCGAGATAGGGAACCTGCCGCTCGACGTGGCACAGCAGCAGGTCGAGATCGCGGAGCTGCGCCGGCGCGCCACCGCGACCGATCTCGTCGCCGAGTCGCTCGACGCGTACTGGCGCTGGGTTCGGGCCGCGCTCGATCTGCGGGCGCAGACGGAGAGCCTCGAGCGGACGAAGGTGTTGAGCGAGGCAACCCTCGCTCAGATCGAGGCGGGTCAGCTCGCCGAGCTCGAACGCGACATCGTCGAGCAGCGGATCGCCGCGGCCGAGCAAGGTATCGTCGCGTCGGAGGCGGCCCTCATCGACGCGGGGGAGAGTCTTCGGAAGACGATGGGGCTGACGCTCACGGTCGACGAGGGCTTCGCGCCCCCGACCGACATCCCCGTCGACACGGAGGCGATTCCCCCGGTAGCTACCGCCATCGAACTCGCGGCGCGGTCGAACCCTCAGCTCGCGTTGTTGCGCCAGGAGGTGGAGGCGAACCGCCTTCAGGTCATTCGGAGCAAAGATCTCGTGAAGCCGCAGCTCGACGCGATCGGGACCGTCGGGCAGCTCGGGCTCTCCGAGGATCCGCTCGATTCCCTCGCTCAGGTGGGGACGCTGGACTTCACGACGCTCTTCATCGGGCTGCAGTTCGCGGTCCCGCTCGACAACAAGCTCGCCCGAAAGCAGCTCGAGGCGGACGAGATCGCGGTCGATGCCGCCGAGCGTCGCTACGAACAGTCGCTGCGCGAGATCGAGCTCGTGCTGCGGCAGGCGCGGCGCTTGCTCGAGACCCAGAAGCGCCGGCTGGCGCTGTCGGAGAAGGAGATCGCGCTCGCACGGAAGAACCTCGCCGCGATGCAGGCGAAGTTCGACGCGGGGCTCGCGAGCTATCTCGAAGTGCTGCAGCTCGAGGAAGATCTCTCCGGTGCGGAAGCGCGCTACAACCAGGCGCGGATCGACGTCGTGACCGCCCGCGTGGCGTTCGAGCGGGTGACCGGGACGCTCCTCGACCGCTGGGGTGTCGAGGTCGAGTGATGCGAGACACCGACGGATTCTTCCTCCCGCGGCTCGCCATCGCGCGGCCCGTGACGGTCGCGATGCTGATGATCGCGAGCATCGTGATCGGGCTCATCGCGTTTCAACGCATCCCGCTTCAGCTCATCCCCTCCGGCTTCACTCCGCCGTTTCTCTTCGTGAACATCCCGACCGTCCCCTCGACCCCCGCCGACAACGAGGCGGACATCGTGGAACCGGTCGAAGACATCTTGCGGACCGTCCGAAACGTACAGGACGTCCGCGCGCGGGCCGAGACGTCGAGCGCGACCTTCTTCATCTCGTTCGCGGACGGGACGAACATGGACGTCGCGTACAACCAGATTCGCGACCGGCTGGAGCGCGTCCGGCCACAGTTGCCGCCGGAGGCCGGCCGGCATCTGATCTGGAAGTTCGATCCCCAGGAAGACCCCCTCATGTTCATCGGCGTTCGGATCGCCGACGGGAGCGGGGACTCCGACATGATCATCGACCAGGCCCTGATCCGGCCCCTCGAACGACTACCGGAAGTTTCTCGCATCGAGACGATGGGGCTGCGCCCCCTGAACGTCGTGGTCGAGGTGGACGACAAGCGGGCGAATGCCGCCGGGGTCTCGGTCGCCACGATCGTCCAGAAGCTTCAGAACGACAACTTCTCGATGTCCGCCGGGATGGTGGAGGAGGGGGAGCAGCGGTTTCCGCTCCGAATCCTGGGGAAGATTGATGATCCCCAGCAGTTGGAGAACCTTCCGATCGAAAACGGGACGAGGCTCGGCGACGTCGCCGATGTCGGGATCGCGCGGTCCGGCGAGGATCAGGTCTATCGAATCGGCGGGACCGACGGCTACATCCTCGCCGTCTACAAGGAATCGACCCTCAACACCGTCGCGACCGCCGAGGGCGTGCGTACCGCGCTCGAAAGGCTGCTCGAGACCCCCGACGGTCAGCGCATCGAGATCGAGATTTTCTTCGATCAGGGGGAGGTGATCCAGGGGAGCCTGACGAACCTCTTCGAGACGGCGCTTTGGGGCGGTCTCTTCGCGATCATCATCCTGTTTTTGTTTCTGCGCCGGGGTCGGATGACGTTCGTCACGGCGGCGGCGATTCCACTCAGCATGCTGATCACGCTGACGGTGATGTACTTCTGGGGGGCTTCGCTCAACGCGCTGACCCTGATGGGCTTCATGCTCTCCGTGGGGATGGTGGTCGACAACAGCATCGTCGTCACCGAGGCGATTCAGCGTCGCAGGCTGTTGGGGGAGCCGATCCTGCTCGCAGCTCCGCGCGGTGCAGCGGAGGTCGGGCTCGCGATCCTGGTCGCGACCAGCACGACGATCGTCGTCTTCCTCCCGATGGTCTTGATGTCGGGGAGCGAGACGATCTCGTTCTATCTGGGGAAGATCGGGCTCCCCGTCTGCGTGGCGCTCCTCGCCAGCTTGCTCGTGAGCCTCGTCTTCATCCCGCTCTCCCTCACCTGGATCGACACCGACGAGCCCCCTCCCAAGGTTCGGATCATCGAATGGATCCAGGACCGTTACGCCGTGTCGTTGCGGTGGTGTCTACGTAATCGAGCGACGACGGTCCTCGTCATCGCCGCGCTCATGGCGTCGATCCAGTACCCCGCGAAGAACCTCACGCGCACGGACAAGCTCGAAGCCAACATCAACGACATTCGCATCTTCTTCGACTTCGACCCCGCGACCACGTGGGAAGAACGCGTGGAACGCCTCGTCGAGTACGAGAACTGGGTCGCGGAGAATCAGGAGGAGCTCGAGATTCGTACGTTCATGACGAAGATGGGTGGGCTGTGGGGTCGGCCCGAGATCCGCATTTTCCTCGGCGACGTCTCGAACCGCGAGCTCGAGCGTGACGAGATCGTCGCGAAGATCCAGGAGGGGCTGCCGCACATCGCCGGGACGACCTGGCGCGTCGGGTGGTCATCCCCGGGGTCCCAGCAGCGCGTGACCGTCGACGTCGAAGGTCCGAACATCGAGCGGCTCGCCGAGATAGCCCGCGTCGTCGCGCGTCGGCTGGAGCCGATCGAGGGCGTGCAGGGTGTCATCGTCGGCGAGGACGACGCCCGGGCGCTCGAACTTCGTTACGAGGTGGTCGACGAAGTCGCGCAGCGAACGGGCGTCACCCCCCTGATGATCGGCGGGGCGATCGACTACGCGCTGCGAGGGCGCCGCGTCGGCGAGATCGAACTCAACGGTGAGCTCCGACCGCTCTGGATCATCACGAACCGACAGACCACGCAGTCGCGTGACACGCTCGACAACCTCGCCCTCCCGTCCCCGCTCGGGGGCCCGGGGATCCCTATCGGCGACCTCACCACGACGTCGGTGGCCCCGGGTTACAACGAGATCACGCACGTGAACGGCTTCACCGAGATCGAGATCCAGGTCGTGACGACACGCGAAGACCTCGAACGGCTCGGCGAGGAGATCGACGCCGCGATCGCCGGTGTCGAGATGCCGCGGGGCTATTCCGTGCAGAAAGGGCGACGCTTCCAACGGTTGAAGACCGACGCCGAAGAGCAAGAGTTTGCGCTGATGCTCGCGATCGTCTTCGTCTTCCTGCTGATGGGGGTCCTCTTCGAGAGCTTCATCCTCCCCTTCGTGATCGTGCTTTCGATCCCCTTCGCGTTCCTCGGCGTGTACTGGACGCTCTGGCTGACCGGCACGCCGTTCGACGTGATGGCGGGGGTAGGGCTGATCATCCTCGTCGGGATCGTCGTGAACAACGCCATCGTGCTCGTCGATCGTGTGAACATCCTCATCAAGGAGGACGAAGACCGCGAAGATGCGCTGGTCGAGGCGGGACGGGTGCGGCTGCGTCCGATCGCGATGACGGCGTTGACGACGATCGGAGGGCTGATCCCGATGGCGATCGGCGCCTCGGAGATCGTGGGGATTCCGTACGCGCCGCTCGGGCGAACGGTCATCGGTGGGCTCGTCGCCTCCACGGTGCTGACCCTCTTCGTGGTGCCTCTCTTTTACACGTTGATCGACGACCTTCGGGCGTGGGGACGGCGCCTGCTGATCAGCGACGAGACGCCCGGCTCAAGTGAGCTTGCGTAGCTTCACGCCCCCGTCCTCCGCGAAGACGCCGAGCAGGTCGTTGTCGTCCGAAAAGCTGATGTCGAGCAGGTTCGGATCGTTGGTCTCGACCCTCAAGAACTCCTGCCCGGTCAGCACGCTCTCCAGCACGACCTCGCCGCGGTCGGTCAGCACGGCGATGAGATAGTCGTCCGACGAGAAGGCGAGGCTGCGTATGAGCCCCTTCACGGGAAGAGGAAAGGTCGGTGCATGCGAAGAGGTGAGCGACATCATCTGAATCGCGCTGCCACGACCGATCGCGAACTGATCTCCCTTGGCGTTCAGTGTCAGTGCGAAGACGGGCTCCTCGCTCGCACCGAGTCGGCCCCAACCGGTGGACTCTGACCACCCGTAGAGGCGGCCCGACTCCGAGCCGGCGACCATCGTCTCGCCGGTCTGGTCGGTCGAGATCGCGGTCATCGGAGCGCGCCGGGGGTCCTGAAACATCTCTTCGATGGTGCCGTCGAAATGGACCCGCACGATCGTGCCGTTCTCGAGGCCGAAGACGCACCAGGACGGGCCCATCTCCATCGACGCGACCTCGGCGTCGGGCTCGAACGCCACCTCTACGGTGATCCCGTTCCGAACGACGCAGAGGTTCCCGTCCCGGAGGAAGGCGTAGTTGCGCCCCCGGCACGACATGTGAAGCACCGGCTCGTCGACCTGGACCTCCGAAATGTCGGACATCTCGGAACGATCGACCGTGAGGACCGGCGACGAGGCGTCTCCCAGGGTCGGGATAAGACCCAGCGACGTCGCACCGGAGGTCCCGAGGAAATCCTCGATGTCGTCGAGAGTGACCGGCTCGTTCAGCGCGTCGTCGATGAGGTCGTCGAGTGTCTCGATGACGTCGGCGAGGCTCTGCGGCCGGTCTCGCGGTGACTTTGCGAGGAGGTGAGCGACGAATCGTTCGATGGGACCGGGGACGAACCGCTTGCGCACGTCGGAGAGCTTTCGCGGTTCCTCGGTGAGGATCGCGTCGACGGCCTCCACGATGTTCGTCCCGGTGAAGGGGGGCCGCCCCGCGATCAGGTAGTACGCGAGCGCGCCGATGCTGTAGATGTCCGTTCGGAGGTCGGTCGGCTCGTCCCGGATCTGTTCGGGGCTCGCGAAGACCGGTGTCTCGTCGTAGGCGCCCGTCGTAGAGACGGTGCCGCGTACCCAGACGACGCCGAAGTCGAGGATCCTGACGAAGTCGTCCCCCGCCGGCAGTTTCTCGATCATGACGTTCGAGGGCTTCAGCGAGCGGTGTACCAGCCCCTGTTCGTGTGCCTCGAAGACCCCGTTGGCGAGCTGTCGAAGCAGCGCCAGGGCCTGTGGGAGGTGGGCGCGACCGTGCTCGGCCATCCAGCGGTCGAGCGGCAGCCCGTCCACCAGATCCATGATGAAGGCGATGTGCTCTTCGAGCTCGACGACGTCGTAGAACCCCACCAGATGCGGATTTCGCAGCGAACTGAGGGCTTCCACCTCCGCGGTGAGGCGTCGGCGAAGGCCGTCTCGGTCGAGCCTGGGGCCGGAGCGTACGTCCATGACCTTGATCGCGAAGCTGCGCGGGATGATCCGAGAGTCGGCACGATAGATCCGCGCCGAGTCACTGACCGCGAGGAGCTTCGTCACCAGATAACGGTCCTGGACGATCTTCCCGAGCCACGGATCCCCCGCGTTCGCGAGTGCCGGCCAGCCTTCTTCGGGGCGCCGCTCGTCGCAATCGAGACATCGCTCGTCCTCTTCGTAGAGGACGTTGGAGCACCGCGAACAGAAGTGGGTGGGTGGGAGCTTTTGAAACTGACGCAGCCGTTCTTGCTTCTTCTCCGACTGAGATTTCGACTGTCCTGGACCCATTGAACGTCGATAGTAGCCTCACTCCGGGGGAACCGCACGATCCAAATGCTCGCCGCCCCCATGTCCATGGGGGGACACCGGTTTTTTCGTGAATCAGGTCGTATGTCGGGCTACCATCCGTTCACCGAAAGAGATCCGAGGGAGGAAACGATGAGAGGGAAAGGCCGTCTGGCAATGGTCGCGACCGCGTTCGTGTTGGCCGCGTGTGGAGGTAACAACGGGGAGTCGAACAACGGTGCGTCGAACAACGGTGCTTCGAACAACGGAGTGTCCAACAACGGCGCGTCGAACAACGGTGCGTCGAACAACGGCG
>CAYPJU010000066.1:0-37090 GCA_964411125.1 uncultured Bradymonadales bacterium | reverse complement strand
TACGGCGCTGCGCGGCGTCGCCGGCTCACGCCGGCCTCCTGCTCCGAACCGGCAGGTTTCTCGCGAACGCCCCCGATGTCGGTCGGAACGACACTGAAGCGAAAGTGCAGGGCAGGGTCACGTGCCAACGAACCATTTCAGCCCGTATCCCCAACCGTAGGCGATGGGGAAAACCGACGGAACGAGGCCCAGCAGCGTGGCGACGGCATGGTCTCGGTGGCGAACCCCGCTGAGAGCGAACGCCGTCGCGAGGGGCGGGGCGGTCATGAAGATCACGCGTGCGAGCGTGATGGTCCGTTTCGGCGCGCGGTCGAGGGTAGCGAGGATTCGCTGAAGAAGAGGGCGTTGCACGTCGCGAACGTCTCCGCCGACTTTGCGTGCGAGTGCGAAGCTGAGAATGGCGCCCAGAGTGCCGCCGAGGACGCTGAGAATCGCGCCTTGCCACCATCCGAATGCGAGGACGGCCGCTGCGATGAAGGGGTGACCCGATATCTGGGCGACCTGCCCGATGCAGAAGAGGCCCAGGAACGCGAGGATGCCTACGGGGCCGGTGCTCTGGATGGTTCGCCGAAGCTGTTCGATCGAGAAGTTTTCGTGGAGCCCGCTCGCCCATCCTCCGATCCAGACTGCGGCCACGATGGCGATGAGTAGGGCGACGCGCAGCCAGGTGCTCCGCTCGGTCGCTGGCCTTTCGGGCTGGAAGGGTTCCGGCATCAGTCCGCCTGCGAATCGGTGTCGAGAGTGGTCCAGTCGGATCCGGACTGGAACAGGCGGAATCCCTTCAGGGTCTGGACGACGACGTCATGGTCGACGAAGCGGTCGTCCGGATTCTTGGCGAGGAGTGTTTCGAACACTCTCACCAGTCGCTGCGGAGCACACTTTCGCAGGGGGGCGAGGTCGGGGGCATCGGCGGCGTGCTTGGCGAGGATGGCGAAAGGGGTCTTGCCGTCGAAGAGGGGCTCTCCGACCAGCAGGTGGTAGAAGGTGGCGCCGAGTGCGTACATGTCGGAGCGATGGTCGAGCTCCAACGCTCGAGCCTGCTCCGGGGAGCAGTACCAGGGAGTGCCGAGAAACGTGCCCTGCCCGGTCAGCTTGCGGTCGCTCGGATCCATCGGCAGCGCGAGCCCGAAGTCGGCCACCTTCACGTGCCCGCCGTGGTCTACGAGCAGGTTGCCGGGCTTGATGTCGCGGTGGATGAGGCCCCGCTGGTGCGCGTGTCGAAGCGCGCGGCCGACGCCGATCATCAGCTCCATCGCTCTGCGCCATTCGAGTCGGTCGCCGCGGTCGAGGAGGTCGGCCAGCGACTCCCCCTCGATCAGTTCCATGGCGAAAAACAGGCGTCGGTCGGACTCGCCGATGAAATATATCGGCACCACGTTGCCGTGGCTGAGGCGGGCCTGTGAGCGAGCTTCGCGCCGGAAACGTTCGACCAGAAGTGGGTCCTGGCTGACCTCTCGGGTAAGAACCTTGAGGGCGACGGGGCGGTCGAGCGATTCGTCGTGCGCCCGCCAGACGACCCCCATGCCGCCGGCTTTGAGCGGTGCTTCGACGCGAAAGTGCGCCATCGTGGAGCCGGAGATGTCTTCGAATTTGCGGTCTGGGCCGGTCTCGCCGACCAGAGTCTCGGCAGGCCGGTCGGCCGCGGTGTCCGCGAATACGTCGATCTTGGTCCGGTCGCTCACCGCAGCAGCATAGCGCTCGCGGAAGCTTCAGGAAATCCCGCGCTTGAGGCGCTGGATGATGATGTCGAGCGCGATGCGGTTGTCGCCGCCTTCGGGGACGATGAGGTCGGCCCAGCGTTTCGACGGCTCGACGAACTCCAGGTGCATCGGCCGGACGGTGGCGTAGTACTGCGCTCGGATCGATTCGAAATCGCGGCCTCGTTCGCGGATGTCGCGGCGGATGCGGCGGAACACTCGGATGTCGGCGTCGGTGTCGACGTAAATTTTGATGTCGAAGCAGTCCCGCAGGTCGGGGAGAGCAAAGAGGAGGATCCCTTCGACCACGATCACGGGTCGCGGGAGGATCGGGAGTGTCTTCGCCGTGCGTGAGTGGGTCGTGAAGTCGTACTGGGGAGCCTCGACCCCTTCGCCTCGTTTGAGAGCGCGCAGGTGCTCGGAGAGGAGCTCGTTGTCGAGGCTGTCCGGGTGATCGAAATTGACCCGAGCACGTTCTTCGTCGGTGTAGCTCGCGAGGTCTCGGTAGTACCAATCGTGCTGCAGGAGACAACTTCGTTCGCCCACGCCGTCACGAATTCGGCGGGCGAGGGTCGTCTTCCCAGAGCCGGTGCCGCCGGCGATGCCGACGATGATCGCTTCTTCTGTCTCGGACATTGGAGCCTCGATAGCCAGCCGGGCGCAACGTCGATGAAACGCCTGCCCCCTGTCAAGCTCGCACTCTCGCGGATCCCTCGATTCGCGACCGCGTGCGCGCCTCGCCCCGAACCGGTTTCCCTTTGGTGCAACCTCGGTTCGTTTCGAGCGTCCGCCCGAGAACACCACGGTGTCGACGGGCCGAGTACTTGCGGGCCCGTCGACATCGTTTTCCGGGTGGGTCAGTCGTCGCCGAGTCGTTCGTCGCGGTCACCCAGGACGGCTTGCTCGCCCACCGCGGTCCGGGCGATCGAGCGGATAGTCTCGTCGATGAGGCCGATCCGCGGGTGCGTGTCGACGGGACCATGCCCGGCGGCGGCCTGCCGAAAGTCGTGAAACGCGAGATGCGTCTGTCCGGCCTGCTCCCACACGAGAATCTTTGCCGGCAGTTCGAGGGCGAAGGTCGGGGAGATCTTTGCCATCTCCGGGGTCCCCTTGTCGTCTTCGAGCTCGAAGACGATCATGTCGGGAAGCTCCACGTCGCCACTCTCGAAGTCGTCCTCGTTCGCCACCCGTTCGAGGTCGAAGTCCTCGAATCGCTCGGCCGCCTCGGCGAGGCGCTCGACGACTTCGTCCATTTCGAGGTCGGTCTGCATGGTGACGACGCGCGGCTGCGAATCCTGGTGTGGCGCTCCCGTCGCCCGGGCAGCCTCAGCGGGGTCCGTCCCGGCTGCGGGGGCGGGTTCGGTCTCGGCGGTCGGGTTCTCGAGCGTGCCGATCGGTTCCAGGGTGTTCGGCTCGCACGCGGCGAGCATCAGTGAGGCGAGGGCGAGGGCAGCGAACTTTGAGGTATCCATTCGTATCTCCACGATGAGAAATCCAATCGTGTGAGAGATAACCGCGAAACGGGGGGCATCAACGAAGAGAGGATGGTGGGGAGCCTGGTCGGCCCCGCGTCCTGTGCCGCCATCGTTCGCCGCAGCGGGGCGCGGCTGCGCGGACCATCTCGGCAATCGCGACGGCGCTGATCGATCATCGCTGTCCGGTGGGCCCGTGGTGACTCCTCGCTGCGAGGAGGGCGGTAGGCGTCGACCGCGACCAGCGTCGATCAGGCTCAGACCAGCGTGGGGACGAAGGGGGACGAATGCTTCGAGCGCCCGCGCGGCCTCGGGTCACCCTCGGCGACTCGGGCGAGTCCGCGGAGGGCCGAGTCGAGCAGCACCACGAGGGGGTCTCCCTGGTCGATCCCATGCGCGACGGCGATCGACTTCACGTCCCGGTACGACAGGAGCGTTTGTCCGTCGCGACGCCGGACGAGCAACTTCATCGGCATTTCGGAGGCGATGGAAGGCGCAAGCTCGTCCAGCGCGCGCGATGCCGCGGGGTTCGATAGTTCGAGCGCGATGGCATCGTCGAGTTGGAGGGCCGAACGGCGGAGCACGAAACCGGGAACGGTGCGTGCAGCGTGGGTCATCCGGTCGACGAGTTCGTAGACGGAGAGAGAGGTCGTGAGCACGACGACCGGCTTCGCCAGTGAACCGCCGGCCCCGACCTCTCGGTGTGGGCGATTGAACGGATTGGACGACTTTTCGCCATCCGTTTTCATGTTGTTGTTTCCGCTCATTCCGCCCTCTCTATCATGGGTTGGTTCTGTAGAAGCTAATGAGCGGTTTGAAAAAGACAAGCGTTTTGGACGCTTTTTTTGATTCGTCTGCTACAAATCCGTCCAAAACGCTCAGTCGTTCTCCGCGCTCGGGTTCAGGCGTGCCCGTGCTCGGCGAGCTGTTTCTCGTACTCGGCCCGAACCTCGTCCATGTCGAGGTCTCGGACCTGCTGGAGCAGATCCTCGAGAGCCGTCGCGGGGAGCATCCCCGGCTGCGAGAAGATGGGGATCTGCTCGCGGAAGACGGCGACGGTCGGGATGGAGCGAACTCCGAACGCCTGAGCCAGCTCGGGCTGTTCCTCGGTGTTCACCTTGCCGAAGACGACGTCGGTGTGCTGCTCCGAGACCTCCTCGAAGATGGGGGCGAAGGAGCGGCACGGGCCACACCAGGAGGCCCAGAAGTCGAGGATCACGATGTCGTTTTCCTCGACGGTGGATTCGAAGTTGTCTTTGGTCATTTCGATGGTAGCCATGATTTTCTCCTCTGGGACATCAGTTCCAACAATAGGACGTCAGGTGGAGGGGCAAGGTTTCGCGAGGCGGAGCGACGGGCTTCGTTGACTCGTTGACGAGGGGGCTCGTGTGCGATACCCGTAGAGGGACGAGAGGTGAATTGATGCTCGACAACTCCACGATCCTCAGCATTATCGAGCCCCGACCGGGGCCTGTGGACGTGTGACCGACGACTCTCGTGGACCACGACGCAGGCTTGCTGCCTGCGTTTTTCATTTCTTGGCACGGCAATGGACTACAAAGAGACCCTGAATCTCCCGAACACCGACTTCCCCATGCGGGGCAACCTTTCGCAGCGCGAGCCGGAGATGGTCGAGCGCTGGCAGAACGACGACATCTACGGACAGATGGTCGCTCGTCGCAAGGCCGACGGCTCCCCGCGGTGGATTCTCCACGACGGCCCGCCGTACGCGAACGGCGGGATTCACATCGGGCACTTCCTCAACAAGTCGCTCAAAGACTTCGTGGTGAAGTATCGCCTGATGGCGGGGTACCTGGCGGAGTTCGTCCCGGGCTGGGACTGTCACGGGCTGCCGATCGAGCACAAGGTGGACGAGAAACTCGGCTCGAAACGGCACGAGATGTCGGCGGTGGAGATCCGCAAGCAGTGCCGTGAGTACGCCGAAAAGTACGTGGGCGTTCAGCGTGAGGACTTCAAGCGGGCGATGGTCTTCGCAGACTGGGAGAATCCATACCTCACGATGTCCTACCAGTACGAGGCGGCGACGGTGCGTGAGCTCGGTCGATTCTTCGAGAAGGGGATCGTCTACCAGGGGCTCAAGCCGGTGCACTGGGACTGGTACTCGCAGACGGCGCTCGCCGAGGCGGAGGTCGAGTACGACACTCACACGACCGAGCACGTCTACGTGAAGTTCGCGTTCCAGCTCCCCGAGGAGCTTCGGGAGCACGCGGGGGGACGCGACGCGTTCGTGGTCATCTGGACGACGACGCCGTGGACGTTGCCCGCGAACTTCGCGATCGCGATGCATCCGGACTTGGACTACGTGCTGCTCCGAAACGGGGACGAGGTGTATGTGGTCGCCGAGGGGCTCCGCGAGTCGTTCGTCTCGGACTGCCGCCTCGAACAGACGGAGGTCTTGCACACGTTCGAAGGACGGGTGCTCGCAGGAGAGCTCGGCAAGTCGGCGGGCTACGCTGCGCGTCATCCGTTCATCGACCGCGATTCGGTGCTACTGCCGGCCGACTACGTGACGCTGGATCAGGGGACCGGGTGCGTGCACACCGCTCCGGGTCACGGTCAGGAGGACTTCGTGCTCGGGCAACATTTCGGGCTGCAGGTGCTCTGTCCGGTCGACGACCGCGGCCGGTTCATCGAGTCGATGGTCCCGAGGTGGGGCGGGATGCACGTGTTCGCGGCGAACCCGGAGATCGTCCAGCACTTGCACGACATCGGTGCGCTCGTGAACCGAGTGGGCGACAAAGTCACCATCGAACGTTACCCGCATGGGTGGCGTTCCAAGAAGCCCGTGATCTTCCGTGCGACGACGCAGTGGTTCATCGCGATGGACGCCGAGTCGGCGGGCGGCGATGCGCAGTTGGAGCTCCGACGCAAGGCGCTCGAGGAGATCGACGAGGTCGACTGGGTCCCCAACTGGGGTCGTGAGCGGATCGTCGGGATGGTCGAGGGGCGTCCGGACTGGTGCATCAGCCGGCAGCGAACGTGGGGATGCCCGATCACGGCGATGAAGTGCCGCGCTTGCCAGACGGTGCTCGCGGACCGCGACATCACGTTCCACGTCGCCGACTTGATCGCCGAACACGGCGCCGACGTCTGGTTCGAGCGCGAAGCCGAGGACCTCGTCCCCGACGGGACGACGTGCCCCACCTGTGGGGGGACTCCCGATCAGTTCGAGAAGGACCGAGACATCCTCGACGTCTGGTTCGATTCGGGGACGTCCTGGGCGGCAGTGCTCGAGGAGCAGCTCGGCTGGGGCAACGTCGCGGACCTCTACCTCGAGGGGAGCGATCAGCACCGCGGGTGGTTCCAATCCTCGCTGATGTGCGGAGTCGGTACGCGAGGGCACTCGCCGTACCGCACATGCCTGACGCACGGGTTCGTCAACGACGAGCAGGGGCACAAGTACTCGAAATCGAGCCCGAACTTCGAGCCGGTGCAGTCGCAGATCAACCAGTACGGGGCGGAGATCCTGCGGCTCTGGGTCGCCGCGATCGACTACCGTGGCGACGTCACCATGGGGCAAGAGGTCCTCAAGCGGGTGAGCGATGCATACCGCAAGATTCGCAACACCGTGCGTTTCCTGCTCGGCAACATCAGCGACTTCGACCCCGACCAGCATCTCGTCCCGCTCGAAGAGCTGGAGGAGGTCGACCGCTGGCTCCTTCATCGCGTGGCGACCGCGCTCGGTCGGACAGAGCAGGCGTTCGAGGAGTATCAGTTTCACACGATCTTCCACACGATGGTGCAGCTCTGCACGGTCGACCTCTCGAACGTCCACCTCGACGTCTCGAAGGACCGGATGTACTGCGAAGCGGTCGACAGCAAGGCGCGCCGCTCGGGACAGACGGCCTACTGGTACACGCTCCATTCGATCTTGCGCGCGCTCGCGCCGATCCTTTCGTTCACGGCGGAAGAGGCGTGGGAGTTCCTGCCGCGGATGCAGGGGGATGCCGACAGCATCTTCCTCAACGACTTCCCCGACGGCTACGAAGCGTGGCTCGACGAGGACCTCGCCTCTCGCTGGGACGATTTGCTCGCTGTGCGTGACGAGGTTCAGCGCTCGCTCGAAGCGGTGCGTGTCCCCCGCAAGCAGAAGCAACCGGGGCAGATCGGGTCGAGCCAGGAGGCGCATGTGACCGTCACGACGAACGGACGGACGCTCGAGCTCCTGCGGCAGTACGAAGACCAGCTCGAGATGCTCTTCATCGTCAGCGACGTCACGCTGGCCCAAGGAGACGTCACCGGTGAAGGTCCCGTCGACGCATCCGTGGTCCCGGCGTCGGGTGAGAAATGCCCGCGCTGCTGGAACTACTGGATCGAAGAAGGGAGCGGCGACGAGATTTGCGCCCGTTGTCAGGGCGTCGTCGAGAGCTGAGGGCGATGACCGACCACGACGACATCGCGACGATGCTCACGGAGGTCGGACTCGAAGCCGACGAGACGGATCCTTTCCATTCCGTCGGTCCCGAGGTGATGATCCGCAGCGAGAGGACCGCAGCCCAGATTCCGGCATATCGACCGCACGGTGATGTCGGCGAACGGCACGTCACGGTCGGTGAGTTGATCGTCGCGGGCGAGCGTTCGGCGCTCCACCACGGTACGCAGCACAGCATGCGACGACCCGTGGCGGTGCGTGCGGTGAACCCGAGGACGGCCGATCCGACGGCTGTGGCGGGTCGAATTTTGAGCGAAGCGTGGATGCTCGGGTCGCTCGAGCACGCGAACATCCTGCCGGTCTATTCCGCCGGTCGAGACGAAGATGGCTCGCCGCTGGTCGTGATGCGCTTTGCCAACACGGTGCCCTGGTCGCACGTCCTGTCGACCCCGAACCATCCGCTGGGATGTCCCCGCGGGGTCGATCCGATCGAGTTCGAGATTCGCCGGATGCTCTACGTATGCCGCGCGCTCGAGCACGCCCACTCCCGTGGAATCGTCCACCGTGACGTCAAACCCGAGAACGTGATGATCGACGAAGACGGGTCGGTCTACCTGCACGGCTGGATGCTGGGCGTGACGCTGGAGCCCGACCCCACGGGGCGCTGGCCGCTCGCGCGGGATCAGACCAAGGTCGCCGGCACGCCCGCCTACATGGCACCCGAGCTCGCTCGTCGCGACGTGGAGCAACTCTCGCCGAGGACCGATGTCTATCTCGTGGGGGCGACTCTCCACCACGTCCTGACAGGGCAACCCCGCCACCTCGGCGAGAACGTCTTCGACGCGTTCTACAGCGCGATTCAATCCGAGCCGGTCGACTACGCGGGGCGCCTTCCGAGCGAGCTCGCCGCGATCCTGAACCGCGCTACCGCACGCGACCCGGCGGCGCGGTTCGCGACGGTCACCGAGCTGCGGGAAGCGCTCGAGCAAGCGCTGCGTCACCTCGGCTCGCATCGTCTGACGCAGCATGGTCGCAAGGCCGCCGAGGACTTTCGCGCGGCGCTCGCCCACGAGGCGGACGACGTCGTCGTGCGGGACCTCTTCTGGGTCGCGCACGGATATTTTCGTGCCGCCCTCGAGGAGTGGCCGGGCAACGACGATGCGCAGCGCGGGGCTTCACGCATCGCGAGCGAGATGACCAGGTACGACGTGCAGCACGACACCGCGACGCCGGTCTCCGACGTTCTGGACCGAATCTCGGGGGAGGCTCCACGGAAGCGGCCGATGCGGTCGAATGCGCCGGTCGGGGCGACCGAGCCGGTCCCGACGTCGGGCTCTTCGGACCGCCGTCGGCGGCGAGTTACGTTTCTCGTCGCCGCCGCCGTCATCTGGACGATCTACCCGTTCGTCATGGGGGTCGCCGATTTCTGGGGAGCGATCCCCGCCACACTCACGAACTTACAGGTCGGCGCGATGGTGGCGTGGCTGGCCCTGACCGTCGTCATGGGCCTGCTCGGGCCGGCGTTTTTGAAGGACCTTCGGAACCGCGCCGTGACGGTGCCGATGGCGGTCGTCCTCTTTTCTTCGCTCGGGCTGCAGATCTACTCGACGCGGATGGGAGCCTCGCCCCTCGCGGTGATCAATCAGCATCACCTGCTCTTCTTCATCGTCACGGCGATGCTGACGGCGGCGGTCTCGACGCGGATGTGGGTCACCCCGGTCGTCTATTTCGTGGCGTTCGTCCTCGGTATGGTGCTGCCCACTTCGACCCTCTTCCTCCTCGCGTTGTCGAACGCGGTCGGGTTAGGCTGGTCCGCCTGGTTCGCCCACGCCAACCACTCCCTGCTCGAGGAACGCCTCCGATGAGCCGCCCCAACACAGTCGCAGCCGTCGCTGTCCTCGCCGCTTGCGACAAGCGCGAAGCGGCAACTTCGGCGCCGGCGAGCTGGGAATTGAAGGGGAATTTCGGGACCCACGGGTTCGTTCCCTCGAAGGAGCCCGACCCCCCGGCGATTCTGGTCGCCGACGAGGCGATCCGCGCCCTGCGAAGCGAGGCTCGAGGTCGCTTCGAACTGGCTCGCGATGGTTACGCGCCGTCGGGTCCGGTCGTCGTCACTCTAGGCGGCGAGGGGAGACATGGATTGCAGGTCGCCGTCGAATACGACGGCAAGGTCGTACGTCGTAACGTCGTGCCGGCAGACTTCGAAGGAGAGCTGCTGACGAACTTCGATCACACGCTGCAGTCAGCGTTCGACGAAGCACAAATTCCGAGAAAATAATCTCGCAACTGGTACCCTGTGCTCATGAAAACTCGCATTCTGCTGATAGCATTCGCCCTCTTCGCTGCTCCGAGCTTCGCGTCGGCGCAGATCGTCATCGAGAGCGCCAACGAAGAAAAGTCCGAGGAGAAGAAAGAGGTCGATCCGGAGAAGCCGGTCGATTCGAAGACCCTCCGTGCTGACAAGAGGTTTGTGGAGGACGCGGTCTTTCGCTCCGATCCGCTCGTCCACGGGGTTCAACTCTACGCCCGCGGGCAGGACTCGATCGTTCCGGGCTGGCGCGAGGCGGTGCGGCTACAGGTTGCCGCTCATCACGCCTTCCAGGCCAAGCAGTTGAAGACGGCGGTGTTGCTCACCCTGCGAGCCCGCGAGGCGGCGCGCAATGCGTTGGAAGCGGGTAAGGTCGCGTCGTCGACGCCGGTCCCGGACACGGAGAGGGAGCTCGAGTACGTGGAGGGGACCGATCCCGACATCGCGCAGGATCTGATCGATCGTGCCCAGACGGCATTGCCGGACTCCGAACTCGATCCGACCCTGAGCCTCGACGAGTGGCGCTGGATGCGGAGGCTCCCGGAAGTGAAAAAGAAAGACGACTGATCAGGCGCGCCGCAGCAGCTCCTTGAGCGCGTCTTTTTCCCACAACCCCTCGTCGAAGCCGCCCGCGGTCGTGACCGAATCGAAGTCACGCCCGGCGATCTTCCCCTCTTCGGCGGGCGGCATCGGTTCCACCACCAGCTCGAACTTTCCGTGATCGAAGGCGACCCCAGGGGCTCGCTCGACCTTTCGGATCGTTTCGCGCAGTCCCTGGGCTTCGAACTGCATCGCCCGATGGATGCAATACGGATTGTTCCCGGCCCGTCCGAACAGCGTGTGCGCGGTCCAGGTGCACCCTCCGAGGCAATCGTCGGCGTAGTAACATTCGCGGCAATATCCCCAGAGGTCGTCCCGGGTGCGCGCGTGGAGGTCGTTCAGCGGCTCGGTCTCGGAAAAGATCTCCATCAGCCGGCGCTCTTTGAGGTTGCCGCCGGTGTACGGAGTCGACGGTAAGGAAGGGCACCCTTTGAGCTTTCCGTCGGCCTCGATGCCGATCGACCACTTTCCGGCGATGCAGCCGTTCCAGTGCACCCCTTCGTTGCCTCGCCACCGCAGCAGCGATTCGAACGGCGAGAAATAGCCCATGTTGTTCGACGGCCCGAGCTTCACGCCGGCGGGGTCGAGCTTGTGCTGCTTGACCCACAAGAGCAGCGGGAAGAGTTCGAGGAGTTCCCAGGGCTGCAGCAGGAGGTTCGGGCGGTCGGCGGCGCGTCCCATCGGTACGGTCAGTTGCACCTGCCAGCCGTTGACGCCGAGATCGGCGAGGAGGTCGGCGATCCCTGGGAGTTCGGGCATCGAGAGGCGATTGATCTGGGTGTTCGCGTTGAGCCGCACCTTGCTCTTCGCGACCCGCCGCGCACCTTCGATCGCCGCTTCGAAAGAGCCTCGGCCGCGCTGAGCGTCGTGGGTCTTCTGGAGCCCGTCGATAGAGATGGAGATGCCACTGACGCCGACGCGCTCGGCGTCGTCGACGCGTTCCTGGGTGAGGTTTCGCGCTCCGGTGACCACGGTCACTTTGATGCCTCGGGCGGTGAGCGCCGCAGCGATCTCGGTCCAATCGTCGCGAAGGTAGGCCTCCCCGCCGATGAGCGTCACCTCGCGAGTCCCCGCTTCGTGCATCTGTTCGACGACGTCGAGGCACTGTGCGGTCGTCATCTCGTCGGGTCGGGCCTTACCGGCCCGGGAACCGCAGTGGCTGCAGCCGAGGTCGCAGGCGAGCGTGAGCTCCCAGACGGCGTAGACCGGACGATGGTGTCGCACGTCGTCGCTGCGGATACTTCGGGGATTTTCGAGGGGCATCGGCTGGTCAGCCAGCGTCGGGGTCGAAGCTGCCGTAGTCGTTCGCCGGGTCGGGCTCCTCTTCGGCCATGTCGGCTCCCATGTCGGCGTTCGCTTGTTCACGGGGGCCGAAATCGGGGTCGAAGCCACCGTAGTCGTTGCCCGGATCGGGCTCGGTAGGCCCGGGATCGGGATTCTTCGGCTCGCCTTCTCCACAGGCGGTGAAGGCGACGCTACCGGCGAGGCCGAGCGCGACGAGCGCCGCCCGGGAGTTGCCGAGGCGACGGAAGACGCTGCCTCCTCGTTCCGGGACGTCGCTCAGCGCGTCCCCGCAGAATGGGCACTCCCGCCCTTCGGCCGCTCGCACGTGAGAGAGGCACCCCGGGCACTGCACATAACCAGCCTTGCTCGCCATCTTCGCTCCGATCTCGTGATGAACTCAGATTACTCGTTCGCCTCCATCGGGACAAGATCTCGTCGAATGGAGCAGTCTTCGGGCAGCCCAATCGGTGCGATGGAGTAAGGGTGCCCCGACAGAAATCTGACCCCGAGGAGCACGGACACCCGCGATTCACACGATCTGCGCGTTCTGGCCGGGCCCGGGTTCTCTCGGAATTCTGAGGCTCCGGACGGCACGAGGCTTGCGATGGTGGTGCACGTCATCGACCCTCGGACCAAGGAAGACCCATGAAACGCCTGCGACCCAGCACTCTCGCCCTCGCCCTCGTCTTTCTCTCGGTCTCCCTCGCTTCGGCTTGCGGAGGAGATGGAGAGAGCCGCGAGACGACCTTCACGCTCCAGAACGACACCGACGAGACGATCTACGTGCAGGACTACGAGTGGTTTCGCTTGCGCGCCGACGGCGAGCTCGTCTCGCCGAGCTCGGGCGGACTGTGTCTGCCGCAGTGCGGGCGACTGTTCAACGAGCCAGTCTCCTGCGCGGGCGCCCGACTCGCCATCGTGATCGAGCTCGCACCGGGCGAGTCGATCCAGCGGGATTGGGATGGGACCTACTACGAACTCGACGAGCAGCGCGAATGTTACCGGGAGCGTCGTCGCATGAAGGGCGTCGAGGTCGAGTACTGCTGGGGCGACACCTTCGAAGACGACGGGTTCGAATCGATGAGCGAGGAGGAAGGGGTCTACCACGGCGCGTGGATCGACGAGCCGACATGCGAATCGTCGTCGTTCCAGGTCGGCACGGACGTCTCCCTCAGCGTGCAGTGACTCTCAGCCGCGCCGGCTTCTCCACTTCGCGAGGCGCGCCCCCGCCATCCTCTGGACCTTTTTCTGCAACATGGGGGTCCATCCAAGGAGAAGCCCGGGGAGGCCGAGCGCCTGCTTCGACCAGCGATGGAAACCGAACTCGTCGACGTGGCGGACGATCTTTCCGTCCCGGAACTCGAACGAGGCGTGGATGATGTTGTGCACCTTCTTTCCCGTCGCGGTGAACGTGTACCAGGCGTCCCACCGTGCCGACCCGCGGTCGTCATCAGCCTCGATCTCGGATGCTTCGATCCGCAGGTCGTCGGCCTCGCCGAGCATCCGCCACATGTCTCGGACGCCGTCGGCGTCGAGCGACGGGAACACGGGGTCGGAAAACGTCGCGTCGTCCGAATATGCGGCCGCCATCACCTCCGTCTGTCGCTCCTGGAACGCTCGATAAAAGTTCGCGATCAAGTCTTCGTTCGGATGGCTCATCGACTTCTCTTGTTGCGACGGCTGAACATGCGTTCGACGATCTTCTGGTAGCTGACGGGGAGGGCCCGGTTCGCCTTCTCGATGAGATGGGCGTCGAGCCCGACCAGAATGCGCGGGCGTCGGCGCTCCATCCCGTCGGCGATGATCTGGGCCGCTCGATCGGCGGTCGTGCTCGTGAGCTCGTTTTCGAACTCGTCCACCAAGTGGTCCTTCGACTGTCCGGCTTCGACGCGAGAGTTTCGCGCGATGTTGGTCTTGATTCCCCCGGGATGAACGCAGCAGACCGCGACCGGAGCGCGCGTGGCGAGCATCTCGGTCCGCAGCGACTCGGTGAAGCCCCGCACGGCGAACTTCGCGGCGTTGTAGGCAGACTGCGTCGGGACGCCGATCAGACCGAAGACGCTCGAGACGTTGACGATCCACCCGTCACCGGATTTCTTCAAGTGCGGGAGAAACGCTTTCGTGCCGTATACGACGCCCCAGAAGTCGATGTTCATGACCCATTCGAAGTCGTCGTACTCCACCGTCTCGACCATCGCCGACAGCGAGACCCCGGCGTTGTTGACGATCCCGTTCACCCCACCGAAATGAGCGACGACCGTCTCGGCCCAGTCCTCGACCATGTCGCGGTCGGCGACGTCGATGACGGCGACGTGCGGCTGTGCGCCGCGCGCCTCGAGGAGCGCCGCGGTCTCGTCGAGTCCGTCGGCGTCCCAGTCGTTGATCGCGACCCGCGCGCCGCGTTGGTGAAGCTCCAGCGCGAGGGCCCGCCCAATGCCGGAACCCGCGCCTGTCACGGCGAATACTTTTCCTGCGAGTTCACTCATTTTCGTCCTCCATCACGACCGACGACACCATACCGAGGCCTCGGGGAATCCAGCGGTCGGTGACGGATTCGGCGAAGCTTTCGAAGCGTTTCATCATCGCGACGACCTCCTCGGGACCGACGCTCGGCTCGGACTCCCCCAGGGCGACGTCGATGAAGCGCTGAACGAGCCTCTCGACGAGCCCGCCGAGGATGCTCGCGATCCTTCGTGCGGTCGCGTTTGCCGCTTCGTCGCTGACGATCGCGTCGATTACGGCGTCGACGTGTCCGAGTCCCAGGAAGACTTCCACGGTGTCGGGGAAATCTCGGGCGATCGCTTTCAGCTCGTCCGCGATCGCCTCGCGCTCTTCGGTGGGGAGCACCTCCCCATCTCCGTCGCGGATGACGTGGCGCAACCGGAAGACCGTCGCCGCGACCCGCGGTCCCAACCGCCCCAACGCGGCGACGACAGGCCCCCACTGGGCGAACCACGCCGAGGCGTCTTCGCGCTCGCGCACGACCGTCTTCAAGCGCGACGCGAGCTCGTTGACCGAGTTGGCCGCGGAGCGTAACGCCTGCATCGCGCCTATTTCTTCAGCTTGATCTTCCATACCCGCGTCACCGCCTCGAGCGCGATGCTCGTCGACATCTTGGACTCGCCGACCTCGCGGTCGGGGAAGGTGATCGGGATCTCCTTGATGCGGAATCCCGCTTGATGAGCGCGATACTTCATCTCGATCTGGAAGACGTAGCCCGACGCCTCGATGTTACCGAGGTCGAGCGTCTCGAGCACCTTCCTGCGCCAGCCGATGAACCCGGCGGTGAGGTCCTGGATCCCGACCCCGAGGATCGTCCGCGCGTAGAGTCCGCCGCCGCGGGAGATGAGCCGTCGGATGAGGCCCCAGTTCTCGGTCCCGCCGCCCGTGACGTAGCGCGAACCGATGACGACGTCGTGGGTCTTCAGCGTGGCGAGCATGTCGGGGAGGTACTTCGGCTGGTGCGAGAAGTCGGCGTCCATCTCGAGGACGAAATCGTATCCGCGGTCGAGGGCCCAGCCGAATCCGGCGATGTAGGCGGGGCCGAGCCCTGCCTTCTCGGTCCGATGCAGCACGTGGATCCGCTGGTCGCGCGCGCTCAGCTCGTCGGCGATGGCGCCGGTGCCGTCCGGCGAGCCGTCGTCGATCACCAGGATGTGCACGTCGGGGACCACGTCGTGGATGGCGGACGTGATGTTCCGGATGTTGTCCTTCTCGTTGTAGGTCGGCATGCAGATGAGTGCCGAGCCTTCGGGCGCCGGGTCAGTCATCGGCGTTCTCGATGATGTCCGCCCGCGTCAGGTCGAGCTTTTTCAGAATGTATTCGACGCTCTTCCGGTGCACGCCAGCCTGACGCGCCGCTTTCGACACGTTTCCGCTGGTCCGTTCGATGAGACGGCTCCAGTAGGCGACCTCGAACTCCTCGATGAGCCGGTTCTTGGCGTCCTTGAAGGGCATCCCCTCGTCGATCGCGGCCTCGGCCATGGGGCGCGCGCCCTCTTCGGGGTCCGCGCTCGATTGCTGAAGCGACGTCGAGCCCAGGAACTTCGTTTCGATCTCGTTCCCCTGGGTCAGCAACACGGCCCGTTCGACGAAATTCTTCAGCTCGCGGACGTTGCCGGGCCATTTGTGACGCTTGAGCTTCTCCATGGTGCGGTAGGAGATGTCGATCTCCTCGCGACCGGCCATCTCGGTGGCGCTCTCGAGGAAGTGCTCCACCAGCAGGGGGATGTCTTCGCGGCGATCTCGAAGCGGCGGAAGCTGAACTCGAATCACGGCGAACCGGTAGTAGAGGTCCTCGCGGAAGTTCCCTTCCTTCACCTCGCCGTGCAGATTGCGGTTCGTGGCCGCGACGATCCGGACGTCGGTCTTCACGGTATCGTTGGAGCCGACTGGCTTGACCTCGCGCTTTTCCAGCGCGCGGAGCAGCTTGGGCTGAAGGTCGAGCGGGAGCTCGCCGAGCTCGTCGAGAAAGAGGGTGCCGCCGTGGGCTGCTGCGAACGCCCCTTTGCGGACGCCGGTCGCTCCGGTGAACGCTCCCTTCACGTGCCCGAAGAGCTCGGACTCGATGAGGTCGCGGGCGATGGCGGAGCAGTCGACGACGACGAATGGCCCGCTCTTTCGCGAGCTGTTCATGTGGATCGCTTCGGCGACGAGCTCCTTGCCCGTGCCCGATTCTCCTTCGATGAGGACGGTCGCGTCGGTCGGGGAGACACGTTCCAGAATCGCGAAAATCTCGCGCATGGCGAGGCTTCGCCCGAGCATGTTCCCGAATCGCTCGCGTCCGGAGAACCGGACCTCGACCTCTTCGGTGGACGTCTTGAACTCGATCGTCGTCGCGCCGACGAGGATGTTGGTCTTGTCGGCGAGGAAGACCTTCTGGGCTCGAAGCCCGTTGACGAAGGTGCCATTCTTGGAGTCCTCGTCGACGAGGCAGTAGCCGCGTTCGGACACCTCGATCCGGGCGTGGAACCTGCTCACGAGCGGATCGTCGAGGACGAAGTCGTTCTCGGGGGACGTCCCGATGCCGAGCGACCGACCCTCGAACGTCCCCTCGAGCCCCTCGTTCGGGCCGTCGACGACCTTCAGCGAATATTTGCGGAGCTCGAGCTTCTCGTCCCCGCCGTCGAGAAAGATGGTGCGCGTGATTTCACTCATGTGCCGAATGTATCCCAAGATTCGGTAGCCGACCACACGACACCGACGGCGAGGGGAGTGCCCGCTTCGTTCGGTGCTTGCCTGCGGTCGGGGTGCCGCCCAGAATGACCGGGTGGGAGCGATTCGATGATCCACCTCTGGTACTCCAACTATCTCGAAGAGCTCGTCGAGGTGCTCGTCGAGAACGTCCGCGCGATGCGCGAGGCGGGAGCGACCGATCCGTTTTCACCGACCACGGTCATCGTGCCGAACCGCAACATCGCGACCTTCCTGAAGTTTCGCGTGGCCCAACGCACGGGCGTCGTCGCCAACTGGAAGTTCGAATATCTCTACAAATTCTTCCGCGAAGCGCTGGTCGAGGACGGCGTGCAGATTCTGGCCAAGAACGACCTGCACGACCTGATCATCGAGTATTTGCGGGACGGCGAGGCGCTCGCGCACCCGGAGCTGCGGGCGGTGGTCGACTACCTGGGGCATGCCCCCGACGCCGACGCGCGGAGCCGACGCACCTTTCAACTGGCGGGTCAGCTGGCGCAGGTGTTCGAAGAATACACATTGTCACGGCCTCGGTTTCTGGCGCACTGGCCCCGAGAAGCGGTCCTCGAGAACGAGCCGTACGCTTCGACCGAGGTGTGGCAGCGCCGCATCTGGTTGGACCTGTTCGAGCGCGGGGGGCGGATCACCACGGCTGCCGCTCGAAAGGGACGGCGGATCGTCCCGCTCCCCGACGCGCTCAGCTTGCCGACGCGATCGCTCCGACTCCCCGGACAAGTACACGTCTTCGGCCTTTCGTACGTCGCCCGCTCGTTTTACCACCTCTTCGGTCAGCTCTCGAAGCGCTCGCACGTCCTCGTCTATACGCTGAATCCGTGCATGGAGTACTGGGAAGACGTGCCCGTCGGCTGGAACGTCGCGCACGGTCGCGAGTTCGGCGAACGAGAGAAGCAGCAGGCGGTGCTCTTTCCCGACGAGGATCTGGAAGACGATTCGCCCCCGGCGTTGCGGGCGTGGGGGAAGCCTGGTCGCGACAACATTCGCGCGCTCAACATGCTGACCGAGTGCCGCTTCGCGGGGCGCTTCGTCGACCCGGTCGCCGATGGGGACACGGTCCTACACCGCCTGCAGCGCGACATCCTGGTGCGCCAACCGGTGACCACGATGCCGGCGCACGAATACGACGACGAGTCGGTTCAGTTTCTCGAGAGCCCGAACGTCCAGCGCGAGATCGAGGCGGTCGCGAACGAGATCTGGGCATTGCGCGAACGCGCCGAAGAGGAGGGGCGGAGGCTCGAGTTTCACGACATCGCCGTGATCGTGAGCGACAAGAACCGCGACGCCTACCAGGCTCGTATCCGGTCGGTGTTCGAATCGACGGGGAGCATTCCCCACAACATCATCGACGTGACGGCGTCTTCGCACCGCCCGTATCTGGAGGCGGTCGAGCTGCTGCTCGGGCTCCCCTTCGGTCGGTTCACGAGGCGCGAGCTCTTGCGCCTGATGACGCACGACAACGTCGTGTCGCGCTACCGGGGCGCCGATCCCGACACGTGGGTGCGATGGTGCCGCGAGCTCAACATCCTTCACGGGGCCGACGAGAGCGACCACGAAGGGACCTACATCGACCGCAACCTCTATCACTGGGATCAAGGGCTCAAGCGGCTCGTCCTCGGCTCGTTCATGGCGGGGGACGAGCGGCTCGCGACGCTCGACGGCCAGGAGTACCTGCCGCGCGAGCTCGCGCCCGCCGAGATCGAGAGCGCGGCGCAGTTCGTGGGGCTCGCCCGTGGTTTGATCCGGGACGCGCGGCGGATGCAGAAGATCGAACTCCCGCTGGCGGAATGGTTCTCGCGCATCGGGGCCCTTCTTCATCGCTACCTCGAGCCGGTGTCCGACGACGACGAATACGACCGCGTCCGGGTGACGGAGTTCTTGTCCCGACGCGAACGACGCGCTCTGAGTCAGGCACCCGTGCCGTTCCGGATCGCCTACGAGTTCGTCGCCAAAGAGCTCGCTGGCCTCGAGATCAGCCGCGGCCAGTACCTGAGCGAGGGGGTCGTCGTGTCGTCCTTCCTCCCGATGCGCCCGATCCCCTTCAAGGTGGTCTTCATCACGGGGTTGGGGGAGCGAAACTTCCCGCGTAACGAAGTACGGAGCCCGCTCGACCTGCGGTGGGCGCCCGAGGTGGAGAGTGGTCGGGGTGAGGTCATCAGCGCCCGATCGCAAGACGAGTACATGTTTCTCGAGACTCTGATCTCCACGCGCGAGCGGCTCTACCTTTCGCACGTGGCCCGCGACGGACAGACCGGCGAGACGCTCGAGCCGTCGTCGGTGGTTCGCCTCCTGCGTTTCATGCTCGAGCGCCACTACATGACACCGGAGGCGCTGGAAAAGGCGCGGCGTGAGTTCCCGCTTCGTCGTTGGACCGAGGTTGGCAAGACTTTTCAAGCCGAGGCTGTTCGGGAGGCGACCGTCTCGATGGCGCGCCACAAGCTCGAAGAGTACTGCCGCGAACACGCGATCCCCTACCCGACCCTCGAACGAGCGCTGCGCGATCTCGAGCCGGGCGACCGACGCCGGTTCACCGAGCTGCTCGGCGTGTCACACATCGAGGCGCCGGCGACGAGCTCCGGGACCGAGGCGATCCGGGTCCGCATCCCGCAGATTCGCAAGTTCCTGGAATCTCCGATCCAGGGGGCGACGAGCTTCCACCTGGGGGCCCACGACGATTTCGCCGACCCCTTCGCGGTGGAGGACGAGGTGTTCGAGACGGGGAGCCGCGAGCGGGCCCGGCTCATGCGAGACGCGTTTCTGCGGACGCTCGTCGAGTTCGGGGGGGAGCCGACGCGAGGAGACCTCGAACGGCAGTACGAACAGCTCGCGCACCTGGCGGTTTTGCGGGGCGACGTCCCCGCGGGCCCTTTCGGTACGGCCGACCGCGACAAACACGTCGCCGTCCTCACGTCGTGGCTCCGCAACTGGCGGGCCGCGAAGCTCGGCTCACCGACCGTGGTCAATTTCGGTCGCGAGACCGAACACGCCGCGACGCTGCGTACCCGCGATCCCCTGACGCTGGAAGTCCGAGTGGAGGGCGAGAAGAGAACGGTCGAGCTGACCGGGAAGACGGAGGTCCTGTCGATCGACACGCACACCTCCGTGTTGCTGCGTACTCTGGGGACCGTGTCGACCGACGGTCGTGGTGAGCGACTTTTCCTCTCCGGGTTCCTCGATCAAGTCGTCCTGTCGGCCGCCGGACTCTTTGCCTCGACCCCGTGGAGAGTGCTCGTCAACACCGCCACGGGCACCGCCCCCGCCGACGTCCGCGAGTTCGACCCGTTCGACGTCGAGCAGGCGAAGGGTTACCTGACCGCGGTCATCGAGGATATGCTCGCGTCGGTGCCCGCTTATTTTCTCCCCGTCGAGGCTGTGTTTTCGCACCGCTATGCGAAGCGAAAGAATAGCCTCGAGCGTTGGATCGACCAGTACCGCGAGGAGTATTCGTGGTGCAGCTTCAAGCAGGGGCCGGTCTTCGAGCCCCAGCACCGCTTCGACGCTCCGGACCACGCCGAGGCCTACATCGAGAAGCGTTTCGGGCCCTACTTTCGCCGCCGGCGGTCCGTGGAGGGTTGACCCGAGGAGGCCGGGAGTCACTGGCGGTCGATCGCCCGCAGCACCGTGTCGATGTGTTCGGGGGCGAGGTCACTGAAGAGCGTCGGGGGCATTCGGAGAAGCGAAGACTTGCCGAGCCGAATTCGGTTCGCCACCGCGTCCTTCTGACGCTCGGTGAGGCGGTCGGGGAAGTCGGTCGCGACGAAGTTGTCGCGGCTCAGGTCAGTCCCGCGGTCGGTGTGGCACGAGCCGCATCGGTGCATCACGATCCCCTTCGCGTCGAGTCCTTCGGCGGGTTCGAAGCCCAGCTCGTCGTGCGCGTCGTCGCGAAAGACATCGTTCAGGTCGGGCATCGACGAGCGGGGAGCGTCTCCCGAGACCACCGCGCGGTAGGCGCTCACCTTCTCGATGATCGCGTCGCGATCGAAGGGGTCGATGCCGAAATAGGGGGGCGAGATGGCGGCACCCGCCACGGCGGCATCGTAAAGGTCGCGCCACATCGGTGTCGGCGTCGTCATGTCGGGAAGGTCCGCGTTGATGATCGCTCCGTCGTACATGTTGGGTTGCTCCCCGTATCCCACCGCGCGGATGAACGCCTCGAGCGCTGCCGGGTCGCTCTCGTCGAAGCGTGAGACCGGTATCGTGCCGTAGCGCTCGTCGCCGTCGTGCGCGAGACGGAACTGGTCGAGGAGCGCACGGGACGCGAAGTCCGGTTCGAACCAGTGGGTCCAGGGAATGACGAGCTCCTGCATCCGGAGCATCCGCGGCATTCCCGGGCCTCCGGGTTGGTGGCAACCGAGGCAATCGAGCGCGGTGTTCTGCAGATCTTCGGCGGCGTACACGGTGATCGACTCCCAGCCGATCTCCGACTGAGGGAGGAACCGGTCGGCGTGGGTACAGTCTGGCTCGCACGGTTTCTCCGCTTTCACCAGGTAGAGGTTCATCTCGTCGCGCGACGGATCCCACGCCGCGACTTCGACGAAGAAGTCCCCGCGTACGAACCCTGCCGTGACCCAGTCGTCTCCCCGACCGACCTCGCCGGACGGAAAGTAGACGACGCGCGGATTGATCGACGACGTGCGCCGGGACACGAGGGACGTGGAGTGCCCCGTGGCGGCGAATTTCTTCGGGGTGGAGGCGCCGAGCTCTTTGAGTTCCAGCGCGACGAGCAGGTCGTCGAGGTTGCTCGCCGTGCCGCCGGGCGACCCACAGAACCAGCGCGACAGTTTGTCGGCGAAGCCGCGACTGCAGAGGGAATCGCGTTGTTCCTCTCCGTTCGGAAGCCCGTCGAGGTAGTCGAGCTCGTAGACGTTGAAGAGCGCTTCGAGGTGGCTGTCGTCGATCTCCTCCGGTTCCGTATCGCCGACGGGGGCGGCCGGCGGGACGTAGGGTGGCAGGCTGCTGTCGGCCTTCTGTTCTACGGTGCCTGCGGGAGCGGGATCGGCCGTATGGCTCGCGGGGGTCGAGATTTCGAATCGTCCGTCGCCGCAAGCGATCAGGAAGAGGGTAGCGCCCAGCAGCGTCGCGAATCTCCAGAACGTCGACATGTCGTACCTCGGTGACGGTGGCCCTACATCGGACTACAGGTGAGACACGTGATCGGCGCGCGATGGCAAACGGGAGCGAAGAACTTGGAGAGCAGGCTTCGTTCTCGCGGGAGTTTCGAGGGGGACGTACGAGGAAAACGAGGGTCTCGGAGCGGCATCGTCGGGGGCAAGGTTGACTCCGGGTGAACCGAGATATATTGAGACGCATTCACGAAACGCTATCGAAGAGTGACTACATGCCTGCAAGCAAAGCGAAAGTTGTCGAGACCCTCGCCGAAGTGAAGAACCTCGGGCCGACCTACGCGGAACGTGCCTACGACGAGCTCGGAGTTCGGTCGATCGAAGACCTCATCAAAGCCGCTGAGGGCGGGAAGCTGCAGGAGATCAAGGGGATCGGGGCCGCGAAGGAGAAGGCGATCCTGAAATCTGCGAAGTCGATGGCGGATGCGCCCGCGGCACCGGCGAAGGCCGAGACGCCGAAGAAGGCGACCAAGACGACGACCAAGAAGTCGGACGAAAAGAAGGCCAAGTCGACTCCGAAGAAGTCTGCGGATACGAAGAAGAGCGAGCCGAAGAAGGCGGATACGAAGAAAGAAGCGCCGAAGAAGGAAGCTCCGAAGAAGGTCGCAGCCAAGACCCCAGAGTCCGCTGCGAAGCCCAATGCGGCGTCCGCGGATGCGAGTAAATCGGAAGCACCGAAGAAGCCCGCCGCTGCGTCTTCCGGGTCGTCGTCCCGCAGCGGATCGGACCGCCCGCGGACTACGTACCGGCCTCCGGTAGCGACGAAGAGCCGTCCTTCGATCCCGGGGCTCCTGTTCAAGCTCACCAAGAAGATCATCGGACGCATTCTCTCCTGAGAAGGCGCCAGGCAAACGAAGAGCGGCGGGTCGTAATCGACCCGCCGCTTTGTTTTTGGTATTTGCGCGACTCAGAGGCAGTGTTCCTCGAAGAGTTCACGGACGTCGGCACAGTCGGCTTCGCTCTGGCACTCCCGCATCTCTTCCATCAGTCTCTGGCACATCTCGGCCTCGGTTCCGCTCCAGCCCGAGTCGCCTCCGGGACAGTTTTCGCCTTCGCAGTCGCCGCCGCCGTTCCATCCACCCCCTTCGCCGCCGCTACCGTCCCGGCACTCCTCGAGGTCTTCGGGATTCTCGATCGACCGGCACGGGTCGGTTCCACCTTCACCTTCGCGCTCGCCGTCGGGGACGCAGGCGTCTCCTTCGGCGCACTCGTTCTCGCCCGGGGTGTCGCCGCCGCCGAAGCACTCGGGGAACTGGTGCGTGAGGGTCGACTCCTCGTTCTCGCTGGCGGTCTCTCGCACGTCGTCGCAGAAGTCCCCGCCGTCTTCGGAGCCGTCGGCTCCACCGTCGCGATTCCCCTCTGGGCCATCGGGGCTGTCACCGTCGGCTCCGCCTCCCTCGCGGCCGGGCTGACCGGGGTCACCCGCGCCGCAGTCGTCGGCGTAGTCGGCGACGTCGCAGACGATGTCTTCGAGATCGTCGGCAGGATTCTCACAGTTCACACCGTAGTCGGCGATCGCTCGGTCGCAGCGTTCGCGCAGGTCGTTGCAGACGTCTCGGGGGGAGTCGGCACCCTCCACGCCGTGGTCTTCGAGACAGTCGCGGTAGTGCTCGCTCGGCTGCCCGTCGGGGGTCGACATCGTCTCCCCGCAACGCTCGATCGCCTCCATCGTCTCCGACAGCGAAGCGGCCTGGGTCTCCAACTCGGTGAACTCGCCCTGGCCTGTACAGGCGGCGAGCCCGCAGCCAGCGAGGGCACAGATCACGATTTTCTTCATCAGTTCGGTTTTCATGGTCGCTCCGTCGGTCTCGGTTTGTTGTGAGGCGGTGTAGGTGCCGCGTCTACATGTGGGACACGCTGCTACTCCGGACCGGCAAAACTTTTTTTCGGGATCGACTCGGAGAGGGTCTCGGTCGGGAGAGAGGTCCTGGCGTGGACGTTCGACTCTGACCGCGGTCAGCGAGGCGAGGTGGGGGTGAGCGGGGCGTCAGGGACGGCGGTAGATGCTGAGGAGCGGGACGCCGTCGACGTCGACGACGTGGGCGGGAGTCCTGGTGTTCCACTGCTCCCAGATCGGGGTGAGTACGTACACGAAAGCTTTCTGATGGTGGTAGAGCGCGAGATGACTCCCCACGGCGGAGGACGGTCGAAGGTCGTCGCGCACCAGACCGGCGCGCTGGTACTCCTGCCAGGCCCAGGTCGTCGTGTTGTGGGTCCACACGCGCCCCTTCGGGGGGGCGTTTTCGTCGATCCATTCGAGCGCGTAGCGGCTGGAGTACCCCCAGAACTGTCGCATCATCCGAGCGTCCGCAGCACCGCGGTACGAACCGATCAGCTCGTTGTAGTAGCTGGTGCCGTAGGGGTGGTTCTCGATGCTCATCGAGAGCGCAGGGAGGGCGACCGCCGCCGCGACCCCGAACGCTGCGAGGTGGTAGCGCACGGCGGACGCGACCGGTAGGCGCCAGGAAACGGCGAGGGCGTAGGCGCATTGGGTCACGCCTCCGGCGGCGACGACTGCGAGCAGCGGGTTCGCCGCCATCCAGTGCTTCACGCCCCCGAAGATCGGTGTCGTCGGCATCGAGATGAGCGCGATGGGGAAGACGATCCCGATCGTGAGGAGCATCCACGTCGACCGGTCGTCCCACTCCGCGCTCCATCGTCGGCGCCACAGAACGACGCCGATGACGAAGGCGAGGAGAATGGTGGCGGGAACGGTGACCGCGGTCATCACCCACGGGTACTCGATCGGGAAGGGGGGCTGCTGAATGTTCTCCCCGAAGTAGTAGACGAAGTAGTGGACGTGCTTCAGGTGGAAGTTCAGGTACCACTGGATCCGTTCGATCGTGTCGAACCAGTGGCGCGGCCAAAGCCCCAGAAAGAGGAGGGGGCCGAAGACCGCCATCGATACGAACGCCCACGGTACGCGGGGTCTTCGCCAGCCGTTCTCGCGAATGTCGACGGCGGTCACCCAGAGCCAGTGAGCACCGATGACTGCGGGGAGGAAGAAGGCGTTCAGCTTCACCGAGAGGGCGAGTCCCCACAGAAGACCGGTCCAGAGCGCCCACCATCCCGAGGTGAAGGAGCGCCAGTAAGCGTAGAGAACCCCGCACCAGAGCGCGATGACCGGGATGTCGAAGCAGGCGAGGTGGGCGTGGAAGAAGTAACGGGGCTGCAGCAGAAGCAAAGTCACCGCGAGCACACCCGCGGCACGGCCGTAGATGTGCCGGCCGAAGAGGTAGACGATGCTCGACAGGGAGCTCGCGAAGAGCACGGCGGGGATCCGCATCCCGACGATCGAGCTGACCCACCCCAGCTTCTCGTGGAAGAGAGCGTGGCTGATCCCGAAGAGGGCCTTTATCAGGGCCGGGTGCTCGGGGTTGTAGCTCCAGTGTTTGTCGACGTTCTGTTGGGTGAAGGACGCGGCGAGGTTGCCGGCCTCCCAGTTGTCGCCGAGCTCGGCGAACCAGCCCCAGTACTCGCGGGCAGCGTGGAAGTAGAAGCTTTCGTCCCGAGGGATGCCGACGTCCATCGTCGTCATCAGAGCGACGAAGGTCCCCACGAACGCGAGGAGCGCGAGGAGGACGTCGTACCGGTCGAGCCGGTCGAGCCGGGGAAGCTTGTTACGACGGGGGTACAAGAAGCGCCTACTGAGCGTCCGGGCGGTTCCAGTTGTTGGCGTCGAAGAAGGCGCAGTCCGTCATGAAGACGTCTTGCAGACACGGGTCGTCGCTCAGCTCCTGGCCGTCGGTCGCGAAGTAATATCCGACCTGGTTGGTCATGAACGTGTCGATGTCGAACTCTCGCTCCGGTTTGGGGAGGTCGAAGCCGTGGACACCTTGAACGCCGAGGTAGGGGAGACGCAGCCCGGAGGTCCCCGCCGACGTGAAGACCGTCGCGCGCAGGGGTTGCGGCGCGTCGGCGTTCGGGTCGAGCTGTCGCGCCGGGTCTTCGAAGCGAGTGCTCCGGAAGAGCCCGTTGTCGAGGTCGTCGGGATCGTAGATCGCGTCGGGGTAACCGGCGTGTCGGTCGAGCCAGTAGATCCCTTCGTAGACGTACTGCTGAACGAGGAACTGGTTCGGGGTCATCCCGTACCGAGGATCGTACTTCTTGTAGTCCAGGATTCCCGCGGTCCGTGCGAGGGAAAGGCCGGTGTTCACGGGGACTGCCGAATCGCCGAGCGTCGGGATGACGAGCACGTTGGACGTGCCGTCCTGGAACTGCGGGGTTTCGTAGTCGAACTTCAGGGGCTTTCGGAAGTAGTGGGGCGCGTACGAACCGGGGTCCGCCTTCGCCAGGATCATCTGTGCGATCGAGAAGAAGCGGCGGAACTGCGGGCTCTGTCGCTTCAGTCCCCACCCCTCCGTCAGCGCCGCGAGCGGGCTTCCGGCGGGGTAGAGAACGTTCTGGTAGAAGACGTCTCGCTCGAAGGTGTCGATGACTCGCTTCGGCTCCTCGAGGTCGTCGGCCGAGTAGATCTCGATGACGAACGAGTCGCCCCAGTCGCGGGCGTTCTCGATGACGTGTTTGTCGTACTCGGCGCGCTCCTCTTCGGTGAGCGGACGGTGCGTCGTAAACGCGTCGGCGGGGACCGGTTCCTCGTCGAAGGGGCCGGACCAGAAGAGGCGCACGAATCCGTCGGCGCTGGTCTGATCGAAGCGGAGCTCGAAGTCGCGGAGCCGTCCTTCACCGAGGCGCTGGCGGGTGGTGTCTTCGCCGTTGCGGACGTCGAGGACGCGCTTGCCGTCGATGTAGAGTTGCGCGCGACCCTGGGTCTCGATGCGGAAGGTGATCGCTTCGGCGGTCGGGCTCTCCATGACGCCTCGCCAGGTGACGGAGAACTCGTCCGGCTTCACGTCGTCGGGGAGGTCGCCGGCCGTGAACGAAGCGAAAACAGCGTCTCCGTCTTCCGCGTTGTCGACGTCGAGGAGTTGCCGCTGTCCGCGTCGCAGGTACCAGGATCGCTCCAGGCCCGGCCTGGGCGCGGCGAATCGTTTGTGAAGATCGCGCACCGAGAAGCTCGAGTCGAAGCCGAGCTCCTGCCGTCGTTCGTTGGTTCCCACGGCATCGGCGGCGAGGCCCGTACGGAAGACGCCGTTTCGGACGGTGACGCGAGAGTCGAGGAAGCCTTCTTCCACGAGCTCGGGGCGCTGCTCGCGCTGCAGGTTGCGCAGGACGATGCGGTCGCCGTGTTCGAGTCCGTCGACCGTCGCGAACGGAAGGTAGATCTCGTCGAACGAGTCGGGGATCAGCCACTCCAGTTGCGAGGAGCCGGTCCACTCGTACTTCCCTTCGGCCGCGTTCCATCGCTCGATCGGACGTCCGAGGAGGATCGGACCGAACATGCGGAGGAGGACTGCTTCGGGGACGCCCGTCTGCGTGGAACGCAGGGCGATGTCGCCCAGGCCGGCGCCACCGGCCGTGGGCGCGGCGCCGCGAACCGCGGGGTCGATGCCGACCAGAACGGCGGACTGAATCCCGCCCAGCGACTGGCCCCAGGCGTAGTAGGGTTGCTCGCCGCCGAAGTCGACGACGCCGTCGCCGTTGAAGTCTCCGGCGATCTCGGGTTGACCGTCGCCATTGGTGTCCCAGCCGGCGACGAGGTCACGGCGAACCGAGACGTAAGGGTCGTCTTCGTCGACGGAGTCGGGCCACCTGGTGGTGCCGTCCCAGCTGCGCATGATGCGGACGAACTGCATGTAGTCGATCGTCGTCTGACGAACCATGTCGCGGGTGTGGAACGTGTCGGCGGTCCAGTAGTCGCCACCCGGATCGTCGAGTCCGTCGTTGGTGAGGTCGCGCTGCCGGCCGTGGCCGAGCGCGTCGTCTAGCCCCTCCAGGCCCAGGTTCTCGAGCGGACCGACGATGTCGATCGGGAGGTCGCCGACGAACCGATCGAGCGGAAGACCGTGTCCAGCGTTGTCGATCGCGCAGGTGGCGAGCCCGAACTTGGCGAACAGCGGGGCGAATCCGAGCGACTCGAGCCGCGAGGAACCGTAGCCGTGACCGTAGATCGCGACGGGGAAGGGCGCCTTTCGCCCCGGTCGTTCCTTGGGCACGACGCACGACCAGGTGACTTCGTCATAACCGACGATCGCGTCGCCGTAGTTGTAGTCGATCCGGAAGGCCTCGTTCTCGTCGAACTCGTTCTCGTTGAGGGCCATCTCCTCGGGGGTGCCGGCCCGGCCGTCCTTGTCGGACAGGAAATAGGGCGTGCGGTAGCTCCCCGAGACCATGTAGTCGATGTCTTCGGCGGAGCCCGAGAGGGCGGCCTGTGCCTCCGACGAGAGGTCGGCGGCGAGCGCCTGCAAGAGGAGGTTGATGAGATCGGTCACCGGTGTGGTGAGGACCATCTCGGCGTCTTCGCGCGATTGCGTCCGGTGGATGAGGGCGAGCTCGGGCGGGTAGGCCTTCGCGAGCCAGTCCAGCGGCCCGTGTCCGTACATCCCGGCGCGGATCAGCTCCATCTCGTAGGTCGAGGTCTGCGTCGTGAAGGTCCAGGCGAACCGCACCGCTTCCAGCGACTCGTCGAAACGATCGGGGAGGGCGTTGGGGAGGATGCGTTTCAGCGGTGCGAGCGCCTCGGTCTGCCGAGCGTGGTTGACGAAGGGGAAGGGGCTGTCGACCGCGAGGCCGTCCTCGTCGATGAGGGCGCGCGACAGGACGACGGCGTAGGTCGTCGCCGGCTCCAGCGTGTCGAGCGGGCGGATGATCAGCGTGTTCGTTTCGCGCTCGTAGAACTCGAGCATCTGCCCGTCGGCGAGGGGATCGGCGCCAGGCGTCAGCGTATTGGGAGTGTCCCACACGCCGTCGTCGTCGGTGTCCTCGAGGGGATCGAGGACGCCGTTGCCGTTCTCGTCCTCTTCCTGCACCGATTCGAAGATCAGGTTCGTACCGTGCGCGCGCGGGTCGAAGTCGAAGTATTTGTCGGGGTCCTTCATCGTGACGGGGAAGTTCCCACGTCCCAGGTCGATCACCTCGAGCTTGCCGTACTCCTCGCTGTCGGGGTCGACATTGACGAGGAACACCGCATCGTCACCGAAGTCGGGGGTCGGCCCCGTGTGTCGGTCGAGAATGTTGTGGATGTCGAGGGGCTTGTCGAACGACAGATAAATCGGCCCGTAGGGGGAGAATCCGTCGAGCTCGTTTGCCTGGCGCCGCACCTTCTGCTCGAGTTTCGTCGCCGCCATCGTGGAGACGTTGACGCGGCGGCCGGTCGGGCTCTCGGGGTCGATCGTCGTCGCGACGTCGTTGGGGAACGGGATCTCGGGGAGAGGGCGGGCGTTCAGGTCGAATTTGATCTTGGCGCCCCCCATCGTGCGGGCGGGGGCGATCCCCTCGGGCGCGTCGTTCTTCTCTGCACAACCCGCGAAGAGCGCGAGGGCGAGGGTGCCGACGATGAAGGGGGGGTTCTGAAAATTCGTCATGTCGTACCTCACCACAGGAGCGCGAGACGTCCGCGCGCCAGGTTTTGCGGGGCTGCCAGGTCACCCTGAGCGTCAGCGAAGGCTTTGCCCGGGAAGAAGAGCCCGTACTCGAGCTTGGCTTCGATCTGAAGCTTCGAGACGATCGTGTGTCGGTAGCGCGCGGCGACGTCGACTTCGAAGCCGAGGTCGCGGCTCGCTTCGGTGCCGCGGACGCCGGTGGGCGACCCTCCGTTCGCGAACGAGTTGTACGGGTCGTAAAGCGGGACGGCCGACTGCGCCCAGAGGAAGCCGACGCCGGTCAGGAGACCTTCGGGGTTACCGAAGAGCAACATCGGGTTCACGTAGACCGCGTTCTCGACGGCACCGTCGGACACGAGCCCTTCCACCCCTTTGGGGGCTTCGCCGGAGCGGCTCGGGTCGGTCGCGCGGGCGTAGCCGGTGCGGGTCACGGCGGGCAGGTAGTGGTCGAACAGGATCAGTCCGACCTTGTAGTTCGGGTCGAAGCGATGCCTGTAGAGGGTGTCGTCGTCGGGGTTGGCGTCGCCCGAGGCGTAGCCGGCGCCGAGCTTGACCGACATGTCGAGCGGCTTCCATCGGACCTCGGCCTCGCCGGCCGCGCCGAAGGAGAGGACGTTGGTCTCGAAGTCTCCGGTCTGCGGGAAGGTTCGGGTCGTCTCACCGGTGAGGAGCGTCGTCTCGAAGCCGAGCGAGTAGAACCACATCCCGTTGTCGTCGTTCCAGGTCGACGTGCCGGCGATATCGAAGGCGGCGGCGCGGAGGGTGTCGCCGTCCGCGTCGGTCTGGTTCCTGTAGGCGAAGTAGGTGCCGAGGAACCGCGTGTCTTCGGGGTCGGACGGGTTCTGGTCGGAGTAGTAGATCGACGCGATCGCCTGTCGGGCGCGGTCTTCGTCGAGGAAGGCCGCGTTGTCGTCGCGGTAGACGACGTCGCCGCCGACCGCCATCGTGATCTTCTGGGCGGTACGGTTCTTGGTGCCGATCACGGCGAAGGGGCGCGTCCCGAGCAGGGCTCGGAACGAGCGGTCGCCGCCGTACTGTTGGTTGAAGAGCATCGAGTCGTCTTCGGCGCCGTCGTTGGCGACGAGCCCGAGCCCGAACTCCGAGGTCTGGAGGCCGACGCGCAGTAGCACGAGCGACTGGTACTCGATGTACGCGTTGCGTGGATCGAGGAAGTTCTCGATGTCCGCGAACGCCTCGCCTTCGCCCGCGCGGGTGCCGGAGGGTTGGAACTCGGCGGGATTCTCCGGCGGAGCGTCGCCGGCGATGCGCCCGGAGAAAACGTCAGCCTCGAGCCGGAGGGCGAACGATCCGCCGAACTCGACGCCGACGTCGGCGCGCGCGCGCTGGTACGCAGCATTGAGCTGGTCGTTCGCGTCGCCGTCGAAGTTCGCGAGGTCGAGGGACTCGCCCCAGACGCGGTATTCGAGATCGACGTCCTGCTTTTCGTCCTCGACGCCGTCCTCGGGCTGCGCGGAGCGTTCCTCCGCGGTCACTACCCGAGTGCCGTCGGGTTCGACGACCTGCGCCACCGCGGCGCTGCTGAAGCTCGACAGGGCTGCGACGACGACCGCCGTCGCGCTGCACCGATAAAGATGTTCCACCATGCTCGTCCCGTGGTCTCGACCCGCAAAATCGCTACGTGCGACTGGTTTTGGTCTCGGATTCGGGCGGCACTATTGCGCAGCGGACGGGCGGTTGCAAGTGTTTGCGTGACCGCTGGGTCAGTCGGGGCATCCGTCCTGGTCGTCGGTCCCATCGAGGTCTTCGGGATCGAGCGGGCAGACGTCGGTTTCGTCGGGGATTCCGTCCCCGTCGTTGTCGGGATCGGAGCAGCCGTCGTCGTCCTGGAAGCCGTCGTAGTCTTCGGCGTCTTCGGGGCATTGATCGGCATCGCCGTAGATCCCGTCTCCGTCGGTGTCGCTCGAGCCCGACGCCGTCGGCGCCCCCTGACAGCAGCGCGCGTCACACTGCACGACCTCTTCTTCGACGCTCGACCAGTCCATCGAGCTGGCGGTGAGCTGACACTGCCCCTGCGAATTCAGGACGCAGCCCTGAAAACACTCCGGTTCGTCGGCCTTGGTCGTCGTCTCGGTGGGCGTGGTCTCCTCCTTCTTGTCCTGCGGCGAGCTGCAGCCCATCCCGATGAGGAGGACGAAGATGGAAAGTGCGCGAGTTTTCATGGTTTCTCCCGGTCTCGTTCGGGAGAAGCCTACTTTCAATCAGCATTGGCGGCAACAAAGCGCGCGGCGCGCGCCCTGCGTTCATGCAGGGCGCGGCGAACCCCCTCAGAAGACGACCTTGTCGCGCACGCCGGTGTTCGCGTCGTTGAACTTCGACGAGATGGTCGAGCCGAACACCTTCACGACGGCAATCACGAAGCACGCGATGAGGATGAGCAGGATGATGTACTCGGTCGCCGTGGCGCCCGATTCGTCGTGGTGAAGTGCGGAGAGGGTTTCGAGGATGTTCGTTTTCATGGTGGCCTCCTTTGGGTCCGTTCGTTTCGTCGAAGCCAACACTAGGTGGCGCTTGTGGCACGCCGGTGTGCCGCGGGTGAAACGGTGCGCAAAGGATGGTGAAACTCGTGTGAACGGTGGCGCCGCCCGGACGTGGGCGTCCGGGAAGGTCGCCCACGATTGAAATGAAAGGGGGTCGAGGCTACCGTTCGAGGAGCGAACCAGCGCGACAACCCGCATGTCGAACGTCATGTTTTCTTGGCCCTTCTGGGGGGTCTCCCATAGGCTGGGGCGGTTCCAGCTCTGCACGGTGCGACGATGAAGCCCACCCTCTCAATCCTCACCCTTCTCGGTCTTCTGGCGGTTCCGACCGCGGCGTTTGCGGTCCAGGCGACCGCAGCCGACGGGACGGTCACGCACAACGGCGTCGCGGACGTCACGGTTTCGGTGGGGACAGGGGCTCTCCCCGCCGACCTCGAGGCGCCGGACAATTACGCCGGCGGTACCCTGCATCACCGTGTGACGGTCGTGAACCGTCCCGCGGGCGGGAACGCGACGACGTACCAGGCCTGCTTCGTCCAGGGCGCCAATCGCGCGTGTACCGACAACCGCCTGCTCATCGATGCCGACACGGGGACCTTCGAGACCACCCAGGCGATGCTGACGCTGACGGGCTGGGACACCATCGATTGGACCGCGGCGATCGACGACGTCGAGGTGACGGCGATGGATTCGGCCGGAGAGCCGATCGACGCGAACGACCAGTGGATCGGAGCCCCCGACGCCGCCCTCTACTACCCGCTCGAGGTCACCTACCAGGCGGTCGTGGTCGCCAACGGCAGCGCCTTCGAGGGCTACCCCGGCGAGATGATGACGAAGACGCCGGCGCCGTCGTTCAGCCCAGGCGGCGGGCAGTTCCAGGACTCGGTCTCGGTGACGCTGGCGGGTGCCGATCCGGCCCATGCCGTCTACTACACGACCGACGGCAGCGACCCCGACGACACCTCGACCGCGTTCGACGGTACGCCGATCGAGCTGACGACGACGACCACGCTCAAAGCGATCGCGGTCGCCGACCAGATGCCGGCGAGCGACATCGTGGAGGCGACCTACGAGATCGTCGACATGCTCCCCAACGGGTTGCGCGGTCGTTACTACAGCGGGCGCAACTTCGGGAACCTCGAGTTCGAGCGGACCGACCAGCAGATCGACTTCACGTGGGACGGCAACACCCCGCAGGACATCGGCAACCCGTTCTCCGTCATCTGGACCGGGCGCGTCATTCCGCGCTACTCCGACGACTACACGTTCCAGACTCGCAACGACGACGGCGTCCGCCTCTGGGTGAACGATCGTCTCATCATCGACGACTGGAACGACCACGGGCCGCAGGACCGCCAGGGGAACATCACCCTGCAGCAGGGCGTCCCGGTCTCGATCTGGCTCGAGTACTACAACGGCGGCGGCCCGGGCACGGTCACGCTGTCGTGGGTGAGTGACCAGCAGGGCGAGGAGACGATCGGAGGAACCTCGTTCGAGCCGGCGCTCGTCGGGAGCCAGGAGGCGTCGGTGACGTTGCTGAACGACGTCGAGCAGATCCCCGAGGCCGACCCCAGCGAGTACACCGTGGAAGTTCGGCGCCGTGGCAACATCGACTCGACCGTGAGCGTCCCGATCGTCACCGGAGGGACGGCGACGAACGGTGAGGACTACACCGGCGTCCCCGGCAACGTCGCCTTCGCGCCCGGCGAGCTTTCCAAGCGGATCACGCTCACGGTGGTCGACGACGAGGAAGTCGAGGGAGAGGAGACGATCGAGCTGTCGTTGATGGAGGGGGACGGCTACTCCGTCAGCGATCCATCGACGACGACCATTGCGATTCTGGACAACGACATCGACGAGCAGACGATCGCCGGAACCATCCAGTACACCGGCGAAGAGAAGGGCGTCATCGTCGTCGAGGCTTTCCGCGAGGAGGATCAGGCGTTCCAGAAGCGCCGCACCGTGTTGCAGCAGGCGGGGCCGTTCCAGATCATCGGCGCGGCACCCGGCGAGTACCAGGTCATCGCGTTCATCGACTCCGACGGCGACACTCGCCTGACGGACGGCGAGGTCTGGGGACAGTACGTCGATTCGTCGGGGCTCCCCGCGACTGTGACCCTGCCGCCTGCGGCCACCGGCGTGGTCATCAACCTGGATCTGGCCCCCGGAGAAGGGCCGCCGGACGAAGGGGATGGCGGCGGCGGTGGCTCCGGCGAAGGGGGGTGCTGCGCGACCGCTGGAAGCGGCGAAGCGCCGAGCAACCTGTTGCTGGTGTTGCTCGGGCTGCTGTTGGTTCGCGGCAGGCGGTCAGCGGTTCGCTATCGGTGAGCGCGCGTCCCGCGCGACTCGCGACTCGCGGGTAGCGGTTTGCGGTTTGCGGTCAGCGGTTGCCGGACTCGCGAAGGTTGACAGTGAGCGCACGTGCCGCGGATTCGACGAGGCGGGACCTTTGAAACGAATCAGGAGTCCCGTCATGCTGAGGGTCGGGGAGGCCGCGGGACCGCGGCACTCAGCAGGTACAGGGGATCCACCATGAAAAGTTTTCTGGCATCTGTCGCCTTACTCCTTGCATTTGGCTGCGTTGCCGAGCCGAAGGTGAAGGCGGGCGATTCCATCGACGGGAAGAAGACCGACGAAGAACTGAGCGAGCTTCCGTTCGTCGAACTCCGCTATTCGGGATCGCGGGCGACCGCCTGCCTCACCGAGGGGCATTTCTCGGAGTTTTACGTCGACGTGCGAACCGGGCGCTCGGCGGGATCCGTTCCGGTCTCCTTCGACGGTTGTGCTGGTCCTGCCTGCCTTGTGGAGGGTAGCGTTGCGGTGTCGGTGGCCGGTATGGAGTTGGCCACGCTCGCCATGCTCCTCGACAACATTCCGGAATCCCGGGGGCCGACGGCGCGGAAGTCGGGCCAGATGTGCACGTCCTGCTTCGAAGAGATTACCGTTTACCGGCTGGACGACGAATCCAGTTTCAGCGTCGGATGCGACGACTCCACGCCGACCGAGGCCTATGAGGAAGCGTTCGAAAGGGTCGTCCAGTTTCTCAACACGCTGGTGCCAGAGCCCGCTCCCCCGCTTTTCCCGAGCCGGACTCCTTCGACAACCTCAAGTTTCGAACGCAGGCGGGCGAATGGTTCGACGACGGGGCGTCGGGGTTCGGGTTCCACGAAGGGCAGTTGGTTCGCGCCGACGTCCAACGCGGTGGGGACGGTGCGCTGACCGTGTCGGGCACTCGGCATACGTCGTCCATTCCCGCAGAATGCGAATCGGAGCACTGCGACGGCGGCGAACCGTTCGGTCCACTGACGTTCACGGCGGAACAGGCAGCGAGGTTGGAGGCTAGACTCGGCGCGATCCCGTCGCCGATGTGCGAGCCTACCGGCGACTGTGAAGACCCGCTCGTCTCGACCCTCGAGATTGACGGGGTAGTGGCAAACGAAGTGTGTTGCGGAAACGCGTCGCTCGGGTACGCCGCTGGTTATCGGGGCGTCGTGGCTTTTCTGGAATCGCTCTGACAGCTCCGAGGATGCCCGTCGCCTTCTCCGCTCTTCTGGAACGAGAGCGGCCGGTATTCGGCACCCGGAGGTTTGACACTCAACGCGGCGCTCCCGAGAGTCGCCGCGACTCGAAGCGTCTGGCACGCGTCATAGCGTCGACGAGCCGCCCACCTGCCAGCTCGAATGCAGCGGCGGGGTCGAGTTCGGGCCGGTTACGCTGACACCGGAACAGTCATCGACGCTCGAGCGCCTGTTGGCGGCTGTGCCTGCCCCGGGGTGCGAGCCGACGGGTGATTGCGACTACACCGTAGAATCCTCGCTGGAGGTCGACGGTATTCTGGCCGACCACCACTGTTGCGGGAACGCGTCGGTGGGGTACAGCGCGTCCTACCTCGCCGTCGTCCATTTCTTACAAACCCTCTGACGCCTCGGCGAGAGGCCCGGGGCTCGAGTCGCGAGCTTCAACCATTGCCGACTCACTCACCGTAAACCCGCAAACTGCGGCGGAGCCGGGCGAGACGCCCGCTCACCGATTTCGTGCCGCAGGCCGGGGCGGAGCCGGGCGAGACGCCCGCTCACCGATTTCGTGCCGCAGGCCGGGGCGGAGCCGGGCGAGACGCCCGCTCACCGATTTCGTGCCGCAAGTCGCGGCGGAAGCCGGGCGAGACGGCCGTTCACCGACCTCACGCCTCACGCCTCAGCAAACTGGCCGTCTCCGCCGTTGCGTTGTACCGTTCGGACGTGATTGGCGCAGTCTCCAACGGCACCGCGATACGGTCGGTGTATCGCACCCACGACGACCTCGAGTTTCACTATTTCGAGGCAGGGCGATTCGAAGCGCCGCCGATGCTCCTGATCCATGGTTTCATGGCGCATTCGATGGCGTACCGGCGGGTGGTAGACGCGCTCGGCGCCCACTACCGGCTCATTCTGCCGGACCTCCCCGCGCACGGGCTCGACGGGTCGTTTCGAGACCCACGTGTCACACCCGATTTCGAGTCGTTGGTCGCGTGGGCGCACCGGCTACGTGAATTGTTCGACGGCCCACTGCACCTCGTGGGGCATTCACTGGGCGCCGCGCTCGCCTACGTCCTCGCCCGCGATCACGGCGCTCTGTCGCTCTCGCTGGTTTCGCCGGGGTTCAAGATTCCGCCGTCGAAAGTGGGTTCGGTGGCGCTGGATCGCTTCCCCGCCTCGGTGGCAACGCTCGCTGCAAACCGGCTGGGACTCGCGTTCTACGGTCCACTGAACTGGCGCGGCGAGCCGATGTCGCGGGAGGAAGAGCGGGCGTATCTGGCGCCGCTACGGTCGGCGGAACGGGCGGGTTTCATGCTCCGGGTCGGAGCACGGCTGCTCGAACCGACCGACCCGATCCCGCTGGGGCCGATCGACGTGCCGACGCAGATCGTCTGGGGCGAGCTCGATCACATCCTCCCGATCGAGAACGCGCACTGGGCGGTCGATCGACTCGGCGGCGACGTGCCGCTGACGGTCGTTCCCGGGAGCGGACATTCGCCGATGGAAGATCGCCCCGACGACTTCGCGCGGTTGATCCGCGACTTCGCGAC
>CAYPJU010000065.1:0-37449 GCA_964411125.1 uncultured Bradymonadales bacterium | reverse complement strand
TGGGGCAAAGCCCCACGGTGTTCAACCGAAAGAACGGTCTCGGGACGCGAGCTCCGATCGCTTGGCAGGCAGTCGCCACCATGGAGTACCCGGGGATTCGTGATGCTCGCGATGGTACCCGAAGTGATAGCAGGTGAGGAACGAGAGCCAGGCAGGGTACTCGTTCGACCGGGCACGGTGCTCGTCGTCGGCGGCGTGCGGCTCGCGGTGCGGCAGGTAGGTGCCGAAGTAGAAAAGCTGGAAGGTGGAGAGGAGCGCGGGAGCGACCCACAGCACGAACAGGTCCGGCTCGGGAAGGCCGACTCCGTGCGAGAGGACGTTGAAGACGATCGCCATCCCCACGATCTGCCAGATCCCTACGTAGCCCCAGACGAAGTGGGCGTACCATCGGAAGAAGCCGGGGTGTTCGCCGTCGTGGAAATCGGGATCTTCGCCAGGGATGCCGGGGTGCGCGTGGTGCTCCCAGTGTTTGCGGTGCAGCTTTCGGTACGAGAAGAGCGCATAGAGACCGATCGCGATCGTCCCCAGCAGATCGTTGAGCCGCCGGTGCCCGGGGGCGACGGTGCCGTGCATCGCGTCGTGGGCGGTGATGAACAGGCCGGTGCTCAGGAAGGTCTGCACGATGACGGCGAGGAGCGTCCCCGTGATGCCGAGCCCCGCCATCCCCTCCCCCAGCGCGTAGGCGAGATGCGACGCCCACAACAGGATGATCGCCAGGGCGATCGCGATTCCGTGTCCCTTACGTCGCATGACTCGGTGTAGCAGACCCTCTCAGGGCGTCCAAGCGGGGGCGTCGCTCGCCGGGAACGTCTCGTCGAGCGCTTCGAAGACTCGGTTCGGGCTTTCGATGGCCCGGAACACGGGCGTCAGGTCGTAGCTCATCCGTGCTTCGGCGATCCGGTCGTCCTCGTAGCGCGCGACGATCACCCCCGGGGCGTGGATCGCGTCCTTGCAACCGCGGACGCGGAACGTCGCGTCGACGGTCGCGACCATCACGTCGTCGTGGTTCGTCGTGTAGACGTCCTTGATGTCGTGGTGCGCGCCGTCGAGCTCGACGAAGAGCGCCTCGAGCCCTTCGTAGATGCCGGTGCGCCCTTCGAAGGTCGGCAGGCTGCCGAACGAAGCGGTCGCGTCTTCGGTGAAAGCGTCGGAGAGAGCCGCAGCGTCGAGCTCGTCGAGTCGGCTGAGAAAGGTCTGGAAATTGTCGGTCATCGGCACACCTCTTGGGTAGATGTGCAACGTAAGAGTCAACGCAGCGTGGTCAAACGCTCGGGCTGAGGCGCTGCAACGCCGCTTCGCACTCTCGGCGCGCTTCGGCCGTCGTCTCGTGAACTCCCTGAAGCTCCCCGGCGGCGCGCGGTCCTTCGAACGGCTCGTAGTCGACGTCGAGCCCCTCCAGGGCGCGACGCCAGTGGCGGCGGGCCTCCACGAGATCACCCGTCTTTTCGTAGAGCCGCGCCCGCTGGATCGCCGCCCACCAGTTGAGCGGATCGAGGAAGAGCACCTTCCCGAGGGCGTCGAGCGCGCGTCCTCGAGCGCCCGCGTCGCGTAGCGTGCAGGCGAGCAGGGCATGAACCTCGGTCGCGAAGGGGTCGTAGCTCGCCGCGGCCTCGAAACAAGCGACGGCGGCGTCGATACGGCCGCGCTCGGCGTTCTCTACCCCGGAGACCAGCAAGAGACCCGCCGCGTCCGAGTCCGACACCTCCTTGGTCACCTCGTCGAGCGTTGGTTCGACCTCCGAATCGTCCCCGAACAGGAACGGGATCGAGTCCCCGGGAGCGAGGCGTTGCGGGCGGTAGATGAACGATGGGCCGTGACGCACGGCACGGAACGCGACGTCGTTGGGGTCGATCTGCTCGGAGCTTCCGAGCAGCAGATAGCCGTCGTCGGCGAGGACTGCCGCGAACCGAACGAAGAGGGAGCTCACCACGGATGCCGTGAAGTAGATCACCACGTTGCGGCACATCACGATGTCCCACTCGCCGTATTCGTTGGGAGCCTGCGGCGGCAGGTCGAGCAGGTTGTGGTGTTCGAAGGTCACGACGGAGCGGATCGAGGGGTCGAGGATCCAACGCTCGTCTCGGAACTCGAACCATCGATTGCGGCGCGGGGTGACGAGGCGGCGCAGGCTCCAGTCGTCGAATTCGGCGCGACGGGCGGCGTCGAGGAAGGTCGTGTTCACGTCGGTCCCGACGACCTGGACGTCGATGTCGAGCTCGCGCGCGAGCATCGCCACCGAGTACGCCTCCTCCCCCGTGGCGCAGCCGGCGCACCAGATCGCCAGCGGCTCCTCGCGCTTCGCCGCCATCTCCCGCATCGCGATCCCGAGCGCCTCCATCTGCTTGTCGTCGCGCCAGAAAGCGGTGAGGCCGTTGGTGACGATGTTGACCAGGCGCTGCGCTTCCTCGGTGCGTGGCCGGCGCGCCGGGAGGTCCGCGATGTAGGACGCGACGCTCGGGTAGTCGAGCCGGGTCGCACGGCTCTCGAGGAAGTCGCGCAGCCGGCGCGGGACGCCGCCGTGAAACTCGAAACCGATCCAGTTGCGGAAGAGCGCCTCGGCGTCCTCCACGTCCTGGCGAGTGGCGCGGAGATCACTCATTGCGGCTCCGGATCTTCTGCACCTCCCGCACGAGCGCGCGGGCGAGGTCGTCGATTGGAGTGACGTGCTGCACGACCCCGAGATCGATCGCCGACTGCGGCATCCCGTAGACGACGCATGAATCGCGGTCCTGCACGAACGTACTCCCGCCGGCGCGGTGGATCGCGGCGAGCCCCGTCGCGCCGTCGCTCCCCATCCCCGACATCACGACCCCGACCGACGACGACGGCAGCGCGCGCGCGAGGCTTTCGAGCAGTACGTCGCCAGACGGGCAGTGTCCCGACACGGGGTCGCCCTCTTCGAGGATCATCCGCAGGCTCTGATCGACGCGCAGGTGCATGTCGGTCGGCGCCACGTAGACGTGTCCCGGTTCGGGATAGTCGTCGTGCGTCGCCTCGTGGACCTCCAGGTCGGTGCTCGCGTCGAGCCAGCGAGCCAGGTGGCTCGAAAAACCCGGCATGATGTGCTGAACGACGAAGATCGGTGCCGGGAACTCGAGCGGCAGCTCCTGCAGCAATCGGTAGATCGCCCGCGGGCCGCCGGTCGAAGCGACGATCCCCACCGCCGGCGTGTCCCCCGTCAACGTCGTCGCCCGCGGGCCGTGATAGCTGACGCGGCGGCGCCGCAACGCCCGCTGGTGACGGACCACAGGAATCTGGGCGAGCAGGCGAATCTTGCGAAGGAACGCCTTGCGATCGGCGTCGGCCCACGGCAGTTGGTTCGGCTTCGCGGTGAGGTCGAGCGCTCCCGACGAGAGCGCACGGAACGACATGTCGACGCCCCCGCGGTAGGGGTCCGCCGTCACGACGAGGATCGGCGTGGGGGTGTCCGCCATGATCGATTCGGTCGCCGACAGCCCGTCGAGCTCCGGCATCTGGATGTCCATCAGCACGATGTCTGGCTGAAGCTCGGCGCACAGCGCCACCCCTTCCAGGCCGTTTCTCGCCACCCCCACCACGACCATGTCCGGCTCGTCCCCGACGATGTCGCAAAGCACCTCGAGGAAGAGTTCGCTGTCCTCGACTACGAGGACTCGGATCGGGCGTTGATTCATGGGGTTCTCATCGCTTGATCGGTCGCATGAATTCGTCGCGCTCTCCCTCGCCCATCTGCTCCCGGACGAACCGTAGCCGGTCGGCGTTCATCGCGATCCCTTCGCGCCAGTCGAGGTCGTTCGACAGCCGGAGGCTCTCCTCGAACGCTTCGGAGGCCATCTGCATTCGCTTCTGTCGCACGAGCAACAGGCCGCGGTTGTGCTCGAGGCGCGCGATCGCCCGAGCGTCGCTCAGCCGCCGCGCGGTCCGAAGGGCGCTCGACAGGCTCTGGTACGCGTCGTCGAGAGCCCCTTCGTGCGCGAGGAGCGCGGAGAGGTTCGCCCGAACGGCCACCTCCCCGCGCGGGTCGTCGGCGTCGTTCACCACCCGTAGCGCGAGCTCGAACATTCGCCGCGCCCCGTCGAGCTCGCCGGTGCGCAGCCGAATCCGGCCGAGTTGATTGAGGATCTCCCACACGAGGGACGGCCCCCACGGGTTGCTCAACGCGTCGAGCTCGCCTCGTTCGATCAGCTCCGCCCCTTCGAGCGCGAACTTCGCCGCCGGGACGAGCCGGCCCGCCTTCTCGTGGGTCGATGCCATCTGCTGCAGTGCGCGGATCAACAGGCAGCGGAGCTCGACGTCGTCGGGCCGCTCGATCTGCATCTTGCGGATCTCGCCGAGCGTCCCCCGCACGATCTTCTCGACCAGGTCGGGGTCCTCCTGTTCGAGCCACAGTTCGGCGAGCTGGATCTTGATCTCCGCGGCCGTCCGACGTCGCAGATCCTTCGTGCGCTCGAGCTTCAGGCAACGATCGAGCGCGTCCCGGCGGCGGCCCGTCGCCACTTCGGCGCGCACCAACTGCAGTTCATAGCGCGCGAGCCGCTCGCGATCGGGCTCGGAGCCGAGATGCAGAACGCGGACGGCGTCGAGCAGATGCTCGCGCGCGAGCTCGAATTCGAACCGACGCATCGCCCGGTCGATCAACGCGTCGAGCGGCTCCAGCGCCTTCTCGGGTTCTCCGCTCAGCTCGAGATGCCGGGCCAGAGCTGCGAGATCCTCGCGCGCGGGGTCCGGCTGCCCGGCATGCACCCGTTCGTCGAAGTAGGTCGCTGCCCGCCCGTGAATCCGCGCCCGCATCTTGCGTGAGAGCTGACCGTAGACGACCGATTGCAGGGCGGGCGGACGCAGATGAACCCGCGGGTTCTCTTCCTCCCCCTCGAGCTCGACCAGCCCCTGCTCGTACAGCGTCTCGAGCGCCCGCTCGGGCTCCCACTCGGGGGAAGCGAGGTCGAGCACCACGTCGCCCGCCACCCCCGCGCCGAGCCCGGCGAGGAGAGCCATGACGTTCTGTAGCGCTCTCGGTTGCGCGAAGAGCCGCAGCTCGAGCAGCTCCTGCACGCTGCGCGCGCTCGCGAGCCAGTCGGCGACCTCGGCGTCGTCGGCGCTCTCGGTGGTTCGCGCGTGCCGGACGAGATGTTCCAGGTGAAGGGGAATGCCACCACCCACCCGGACGAGCCGGTCGAGCATTTGATCCGAGCCGGTCCCCGCGAGCAATACCTTCACCAGGGCGCGGGCCGAGCTGCTGTCGAGGGGGGGGACGTCGAGACGGGTCGCGCTCTCCCCGAACGAGTCGAGCGACTGTCCCGGACCCGAGCGGATCCCCAACGCGAGCAAAACCGGTGTCGTGTCGACGAGGTCGTCCCACCCGCGCATCGTCTCGGCGAAGACGCCATCGAACCCGTCGAGATCGTCGATCACGAAGACCGTCGGGCGATCTTCGGCGAGCGCCCGGGCCACCTCGCGAAACGCTACGCGCAGGTTCGCCTCGATGTCCGCTTCGAGGTCTGCGCCGCGCGCCTCGCCACGGAAACCGATCGCCTCGTCGAGGCGGTCGTCGAGGAGCGCGCAGAGGAGCCGTCGAGCCTCGGGTTGGACCCCCAGCTCGCGAAACGCGACGTCCGCGTCGCGAAGGCTTCGCCCCTGTTGACGAAGAATGTCGACGAGCCAGCGCGTCCGAATCCATCGCAGGAGCTCGGCCCCCCTCCATCGAGCTCGAGCGCGGACGACGCGAAACCCGCGCTGGTCGGCCAGCCGCGTCACCTCGCGAAGGAGCGAGGTCTTCCCGACGCCACCCTCGCCGACGATCGGCAAGATCGACCCTTTCCCCTGGCTGAGGCGTCCGAGGAGACCGAGTATCGTGGCGATCTCGTGGTCGCGGCCGACGAGCTCGCCGAACTTCTCGTCGACTCGCTCGTTCAGCGCCGTGGCATCGCGGACACCGAGCAGCGCGCGGTGACCGTCTCCGCCGAGCTTGTCGAGCCGGAAGAAGGGATCGAGGCGAAGGCCGAAAGACTCGCCGACGACCAGGATGCTGCCGTCCCCCGCCGAGCGGCACGCCTCGGTCGCTTCGTCGATCGGCGCGCCAGCCGCGTTCGAGATTTTGCCGTCGGGGCAGAACACTTCCCCCTCGCCGAGCGCGAAGCTGAAGGCGGTTCCGGCAGGCGAAATGCGTCCGAGCTCGCGTCGGAGTTGGATCGCGGCCTGCGCTCCGCGCATCCCCTCGTCGCCGCCGGCGGCGTCGATGCCAAAGAGGATCGTGACGAACCCGCCCTGCCGACCGTGAACCTTGCCGCCCCATCGGGTGGCGACCGACTGGTGGGCTGCGTCGAGGGCGCCGCGAAGCTCGAGCAGCTCCTCGGCATCGATCCGAACCGCCGACCGTTGGTGCGAGACGAGCGACACGACCCGCACCCGTTCACCGAGTAGATCTCCGCGGAGCTCTTCGACGTCGAACCCGAGCTTGTGGGGCCGGGCGGCGTGCGCCGGCTCCGTCTTCGGGGCGATCTGCATCTGCGTTTCGGCCGACTCGATCGCCGAGGGCTGACGCTCGGTCGGCGCCGCGTCCGGCTCGCTCTCCACAGGTTCGGTGGGGGTGGCACGGCGCGCGCTCTTGGCGCGGCGGAAGACGAACTGCGCCGGTGGGGCTTTCTCCTGCGGCCGCGGAGCCGCGGCCGAAGAACCGACGACGCGCAGCGCTTCGCGGAACTCGTCGGCGCTCTGGTAGCGCAGGTCCGGGTCTTTCTTGAGCGCGCGCAGGCAGATCATCTCGAGCGTCGGATCGATCGTGACACCGGGGGCGGCGGCCGACGGGGGCTGCGGCGTCGTCTTCATCACCGCGATGAGAATCTCGGGCAGGTTCTTGCCCGTGAACGGGGCCTTACGGGTCAACATCTCGTAGAGGATGACCCCGAGCGAAAAGAGGTCGCTGCGAGCGTCGACTGCCTCGCCGGCCGCCTGTTCGGGCGCCATGTACTGCGGGGTTCCGACGACGGCCCCCTGCCGCGTCAGCGGGCCGACCTTGCGCTCGGGGGCCCGAGATTGGGCGATCCCGAAATCGAGGACCTTCACGAAGTCGCGGCCGTCGATCGTCTCGATCATCAGGTTGTCAGGCTTCAGATCGCGGTGGATGATCTCCTTTCTGTGCGCCTCCCCGAGCCCGGCCAGCGTCTGATCCAGAACGTTGACGACCCGCTCGGTCTCGAGCGGAAACTCGTGCCTCAAGATCTTGCCGAGCGGCTTGCCGGGGACGTACTCCATCGCCAGGAAGAGCGTCCCGTCGTCCTCCTCGCCGTAGTCGATGATCTGGATGAGGTTGGGATGGCGAAGGCCACTCGCGGCGCGGGCCTCGCGCAGGAAGTAGTGCCCGGCGACGGGGTTGCGGGCGTGTTCCGGGGAGAGCACCTTCACCGCGACGACGCGGTCGAGGTGCTCCTGGTACCCTTCGTAGACGTTCCCCATGCCGCCCGCGCCGATCAGCCTGCGAAGCTCGATCGTCCCGTGCAGCACGCGCCCGATCATCGGGTCTTGCTTGCCCATCCTCTCCACATGCCTGCAGTCGTCTCGGCCGAGGCCGCGAACATCATACAGCTACATGAAGCGGCTTGCGATGAAGAGAATGACGAGAATACCCGCTATCCCCGCGAGAATTCTCCAGATCGGCTGGACCTCGGGCTTCTTCTCGATCTCGGCGGTGAGCATCTCCATGTTCCGCGCGAAACGATCTTTGGGGTAGGTGGTGGGAGGCAGCTCGACCTTCAGCGTGTCCTCGTCTTCGAGATACACGGTGACGGCGTAGCCCTCGGTCTCGAAATCGCCGAGGACCGCGCGGACCCGCGCTCCCGAAACACCGCAGGCTCCGACGAGATTCTCGAGGTTGGTCTTGGGCCCGAGCGACGTGATCGCCCGGATGATGCTGTGCTGGTCGCGCGTCTTTCGGACCCATTCGGGGTCGGAGCGTAGCGCCATCAGGTTTCGGACGAGGCCAGGGTTTCGCAGGTGATCACCGCTGCGGACGAGCTGTGAGACACTCTCGTAGTCGTCTTTTACTACGGTGAACCGCTTGAACTCCCCCTCGTGGGACGTGATCTCGACGACGCCTTCGGCATCGAGAGCGTCGAGGATGCGGGAGATACTTTCGATGTCGAGGGGGATGTGGGTCGCGAGCTCGAGGGCATGGGTGTCGCGGTTACGGCCCATCGCGGTGGCAATGCCACCGACGGCTTGCACGGCGTGCAGGCCCAACTGAAACCGCTCTGTGGACACCATTCGAGCTACTCGTTCCGGGAAGAGTCGCGGCGGAGTCTATAGAGGAGTACTACCCCGCCGCGCAAGCGATGCCATCACAACGAGGTCGTTCGGGCAAAAGAAAAGCCCCCGCGAGACCGCGGGGGCTTTCGAGTCGAATCTCGACAGGTCAGAAGATGACCTGGCTCGTGACGGAGGAGTTCGCGTTGTTGAACTTCGACGACACGGTCGAGCCGAAGAGTTTCACGATCGCGATGACGAAGCATGCGATGAGGATGAGGAGGATGATGTACTCGGTAGCGGTAGCGCCGTCCTCGTCGGTGTGAAACTGCATCAGAAGGTCTTTCATGGTTTTCTCCAGGCTTTGTATGCGACCCCATCGGGCCTATCTTTTTGGTTTTGAGACGGGGAGGTTTCTTCCCCGTCGGTATATGACCGCCCGGTGTCCCGGCGCGGCAAGCAACGCCTTCTGGCGGATGCTCCGTTCAAGGTTGCTGCTTGCCCCACCACAATCGCAATTGCCGTGCCACAATCAGCGCTTATGTTGCCTGTCGGGCCTTCTTCTACGAGAAGGTCACCTTTACCACTACTCCCTTGGCTCGCAAACCTTTTTTCGATCCGTGACACAGTGTCACGATCGCGGACATGAGACCCCAAAACGTCGAGGCTTCAGACCGCGGGATGCGACAACCACCAGACCAGGAAGTCACGATAGCCCTTCACGTAGACCGCCGTGCCCAGCAGGGCGAGCGTCGCGCCGAAGCTGATCAGGGTGAAGACCATGATGTATTCGGTCATCGCCACCCCGTCTTCGTCGGCATGAAACGCCCGAAGCAAGTCCTTCGCTCTGTTCAACGTGTCGTCCATCAGACTCTCCCAAACACCGCGTGTACCGCGGGGCCCGAAATCTCCGTCTTTGCGGTAGTATGCGACTAAATTATCAGACGAATTTCGAACCTTCAATCTTCTGGTTCGAATCTCTTCGGGCCCTCTCGTCGTCTTCGGGTCGACGAGCACCGCGGCAGAGGTGTGCAATCGATGGGCCAGATCCCTCGCGGTCCTCCGATCCGTTTGACACCCGCATGAGAGAACACTAAACGAACCGCCGGCCCTGCCGAACACCTGCCCGCAGACCACCACGACGTAGCTCCGATGCAGACCGACGAGACAATCGAGGGGATGGAACCCGACGCCGAGCAGGTGATCACTTCCGATCCCGGCCATGCGCCCGACTCCTACCCGATCGAAGACGTCGTCGCCGACGTCCGAGCCGGAAAGCACGCCCACGTCACCGGCGCGACCGGTGGACTCACCGCCGTCGTGATCGCTGACCTCGCCCGGCGGCTCGACCGACCCACGATCGTCCTCGTCGAGGACCCCAAGGAGGCCCGAAACCTCGCCGCCGAGCTCAGCCTCTACCTCAGCGGCGATGTCGAGGGGGATCTCACCGACGACGTCGCGCTCTACCCCGAGTACGACGTCGGCCCCTACCACGGCGCTACGGCCGACCGCGCCACCGCCACCGAGCGCCTCACGACGCTCTTCAAACTGAGCGGCGCGGTCGCTCCCGTCCCTCGCATCACCGTCGCGTCCCTGGGGGCCGCGGTCCGAAAGACCGTCCGCCCCGAGGACTTCGAGCCCTGGGTCCGCACCCTGAAGTTCGGCGACGAAGCGACCGACGAGGACCTGCGTGCGCTCTTCACGGCCTGCGGCTACACCGAGGTGCCGCTCGTCGAGGACCGCGGAACCTTCGCGATCCGTGGCGACATCGCCGACGTCTTCAGCCCGTTCCTCGAAAACCCCGTCCGCATCGAGCGTTGGGGCGACGAAGTGAGCGAGCTGCGCGCCTTCGATGCGACGTCGCAGCGAACGATCGGCGAGGTCGAGGCGTGTCCGATCTTCCCGATCCGTGAAGAGATCCTCGCACCCGAAGTCGTCCGACCGGCGCGCGAACGGCTCCAGGCACACGCAGCGAGCCAGGGGCTACAGCCGACCGAGATCGCGAACATGATGTCCGACCTCGCGGCCGGGCTTCACTTCGTCGGGATCGACGCGCTGCTGCCCGTCCTCTACGAGGGACTCGCCGACCTCTTCGACTGGGCGCCCGACGACGCGCTCGTCGTCGCGCTCGAGCCCGAGAAACTCGTCGCGTCGCACCGGGAGCTCCTCGACAAGCGCCGGGCAGAGTTCCAGCTCGCGCAGTCCGAAGACGCCCCGGCGTTCCCACCCGAGGAGTACTACCGCGACGAGCTCGACGCCGACTTCGCCGTCCAGATGCGACGGCTCGGGATGGACCGCGGCGAGGAAGGCCACCGCTTCCGCGCGCGCCAGAACGCGGACATCGTCGCGATCCGCAAACATCATCGCGGGGTCGAAGAGACCGTCGCGGCCGTCGTCGAAAAGATCCGCAACTGGAAGGAAGACTTCGGGCGCATCTGCATCGTCTGTCGCACGCGCGGACAGGTCGAGCGACTCGAGCATCTCCTCGAATCACACGGCGAGACGCCGCTGGTCGTCCCCCCGCCGATCGACGTCTCCGAACCGGTACCGCCCCCCGCAGGCGTCATCGAACTCTACCGCGGGGAGCTCGGCGAGGGGTTCCGCTCCGAGCTCCTGAGCCTCGCGGTCATCAGCGGGGTCGAGCTCTTCGGGATGCGCGTCGTCACGACCACGACGCGCGACTTCGGTGATCAGGTCGCCATCAGTCACTTCCGCGACCTGACCGCCGGCGATCTCGTCGTCCACATCGACTTCGGGATCGGGCGCTACCTCGGGCTCGTCCACCTCGAGGTCCAGGGTTTCGGCGCCGATTTTCTGCACATCGAATACGCCGACGGAGACACCCTCTACCTCCCGGTCTACCGACTCGGCCGCGTCCAGCGCTACATCGGCGTCACCGACGGCGTCCGGCTCGACAAGCTCGGGGGAACCTCGTGGGAGCGAACCAAAGAGCGGGTCAAGAAGGAGATCCGAGAGGTCGCCGGCGACCTTCTCGAGCTCTACGCCCGCCGCGAGCTTCGAAAGGGATACGCCTTCTCGCCGCCCGACGGCTATTATCACGAATTCGAGGCGGCCTTCCCGTACGAAGAGACCCCGGACCAGGCGCGCGCGATCGACGACGTGATCGACGACATGACGCGTCCCCGGCCGATGGATCGCCTCATCTGCGGCGACGTTGGTTTCGGCAAGACGGAGGTCGCGATTCGCGGCGCGATGAAGGCCGTCCTCGACGGCAAGCAGGTCGCCGTCCTCGTCCCGACCACGATCCTCGCCGAACAGCACATCGTCAGCTTCCGAAACCGCGTCGCCGAGTTCGGCGTTCGCGTCGAAGGGCTCAGCCGCTTTCGCACCACGAAACAATCGCGCGAGATTCTGGCGCACGCCGCCGAAGGGAAGGTCGACATCCTCGTCGGCACCCATCGCCTCCTGTCGAACGACGTCGAGTTTCGCGACCTCGGGCTCCTCGTCGTCGACGAGGAGCAGCGCTTCGGGGTGCAGCACAAAGAGAAGATCAAGAAGCTCAAGGCGAACGTCGACGTCCTGACGCTGAGCGCCACGCCGATCCCGCGGACGCTGCAGATGAGCCTCCTCGGCATCCGCGACCTCTCCATCATCGCGACTCCGCCCCATGCGCGCCTCGCCGTCCGCACCCACGTCGCGAAGTTCAACGACGCGCTGATCCGCGAGGCGGTGATGCGCGAACTGTCCCGCGGCGGCCAGGTCTTCTTCGTCCACAACCGCGTCCAGACGATCGAGGAGATGAAACAGCACCTCGAGAAGGTCGTCCCCGAGGCGCGCATCGCGGTCGCCCACGGGCAGATGAAGGAGAAGGAGCTCGAGGACGTGATGTACGGCTACATCCAGGGCGATACCCACGTCCTCCTCTGCACGGCGATCATCGAGAGCGGCCTCGACATCCCCAACGCCAACACGATCATCGTGAACCGCGCCGACAACTTCGGGCTCTCACAGCTCTATCAGCTTCGCGGGCGCGTCGGTCGAGGCCGCGAGCGCGCCTTCGCATACTTGATGATCCCGGCGCGCACCAAGCTCAAGCCCGACGCGGAGAAACGGCTCGAAGTGATCCAGACTCACACCGAGCTCGGCAGCGGCTTTCAGGTCGCCACCTACGACCTCGAGATCCGCGGCGCCGGCAATCTGCTCGGCGAGGACCAGTCCGGGCACGTCGCGGCGGTCGGCCTCGACCTCTACACCGAGCTCCTCGAAGAGACGATCGACGAGATGCGCGGCGAAGACGGCGACGCCGACCTCGACCCGGAGGTCAACGTCGCCATCGAGGCGTTCATCCCCGACGACTACATCCAAGCCACGTCGCTGCGGCTCATGTTCTACAAGCGCTTTTCCCTTTCGAGGACCGAGGACGAACTCTACGATACCTTCGGCGAGCTCGGCGATCGGTTCGGCGAGCCGCCGCAGCCGGTGCACAACCTGCGCGAGATCATCCGGCTGAAGCTCGGTCTGCGCGATATCCGAGGCACGCGGCTCGACATCGGACCCTCGACGATTAGCATCGCGCTAGATCAGTCGACGCCGGTCAAGCCGAACCTGCTCCTCGAATGGCTCAAGGAGCAGCGTGGCCGGATGAGGCTGACCAAAGACATGAAGGTCGTCTGGAATCTCCTGCCGGCCGAATCCGCCGAGCCCCTGGCGTCGGCGAGGGCGCTCATCGCCCAGTTGAACCATCTTCGCTGAGGAGGCGTCATGAAGCTGAAAGTAGAAGGAATGAGTTGTGGTGGTTGCGTCGGGTCCGTGAAGAAGATCCTCGTGCGGCAGCTCGAGGTGGCCGAGGATTCCGTCGACGTCAGCCTCGACGAAGGGGCCGCGAACGTCCCCGACGACGTCGATCCGGCCCGCCTGGACGCCGCACTGCAGAAGCTCGACAATGCCGGCTTCCACACCACCCGTTCGTGAGCAACGCCGATGCCCACTCCCGATGAAGTCCTCGAATTCTGGTTCGCAGACACCGACGAACCCAACTTCGGGACATGGTTTTCGAAGGACCCGAACTTCGACTCCGAGATCGAAGAGAAGTTCGGCGATGCCGTCGAACGCGCGATCGCCGGGGGCTTCAAGGAGTGGGAAGACGACCCGGAGTCACTCCTCGCCCTGGTGATCCTGCTCGACCAGTTCACCCGCAACATCTACCGCGACACCCCCCGCGCGTTCGCCGGGGACGCGAGAGCGCTGCAGCTGGCGCGACTCGCGATGTCACGCGGCATGGACGAGCGGCTCCCCGTCACGCGCCGCGCGTTTCTCTACATGCCGCTCGAACACGCCGAGAGCCACGAAGCTCAGGAGGAGTCGATTGCCGCCTTCGACGCTCTGCTGCGAGACGCCGGCGAGAAGACCCGTGGGATGGCCGAGGCGTTCCTCGACTACGCGCAAAAGCACAAGGCGATCATCGATCGCTTCGGCCGCTACCCGCACCGAAACGAAATCCTCGGCCGTGAGACGACCCCCGAAGAGGCCGAGTTTCTCGAGCAGCCCGGCTCGTCGTTCTGATCCACCCCCGCGGCGCCCGACCGTTCCGGAGGTCGACCCGAGTCGTTTGATTTTTCGGCGTCCGGCACGACGTTGTCGCCACACAATTCCAGAGGAGAAACGGATGGGCATTTTCGATTTCGTGAAGGGAGCAGGGAAGAAGATCTTCGGAAAGGACGATGAACCGGCCGCCGAGGAGACGAGCGCGGAGCCCGAAGTGAACCACGCGCGGCAGGCATACCTGCGCCAGCAGAAGGAGCTGAACGAGGAGGCCGCCAAGGCATCGGCCCTCACCACGATGCTCGAACAGCACGGCTTCGACATGAGCAGGGTGAACCTGCAGTACGACATCCAGCAGGCGAACGGCGAGGTCTTCGACGAGGTCGTGACACTCGCCGGCTCCGTCGACACCCAGCAGGAGCTGGAAGTGATGACGCTCCTGGTGGGCAACGTCGACGGCGTCTCCAAGGTCGACGCCCAGATCGAAGTCACCAACCCCGAGCCTCCGGCGACCTTCTACACGGTCGAAAAGGGCGACAACCTCTCCAAGATTTCCAAGCACTTTTACGGCGAGGCGAAGCACTACCGCCGCATTTTCGAGGCCAACACGCCGATGCTGAAGGACCCCGACAAGATCTACCCGGGGCAGGTGCTCCGCATCCCGATGAACGACCAAGCCGTCGCCTGAGCCAACCTCTTGAGCCGTTCCCGGGAACCAGCGGTGCCGATCTCGGTCCCGGTGGCCTACGTGCTGATGACGATCACGGTCGTCGTCTTCGCGTCGGCGTTCGCCGGCATCCGCTACATGTTGGATCGCCTCGACGTGTTGTCGTTCACGTCGTTACGCCTGACGATCGGGATGGCCGGGATGTTGGCGCTCGGCGCCGTGGCCCGCGTCGGCCTCCCGCCTCGCCGAAGCCTCCCGACGCTCCTCGCCGCCGGGCTGTGTGGCTTTGCCCTCTACCACGGCTCCCTGAACATCGGCGCCGCCCGCATCACCGCCGGGCAAGCGGCCTTCCTCGTCTCGACGATCCCGCTCTGGACCGCGTTCGTCGCCTGGAAACTTCTCGGCGAGCGGATCGGGGCGCGCCAGCTCGCAGCGCTCTGCGTCAGCCTCGCCGGCGTCGCCTGGATGAGTTTGGAACCGAGCGACATCGACGTCCCGCTCGGCAGCGCGTTCGTCGTGCTCTCGGCGGTCTTCGCCGCCTTCAACATCGTGCTGCAGAAGAAGGAACTCGACCGGAGTTCTCCGACTGCGGTCACCGTCTGGGCGACGGTGCTCGGGTCACTACCGCTCGCGTTCGTCCTGCCGTTTCGGGCGCCCGAGCTCGCCACGATCGATGACACCGGGTGGGGTGTGATGCTCTACCTGGGGCTCGGCCCGATCGTGCTCGGCTACTGGCTCAGCACGATCGCCCTCCGTGCGCTCCCCGCATACCGCATGGCCCAGATGCTCCTCCTCATCCCACCGATAGCCGCGCTACTCGCCTGGATCGCGATCGGGGAATCCCCCGCCCAACGCACGCTCGTCGGCGGCGCGATCGTGCTCTTCGGTGTGTTCGTCGGCGGAGCGCGGAAGCGTAAACGAGCCGGGCCGCTCGAAGACTCCCGACGTCCATAGAGGATCTGGCTCCCTCTCAATCCCACGAACTCCAGCCAGCGGGCTCGCGCCCGAAGTCGATCGCCTCTCGCCCGGCACGAAGTCGCGAATCGATTTTCAAACATCGTGTCGAATCTCGATTGCGTCGTTCGTTGCTGATGTGAAGAGTGCCGATGAGTGGCATCGGCCAACGACATAGGAGAAGCAGATGCGAGTGATGGTGATCATCAAAGCGACCGACGAAACCGAAGCGGGACGGATGCCGACCGAACGAGAGCTGACCGAGATGGGGGCGTTCAACGAGGAGTTGATGAACGCCGGTGTCATGCTCGCCGGAGAGGGGCTGCATCCCAGCAGAAAAGGAAAGCGGGTCGTGTTCGGCGGCGACGGCTCGAAGGTCGTGGACGGCCCCTTTGCCGAGACCAAGGAGCTGATCGCGGGGTTCTGGCTGTGGGAGGTCGAGTCGATGGACGAGGCCGTCGCGTGGCTTCGGCGGGCGCCGTTCCGCGACGAGGCGGTCGAGATTCGGCCGGTGTTCGAGGCCGAAGATTTCGGCGAGGAGTTCACGCCGGAGCTTCGCGCCGCCGAGGACGCGATGCGGGACGAGCTGGCGCGTAAGAAATGACGGTGGAGTCCCGCGACGCGATCGAGGCGGTGTGGCGGATCGAGGCCCCGCGACTGATCGGCGGGCTGGTGCGGATGGTGGGGGACCTCGACCGCGCGGAGGACCTCGCCCAGGACGCGCTGGTGTCCGCGCTCGAATCGTGGACCGACGCCATTCCGGACAACCCCGGGGCGTGGCTGATGCGGACCGCGAAGAACCGCGCGATCGACGAACTGCGCCGTGACGCGATGCGAGGGCGAAAGCACGAGCGAATCGCGGCGGAACGCCCGCCTCGCGACACCGCAGCAGAAATGGCGGACGCGGTCGACGACGATGTCGGCGACGATCTGCTGCGGCTCGTCTTGATCGCGTGCAGCCCCGTGCTGGCGCCCGACGCGAGGGTTGCGCTGACGCTACGGCTCGTCGCGGGGCTCGAGGTCGATGAGATCGCGCGCGCCTTCCTCGCGAAGCCGGCCACCATCTACCAGCGGATCTCGAGGGCGAAGCGGACCCTCAAGGAAGCGCGGGCGTCGTTCGAGGTTCCACGCGGTGACGAGCTCGAACGCCGGCTGGAGTCGGTGTTCGAAGTCGTCTACCTCGTCTTCAACGAGGGCTATGCCGCGACGAGCAGCGAAGACTGGGTGCGGCCGCGGCTGTGCGCGACGGCGGTGCGGCTCGGTCGCGTGCTGTGCGGGCTCGTGCCCGACAACGCGGAAGCGCACGGACTCTGCGCACTGATGGAGCTCCACGCGTCCCGGCTACGAACACGCGTCGGCCGCGACGGCCGACCGGTTCTGCTCGCAGACCAGGACCGGCGGCGTTGGGACTACTTTCTGATCGAACGCGGGCTCACTGCGCTGAAAAGCGCGGAGTCCCTGCCAGGCCCGCACGGACCGTATGCGCTGCAGGGCGCCATTGCGGCGTGCCACGCGCGTGCCCGCTCGTTCGAAGCGACCGACTGGGAGCGGATCGCGGCGCTCTACGACGCGCTCGCCGCCATCACGCACTCGACGGTCGTCGAGCTGAACCGCGCGGTGGCGGTGGGGATGGCGTTCGGTCCCGACGAGGGCCTCGATCTGCTGGACCAGTTGGCGGCGACGGGCGCGCTCGACGACTACTACCTGCTTCCCGCGGCGCGAGGGGAGCTCCTCGCGCGATCGGGGCGGCACGACGAGGCGCGCGAACAGTTCCTGCGGGCGGCGGAAGGGGCGACGAACCCGAGAGAAGCCGCGACTCTGCGTGACCGCGCAGCATCGCTCGACGTGCGCCGGATGGTGTGACGGTGACCTCTTCGAGCTGCTGTAGAGTGGCAACCCGCCAGTCTCGAACGGGCGATTCCCGTCGGAGATTCGCGTCATGCAGGGCCGAGCCGCGACGGGCGACGATGTGACGCCCGGCGAGCGGAGAGCTACAATGGCGGTATTCTGGAGATACCGATGCTTCGCGTTCACCCGTTCCTTTCACTCTTGCTGTTCACGTTCCTCGGCTGCCAGACGGCCGGATCGAACCCGCGCCCGTGCGACGAGGTGAAGCCGGGAGTCCAGACCTGCGCGAACGCCGGGGAGGACCGCCCATTCGACGTCTACCTGCCGAAAGGTCTGACCGACGCGAAGCCTGCGCCCCTGCTTCTGCTGCTGCACGGCGGAACGGGCAACAAGAATGCGGCGATCCGGTCGTCGTGCCCGGGCGGGGTGGTCGACGACCCGAAGTGCCTGCACCGGATGGCGCTCGACCGCGGATGGGTCGTCGTGTCGGCCTCCGGAACGAGCACTCGGATCGCCAAGCGGCTGCGCGTTTGGAACGCCGGCGGCGGCAAAGGAGAGTGGCAGTGCGTCGCGGGTCCCGGGTGCGCCGACGGCACCCAGAAGGACGTCGAGCACCTCGACGCGGTGATCGCCGCCGTGCGCGGAATGGTGAAGATCGACCCGAAGCGGATCTACGCCAGTGGGCTGTCGAACGGGGGCGCGATGAGTCACAGGCTGGCATGCGAGCGCGGCGACGTCTTCGCCGCGATCGCGCCCGTCGGGGGTGCGAACCAGTTCGAGACGAGCGCGAAGTGTGAGCCGAAGGGCGACGTTTCGGTCCTGCAGATCCACGGAACGGCAGACAAGTGCTGGACCGTGAAGACCAGCAGCGAGGCCTGTCTGAACCGCAACGCCGGTAAGAAGCTCGGGGCGGACGAGACGGTCGCGAGCTGGGCGAAGCGCAACGGCTGCGCCAAGGAACCCAAGGTCGCGGCGATGCCCGACACGGCGGACGACGGCACGACGACCGAGCGCCGCATCTACCAGGGATGCAAACGGGGCGACGTCGAATACCTACGCATCGAAGGACACGGCCATGCCTACCCCGACGGGTTCGTCTTCTACCGACGCAACGAGGACCGGGTCGCGAAGGACTTCGGTTCCGAGGTCATCATCGACTTCCTAGAGCGCCACCCCAAGCGCTAGCCCCCGCTGACCGGTGCGTGCGCGACGACCGAGCGGCCGGCCACGGTTCGTGGTCCGGATCTCTGTGGGCTGTCGAAGAGGGGGTCGTCGGGCTCCGCTCCGCGTGCCTCCGCAGCACCCAAAGCCCCTGGCGCTGTCATCCCACCGAGCATCGCTCCCCAACCAGCCACCGGGCGTCGCTCCCAACCTGCCACCGAGCATCGCTCCCAACCTGCCACCGGGCGTCGCTCCCAACCACCCGCCGGGCGTCGCCCGCAAAACCCACCCACATCCTCCCTACGGTCGGGCCCAGAAGGCCCGCCCACCCGCGCCGTCGGACGCACCCCGCCATCTGCCGGCGACGCGTGGTCGCCGGCCGGAAGGGGTGGGTCCGCCTCCCCCGCAATCGAATGGTCCACGCTCGAGAGCGGAGGAGGAAGCGCTGGCCATTTACGTTTTCGGCCAGAGACGGGCTCCGTTGCGAAAAAAGTGAAGAAAGTTCGGCGGGGAGGGAGCCAGGTCCGGCAACGGGGAGCCGCCACGCAGGGCGGCCGTCGAGAACGTTCCCGGGCTAGCCGTGTCGGCTCACACGACGGATCGGTTTTGTCTCGAGGCATGGGCGTCAAGACGCGCCGACGTCTCGAGACGGCTAGGTCGCCGCGGCTTGCGGGGGTTCGTGGGAGTCGGGCATACCGAGCAGATAACCCTGTCCGAGCGGGATGCCGAGGTCGCGGATCGCGTCGCAGTCGGCCTCGTTTTCGATTCCTTCAGCGATGAGCTGCGCGTCGCACCGTTCGGCGAGCCCCATCAGGTACGAGGCGAGCGCTTTCTTCCGATCGCTGTTGGCGATCCCGCGTGTGAGCGAGATGTCCATCTTGATGAAGTTCGGCTCGAGGTCGGCGATGAGCTGGAGGTTGGAGGTTCCCGTCCCGACATCGTCGATGGCGAACTGGTAGCCGCGGCGGCTCAGCTCACGGATGTTCGGCAGCACTCGACGAAGCTGGTCGTGAGTGATGTTCTCGGTGATCTCGAAGACGAGTTGCGAGGGATGCAAACCATCCTCTTCCCACGACTCGAGCATCATGGTCAGCTCGCGCATCGGGTCATAGAAGGTCCCGGGGAGGCAATTCACGAAGAGGCGGCGCGACGAAGCGAGCGCCGGGCGACGGTCGAGCGAGAGGCCTCGGCACGTCTGGTCGAGCTCACCGTCTAGCTCGGCTTTCGCGGCAGCGACAAAGAGATGGACGCCGAGCTTGTCCGCGTCCGCTTGTTCGGCGCGGCTCAGCGCCTCGTAGCCGATCGGTTCCATCGTCGCGAGGTCGAAGATGGGCTGGTAGAGGGTGCGAATCTTTCGCTGCGCGATCATGTGCCCGACGACTCGATGCCGCTGGCGCTGCAGCTCGCGATGAGAGACCTGTGCGTCGATGCGTGCCTGGCGGATCGCGCGGTAGACCTCGCGCCGAGGGTCGACGGAGTCGTTGCGGATCAGGAGCGCGCTCCCGGTACAGACCTGCTCCAGCGCCGTGTGGTACCACAATTGCGTCGACTGGAACGGCTCGAAGACGAGGCGCTTCACGCGCGAGACGATCGCTTCGAAATCGATCGCAGGGCCGGTCGCGGCGTCTCGGGGAGCACCCATGAAGATGATGATCGTGTCGCCTCCCGGCGCCTCCATGCAGACGATGTCGTCGGTACGGATCGCCGAGCCGCGCATCCGCTGAATGGACGCCCCGAGTCGGCTCATCAACTGGCTGAAGAGGGCGGCGCCGTGCGTGCGCTCCCAGGGACCGAGGTTGCTCGCGTCGAGCACGATCACGCCGACGCACTCACGGTTCGCCACCTGTCGAGAGACCTCGTCGATGTGTTCGTGCAGAGCGGGGAGCTCCAGAAGGTTGAGCTCCGCGTCTTCGTCGCGGACGGCTTCCGACAGTTCGTCCAGCTCCTGCTGAATGCCGCTCTCGAATGGGTCGTTGTCGATCACCGCCGATCCCGCCTCTGTGACCGCGCACGCCCCCGGAGTTCATCCCGGACGCGCATCCGCCGTTTGTCGAATTACGTTGCAAGAAAGATTAGTTCTGGCGCGGGCGAGTGTCAATTCGGGCGCGCCGGGCGTCGGTTACCCGGTTGACTGTGGCGAGCCGCATCACTACTAACTCTCCCACGGTTCGACCCATGCTCAGGAAGGCGATGACCACCGATTTCGATTACGCATATCCCAGCTCCACCAAGGTCCATCTGGAAGGCACGCGCGGCGTGCGCGTTCCGATGCGCGAGATCGCACTTTCGGGCGGCGAGCCGGCGCTCCGCGTCTACGACACGTCGGGCCCGCAGGGCTTCGACGTTCGCCAGGGTCTTCCCGCGCTGCGTGAGGATTGGATTCGAGGACGCGAAGACGTCGAAGAGGTCGTGCGTACCCGCGAGGTCTCCGACCTGATTCCGGAGGGCCTGCGTCGTCCGGTGTTGCGAGGGACAGGCAACGTCACGCAGCTCCATTACGCCCGTCGCGGCGAGGTGACCCCCGAGATGGAGTTCATCGCGCTCCGCGAGGGGCTCGACCCCGAGTTCGTCCGCAAAGAGGTCGCCGAGGGGCGCGCCATCATTCCGTGCAACATCAACCACCCCGAGATCGAGCCGATGATCATCGGCCGCAATTTCAAGGTGAAGGTGAACGCCAACATCGGAAACTCGGCGGTGACCTCATCCATCGAGGAGGAGACGGACAAGCTTCGATGGGCGGTCCTGTGGGGTGCCGACACGGTGATGGACCTGTCGACGGGGGCCAACATCCACGAGACGCGGGAGTGGATCCTGCGCAACTCGCCGGCGCCCATCGGTACGGTGCCGATCTACCAGGCGCTCGAGAAGGTCGGCGGACGCCCCGAGAACCTCACGTGGGAGATCTTCCGCGACACGCTGATCGAGCAGGCGGAACAAGGGGTCGACTACTTCACGATCCACGCCGCCGTTCTGCTGCGCTACATCCCGATGACCGCCGAGCGGATGACCGGCATCGTGAGCCGCGGTGGCAGCATCATCGCCAAGTGGTGTCTGGCGCACCACGAAGAGAACTTCATGTACACGCACTTCGAAGAGATCTGCGAGATCATGAAGCGCTACGACGTCGCCTTCTCGCTCGGCGACGGGCTTCGGCCCGGGTCGATCGCGGACGCCAACGACGAGGCGCAGTTCGCCGAGCTCAAGACGCAAGGCGAGCTGAACGAAATCGCGTGGAAGCACGACGTGCAGGTGATGAACGAGGGCCCGGGCCACGTCCCGATGCACCTCATCAAAGAGAACATGGAGAAGCAGCTCGAATGGTGCAAAGAAGCGCCCTTTTACACGCTCGGACCGCTCACCACCGACGTCGCCCCCGGCTACGACCACATCACGAGCGCCATCGGTGCTGCGATGATCGGCTGGTTTGGTACCGCGATGCTCTGCTACGTCACGCCGAAGGAGCACCTCGGTCTCCCCGACAAGAATGACGTGAAAGAGGGGCTCATCGCCTACAAGATCGCGGCCCACGCGGCGGACCTCGCCAAGGGACATCCGCTGGCTCAGCAGCGCGACGACGCGCTGTCGAAGGCGCGCTTCGAGTTCCGCTGGCAGGACCAGTTCAACCTCGCGCTCGACCCCGTGACGGCGCGCGAGTACCACGACGAGACCCTCCCCGCAGAGGGGGCGAAGATCGCGAAGTTCTGCTCGATGTGCGGGCCGAAGTTCTGCTCGATGAAGATCACGCAGGACATACGCGAGCACGCTGAAGCGTTGAAGAACAAGTCGCAGGAGTTCCGCGAGCAGTATCTCGACGTCGAACCTCCCCGCGAAGCATCGATGACGGCGAAGACGAATGACTAAGAAAGTGCACATGGTGAGCCTCGGCTGCCCGAAGAACCGGGTCGACTCCGAGGTGATGGTCGGTCTGATTCAGGGCGACGAGACGTTCGAGATGGTCGGGTCGGCCGAAGAGGCCGACATCGTCGTGGTCAACACCTGCGGTTTCATCGAAGCCGCCAAGGAAGAGTCCGTCGACACCATCATGGAGATGGTGCACCGAAAGAACGCCGGCAAGCTGGAGAAGGTCGTCGTCTCGGGATGCCTCTCGCAGCGCTACTCCGGGGACCTCGAAAAGGAGATCCCCGAGCTCGACGCGATCCTCGGCACCTCGACCTTCACCGAGATCACGAAAGCGCTCCACGGTGACCTCGCGCAGAAGACTTACATCCAGCCCGGCTCGTTCATCATGGACCACGAGGTGGCCCGGACGAACACGATCCGGGGCGGCACCGCCTACCTGAAGATCGCCGAGGGGTGCTCGCGGTCCTGTAGCTTCTGCATCATCCCGAAGATTCGGGGCGATCAACGCTCCCGCACGATCGAAGACGTCGTCTCCGAGGCCCAGAAGCTGGGGAGGAACGGCGTCAAAGAGGTGATCCTCGTCGCCCAGGACATGACCTCCTACGGAATCGATCTCGACCCGAAGGCGAACCGTAACTACCTCGAACGTCTGTTGCGCCGCCTCGACGAAGAAGCGACCGACATCGAATGGGTGCGCCTGCTCTACATGTACCCGTGGAACTTCACCGACGAGCTCCTCGATATCTTCCAGGACTCCGAGCGCGTCCTGCCGTACGTCGACATGCCGCTGCAGCACATCTCGGCCCCGATCCTCAAGTCGATGCGCCGCAACATCAAGCGCGAGCGACAGCGCGAGCTGATCGCGCGGATCCGCGCGATCGACGACATGGTTCTGCGCACGACGTTCATCGTCGGATACCCCGGCGAGACTGACGCTGACTTCCAAGAGCTCTACGATTGGGTTGCCGAGGTCGAGTTCGACCGCGTCGGCGTCTTCACCTACTCGCCCGAAGAGGGGACGGCCGCGGCCGAGCTCGAAGGTCAGCTCCCCGAGCACGTCAAAGAAGAGCGCCGCGACGCGCTGATGAAGCTGCAGGCCGAGATCAGCCTCAAGAAGAACGAGGCGTGGATCGGCGACGTCACGCAAGTCATCGTCGACGGCATCTCCGAGGAGCACGAGTTCGTCTTCGAGGGGCGTCACTACGGCCAGGCGCCCGACATCGACGGCGTCACCTACCTCTCGTTCGATTACGGCGGTGAGCTTCCGACGCCCGGAGACATGGTCGAGGTACAGATCGACCAGGCGACCGAATACGACCTCCTCGGGATCGTGATCCCCGACGAGGCGATCGACCTGAGCACCGGCTCGCTCCGCACCTGATACGGGTTCGACGGGACATCGGTCGTGTTTGTGCTTGCCGCGACCCGCTTTCCGCACCATCCTCTCGCTCGATGCGACTGCTCCTGCCGTTTGTAGCTGTCTTGCTCGCTCCGATGCCGCTGGGTGCATGGGTGCAGACGTCGACCTGTCTCGACGAACCTGCGCTCGCGCCGACGACGACGCCGCCGTGCCAGGGTGACGAAATCCCCAAGCCGTTCGCATGGCCGCAATGGACGGTCGAGTACCACATCGGGGTCAACCAGAGTGCGACGATCCCCGACGACCGCGCCGACGCCGCCCTTCGCGCGGCGATCGAGGTCTGGAACGTCCCGGACTGTTCCGACTTCGCGTTCGAATACGCGGGGGAATCGGGGCTGACGCGGACGGTGCCGGACGACCGGATCAACGTCGTGATGTTCCGAAACGACGACTGGCCGTACTCGTCGAGCGCGATCGCCGTGACCTCGGTGACCGCGGACGGCACCGGGAAGATCGTCGACGCCGACCTCGAGGTGAACGAAGTGCACCACACGTTCGGGTTCGCCGAAGAATCGGGCAACAACGTGTGGGATCTTCCGAACGCGGTCGCTCACGAGGCGGGGCACTTCCTGGGGCTCGACCACACTCCGATCGACGATGCCACGATGGCGTTCGACACCACGCCCGGAGAGACGCGAAAACGCGACCTGCACCCCGACGACATCGAGGGACTTTGCACGATCTATCCAGCGGGAGAGGAGCCGACCGATCCGGGCGACCCGCGTGATTGCGGGTGCTGTTGCAGCGCGGTGGGGACCCAACTCCCGGCGCCGTTACTGCTGCTGGGTGCCGCGTTCTTCGCTGGCCGACGCCGCCGTCGCCACCGGCGTACCTGAAGCGGGCCGCGTCGCCTCGTCGAACGATCCGACCGCTTTCACCAGCGCTTCGACCACCAGCGTTCGGTGCGCGGGCGTCAGCACGTCGCGCCCTTCCTGCGGATGCGTCAGAAACCCCGCCTCGACCACAACCGCCGGCATCATCGCTCCCCGAAGCACGGCGAAGTTGGCCGCTTTGACACCGCGATTCGTCGACTCGAGCTTCTCGACCAGCGTCGCCTGAACGTGAGCTGCCAACAGCTTGCTCGTCGCATGGGGAGGCCTCAGCACGTCGTTGGCCGCTCGGTGCGAGGCCTGTAGCGCGCGATCGGCGAGCCGCTGCGCTCGCTTCATCGGCCGCGGCACACCCTTGGTCCGACGGGTTCCGGCCGGCTCCGGGTCGAGCACTTCGTCGGCGAGGAAGTAGGTCTCGTAGCCGATCGCACGATCGTGGGTCGCGGCGTTGTAGTGGAGCGACAAAAAGAGGTCCGCCCCGACGTCGTTCGCCCATTGGATTCGTTCGTCGAGCCCGACCTCGCGGTCCCAGTAGCGCGTCATGACGACCGTGACGTCGGGGTAGGCGGTCCGCAGCGCCTCGCGAAGCTCGTAGGCGAGCTCGAGGGTCAGTCGTTTCTCGTGGACTTCGGCGACCCCGACGGCGCCTTCGTTGCCGCCGCCGTGCCCCGGATCGATCACGATCGTTCGGACTGCGAGCGTCTGCGGCACCTCTCCGCGCAGCTCGCGCGCGACGACGATGCTGCCCTCCGTCAGCCCGTGGATCGTCTCGATGTCGATCGGGCGCAGCGCGGGTGGACCCGCGTGCGCTGTGCTGGCGAGCAGAGTGCTGGCTGCGACGATGGCGGCTGCGAACCGCGACACGAGACCTCCCGAAGACTTCGGATGCGACCGACAAACGGTCGCTCTGCCAAGAACCTACGACAACCGGCGACCGCTGGCCAGAATCGGGGTGGTACGTCAGAAGTTCGACAAGAAATGAAGACGCCCCCCGAAACCGGGAGGCGCCTCTCCGTTCCCCCGGAGCGGGGAGTTACTGGCACGCTCCGTCGACGCAGGCGAGTCCGGACGGGCAGTCGCAGTCGTCCTCGCAGGACGGTGCCGGCGTGTTCGGCGCGGCGTTCGGGTCCTCGCAGACGCCGGCGTCGAGGTTGCAGACTTCGCCTTCGCCGCACTGCTGGTTGCAGGTGCACGGCGTCTCGCAGATGCCGGCGTTGCAGAGCTGGTCGCGGTCGCATTCGGCGTTGGAGCGGCACTCGACCGTCGCGTCGGCTTCACAGTAGTTGTGGTCGTTGCACTCGTACCCGAAGTCGCAGCCGCCGGTGGAGTCGCACAGGGTCTCGCACTTCGCGTCGACGCAGACTTCGCCGGCGCTGCAGTCGGCCGAGCGGCGGCACTCGAGCGGCTCGCAGAGGCCTTCGCGGCAACGCTCACCCGTCGCGCACTCGGTGTCGGCCGAGCAGGTGGAGAGGCACTCGCCGTCGACGCACATTCCACCGTCGCACTCTTCGTTGAAGACGCAGCCCTCTTCGGCGGTCGCGGCGCAGGAGCCGTCGATGCAAATCTCACCGGAGGCGCAGTCCGCGCGGGTCACGCACTCGGCCTCGTCGGCGCCGACGCACTTGAAGTTGTGGCAGGTTTCCCCGTTCGAGCAAGGATTCTGGCTGGAGCACTCGGCGCTCTCGGGGGCGACGCACTCGTTGGAGACGCAGGATTCACCGACGCCGCAGTCGGATGCTCGGACACACTCGAGCTCGGGCGACGGGTTGCAGGTGCGCTTCTCGAACTCGGTCAGGACGGGGAGGCATTGCGGGGAGGTGCCGACCTCGGAGCTGACGTTGATGCACTCGAAGCCGGACGGGCATTCGTGGTTGTACTCGCACGACCGGGTGCAGACCTTCTCGCCGGTCGACGTCGCCTGGTCGAAGTTGAGACGGATGCAGAGCGCGCCGTCTTCGGTGCAGTCGTCGTTGGTCTCGCAGACCTGGCACAAACCGGAGAGGCCTTCGGCGTCCGTGTTGCCCGGGACGACGCATTCGTTGCCGACACAGATGGTGTCGCCGCCGCAGTCGAGGTCGGAGTAGCACTCGGCGCCGACGTACTCGGTCGTCGTCTCTTCGTAGACGATCACTTCCTCACAGTACGTGTCGCACGTGGTTTCCCACCAGCACTCGTCCCAACACTCCCAGTGGTCGCAGTACGTCTCGCAGACCTCGTAGTCGTAGCATTCGTCGTAGCATTCGGTAGTGGAGTGGTGGACTTCGGCCTCCGAGTGAGATTCGGAGACGATGAGACAGCCGGAGGAGAAAGCGGCGCCAAACAAAACGAGGGCGATGCAGGCCGCCTTCTGCGTCGAGCTCATCGAGGACTTCTTATTCGGAATCATGGTTCTTCCCGCGTGTCGTTGTTTCGTCTGTCGAACACGGGAATAGACGCCCTCGATGGGCTCCTATTCAAAGGCGATCGATCTTTTTCCGATCGTTATTCCTCCAAATTTCAGATCGATTCGAGCGCGCGCACCAGGCGCTCGCGCGCGTCGTTGGCGATCGGCTCGATCCCATCGCCGTCGACGAGCGAGAACATTTTCAGCGGGTCGAGGATGCCGACGGTGGAGCCCGAGCCCTTCTCGTGGACGACGACGTTGCACGGCAGCAAGAGGCCGATCCCCTCTTCGCCAGTCAACGCCTGATGGGCGAGCTTGGGGTTGCACGCGCCGAGGATGACGTACTTCTGGAAGTCGACGTCGAGCTTCTTCTTCAACGTCGCGCTCACGTCGATCTCGGTGAGAATCCCGAAGCCCTCCTCCTTCAGCGCGTCGGTGATCGCGTCGACGGCATCCTCGTAGGAGGTTTCAGGAAGGTCGCGCCAGACTCCATAGTTGTTTCGACTCATTTCGTATTCCCAGTTGGTTTCGTGAGGGTTTGCGGTGGGTAGCAGAACGATAGCCACTCGCTCGTCCCCGTCCAGCATTGGGGGTTTCCGAAACTGCGATTAGATTCTACTCGACCGTCGCATTTGGCGGTCGAATGAATGGATGAGATTGCAAAATGGATGAGACGATGGACGCTACTTCAGAACAACTTCCCCTCTGGCATTACATCTTACGGTTCAGCCCGATCCAGCTGCTCGTGCGGTTCGGGAGATGTCGCGGAATGTGCCGATGTCCCTCCCTGAGTCGCTACTCGGCCGCCTGATGACCCGGCGTGGCTCGATTCCGTAGTCAGGGAGGCGTGGCCGGCCACCGGCCAAATTCCGTGGGAGAGCACCGCTCGAAGGAGGTTGCGCGGACCGTAGGACGTGCCATCCTGCCATTCGGCCGCCCTTCGAACGTTCACTCACCTGCGTTGAACATCTCATGAATCTCGCCGACTTTCCGAAAGATCCCGAACTCTGGAAAACTGCCTGGGACGAGCTCGCCGGCGTCACAGCCGCTGCTCCCCACGGGATCGAGCTCGAGTCGATCAGCGACGACGAGCTGGTGCTCCGCATGCCGATCACCGACGCGTCGCGTCAGCCGTACGGTCTGTTTCACGGCGGGGTCAGCCTGCTGCTCGCCGAATCCGCGGCGAGCTTTCACTCGTGCTGGGGGATCGATCTTCGCGAAGCGGCGCCGGTTGGCATCGAGATCAACGGGTCGCACATGAACTCGGCCCGCGATGGTTGGGTGCGGGCGACCGCTCGTATCGTCAAGCGGGGGCGGCGCCTCGTGGTGCACGAGGTCGACATCGTCCACGAAGAGACCGACAAGCTGATGTCGCGCTGTCGCGTCACCAACCTGATCGTCCCTCACGAGTCCGTGATCAAGAGCCGCGACGAGGGGTGACGAACCGGTAGATGCATTCGCCGTCGACCCACAGGTAGCCGCGGTACTCGTCCTCGGTCACGTGTGCGTCGACCGTCACCTCTTCGTTCCACGGCCGAACCTGGCCGCGGTACTTCCACGTGTGTTCGCCGTCGAGCGGGAAGGGGTGCCCGAGCAGATCGAACGCATCCCGCACCAACTGCAGCCCGAGCGAACCCGGCTGAACGGGGTCGCTGAAGAAGTGCGCCTTAAAGAACCACGCCGCCGCATCGACGTCCATCTGCGCGGTGAGGCGAGTGTCGGAACGATGAACGACGCGAGACAAGAGCCCGAGGCGACCCGTGGTTTCGATCGGTTCGGTGACGTGTTCGGTCGGTAGAGCAGGCGTGTCCCCGTCGCTGATCCCCGCCTGCGAGGCGAGCGCCTCGGCCGGGAAGAAGCCGAACACGGTCGACATGGTGTAAATCGGGTCGTCGCCGCTCTTCGTCTCGACGTCGAACGCGACGATCGTCATCGAGCCCGAGCGCGACAGCCGCGTCAGCTTCGCCGTCGTCGTCAGCATCGTGTCGTCGGGGGTGACGGGGCGATGCAAGGTGCCGGTGCCGTCGAGGTTTCGGAAGAAGACGTCGGTGTCGGACTGCAGGGTGCAGCCAACCCAGCTCGCGAGCCAACCGCAAGGCTGCAAACCAACCTCGAGAAGCACCGCATACGGCATTTCGCCGTCCCCTTCTTCGAAGTACCAGGCGTCGGACGGCACGTCGTACTCGGCGACGATCTCGGCCCCCGCCTTCATCGACTCACGGCCGGTGGCGGTCACGACGCGCGAGACGACGTCGTAGGGGGGGCCGGGCAGTCGCGGCACGTTTCGCGGGCCGTCGTATCGCGCGTACATCTCGCCGAACGCGTCGGAGGGGAACCCGAGCTGGATCGCCCGCACCTGGGCCTCGTCGGCCAGAGGCGTACTGCCGTCGTCTACGACCTTCGAATCGGTCCGGCCGAACGGGTAGTCGGGGACGAGTTCGAGCCCCATCCGCCGGCACCAAAACGCCTTCAGCCCATCGACGCTGACGAGCATGTCGGCGTAGAGCCGCGGGATCCCGTCCTCGGAGCCGTCGTGGACCTCTTCGACGAAGATCTCGTAGACGAGGAGCGACGAGTCGGGATCGCACTGCCCGCGGCATCGCATGTCGTATTCGATGCCGGCGACAGGCTGGAACCGCCACCCGTCGCGCTTGATCGTGTAGCCGCTGCCCGCCATGTAGAACGACATCGCCTGCAGCGCCGCCTCGAACATCAGCGTGCCCGGCATGCACGGGTCTTTGTAGAAGTGGCCGTCGAAGAACCATTCGTCGGGGGTGACGTCGGTCTCGGCGCGCAGGTAACCCTTGCCCCACGGCCCTCCCTCCACCTCGAAATTGGTGACGCGGTCGAGGAAGAGCATGCGGCCGTCCGAGATCGTCGGCGTACGCAAGTGTGCCTTCGTCAGCTCCCATTCTTCGCCGAAGCATTCCCACGGGCGCCCTTCCGCGTAGGCGCGGACTTCCGACTCGTCGAACGAGGTCTTGGTGCGCGCAGCGGGCGGCGCGACAGGCGCGTCGACGTCGTGCTCGGCGGTCTCGGCGGACCAGAGGATCCCGCCCGATTCTTCGAGCTCGTCGTAAGTGAAGAAGCCCGCCTGCCCGTTCCGCACGCTGAGCCGCAGCTCACCGTTCACGGTGCAGTCGTAGTGGAAGAAGAAGAGCCGCACGTCGCCGTGTTTGGCGAAGCCGTCGATCTCGATGTCGTAGCGAAGCGTCTCGCCGGGCTGCGGCAGCGGCCCGTGGTAGGTGAGGTCGCAACCGAGCAGACGGTACGCGCGCTCGCCCTTCGTGATGAGGTCGATGCCGAGGTAGCTGACGAGCAGCAGGTCGGCCTGGCCGCTCTCGATCATGATACCGGCAGGCATCCGATTGTTGTGCAGGTACCAGGAGTCGTCCCGAACATCTGTCTCGGTCTGGATGCTCCCGGGCTTCATGCTCGCCGGCTCGGCGTCGAGCTCGGTGACGCGGTCGCAGAGAAGCAGCGGAGGCTCGGGCATCCGCACGACGAGGTCGTACTGATCCTGTGCGGCGAATTCGGGGCCGAAGAGTTCGGAGATGTTCCCGTGGGAGAGAAACTCGAGGTCTCCTCGGGAGAAGACCGCTCTGCGCTCCGCGCTCTGCGCTTTGTGCTTTGCGCTTTGCGCTCCGTGCTCTGCGCTCTGCGCTTCGCGCTTTGCGCTCTGCGCGGGAACGGCGTCCCGCACCACGGGTTGCTGCACGGCGACGGAGTCGTGGGACGGCGCGCTTTGCGCGGGAACGGAGTCGTGGAGCGGTGCTCCGACGCCGCCCAGGGTAGGACTCCCCGCCATCGCCTGCAGCAACAGCCGAGTGCTGTTCTGGTGGTGCTGGATGAATTGCTCGTGGACGGCGGCCTGCGTGCGCATGAAGTGCGCGTGGATCGCCGAAACGTCGTAAAACGGGCTCCCGCCTGTGGCCGGCTTCGGCTGCGGAGGAGGCGTCGATTTGGGTGTCGTCATCACGGGGGCCCTGGGTGGTGCCGGCGTGGGGCGCGGGGCCGGTGCCGGAGGAGGAGTCGGAGGAGCCGCAGGCCGGCTCGGCGGAGCCGGTTCGCTGCTTCCGCCCGCGCCGAGACGTGCCACGGAAGGCCGCGGCAGTTCCGGGGACTGCGGCGGTCGCTGCGCGACCCGCGGAAGTTCTGGAACCGTGGGCAGCATGCCGGTCGGGGGCATCGGCAGCACGAAGGTATCGTCGGGTGCGCCGAAGACGACGGGCGGCTTGTGCGCCTCGAGCTTCAGCGGATGCTTCAGCTCACGGGGTTCGCTGACCCGCAGGCTCGCCACCAGGTTCTGCCAGTCGGCGTCGTGGCCCGCCAGGATCAACTGCGCGCTCACGTCGAGGAGTTGCAGGACGTCGGCGGTTCCGGGCCGGTCGAGCGACACGGCGAGGTGTTCGCGGTCACCGAGTATCCTCGAGATCCAACCCGTGCAGAGCGCGCGGGGGCCGTGCTCGACGAAGACGCGCACGCCGTCGTCCCACGCCTTTCGGATCGTCCGAGGGAAATCCACGGTCCCGCACGCCTGGCCGACGAGGACGTCGGCACACGCTTCGCGGCTCAGCTCGTAGCTCTCTCCGAGGAAGTTCGAGTAGAACCGAACGCCGTCGACCTTCGTGGTCGGGCGGTCGTGCAGGGCATGGTAGATCTGACGCGCCTCGTCGACCTCCGGGGCGTGCATCGCCACCAGGTACGGCAGCCGCTGCGCGTGGACCTTCGGGTCGTCCAGAAGCTCGCCGAGCAGCGCTTCGCAACCGTCGGGCGAGCCGCCGATCAGGCACTCGTCGTCGGTGTTTACGATCGTGATGTGGCAGGTGGGATGGCGTTCGATGGCCGCCTTCACCTTCTCCACCGGACCGAGCACCGTCCAGTTCTCCCAGACGTTGCCCTGGGCCGTGGAAGCTTCGACGTGCCCCGCCGATGCCCATGCCTTGCGGATCGCCGCGTAGTCGCCCGCCAGCTCGTTCGTGAAGAGCTGAGATGCCGGCAGGTCGTCGAGCATTCCGCCGGGATCGTCCCATGCCCCCATCGCGAAGAGCGAATTCGATTCGCCGAGCGAGTAGCCGATCGCCGCGGACGGTGAGATGCCGAGGACGTTGCGGCTCACCTCGGCGTGCAGTTGGGTCAGCCACGATGCGCCGAAGACCTGCGGTTCGGGGTCGGTCGCGCTCTCGGCGTTCCCCTGTTCGTAGGCCCATTCGGCCTGGCTCGCGCGCCGCAGATCGTGCCCGACTTTCTCCGACAGCGCCTGAACCACGGACGGGAGCGCAGCCGACAACCCCGAGCCCATCCCGGGGTAGGGGCTCGCCGACCCGGTGAAGACGAACCCGATCTCTCCGGCGAGCGTCCCCTCGCGGTAGTGAATGTTGGCGCCGAAGGTGCGGCCCGCTTCCAGGAGCTTCGCGGCCTCCGCGAGCTTCTTTTCGAGCGTCTCTTCGGTGGCGATGACCGCAAGCCGCGCGGGCGAAGACGGTGTGTCGACGAAGTTTCGGTCGTGCAGGTTCTTCAGCACCGCGGCGCGGTCGTCGCCGTCCACGAACCAGATGCCGGGCTTGCTCGGGAGGACGTGGCCGGTCGCGGGCTTCGCGGCGACCACCGTCACGGCGTCGCGCTGATCGCCGAGCGCGTCGAGCGCCACCGTTCGTGCGCGCGGCGCGTTCGGTGCGTCTTCTATCCACGCCGCGGGGCCACGCGGACCGGCAACGACGCCGCGCGACGCGGAGAGGGCGGCGAGCGCGACGCCGAAGAGTCCCTTGGCCGCGTGCGTGTCGCCGAACGACTCGGCGACGGCGTCGAGGTCGAAGTCCCGCGCGTCGTCGACCGAGTCGAGGACGGCGAGGACCTCCATGCCGGCGGCTTCTGCGTCGCTCTTTCGCTTCAGGACGAGCATCGTCGCGACGTCCCCCATTCGTTCGTCGTCGCCGACGACCTGCGTCCACGCGGTGCGGTGGATCTCTTCGGAGGCGAGCTCCACCGCGCCGACGAGGATCGTGTCGACGACCCCGCGGCGAAGGTAGTCGCGCGCCACCTCCAACGCGCGCAGCCCCGACAGCTCCTCGGACGAGACCGTGTACGAGGGCCCGCGCACGTCGAGCTGGCTGTTGATGCGGTTCGCGGGGATGTTCGGCATCGAGCCGACCACGCCCTGCGCCTCGAGCTGTTCGACGAACGCATCGCGCGCACGCTCGATCGCCGCTTCGCTCATCCCGAGCTCGCGTCCCCATTTCGCCATGCGCCAACGCCCGCCGTAGCGGACGATCTCGGTGTCGCACCCCATCCCGATCAGCACCGACGTGCGGTCCCCTTCGAGATCGAACCGGTCGCCGAGTCGTCGCGCGACGTCGAGGATCGCGAGCTGCTGACCGAGCGTCTGCTCGAGATCGCGGGGTGGGAAGCGGAGGCCGGCGAGGTCGAGCTCGACGGCGGTCATCACCGGGTCGATCTCGGCGCCGCGTGCCCAGGCATCGAAGACGGCGTCGGCACCCTCGAGGTCGCCCGCGTCGATCTCGACCCCGACGATCGCGATCTCTTCGTCGTCGAAGATCGCCTCGATGTTCTGGACCGCCACTTTCGTGTCGGGGCGCTGCACGACGACGTGGCCGTTGTTCCCGCCGAACCCGAACGCGTTGACCGCGGCGAAGTCGGCGTCGAACGGCCGCTTCTCACGCACGATGTCGAAGCCGGACGTCTCGATCAGCTCGTCGGCGTGAAGCGTCGGAGGAATCTCGCCCCGCTCGAAGACAGCCAGCACCTTGAGCAGCCCGGCGAGCCCGGCGACGGTGATCGCATGGCCGAAGTTCGACTTGTGCGACCCGATCGGGATGCCAGTCGGCAGGACGCGCGCCATCGATTCGAGCTCCGTCGCGTCGCCCAGCGACGTGCCGGTGGCGTGGCACTCGACGTACCCGACGTCGGACGGCTCGACCCCGACGCCCGCATAAGCAGCGCGCAGTGCCCGTTCCTGCCCGTCCGACGACGGCGCGAGGAAGCCCCGGCCGCGCCCGTCGTTCGACAGCCCGATACCGCGGATGACCCCCAGGATCTGACGGCCGTTCGCGATGGCGTCGTCGAGCCGTTCGAGCGCCACGAACGCTGCGCCTTCGGCGGGGACGAGGCCATCGGCACCCGCATGGAACGGGCGGCTCCGGCCGGTCTTGCTCATCGCGTTGAGGGCGCAGAAGCCGACGTGGAGGAAGAGGCTGTCGGCCCGATTCACCGCGCCTGCGAGCATGATGTCGGCCTCGCCGGACCACAGCTTCATCGCCGCGATGTCGAGCGCGTAAAGCGAAGTCGCGCACGCCGCGTCGAGCGCGAACGCCTCGCCGAGCCCGAGCCCCTTCGCGACGAGGTGGGCCGGAAGTCCGCTCATGAAGCGGTTGTGCGGGTCGCGCCGGTCGACGAGCTCCTCCCAACCGGTCGGCAGGGCGTTTGCGTTTCGTTCGAGCCAGATGCGCTCGCCGTACTCGGTCATCCCCTCGGTGGGGAAGGAGAGGTTGCCGAGGACCACGCCGGTGCGCGGCGAACCCTCGATCCCCGCCGATTCGAGCGCTCCTTTGGCGCAGTGGAGCGACCACTGAAAGAGGGGATCGAGCCCGCGGACGAGGTCGGTGTCGAGGTTGTAGGCGGTCGGATCGAAGACATCTTCGAAACCGCTGACGTATCCGCCGCGTGCGGACCAGGCGCAGTCGCGCCCGCTCTCACCGAGGGCGAGGTCGGCCGGGAGGCGCCAACGCCCCTCGGGCGGATCGGTGAGCCCGTCGACACCTTCGAACAGATTGCGCGCGAAAGTTTCGACGTCGTTGGCACCCGGTAGAACGCAGGCGCGGCCGATGATTGCAATGGGTTCGAAGCGCACGGTGACTCGTCGGTCGAGGGCTCAACAGGCGGACGAGCGTCGTATCAAATGGCGGGCACGTTGCCAAAACGAATCGGTCACTCCCGGTCGGCCCAACCGTCGACGTTGCGCTGCCGCCCGCGCGCCACGGCCAAGGCCTTCGCGGGGACGTCTTCGGTGACGACCGAACCGGCTGCGACGTAAGCGCCGTCGCCGATCGTTACGGGGGCGACGAGGGCCGAGTTCGAGCCGATGAAGACCCCCTCGCCAAGCACGGTCCGGTGCTTGTTCGTCCCGTCGTAGTTGCAGAAGATCGTGCCCGCTCCGACGTTGGAGCGCGCGCCGACGTGGCCGTCGCCGAGGTAGCTGTGATGGTTCGCCTTCGCGCCCTGGTCCATGCGGGTCTTCTTCACCTCGACGAAGTTGCCGACGTGGCAGTCGGGGCCGATGTCGGCGCCGGGGCGCAGGTGGCAGAACGAGCCCATGATGGCCCCGTCTTCGACGCGCGCCTCTTCGAAGTGGCAGAACGGCTTGACGTGGACGTCGTCTCCGATCGTCGTGTCGACGATCGTGCACGATTGCTCGATCACCGTCCGCGCCCCGACCCGGGTCGCCCCTCGAAGCTCGACGGACGGGTGGAGCGTGACGTCTTCCCCGAGCTGCACGTCGGCGTCCACGTAGGTCGTGGCCGGGTCGAGCATCGTGACGCCCGCCTCCATCCATCGCTGGTTGACGAGCCCACGACGCCACCGCATCGCCTCGGCGAGATGAGCGCGGGTGTTCACCCCCTGCACCTGGTCGACGTCGTCCAGAATCCATGCGGTCGCCTGGCCGTTTTCGGCCGCCACCGCGACCAGGTCGGTGAGGTAGTACTCGCCCTGCGCGGTGTTGGCGGGGCCGGTGCAGAGCGCCTCGAGCTCGTCACGGAGAAAGTCGGTGTCGACGACGTAGACCCCCGCGTTGATCTCGCGGATCTCGCGCTCCGCGTCGCTCGCGTCGGCCCATTCGACGATGCCGGTGACGCGCGAACCCGACGCCGAACGCTTGATGCGCCCGTACTTCGCGGGCTCGTCGAGGATCGCCGTCATCACCCCGAGGTCGCTGTCCCCCACGTTCTTCACGAACGCCGCGATCGTCGCCGGCAGCAGGTTCGGGACGTCGCCCGACAGGATGATGGTTCGCTCGGGCGCGTCGTCCTGCAGGAACTCCCTCGCACACCAGACCGCATGCCCGGTTCCGAGCTGCTCGTCCTGCACGGCGAATGCGACTCGCTCGCCGAACCGTTCGTGCAGGTAGCTCTCGACGCTCTCGCGCTGGTGCCCCACGATCACCACGACGCGTTCGGCCCCTGCTTCGAGCGCCCCTTCCGTCACCCAGCCGATCAGAGGTCGCCCGAGGACCGGGTGCATCACCTTCGCGAGGTCGGATTTCATGCGGGTACCTTTTCCCGCGGCGAGTATGACGGCCTGGTGCGACACTGAGACCTCCGGCATGAGGGGCGGCCCGGAGTCTAGACGCGCCGCTGCCGCACGACAACGGGCCTCTCGGTCACCCGCCGGCGCTCCTCATCTTCGCCACGAAGTCCTCGTCGAGGCCGGCCGCGCGCCGCGCCTCGGCGTTGAACTGCTGCCCTCGCGCACGGTACGGCTCGTTGTAGAACGTCAGGTTCTCGGTCCACACCTCGAACGTCGACGCACCGGCGGGGGTATTCTGACGCAGGAAGTGCGCCCCGAACCCGACGTGCTGGATCTCGTCGGCCTCGATCATCCGCATGATGTCTGCCGACGCGTCGTCGCCGACAGCGTCGAACCACTCGGCGTACTGGGGCGCGTGGTCGAGGTTCGCCTGCTCGAACACCAGGTTCATCGCGCTCACCCATTTCAGCGGCGTATCGAGGGACGGCGCCACGCGCCAGAAATGGTCGTTGACCGGCAGGTCACCGAACTTCGCGCCGAGCTCCTCGATGCGGGTCATGTAGGTCTGCAGGTGGCGCTGTTCGTCGGCGATGATGTGGAGCAGCCCGCGCCGAAAGGTGACTGGCGCGTCCGGGAACGCAAGAAGAGCCCACGCCATCAGCTCGATCGCCATCAGCTCGTGGTTCGCGAAGGTGTGCAGGCACCGCACCCGCATCTCGGGGTCGCCGAGCGCGGTCGGGCTCGGCATCTTCTTGCGGTCCTTCCGCGACGCGATGCGCAGCTCCGGCGGGCGCCCCGGCTCGCTCCACGCCCGCGCCGCAGCCGTGGGATCGTCGACCAACGCGTCGAGCCCACCTGGCGGCACCGACAACTTGTCGGTGAGCGAATCGCCGTGGAGCAAGCGCTCGCAGAATGTCGATACGGTGGTCATCGCTGTCGAGTCCCGAGTCCCGCTGTAGCAGTCCGCTGAACCACTCAACCGATGCGGCGTGTGGACGCGGCCACGGCAACCGTACCATCTCTGACGGAAACGTTCGCCCGTCAGCTCGTCGGAGCGTTCACACAGGCCTCGATACGCCGGTGTTTCAACGCTCTTCAGGTCATTTTCATTGAGGCTGGCGGTGATGGCGGTAGTCTCTGACCATCGACGAGGAGTGGTGATGACGAACGAACGATTGGTCTCGAGATGCGGGGTCCTGGTGGTCGCGACGGTGCTCGCTGCATGCGGAGGCGGTGACGATCTGCGCAAGCGGGAGCCCGGGGATGGTGCGTCCAACAACGGCACGGCTTCCTCCAACAACGGCACGGCTTCCTCCAACAACGGCACGGCTTCCTCCAACAACGG